>NZ_JAESIQ010000018.1:0-60089 GCF_025289055.1 Collinsella aerofaciens
GCCACGGCGTTGCGGAATAGCCTTAGGCGCAGGGGGCGCTGACGCGGCCCCCCCCTCTTACACCACAAAAATTCGCGCGATCTCCCAATGAGAGCCAACCGGAAACCACGTCCCAGAATCAGCCCCCAAAGTGGGACGCACTTTCCCAACGAGCCTCAACCGGAAAATACATCCCGGAATCCAGCTGAATAGTGGGACACACTTTCCCAATCGGGTCCCAAGCGGAAACTGCATCCCATTCCAGACAAGAATTCCGGGACACACTTTCCGCAAACAAAGAAGGCCACATAACGTGGCCTTCAACTTATATATGTTCGGCGATACACCCAAGACAAGCCACGCCCCAACATCAGGGAGTCTGTCCAGGCGGAGGCATATAAGGTTCATCGCGAGTTCCGCACGCAAAGAAGGCCACTTAATGTGGCCTTCGTCTTGCGCAGGACTGACCGAGCAGGGAACCTTACGTTCCGCGTCGCCGGGCAGACGAACCAGTTATGAGCGACCCGCTACTTGATCTTGGTCGTGCCCGGTGCCAGGTTGGGGTCGGTCTCGTTGGCCTCGGTCTGGAAGTGCTCGGTGTACACGTTCTTGCCGTCGCGGAACATCTCGTAGTACTGCATCTTGGCGTAATCTTCGCGCGCCTTGGTGGCGGCTGCGGCGGCGGCATCGTCACCGGTGACGTTGGAGGAAAGCGCCCAGCGCAGGCTGGCGTCCTCGTAGCCCACCGAGTTGATGGCGGGCAGCGACTCGCGCAGCGTCATGTGCGCTTTCTGGTAGTCGGTCAGCGGTGCGCCGATCAGCTGCATAAGCTGCGTGGACAGGTAGTTGGTGGACAGGTCGTCGACCTCGCTCGTCTGGTCGCAGCCGGCAACGTCGTAGTTGGCCCAGATGATGTAGTCGGTCTGCCACAGACGTTCCTGGTGCGTGGCATCGTCCTCGCCGGTAAACCACTTGTCGTTGAACTTGGACGGGAAGAACGGCTGGTGGTCGCCCCAGAACACCACGACTACCTTACGGTCGAGCTTGCTCAGGGCGTTGAGGAAGTAGCGAAGCGCCTGGTCGGACTGCTCGATGCACGAGACATACTCGTCGACATCGGAGAGCGTGCCGTCCTCGACGGTCTTGGCATCCAGATCGGTCGTATCGATATTCAGGTGCATCTGCTTATCGACCGGCAGCAGACCCGTATCGTAGCCCGAGTGGTTCTGCATGGTCACGTCGAAGATAAACTGCGGATCGGCGTTCTGGTCGAGCAGCTCAAGAATCTTGTCGTAGGTAGCCTGGTCGGTCACCATGCCGCGCAAGGTGTCGGCTCCCTGGAAATCGTTGATGGACAGGAACTGGTCAAAGCCAAAGTCCTTGTAGACGTTCTCGCGGTTCCAGTTGGTTGCGTGATTGGGGTGCATAGCCGTGGTGGAATAGCCGAGCGATTTGAACTGCTCTGCCAGGTTCCCGGTCGTTTCCATGTTGTAGATGGTGTAGGGGTACACGCCCGAGCCCAGGTTGGCCATGGAGTTGCCGGTCATAAACTCAAACTCGGTATTGGCGGTGCCGCCGCCGTAGGCGCTCACGTAGAGCTTGCCGCGGCTGAGGCAGTTGGACAGGCTCTTAAAGTACTGCGGACCCTCGTAGCCGGCGCGCATGTTCTGGTAGATCGACAGATCCGAGAACGTCTCGTTCATGATGGCGATGACCGTGGGCTTCTCGCTGTCGAACTGCTCCTGGGCGGCGGCGCGCTCGTCGCTCTTGGCCGCGTCGGACTTGTCGTAGGCCTTGGCGTACTTTTTGAGCGTGGCCTTGGCATCGTCGACGGAGTAGTCGGCGGGTTTGGGTGGCTTGATGGACTGTGCCGCACTAATAAAGGCAGGCAGGTAGCCCTCGCGCCAGTAGCTCTCGAGCGGACGCCAGGTGTAGACGGTGATGCCGAGAGTGTTGTAGTAGTCGATGAGCGTAACATGCGCGGTCACACCGCCCAGGCACAGCACGGCCACGAGCAGGTTGGTGAGCAGCATGCGCTTGGCGTTGGCGGCGCCCTTCTGACGGTGCGGTGCCACCAGGCCAGCGTACTCGCACAGCAGCATGGCGATGGCGGTAAAGCCCATGGACAGCACACAGAACAGCGAGATGGAGAAGGTGTAGCCGGTGCCGGCGACCGCGGCGGCGGTGGAGATGGCCGAAAGGTCGCCCGGCTGGATGGGCATGGACTTAAACGTGATAACGAAGAACTCGGCAATGCCCAGGATAAAGAGGGCAAAGGCCAGGACCGCGGGGGCTGCGCCGTGGCGCTGGAATAGGAAGAACAAGCCGACCATGAGCGTGGTGATGATGGCCCACTCGAGCAGGATGCACAGGGGGTAGACCCAGGTAAAGTCGTGGTTGGACGATACCTCCATGCCCAGCAGCGCAAAGACGCCGGCGAGCAGCAGGCACAGGACGGCGGCGACGAGCGGTTTGCCCACAAAGGCGCCGCGCAAGCGGGCGAGCTTGCCGGTGGGGGCGGGGGCGTCGGGCGCGGCGAACGCAAAGACGCGCGGGGCGATGCGGTCGCGTGCGATGCTGGCCCAAGCGCAGCCGGTGAGGATGGCGTTGGTCAGGATGAGCATCACAAAGGCGAGCGGCTCGTTTTGAGCGACGAGGCCCACGGCGCCCCAAATAGTCAAAAAGACCTGGAACAGGCCGAAGGCGACGCTCCACCCAAGAGCGCTTTTGGCAACGGTGCCCGACTGAGCGCGAATGGCCTTGGCCTCGCGCAAGACAAGGTAGACGGTCGCCGCAAGACCGACGAGCGAGATGGCGGCAGCGAACATGCTGAGACTCCTCACAAACTAAAACGTACGAAAGCGGGGGTTTACCCGATTGTTACCAAGATATGCGCTGCAATTGGTGTCTGCGCACAACAACCAGCCATATTAACGCGCACGTGTGGCGGTGTGGCGCAATGTAGTGGCGACCTGCGCGATAATGGACGGGAATTACACGGAAACGTAAAGGCTTCTTAAAGAATTAGCGAGGATGAGGCGATGAACGAGCAGGTTTGCACCAAGGCTGTGGATACGTGTGGCTATCCGGTCGAGACCACGGGCAATGCGGTGCTGGACACGTTGGAGCACCGTTCCTCCACGCGTGCCTTCGCGCGCGATGACGACGGCCGCCCCGTGGCGGTGACCGACGAGCAGCGTGCGGCGATTCTGCACGCAGCGAGTCGCGCTCCGTCGGCGGGCGCCATGATGATGTATTCCATCGTGAGCATTCGCGAGCAGGCTACGCTGGACCGTCTGGCCGACCTGTGCGACCACCAGCCCATGATCGCCAAGGCGCCCTGGGCACTAATATTTGTGGTCGATTATGCCAAGTGGATCGATCTGTTTGAGCACGTGGGCTGCTTTGAGCCCGAGTTTGTCGAGCGTACGGGCAAGGCGCCCCGCCGCGCGCCGGGTTTGGGCGACTTTGCCATCGCGGCCCAGGACGCCGTGATCGCTGCGCAAAACGCCGTGGTTGCCGCCGAGGCCCTGGGGCTGGGGAGCTGCTACATCGGCGATATCGTCGAGAATGCCGAGGAAGTTGCCGAGCTGCTGGACTTGCCGCCCTATACCATGCCGCTGTCGATGCTCATCATCGGCACGCCCCGTAAGGAGCGTCCGGCCATTGCGCATCCCGTGGTGAACCTGGTGCACGAGGAGCGCTACTGCCGCGCCGATGCCGCGACCATGGACGCGCAGGTGGCCGAGATGGACGCGATGTTCCGTCCGCATGCCCGCGAGGTGGGGGAGCGCGTCGTGGACATCTATACCCGTAAGCACACGAGTCCCTTTATGGCCGAGATGAGCCGCTCCATGGAGTGGTGGTTCAAAAATTGGCTTGGAAAATGACGAATGTGACAAAGGGAAAGTCCCTTTGTCACATTCCATATCGCCGAGGTGGCTTAAAGGCTGTATAAATGTTTATCTAGCTGGGAAAACAGTGCCATTCAAACATGGGCCGATTACCTATAATTCCTTCGAACATTAAAGTTGGGAGGAAACCGGCTTATGGAACAAAAGGCCAAGGAGGCAGCTTCGCACGCTGCGATTCCTGTGAGCATCTCGGCGATGCTCGTCACGCTGGGCGTGGTGTACGGCGATATCGGCACCAGCCCTATGTATGTAACCAAGGCGCTCGTTGCCGGCAACGGCGGCATCGGAAGCGTCACGGAGGAGTTCGTGCTCGGCGCGCTCTCCCTTGTCGTGTGGACGGTCACGCTGCTGACCACCATCAAGTATGTGCTCATCTCGCTGCGCGCCGATAACCATGGTGAGGGCGGCATCTTTGCCCTGTACAGCCTGGTCAAGCGCTGCGGCAAGTGGCTTATCATCCCCGCCATGCTGGGAGGCGCCGCGCTGCTCGCCGACGGCATCCTGACGCCGGCCGTTACCGTTACCACGGCCATCGAGGGCCTGCGCACCATCCCGGCGGTCCATGCCGTGCTGGGCGATGACCAGGGCCGCGTCGTCGCCATTACGCTCGCCATCATCATCGTGCTCTTCTTGGTGCAGCGCATCGGTACGGCCAAGATCGGTCACGCCTTTGGCCCCATCATGACGCTGTGGTTCCTGTTCCTGGGCGGCACGGGTCTGTTCTTTGTCTTCCAGCACCCCGCCGTGCTGCTGTGCCTCAACCCGGTGCGCGGCATCGCCTTTTTGCTGAGCCCCAACAACCACGCGGGCATCATGATTCTGGGCAGCTGCTTCCTCGCCACCACCGGTGCCGAGGCGCTCTACTCCGACATGGGCCACGTCGGCCGCGGCAACATCTACGCTACCTGGCCGTTCGTTAAGTGCTGCCTGCTGCTTTCCTATATGGGCCAGGGCGCTTGGCTTATGAACAACGCTGCCAACCCCGAGCTCATGGGCATTGCCGACCTCAATCCGTTCTACCAGATGCTCGCCCCGGGCCTGCGCCCGTTTGCCGTCGGCCTTTCCACCGTCGCGGCCATCATTGCCTCGCAGGCGCTCATCACCGGCGCATTCTCGCTGGTGTCCGAGGCCAGCCGTCTGGACCTCATGCCGCACATGCAGGTCTTCTATCCTGCCGAGACCAAAGGCCAGCTCTACATCCCCATGGTTAACAACGTCATGCTTGTCGGCTGCGTCATCGTGGTGCTGCTGTTCCAGAACTCGGCGCATATGGAAGCCGCGTACGGCCTTGCCATTACGCTGACTATGATGTGCACCACGCTGCTGCTCTTCTTCTACCTGCACGAGGAGCGCAAGCTCAAGGTTGCTCCGTGGATCTTCGCGGCTTTCTTCCTTTTGCTCGAAGGCTTCTTCTTTGTGAGCTCGCTCACCAAGTTCTTCCACGGCGGCTACTTCACCATTCTCATGGCTGCACTCATCATGGGCATTATGGTGTGCTGGTACAACGGCACGGCGGTCGAGCAGCGCCAGTTTACGCTGCTGCCGCTGCGCAGCTACCTGCCGCAGCTCAAGCGCCTGCGTGACGACGACCGTTACGAGCGCATGAGCGACAACGTCGTGTACCTGACCAAGGACACCCATACCGACTACATCGACCGCGATATCGTCTATTCGATTTTGGACAAGCATCCCAAGCGCGCCCGCGCCTGGTGGTTTGTGAACGTCGAGACCATGGACGAGCCGCATACCTTTGCCTATTCGGTCGAGACGTTCGGCACCGACTACGTGTTCCGCGTGCATCTGTACCTGGGCTACAAGATCAACCAGCGCGTCAATGCCTACCTGCGTCAGGTTGTTCAGGACCTGGCTGCCACCGGCGAGCTGCCGCCGCAGACGCATGACTACTCGGTCTACAAGGATCCGGGTAACATCGGCACGTTCAAGTTCGTCCTGATCCGTAAGCTTCTGGCGCCCGAAAGCGATGTGGAGCCCAGCGAGCGTACGGCCATCACGCTCAAGTACATCATCCGCCGTGCCGCCGGCACGCCTGCACGCTGGTACGGCCTGGAGAACTCCAACGTGAGCTTTGAGTACGTGCCGCTGTTCACCAAGTTCAAGGCCGTGAACAAGATGCAGCGCCTGGCCCCCAATGAGCGGCCGTAGACGCCGGTGGCTACACGGAGTTAGTTTTTGATGGATAAGCATGAGGCCGGGGAGGCAAACATGGATACAAAGGCGCTCGATGGCCGTGAGGCGGTGGTCGAAATGGTTCGTGAGGCGCGCGTTGACGCCGCCGAAGATCGGTTCTTTACGAATCGTGCCAACATGGACATGGCCGATCGTGTGATTTCGGTCGTGGTGACGGTGTTTGCCGTGGCGTGCGTTTGCGCGCTGCTCGCGCACGTGCTGTTTGTCTAACGATCGCAGGCTGCAAAGGCTATACACTTGGAACCACCACAAGGGGAAACCACCACAAGGGTGCCTGTCCCCTTTGTGGTGGTTTTTGTTTTTGAGAGAGGGGCGGGGCGCTGATGGACGTCCGTACGGACGGCGATATTGCCGATAGCTTTTGGTGGCGGCGCACAACGCTGACGCGCCGCACTCCTCTGTATGACGCCTGCGTATCGGTGGGGCTGCTGGTCGCGGCGACGATTGTGGGCGCGCTGCTCGACCATCCGGGTCTCGCGCCGAGCATCATGATCGTCTATGTGTTCGCCGTTCAGCTGTGCGCATTCTTTACCTGGAGTCGCCTGTATTGCTTGCTGAGCTCGGCTGCCGCCGTGGCGCTCTACAACTTCTTGTTTGTCGACCCGCGCTACTCGCTGTCGCTTATCGACCGCGGCTATCCCGGCATGTTCTTCATCATGTTCGTGGTCTCGCTTGTGTCGAGCTCGATTGCGTTGGCCCTGCGCCGCGCCTTGGCACAGGCTGCCGCCAGCGACCGCCGCACGCATATGGTGCTCGAGACCAACCGCATGCTGCAGCAGTGCGCCGATCAGCATCAGATTGTCCATGCCATGGCCACGCAGCTGGCGCGTCTTTCGGGCTGCCCGGTCGTGTGGTACAGCGCCGACGCCGAGGGCGATGACCTGCTGCCGCGTGCGACGTACACGGCCGTGGGCGATGCCGCGCCGGTGCACGAGCTGGCGCCGCAGATGCCGCCGCGGCTCTCGGCGTCCGCCTATGTGGGAACGCCGCTCGATGCCACCTATGGCGGCTCGGCGTTTTATGGCATCTACCTGACGGTTCGCACAGGCGACGGCTTCGTGCGCTCGGGCGACCCCGCCTCGGTGGTGGGCGTGCTGGCTATCGTTGCCGAGCCCGACGTGCTGACGCATGAGGAACGGACACTTGCCGATGCCATCGTGAGCGAAGGCGAGCTGGCGCTCGACCGCGCCCGCGCCATGGAGGCCCGCGAGGAGGCGGCGGTGCTCGCCAAAAACGAACAGCTGCGCGCCAACCTGCTGCGCTCCATCTCGCACGATCTGCGCACGCCGCTTACCAGTATTTCGGGCAATGCCGATGTCCTGCTCGACCAGGGTTCGACCGGCACCGCGGTGCTCGATGCCCAGACGCGCCGCGGCCTGCTTCTATCCATTCGCTCGGATGCGCTGTGGCTCAACGCCACTGTCGAGAACCTGCTCGCCATCACCAAGCTCGAGGACGGCGGCATGCATCTGTCGACTACGCTCGAGCTCATGGACGATATCGTCGAGGAGGCGCTGCGCCACGTGAACCCTGCCGTGCGCGAGCACGACCTTAAGGTGGTGGCGTGCGATGAGCCGGCGCTCGTCAACGTCGACGCGCGCCTCATGGTGCAGCTGGTGGTCAATCTGGTGAACAACGCCATCACCTATACGCCCGCAGGCTCGCATATCGTGATTTCGATTGGCGTCGACGATGGATGCGTGGCGTGCTCGGTGGCCGATGACGGCCCAGGCATTGCGCCCGAGGACCGCGAGCGAATCTTTGAGTCGTTCTACACCGCCAACCACGGTTTGGCCGACAGCCATCGCAGCGTGGGCCTGGGTCTTTCGCTTTGCCGCTCCATTGCGCTGGCGCATGGCGGTAGCATAGAGGTTGCCGCGGCGGACCCGCACGGCTCGGTCTTTACGATTGAGCTTCCCGTCGCCGACGTTTCGTTTGATAAGGAGTAGCGCCGTGCCGAACTCTGCCGTAAAACCGCTCATCTTGGTCGTTGAGGACGACCCCGCCGTTCGCAATCTTATCGTTGCCGCGCTCGAGGCGCACGGCTTGCGCCATATGGCCGTGGAGACCGCCCATGCCGCCATCGCCGCCGCCTCATCGCAGGCACCGAGCATTGTGCTGCTCGATTTGGGCCTGCCCGATATGGACGGCGTCAAGGTGGTGGAGTCGGTGCGCGCATGGTCGGGCATGCCGATCATTGTGGTCTCGGCGCGCAGCGAGGATGCGGACAAGATTCGCGCACTCGATGCCGGCGCCGACGACTACCTGACCAAGCCGTTTTCGGTCGAGGAGCTGCTCGCGCGCATTCGCACGACGCTCAGGCGTCTCTCGTATGCGCAGATTGGCATGGGTACGTCCGAGGGCTCGTTCGATACCGGTGAGCTGCATATCGATTTTGATGCCGGCATCGCCACGATGGATGGCGAGGAGCTGCATCTGACGCCGATCGAGTACAAACTGCTATGCCTGCTGGCGCATAACGCCGACAAGGTGCTGACGCACCAGTCTATCCTGCACGAGATTTGGGGCACGGCAACCAAGAGCGACCTGGCGAGCCTGCGCGTCTTTATGGGCACGTTGCGTAAGAAGATCGAGTCCGACCCCGCGCACCCGCGCTATATCCAAACGCACGTGGGCATCGGTTACCGATTGGTCACCCAAGGTTAGATCGCCAACCACCATCCCAATATGAGTTGCGGTGAAATAGTTCCTGTTTGGGCCTTTACCAGGCTTTTTAGGAACTATTCCACCGCAACTTTGTTATTTGCCCTTGGGCTTGCTGGCGTAGAACTTCTTCTTTTTGAGCTTGCCGGCAGGAGAGGGTTTGCCGGCAAAGTTCGACTTGCCGTTGCCGGCCTGCGCGTGCGCGGGTACTGCCGCACGGGGCTTGCAGGCCTCGGGATTGCGCAGTTCCTCGGTTCGCTCTGCAATCTCCTCGGCGCTAAAGCCGACCTCGGCCATGGCGTCCTCGATGGGCAGGCGGCGCACGATATAGCAATGGTGCACCTTCTGATTGCGCGCGAAATCCTCGGGGATGGTCTGTGCCGTAATGTCCTCCAGCACCACGCCCGCGCGTGCGAGCTTGCGCGTCTCGGGACGGAAGCCGCGCAGGTTGCAGCTAAAGATGGCATGCCCGCCCTGTGCGAGCAGGCGGGATACGCCGGCCAAAAGCTCAACATGGTCGCGCTGGACATCCCAGGTGCGGCGGCCCATCTTGGACGAGTTCGAGAACGTGGGCGGGTCGACAAAGATCAGGTCCCAGCGGTTGCGCGTCTGGCGCTGGTCACGAATCCAGGCGAGCACGTCGTCGCGCACAAAATGATGCTGCGGTCCCACAAAGCCGTTTTGGCGCATGTTGCGCTCGGCCCAGTCCAGGTAGGTGTTGGAGAGGTCGACCGTCACGGTCTCCTCGACGCCGCCGTCCGCCGCGTAGCAGGTGGCGGTGCCGGTATAGGCAAACAGGTTGAGGAAGCGACGCGCCTGCTTGGCGTGCTCGCGCACCAGGTTGCGGGTGACGCGGTGGTCCAGGAAGATGCCCACATCCAGATAGTCGTCAAAGTTGACGGCAAAGGTGAGTCCACCCTCTTCGATGAGCGGCAGGCGACGGCGAGCGATGTTGGCGCGCTCGCCCGATCCGCCCTTGCCGGCGCCCTGCTTGCCGTACTGCGAGCCGCCGCGCGAACGCATGCGGGCCTTGGCGTGCACATGCTCGGCCGGAACATCCAGGATACGCGGCGCGATGGCCAAGATGTCGAGCATGCGGGCCTGGGCCAGCGCGGGGTCGATGGTCTTGGGCGCGGCGTATTCGGCGATGATGAGCCAGCGGCCCGGCGTCTGCGGGCAGCCCTCGTACAGGTCGATGGCGGCGGAGTAATCGGGCAGGTCGGCATCGTAGACGCGGTAGCAGCTCACGCCCTCGCGCTTGGCCCACTTGCGGCGCAGACGGGCATTCTTGCGCAGGCGGTTGGCGAACTGCTCCGACTCCGGGATGAGCACGGGCAGTGGCTTGCCGTCGCCCAGGTCGAGCGTGGCGGCAGGTTCGGGCGTGGGAGTATCGGCGGCTTCGTCATGAGCGTCTGCGGTCTGTTCCTCGGCATCTGCGCTGATTGCTGCTTCAAATGCCGCGGCGGCGTGGTCGATCGAGGGCCAAATCTCAATAGCCGCCTCCTCGTTGTTGGGCATGACGGCGATCGAGCGCTTGGGCTCGGCGTGGAGCGCGCGGGCCAGCAATCCGTCGCGGGTGAGCGCGGCGACCGGTGCCGAAGCGAGCTCGGGCGCGCGGCGCAGCTCGCCGACCAGCGTCATGGCGTCGTGCATGAGCGAAAGCGGGGTCTCGGTGGTGTCTGCGACCACGGCGGCACTGGCGACGGCGCCCGCATGGTCCAGCACGGTGGCGGGCTTGGCGGCACAAAAGTCGACAAAACGCTTGTAGCCGGCGCACTTGGCCATGCGCTCGGCAGTCTTGCGGGCGGCGGGGTCGATGTCTACGGCCACGATGCGCGCCTGGCGCTCGCGCGCTGCCGCCCCGCGCTCGCGCGCCTCGGCAAGCAGCTGCTCCCACAGAGCGGCGTCGTGCAGCTGCCAGCCCTCAAAGCCCCAGCGCTCGCGTGCGGCGCCCGGGGCGCGGTCGGTCAGAATGTTCACGGCCTCCAGCAGCAGACCGCCGCCGGCGCACGAGGCATCGATCAGCGTGGGAAGGGCTTCGTTCTCGTAATCGTCGGCCGTCAGTTCGCGCTCGCATAGTGCGGTCCAGCCGACCTGCGCCAGCACCAGGGCGGCGTAGTCGGGGCGCAACACGTGTGCGCCCTCGCCGGCGCGGGTCGCTGCGGGCGGCAGGCGTTTGAACAGCGGGTCGCCCGAAAGGTCCAGGCTGATGCTCGCGCGGCGCTGACGCAGCGAAAGCAGCAGGTGAACATCGGGATCGGCGGCGTCGACATCGGCGCGACGGCCCGTGGTTTCGGCCAAGCGGTCGCACAATGCGTCCTTGGCGCGCAGGGCCGAGAAGCGCGTGTTGCGCAGCTGCTCGGTCACGCCGCGGGCGGTGATGGCGATGGTGGCGCCGGGGCGGATGATGGTCTCCCAAGCGATGTCGTAAACGCTGTCGTACAGTTCATCGGCATCCTGCGCCTCAAAGCGCCCGAGTACCACGAACACGCGGCTCGCCAGGCGTGACCACAGACAGGCGCGGTAGCCTTCTTCGAGCTCGCCCTCAAATGTAGCGCGGCCCTTCAGCCGGCGAACATGCGAAAGCCCGAGGCGTTTAAGCTCATCGGCGAGTGCGGACTCAAAGCCCTCGGGGCAGCTTGCGTAAAATTCCATGGGTGACCTCTCTGGTTGCGTCGCTCCATTATATGATGGATACTTCGTTTACTCTCGCCCCCGAAAGGAACCCATATGATTGATGCGTGCCCCGATTCCGCCGTGCTCTTTTTTGACGTGGACGGCACGCTGACGTCGTTCGATCCCGACAACATGACCGACAAGGACTTTTCGGCGGCTTGCCCCTCGCAGGCGGTCGTCGAGGCGTTTCATCGCCTGCGCAATGCGGGTCACCAGGCATTTATCTGCACGGGTCGTCCCTTGTGGCTGATTGCCGATGGTCTGCGTGCTTTGGAGCCTGCGGGTGTCGTTGCCATGGCGGGGGCGACGCTCGAGGTCGAGGGCCGCGTGGTGCATGAGGACTGCTTTGACGAGGGCGTTATCGCGGAGCTTGCACGCCGTATGGCCGCGGCAGGGATTGAGGCCTTTTTCGAGACCAACGTGGCTACTTTTGCCCTGGAACCCGCGGGCGTTGAGCAGTCGTCTCTGGTCGGCACTTCTGTGGTGCACAGCGCCGAGGAAATGCGCGTCGACGGCAGTCTGCGCGTGGGCAAGGTGTGCATCGTCGCGAGCGACCTGGCTCGCGTAGCCAACGATGATGGCTTTATCGATCGCGAGTTTGAGCTGTGCAACACCGGTGGTCAGAATCGCGAGCTGAGCCCCAAGGGCATTGACAAGGGCGTGGGCGTGGCGCGAGCGCTGGAATACCTGGGTCGCACCGGCAACGCGCGCACCTTTGGCTTTGGCGATTCCGGCAACGATCTGGGTATGCTCGCCGCTGTCGAGACGGCCGTGGCCATGGGCAACGCCATGCCCGAGGTCAAGGCGCTCGCCGACTACGTGACTGATGATGTCGCACACGACGGCACCGTCACAGCGATGCAGCATTTCGGCCTCATCTAATGAATCCCGCGTTCTGACGTTTGCCCAAACTGCGACTCTTTGCTTTTACATGCTCAATCGATTTATCAATCCAAACACTGAGGTGTTTATACCGTTCGCCGAGAAGATAAAAAACCGCAGCTCACGCCTTGATAAACGTAGGTAAAGTGTTTAGCAGTTTATCGGCCGTATGCTAACGAAAGGAATCAGGCAGATGGCAATCAAGGTGTTCGCTGACGGTGCAAACCTCGAGGGCATGCTCGACATGTACGAGAACGGCAACGTTCAGGGTTTCACGACCAACCCGTCCCTTATGAAGAAGGGCGGCGTGACGGATTACCGCGCGTTTGCCAAGGAGGTCCTGACCCACATCACCGATGTGTCCGTCTCGTTTGAGGTCTTTGCCGACGACGTCGAGACCATGGAGGTCGAGGCCCGCGAGATCGCTACCTGGGCCGAGAACGTCTACGTCAAGATTCCGTGCGTGACTACCAAGGGCGAGTCCACCGCCGAGCTGGTGCGCAAGCTTTCGGCCGACGGCATCAAGGTCAACGTCACCACCATCTTTACGCCTACGCAGGTCGATGAGATGGTCGAGGCCGTCGACGCCGAGACGCCGTCCATCATCTCGCTCTTTGCCGGCCGCATCGCCGATACCGGCGTCGACCCCATTCCGTTTATGACGGAGTCGGTTAAGAAGGCCGCCGCAAAGCCCAACTGCGAGGTCCTGTGGGCGTCCACGCGCGAGCTCATCAACATTTACCAGGCCGAGGCCTGCGGTTGCCAGATCATCACGGTGCCCAACAGCATCCTGGCCAAGCGCAAGAACATTGGTCGCGACCCGTACGAGGTCTCGCTCGACACCGTGCGCGGCTTTGCCAAGGATATCGCGGCGCTCGGTTTCCATATCCTGCCGTAGCGCGAACACCGACTGTACCGTGGGCTGTTCGCCCCGGCCTTTCCTTTCCCTATCGCTCACGCGCTCCGCGAGGGTCGCGCTAGGCAAAGGAAAGGCCGGGGCTGCCGGCACGAGCTTGCCAGCAAGTTGGCGATTGGCTTCCATATCCTGCCGTGGGCAAAGGTACCCCCGCCTGCGCCGTGCAAAATTGAGAGTATTCAGCAAGGTAAAGGTCTTTATCAGTTAACCGAAGCATGGAACGGCCCCCGTTTTGGCTCTGACGACGCTAAAACGGGGGCTGTTTTTTGCTTTTTCGTCTCTGAGGGGCATCCGGAACGGTGGAATTTGCAGAATACTCGCGATTTTGCACATCGCTACAGGGGGTACCTTTGCTTTGGCGGTTTACTTGCCCTGCACCATGGTGAGCGAGATCTTCTTGCGGTCGCGATCGACTTTTTCGACCCACACCTTCACCGTGTCGCCGACGCGCACCACGTCGCTCGGGTGCTTGACAAAGCGGTTGGCCAGCTTGGAGATGTGCACGAGGCCGTCCTGGTGCACGCCCACGTCGACGAAGGCGCCAAAGTCGACGACGTTGCGCACCGTGCCCTTGAGTTCCATGCCAGGTTCCAAGTCGTCGATGGAAAGTGCCGAGCGGCTAAAGACCACCTCGGGTGCGTCGTCGCGCGGGTCGCGACCGGGCTTCTTGAGCTCGTTGACGATGTCGATGAGCGTCAGGGTGCCGCAGTTCAGATCGCTTGCCAGCGTCGAGATGCTGCCCAGACGGCGCTCGATGTCGGGCACGCCGCCGCGGCTGAGCTCGCTGGCGGAAACGCCGGCGCGCTCCAGGACGGCCGTGGCCACCTCGTAGCTTTCGGGGTGGACGCTCGTGGCGTCGAGCGGGTTCTTGCCGCCGCTGATGCGCAGGAAGCCCGCGGCGTTGAGGTATGCCTTGGGTCCCAGCTTGGGGACCTTCTTGAGCTGGCGGCGATCGGTAAAGGCGCCGTTTTCCTCGCGGTACGCCACGATGTTCTTGGCCACGCTCGGCGTGATACCCGATACGTATCCCAGCAGGCTCGCGCTCGCGGTGTTTACGTCGACGCCCACGCGGTTGACGACGTCCTCCACCACATGGCCCAGGGTGCGCGAGAGCTCGGCCTGGTCAAGGTCGTGCTGGTACTGGCCAACGCCGATGGACTGGGGCGGAATCTTGACGAGCTCTGCCAACGGGTCCTGCAGGCGGCGGCCCAAGCTCATGGCGCCGCGCACGGTGACGTCCAGGTCGGGATATTCCTGGCTGGCGAGCTCGGAGGCGGAGTACACCGACGCGCCGGCCTCGTTGACGATGGTGTATCGCAGTCCGGGTGCCTGCTCGGCAATGAACTCCGAGACGACTTCCTCGGTCTCGCGGCTGGCGGTGCCGTTGCCGATGACGATGGTGTTGACGCTGTCCTTCTTGACGAGGCGGGCGAGCTCGCGCTTGGTGCCGGCGACGTCGTGGCGCGGCTTGGTGGGGTAGACCACGCCGTGGTCGAGCAGCTTGCCGGTCTCGTCCATGACGGCGACCTTGCAGCCCGTGCGGTAGCCCGGGTCGAGCGCGAGCACGCGGGCGCCGCGCACGGGGCGTGCCGAGAGCAAGCCTTCGAGATTCTTGGCAAAGACGTTGATGGCCTCGGTCTGGGCGCGAACGGTGAGTTTGGCGCGGGCCTCGCGCTCCAGCGAGGGGGCCATGAGGCGCTTGTAGCCGTCGGCGATAGCGGCGTCAAAGACGGGCGCGAACACGCCCTGGCGGCGGGGCCAGCGGCTGCCGAGGCGCGCCGTGGCAGCCGCGCTGTCGACGTTCACGCGCACGCGGAGCTTGCCCTCGCGCTCACCGCGGTCGATAGCCAGCACGCGATGGTTGGGTATACGGCGCAGTGGCTCATCATAGCTGTAGTACGGCTCGTAGGGAGTTTTTTCGGCGGGGTCGGTGGTCTCGACGACGATGTCGGCGGTGTTTTGCGTAAAGGCGCGCAGGTCGGCGACGTTCTCGGGGTCTTCGGCCACCGTCTCGGCCACGATGTCGGCGGCGCCGGCGAGCGCCTTCTCGGGCGTGTCGAAGCCGGCCTCCTCGTTGACGTATGCCGCGGCGGCGTCGAGTGCGCTGCCCTTGGCCGAGGCCTGCATGATGATCATGTTGGCGAGTGGCTCCAGGCCGGCCTCGCGGGCCTTCTGCGCGCGGGTCATGCGCTTTTTGCGGTAGGGCTTGTAGAGGTCCTCGACACGCTGGAGCTGCGTGGCCTCGCGAATCTGTTGCTCGAGCTCGGGCGTGAGCTTGCCCTGGGCGTCGATAAGCAGAATAACGTCCTCTTTGCGCTGCTCAAGATTGCGCAGGTAAGACAGACGCTCGTCGAGGGCGCGCAGGGCGACGTCGTCCATGCCGCCCGTTGCTTCCTTGCGGTAGCGCGAGATAAAGGGGATGGTGTTGCCCTCGTCGATGAGCTTGACGGCTGCCTCGACGTTGGCGGCCTTAAGGTTGAGCTCGCGGGCGAGCTGGGCGATAAGATCCATGGGACTCCTTGCGTTTAAGGTGCGTTTGCAGCACAGAGCTACCAAGGATACCACCCGTCCCAAAAGACTGTTTTGGGCCGTGCCACGAAAATGACCTATCTACTACGTTTAACCCGTATGGGTCGGCCATCCCCCGGTTTTCCGAGAATACGCAAGCCGTCTACCTGCAGTTTTAATTTCGCGAAATTAGGCATGGTTGAGAGTAATCGGTTAAACGTAGTAGATAGGCCCATTTCGTGGCGAACGAATCAAGCCTAGGTGCAAAATAGCTCCCGTCCTAGAAAAATCGTCGGCAAGGTAGCAAAAAGCCCCGCGGGCAGGAGGCTGCTCGCGGGGCAAAGAAGAGGGGCTTATTGGTGGCGGACCGAGGGGTTCGGCATGGGGTATCTGCCGCGGTTCGCCCTAAGGCATTACAGCTCGACGAGCTGGCCGGTCTCGGCGGCCTCCTTGATAGCGTTAAGCAGCGTGAGCGTCTTGACGTTATCGGCGGGGGTCACGACGGGCTCGACCTCGCGGCGGACAACCTTCACAAAGTGCTTGAGCTGCATCTTGTGCGGCAGTGCCGGGTCGACGGCCGGAATCTCCATCTGCAGCGGCTTGTGCCAGTTGGAGGCGCCGTCGTAGGAGAACTGGTGCAGGCGGGGCAGCGACAGGGCGCCCTTAGTGCCGCCGATAAAGTAGGCGTCGGCGTCGAAGGGGCGGTACTGCGGATCCTCGCGAGCGGTTGCCTCCCAGTTCCAGGGGCTGGCGGTGGCGTCGGAGATGGTCATGCTTGCGAGCGCGCCATCGGCAAAACGGACGTTGACCACGGCGGAGTCCTCGGTCTCAAAACCGCGGGCGGCGCTGGACTGCATACCCTGGACGGCAACAGGCTCGCCCAGCAGATAGCGGAGCAGGTCGACGTCGTGAACCAGGTTGACCAGGATCGGGCCGGCACCCTTCTTGCGGCGCCACTCGACATCGAAATACTCGTCATTCTTATAGATCATGTAGTGGAAGCTCGACACGGTGAGCTTGCCCAGCTCGCCGGACTCGATGATCTCCTTGGCCTTGTTGACGAAGGGGTTGTGGCGACGGTGCTGACCTACGAGCACGGGCACGCCGGCGGTCTCGGCCTCGGCGGCGAAGACCTGGGCATCCTCGAGATCGTTGGAGATCGGCTTTTCGATCAACGGCACGATATTGCGCTTCACAGCCTCGCGGGCAACGCCCAGGTGCAAGTCGTTGGGGGTGGCGATAATGACGGCCTCGGGTTTGACCTCGTCCATCATCTGGGCGGGATCGGTGTAAAACGGCACGCCGGCGGCCTCGGCCGTGGCGCGAGCGCCCTCAAAGGCGTCGGCGATGGCGACGAGTTCGGCCTCGGGTTCCTCGGTGACAAAGCGGATGTGGTTGCGGCCCATGGCGCCGGCGCCGATAACGGCAATGCGGACGGGGTTGAGCTCAGACATTTCGACTCCTTAATACTGGTGACCGGTGGGATGCGACAAAGGGGCTGTCCCTTTGTCGCATCGGTAAAACTAGGCGGACTTCTTCTTGCTGTCGGAGACCATCATGTAGACGGTGAGCACGACGGCGATGGCGGCGATCACAATGGCGCCGTAGAAGGACTGCTGGTAGGCGGCGCTGCCGGCCTCGGCGTGATACAGCACGGCGGTGATGGGCTGGCTGATCCAGGTGGAAGCGGCATAACCCAAAAACATGATGCCGTAGTTGACGCCGATGTTGCTGGTGCCAAAGGCGCCACCGGTGAGCGGCGGGTAGATGACGAGCAGAGCGCCAAAGCTAAAGCCGAGCAGGGCGAGCGCCACAAAGAACATGCTCTGCGTAAAGCTCATCGACATGATGACGAGTGCGACGATGGTGACGACAAGGCTGATGAGCAGCGACTTATAGGCGCCGAGCTTGTCGATGATCTGGCCAAAGGACAGACGGCCGACCAGGTTGGCGCAGGTGTTGACGGAGACGACCACGCCGCCGAGGGCGACGGCCGCGGCGCTCGTGGGGTCGGCGAAGAGCTGGACGGCGGCGATGGAGGCAACCTTGCCCACGAGCAGGGTGCCCGCGGTGGCGGCAAAGGCGAAGGTGACGATGAGGACCCAGAAGCGCGGGGTCTTGACCATCTCGCCCGGGGTGAGGTCGCCGAAGGTGCCGGCATGCGCGCCACCCTTGGGGGCCTCGAAGCCCTCGGGCAGCCAGCCGGCCTCGGGGGCCTTCAGGAACAGGGCGGAGGCGGCGATTGTCACAAAGAAAATGACGCCGAGCGCCTTAAGGGCGCCAAAGATGCCCAGGCTCGGGATGAGCAGCGAGGCGAGCACCGGGGACAGCACGGCGGGACCGGCGGTCGAAGCGGCCAGGGTGATGCCGGAGGCGAGACCCTTCTTGTCGATGAACCACTTTTGGCCGGTGGTGAGCGCGGGGTTGTAGCCCAGGCCGTTGCCGATGGCGGCGACGAGCGAGAACCACAGGTAGAACTGCCACGGCTCGGTGACGGTGCCGGACATGAACCAGCCCAGGCCGTAGCACGCGGCGGCGGCGATCACGACGTTGCGCGGGCCGATCTTATCGGAGATGCGGCCGGCGAAGATGCCCGTCACGGCCATGATGGTCTGAAAGACCGGGAAGGCCCAGGTAAGAGCGCTGGACCACTCGGGGTAGACGGCGAGCAGGTTCTTGCTCACGACGGAATACAGCGCGATGGAGCTGATGAAGAACATGGTGACGCACGCGGCGGAAAGCACGACGGCGCGACCCTTGTTGGAGTTGGTGGAAGCCATTGGACTCTTTCTAATCGATACGGGGGAGGAACAGGCGTGTCTGCGGGTCCTCCCTGTCGGGTTGGTTTACTGGTCAGTCGGCTTGGCGACGCCGGACTCATCGGACCAGAGCTCGACACCCTTGTTCTTAAGGTAGTTGTCGGCATAGGCGCGACGGCCGCCGGGTTTGGCGGTGAGGTCGCCCATCATGTTGGAGAAGCCGCCGTCGACCTTGATGGCGTCGCCGGTGGTAAAGTCCGAGCGCTTGGACGCCAGGAACATGACGGCGTTGGCGATATCGCTGACCTCGCCGATGCGGCGCGTGGCGATCAGGCGGCTGCGGCTCTTTTCGACCTCGGGGTCGGCGTAGAAATTGGCCGACATCGGGGTCTTAACGAAGCAGGGCTCGACGCAGTTGGAGCGGACGCCGTAGGGGCCCCACTCGGCGGCGAGCATCTTGGACATCATGTTGACGCCCGCCTTGGTGGAGCTGTACACGCCCGAGAACGTCTCGGGGGAGTGGCTGGCGACGGTCGAGATGTGCACCAGGCGGCCCTGGCCGGCCTTGATCATCTCTCGACCAAAACGCTGCGAGGTGATGAAGTAGCCGGTGAGGTTGACGTTGAGCACCTGCTCCCAGTCGCTCAGCGGCAGGTCCTCCATGGCGGCGAAGCGCAGGATGCCGGCGGTGTTGACGAGGACGTCGACACGGCCGAAGTCGGCGATGGTGGCGTCGACGGCGGCCTGAACCTCGGCCTCGTCGGTGGCGTTCATCTTGTAGCCCTCGGCGTGGATGCCAAACTCGGCGGCGAGGTCGGCGGCTGCGGCCTTGACCTTTTCCTCGTCCAGATCGAGCAGGACGACGTTGGCGCCGTTGCGGGCGAACTCGCGGCAAATCTCGACGCCCATACCGCCGAGCGCGCCAGTCACGGCGCAGACATCGCCCTCGAGCTTAAGCCAATTGCTCATAGGAACTTCCCTTCTTGTGCCTCCCGGTGGGTCGCTCCCATTAATCGACCCACGTGGTTTTCGCTGGTTATCGTATGCTTTACATTTGCGCAGGTGAATTGCATATTTGTTAGAATGGCGTTAACCAATGGTTTATAGCTCGCAAGACAATGCGCCTTTAATTGAGTGTGTGACCTGCCAAAAAGACCCCCTTCGGCAGTGCATGGGCATACGTCTGGAAACAGGAGATTGACGTGTACGATCGACGACTCGAGGCCATATCGGCCGCCGCTGAGTTGGGAAGCTTCTCGCGGGCGGCGGCAAAATTGCGCGTGTCGACCCCGGCGCTCGTCAAGCAGGTGTCGGGCTTCGAGGCCGAGTTTGGCATCACGTTGTTCGAGCGCTCGCATTCTGGTGTTAAGGTGACGCCGGCAGGTGCTCTGCTGGTGGACGATGCACGTTCGATCATGCGGCAGTCCGAGGACGCGCTACGCCGTGCCCGACGCGCGGCAGGCGATGGCGGGGCCGTGCGTCTGGGCGTGTCGATGATGTGTCCGGGGCGCCAGACGCTGTCGATGTGGACGGGCGTACACGAGCTGGAGCCATCGTTGCGCTTCGAGATCGTGCCGGTGAGCGACCTCTACGACGAACGCGAATCCGTCATGCGCAGCCTTGGTCGCGAGGTGGATGTAGTGCAGTCGAGTTTTTCGACCCCGCGCTGGGGTGATGCCTGCCAAAAGCTCCGCATCGTTAACGTGACGTTTTATATCGACGTGCCACGGACGAGCCCGCTGGCGCGCAAGAAACGCATTACGGTTGCCGACTTAGAGGGCATGCGCCTGCGCGTGCTCCGCCACGGCAACGACGCTATGGACAGCCTGCGTATCGATCTGTTGGCAGACGGCGGCGTGGACGTGATCGATGTGGACAGCTTCGACTTTGCGCTCTTTAACGAGGCGGAGGAAAAGGGCGACGCGGTACTCACCTGCGGAGCGTGGTCGGGGGTGCACCCAGCCTTTGTGGGCGTGCCGTTCCTGTGCGGCCGCGAGGTGCCGGTCTTTCTGCACTACCCGCTCGAGCCCACCCTCCAAGTCCAAAAATTCGTCAACGCCATGGCCCAACTCCTCAAGTAGCTCATTTAGGACGGGTTTAGCGGTCCTCGCGTTGCGGGTCGGCTGTCTCGGCTGCCTTTACGCGGTTCTTATCGACGTACATGTTCTTGTCGGCCTGGGAAAAGAGCTCGCGCATCGTAGGCGGTTCATCAAAATCACTGGAAAGCGCATAGCCCACCGCATAGCTGATAGGCATGTCGGGGTGAGCCTCGGAATACTCGTTCACGTTCGTACGAACCCGAGCGAGACAGGACTCCACGGCAGCCCGATCGGCATCCCACAGCACCGCGATAAACTCATCGCCGCCGTCGCGGCCCACAAAGCACGTCTCGGACGCCACACTTCCCAGTTGCCGGGCAAAAGAACGGATGTATTCGTCGCCCTTCTCGTGGCCGAAGCTGTTATTGACCGTATGTAGATTGTTAAGGTCGAAGACGCACACCGCAACGGGCGCCTCCGCGGAGACAGGCTGCTCCTGCCCCAAGACCTCCTCGCACTTGTTCTTGTTGGGCAGTCCCGTGGCTTCGTCGAGATAGACTTTGCTCTGCAGCTCGCGATTGAGCGCGGCAGTTCGCACCGCGCGAACAAGCTCGACCGCAAAGGTCGCCACCAAGCCCACGATGTCGATGATCACCAAGCCCTCGAGATAGTTGAGCGCCGACGCCTTCTCCTGAGAGTAGTCCTCTGCGAGTCGCGTAGCATCGTCGCAAATGCCAAAGAACTCCTCGCTCATGGAGATGATGTCGGTGTTCTCGTAGCCGACTTCGCGCACGCGGGCAATCTCGGTGCGAAGCTCATCAAAGTAGTTTGCAAGCTCGGTCATCTTTGCCTGATACTCGTCGTCGTCGAGACGGACGAGGTTGAGGTCGTCACTTCCGTAACGCAAACCGTTGATGTATGAATCCACGGCTTTGAGCAGGTCATCTTGAGGCTGGCCCGCGTCCTCGAGCTTAACGATTCGCTGCGTGGTACCGCGCACCAGACCGGCATAGTTGACCACGCGTGCCGTGCCCTGGATATCGGAGACGAGCAGCATAACATTGATGAAGAAGAAGATGAGAACTGCCGTGAGCACCATCATGAGCAGGCGCACCGCCTGGCTGGCCTTCTTGGCGACAGAAGTGTTCACAAGTTCACTTCCCTAAATGACAAAAGAACAGGTAGCACGCAGTGTGCTGAAATTCATGGGTGGTTAACTCTACCATATGGGCCAGCAGCCTTAAACTGCAGCAGACGCTCGTCCAAATTGGCGTGACGCTTGCCTTGTTGTTCTTGACCTGGCCGCGCTATCGGACATGCTTCTGGTCTTTGATCACCATGGGAAAGTTCATCCCGTTTTGTGCGTCTAGAGTGGGATGCGGCTTCCCAAAGGTGCCGTTAGGGGAAATCACATCCCGGTTTACTCCCTTGAAATGGGATGCCGTTTCCCGGAGGGGGTCCAGCGGGAAACGGCATCCCATTTTGGGCCCGAAAAGTGGGATACGGTTTCCGGCCGGCATGAATAAAGCCTCCGCAGCTCGTGTGGCTGCGGAGGCTTTATTCGTTGCGGTGCATTGTGTTTGGGTCGTTGAGATGAGTCGATTTGCCCCGAAAGAGGAGGGCATTGACCTTAGGGTCATGCCCGACGAATGAGCGGCAAATCGGCCATCTCGGCGAGCCGAACTACTCCAGCTCAAACGCTCCGGTATAGAGCTGGTAGTAATACCCGCGCTTGGCAATCAGCTCGTCGTGGTTGCCGCGCTCGATGATGCGGCCGTGATCCAGACAGATGATCGCGTCGGAGTTGCGCACGGTGGACAGGCGGTGCGCGATGACAAACGTCGTGCGGCCTTCCATGAGCTTGTCCATGCCGGCTTGCACGATGGCCTCGGTGCGGGTATCGATGCTCGACGTGGCCTCGTCCAGGATCATCGCCGGCGGATCGGCGACGGCGGCGCGTGCGATCGAGATCAGCTGGCGCTGGCCCTGCGACAGCTGGGCGCCGTTGCCGGTGAGCATCGTGTCGTAGCCGTCGGGCAGGCGGGTGATAAAGTCGTCCGCGCCGGCGAGCTTTGCTGCCGCGATGCACTCCTCGTCGGTGGCATCCAGATTGCCGTAGCGGATGTTATCCATCACGGTGCCGGTGAACAGGTTTACGTCCTGCAGCACCACGCCCAGCGAGCGGCGCAGGTCTGCCTTGCGGATCTTGTTGACGTTGATGCCGTCGTAGCGAATCTTGCCGTCGGCGATGTCATAGAAGCGGTTGATGAGGTTGGTGATGGTCGTCTTACCGGCACCGGTGGCGCCGACAAACGCGACCTTCTGGCCCGGCTTGGCAAACACGGACACGCCGTGCAGCACCTCGTGGTCGGGCGTGTAGCCAAAGTCGACGTTGTCCATGACCAGGTCGCCACGCAGCGGCACGTACTCGATCTCGCCGGTTGCGCGGTGCGGATGTTTCCACGCCCACATGCCAGTGTGGTGGTCGGCCTCCTCGAGCTGCCAGGTATCGGGGTTCACCTGAGCGTTGACAAGCGTCACATAGCCTTCGTCGGCTTCGGGCTCCTCGTCGATGAGCTCAAAGATACGGTCGGCGCCGGCGAGGCCCATGACCACGGCGTTGATCTGCTGCGAGATCTGGCCGATCTGTCCACAGAACTGCTTGGTCATGTTGAGGAACGGCACCACGACGGCGATGGACAGCGCCATGCCCGAGATGCTCAGGTTGGGCACGCCCAGCGCTAGGAAAATGCCGCCGGCCAGTGCGACCAGCACGTAGAGCAGGTTGCCCAGGTTCATAAGGATGGGCATGAGGATGTTGGCGTACATGTTGGCCTTCTGCGAGACCTCGAAGAGCTTTTCGTTGCGCTCGTCAAAATCGGCTTCGGCGGCAGACTCGTGGCAGAATGCCTTGACGACCTTCTGGCCGTTCATGACTTCCTCGATATGGCCCTCGACAACGCCGAGCTCGGTCTGCTGCGCAATAAAGAAGCGCGCGGAGTTGGAGCCGAGCAGCTTGGTCATAAAGGTCATAAAGGCGACGCCGGCAATAATGACCAAGCACATCCACACGCTGTAGTACAGCATGATAAAGAACACCGTGACGATGACGATGACCGTCATGAGCAGGTTGGGCAGCGACTGGCTGATCATCTGGCGCAGCGTGTCGATGTCATTGGTGTAGTGGCTCATGATGTCGCCGCGCTGGTGCGTGTCGAAGTAGCGGATCGGCAGGTCCTGCATGCGGTTGAACATCTTCTCGCGCAGCTTCTCCAGCGAGCCCTGCGTGACGATGGCCATGGCGCGGTTCCAGAAGAGCGAGGACAGGATGCCGATGCCGTAGATGCAGGCGAGGGTGGTCACGAGCTGTGCGATCTTGGGCTGCGCGGCTCCCCAATCGCCCGACTGCCACGATTCGCTAATAATCTGCAGGGCGCTCTGAAGGAAGGTCGCGCCGATGGAGTTGATGATGGCGCAGAGCACCACGCCGGCGACGACGAGGGGCAAAAGCACGGGGTAAAAGCCAAAGAGCGTCTTGATGAGGCGCGACATGGTGTCGCCCTTGCGGTTGAGCGCGCGCTCGGCGGTCGTTGCCTTACTCATGTGCCTCGCCTCCTTCCTGGGTCTGAGCTTGCGTTACGGATGCCTCGGTGTCGGCCTCGACGGCCTCTTCGCCCTCGGCAGACATCTTGTTTTGCGAGGTAAAGGTCTCGCGGTAGATTTCGCTCGTCTTAAGCAGCTCGTCATGGTTGCCGATCTGCGCGATGCGGCCGCCCTCCATGACGATGATGCGGTCTGCATCCTGTACGGAGCTAATGCGCTGGGCGATGATGAGCTTGGTCGTGTTGGGCAGATAGCTTGCCAACCCTGCGCGAATCTTGGCGTCGGTCTTGGTGTCGACGGCGCTGGTGGAGTCGTCCAGGATCAAGATCTTGGGGCGACGCAGCAGGGCACGCGCAATGCACAGGCGCTGCTTCTGACCGCCGGAAACATTGGAGCCGCCCTGCTCGATCCAGGTGTCGTAACCCTTGGGGAAGCCGTCGACAAACTCATCGGCGCAGGCCAGATGTGCCGCCTCGCGGACTTCCTCGTCGGTGGCGTTCGGGTCGCCCCAGCGCAGGTTCTCGGCGATGGTGCCGCTAAACAGCACGTTTTTCTGTAGCACCATGGCCACTTGGTGACGCAGTGCGTCCAGGTCGTAGTCGCGCACGTCCATGCCGCCCACGCGCACGGTGCCTTCGGTGGCGTCGTACAGGCGGGCGATGAGGTTTACGAGCGTGGACTTGGCCGAGCCGGTGCCGCCGATGATGCCGATGGTCTCGCCGCTCTTAATGTGCAGGTCGATATCGTCGAGCGCCTGGCGCTTCGCATGCGCGGAATACTTAAAGCTCACGTGGTCAAAGTCGATGGAGCCGTCGGCAACCTCGAGCACGGGCTCGGCGGGATCGGCGATCGTGGGCTCGGCGGCCAGCACCTCGGTAATGCGGTGCGCCGATTCGTCGGCCATGGTCACCATGACAAAGATCATCGACAGCTGCATCAGGCTCATGAGGATCTGAAAACCGTAGGTAAAGATCGAGGAGAGCTGGCCCACGTCGAACAGCGTGCCCTGGCTCGTGATGATGAGCTTGGAGCCCAGGTAGATGATGACGACAAACGCGCCGTTGACGCAGATGTTCATCATGGGGTTGTTAAAGGCGAGCAGCTTCTCGGCGCGGGTGAAGTCCATCTGGACGTCGCGTGCGGCGGTCGCGAACTTCTCCTTCTCAAAGTCTTCGCGCACATAGCTCTTGACCACGCGCATGCCGGTGACATTTTCCTCGACGGACTCGTTAAGGGCGTCGTACTTGTGGAACACGCGCGAGAAGATGGGGCGCACCTTAAAGATGATAAAGAACAGTCCAAAGCCCAGTAGCGGAATGATGACCAGGTAGACCATGGCGACGCTGCCGCCCATGATAAACGCCATGGTAAAGGCGAAGATCAATACCAGCGGCGCGCGCACGGCGATACGGATAATCATCATAAAGGCCTGCTGAACGTTGTTGATGTCGGTGGTCAGGCGCGTGACGAGCGAGGAGCTCGAGAACTCATCGATGTTGGCAAAGCTGAACGTCTGGATCTTGTAGAACAGGTCGTGACGCAGGTTCTTGGCGAAGCCGCAGCTCGCATGGCTGCAGGTGACGCCGGCAGCGGCACCAAAAGCAAGCGACGTCAGCGCGATAAGCACCAAAAAGCCTGCGGTGGGAAGCATCTCGGCTACGGTGGCGCCGTCTTTGATGGCGTCGATCAGGTTGGCAGTGATAAATGGAATCAGCATCTCGCAGAGCACCTCGCCAAGCACGAGCAACGGCGTGGCAACGGTGACTTTCATATAGTCGCGGATGCTGCCCATGAGGGTTTTAATCATCCAGTTCCTCCCAGGTTACGCGGATTTTATCGAGCATTTCGGCGAGGTCCTCGCGCTCGTCGTGGGTGAGCGCGCTAAAGGCGCGCTCTCTAAAGCGGATGCGGGCCGCCTGGTCGATGCGGGCGTTTTCCCGGCCGGTTTCGGTCAAGCGAATGGTGAGTTGTCGTCGATCCTTGGGGTTACGGCTGCGCTCGATGAGGCCGTTGACCTCGAGCTTGGACAGGATCTCGGAAAGCGACCCCGGCTTGAGGTCAAAGTGCATGCCGAGTTCCTGCTGCGACATCTCGCCGCCGGGCTGCTTGGCCAGTAGGCAGATGATGGGCGCCTTGCCGGACACGCCTCCGCCATG
The DNA here is from genome assembly GCF_025289055.1 of Collinsella aerofaciens. GTDB lineage: Bacteria > Actinomycetota > Coriobacteriia > Coriobacteriales > Coriobacteriaceae > Collinsella. Next base: position 26,305 of record NZ_JAESIQ010000018.1, read on the forward strand.
AAAATGCATGTAATGGCCGCAAAAGCCCAGGCCGCTCAGGATGCGCTTGGCGAGTTTGTCTTCAGCGCTGACCGCTTCGGGTATGTCTACCGGTTGCGACGGGTCACCGCCGGGCTCATGCGGAAGGACGAGTGGTTCAACACACATATCTAAGCTTCGCTCCTCTCTTTAGTTAGGTAGTGGAATTGTTTTGTGCCTAACCAATTTAGGAGCGCATAGATTGATTGTCAAGGTACCAAACTAGTGGTTACGCGGTTTTACCAAACCGCGTAACGGCTCGACGCTGCGCGGGCCGCATTTGGGCAATCTGACGTTCAACTTCAAGGGCGCGACCAAAAGGTCGGCGCCCTTTCGTTTCACGTCATCTTGTCTCAAATGCGACCCGCTCGCTGCCGCTGCCAAAACATCGATAGTCGTTGGGGACGTTCTTGTTTGACTAGTCATTTAAGAACGTCCCTAACGACTACGTCCTCAACCTGTGATTCCGCCACGGTCCGCTTCGGCGCATGTGATCCCTTGTGGACGGAGGAAAAGGGATCATTTTCCGAAACCTTTTCGCAACAATGCGCTCTTCGCGACCGTAGCGCCCGTTCACAACGTCCCCTGCGCTACACTTAGTCGCACTGTGGCGCCGTTGCGCCGCGCCCGATCCAAGGGGGACACTCATGAAGAATACTCAGCTGCTGCTGATCAACGATATGTGCGGCTACGGTAAGGTCGCGCTTTCTGCCATGCTGCCGGTGCTGTCGCACATGGGTTACCGTATCCACAACCTGCCGACGGCCCTCGTTTCCGATACGCTCAACTACCCCAAGTTTTACATCCACGACACCACGGAGTACGTGCGTCAGAGTCTTGCCATCTGGGAGGAGCTCGGCTTTGAATTCGACGCCATCTCGACCGGCTTTATCGTGACCGAGGAAGAGGCGCGCATCATCTCGGACTTTTGCCACCGCCGTTCGCAAAAAGGCACCAAGGTGTTCGTCGACCCCATCATGGCCGACAACGGCAGGCTCTACGCCGGCGTGCCCGAATCGACCATCGGCCTTATGCGCAGCCTGGTCGAGTGCGCCGACTACGCGGTGCCCAACTATACCGAGGCGTGTCTGCTCACCGATACGCCTATGGCCGAGCAGATTACGGCCGATGAGGCTCGTGCGCTCGTGGACGCCATGCTCGCGCTGGGCGCCAAGTCGGTGGTCATTACGAGCGCGAAGGTCGACGGGGCGAGTGCCGTCATCGGCTACGACCATGTGGCGGGAGAGTACTTCACGATTCCCTTTGAGCTGATCCCGGTGTATTTCCCGGGCACGGGCGATACGTTCTCGTCGGTGCTCGTGGGTCGCGTTATGGCCGGCTGGAGCTTACAGCGTGCGACGACCGACGCCATGCGTGTGGTGGCCGAGCTTATCGAGCGCAATGCCGACCAAGAAGACAAGTCGGCCGGCCTTCCCATCGAGGCCTGCCTGGATGTGATCGACCATGAGTAACGCCGGCGAGGGCGGCGTCAAGCCTGCGGGCGAGAACGGGCCGCTCGGTGCGCCGCGTGGCAAGCGTCCGCGTATCCGCGTGAGCTGCGTGGACCAGCTGGGTGCGTGCCGTTGTCACCATGGTCACAAGCCGGGAGACGTCTTCGACTTCGATCGAGACCGCGGCAAGATGTGCGCTATGGCCTGTCACGTGGGCTTTCCCTATATCGATATCCTGCGCTATGGCGGAACCGTGCCTGGCAACGAGCCTGGTGCGGCAAAGTTCTGCTGCCCCGAGGTCGATACGCTGAACGTCTGGCTTGCCGAGATCGTTGACGAGTAGTCGAGCGCAATGTGACAAAGGGGCAGCCCCTTTGACACATTCGCCGGTGATGCCCCTTCTTTTGCTTATAATTTCAAATCTCTGCATTTCATCCGATTTTAGGTTCTAAAAATTCTGCGTTTCATCGATAATCAAGCATATAAAACTTTGCATTTCATTCGATGACACCGAGGGGAGAGCCTATGCTGCGCAGGAAAATAGCGGCAGAGCTGGAGCGTTGGCTGAAGTCTTCCGAGCAAAAGGCCTTGTTCATTACGGGTTCTCGCCAGATTGGCAAAAGCTATTCGATTCGCGCATTTGGCAAAGCCAACCATGCAACCTACATCGAGCTTAACCTCATGGAAAACCGCCAGGCAAAAGATGCTCTTCTCGAGGCGCGGAATGCCGATGATTTCATCAGCAGGGTGACGCTTCTTTCGGGAAAGTCGATTGCGCCAGGCAAAACGCTCGTGTTTATCGATGAGGTCCAAGAGGCCCCCGACATCATGACGATGGCAAAGTTCCTTGTTGAGGACGGGAGGTGCCGCTGGGCGTTTTCGGGGTCAATGCTCGGGACTCAGTTCAAGGGCGTCAGGTCCTATCCCGTGGGGTATGTTCACGAGCTTAGGATGTTCCCGCTCGATTTTGAGGAGTTTTGCTGGGCAACCGGGGTGAGCGAGGGGGCTCGCCAAACGATACGTGACGCGTGTATCAGCGAGAGGCCCATTCCTGATTACATTCATGACGCGATGATGGCAAACTTCAGGACCTATACCGTTGTCGGCGGAATGCCGGAGGTCGTGCAGCGTTTCCTTGACACGCAGGGCGACCTTGCCTCTGTTCGTCAGCTACAGTCAGAGCTCAACGAACAGTACCGACGGGATATTTCCAAGTATGCAAGCGGGCGTGCCCTTCAGGTGCAGAGCATCTACGATCAGCTCCCCATTATGCTTGAGGGCGAACACAAGCGTTTCGTGCTCAATTCCATTGACCCCAAGGCGCATTATGAGAAGTACCAGCGAGATTTTGTCTGGCTTGTCGATGCCGGCGTTGCTCTCAAAGCCGATATCGTAACCGAGCCAAAGTCGCCCCTGCTCAAGACGGCACGGCCATCGCAGTTCAAGCTATACCAATCGGATACGGGCATGTTGATGGCGCGCTACCCCGTTGGAGTCGCCCAAGCGGCGTATCTTGATAGCAAGGAGCCCAATCTGGGCGGCATTTACGAAAACGTGGTGGCCCAGCAGCTGACTGCCCAAAATCGCCAGCTTTACTACTATCAGACAAAAAAGCGCGGTGAAGTGGACTTTGTGGTCGATGGACCGGATGGGACGGCTGTTCCGATCGAGGTTAAATCGGGCTCCTATTACCACGCGCACGCTGCGCTCGGCCATGTGCTTGATACGGCTGAATATGGCGTAAGGCTCGGGATTGTTTTCTCGAGAGGCAACGTTGAGCGCAACGGAGCGGTTCTCTATTTGCCGCTATATGCGACCTGGGCCCTTTCGGATGTTTTGGGCGACTCCTGTGCCGAGGGGATAAAGCTGGAGGTCAAGCCGGTCTAGGGCCAGTCCCGGATGTGACAAAGGGACAGTCCCTTTGTCACATCCGGGAGTGTGGATTTTTTCCTGTTTAGGGCGCACTTGAACGCTCAAAGCGGGAGAAAATCCACGCTTGTTTCGCGCCGAAGGCGTGGCCCGCGACTTCGCTTGCCTACAGCTGCTCGAGCATGGCGGTGCAACCGGCGAGTACATCGCGGTAGGTGGCATCGAAATTGCCGGTGTACCAGGGATCGGCTACGTCGCCGGGGCGCTCGGTCCAATCGAGCAAGCGCGTAATCTTGCCGTCGGGGTCGTCGCCAAAGATGCGACGCAGGCCACGCGCGTTCTCAGCATTCATATAGACAATATGATCCCAGTCGCCATACTCCGCGCGACGCACCTGACGTGCACGATGTGCGACGACGGGAATCCCGACCTCGCGCAGCTTGGCAACGGTACCGTGGTGTGGCGGGTTGCCGATCTCCTCGGTCGACGTTGCAGCGGAATCAATGACAAACTCCGCCTCGCGTCCAGCGCGGCGCACCAGCTCGGTAAACACGGACTCGGCCATCGTCGAGCGGCAGATGTTTCCATAGCAGATGAACAGTACACGTTGCATATGCGGTTTCCTTTCGATCGCCATCATCGAGCTCGAGTATCGCATCTACGCCTGCGCCATCGCCCTCTTGCGTTCCCAGCGAGCCAACTTAATCGTCACCAGCGTAAGCACCCAGGCCACAAGCGAGAACGCGGCACCCACTGCGCCTACATATGCAATGCCAACGCTGCTTACCACGGCGCCGCCCACTGCGGTGCCAAACGAGATGCCGACGTTAAACGCCATGGGCTCAACCGAACTTGCGAGTACCATCGACTTGGGATGGCGGCTGCGTGCCACGTCCATAAAGTGCGTGATGCACGACACCGAGAACAGGTACATGAGCAGCGCCAGGCTAAAGACAAAGACCAGCGCGAGCGGCATGGTGCCGCCCACAGCAAACAGTCCGAGTAACGCTGCAGCCTGCAGCACAAACGTCACGAGTAGCGCCTTCATGCCAAAGCGCGCATCGATCCATCCGCCCAGGATGTTCGAGATCAGGCAGAACACGCCGTAGGCCATGAGCGTGGTACTGGCTTCGACCGTGCCCATGCCCAGCACCTGCTCAAGATAAGGCGTCACGTAGCCGTAGAAAACGTAGACCGACCCCACGCCAAACAAAAAGATGAGCATGCCGGTGATGATGCTCGGCTCGCGTAGCAGACCCGCCTGCTCGCGAAAAGTGGCGGGCTCGTCGGTTTGCCCAGCGCGCGGCATAAACGCCACGAGCGCTCCGCAGATCAGAACGGCAAAGGCCAGCGTGCCGTACATGGCCACGTGCCAATCGAGCGTGTCGGCCACAAACTTGCCGATCGAAGTGACAAAGACCATTGCCACGGAAAACGCACCATATACCACCGAGATGGCAAGCGAAGTTTGCTGCGGAGACAGAAGCTCGGGGATGTACGTCACGCCCACGGCGAGCAGTGCGCCCGAGACGGAGCCCAGGATGATGCGCGAGATGAACAGCACCTGGAAGTTGGGCGCCAACGCCATGACCAGGTTGCCGAGCACAAAGACGATGCTGTAGCACACGAGCAGCTGGTAGCGGCGAAAACGCCCCGTACTGAGCGCGAGCACCGGCGTCGAGATAGCGTAGATCAGTGCGAACACGCTAATAAGTTGGCCTGCGGTGGCAAGCGATACGCCGAGTTCCGTCGCTAGGTCGCTTTCGATGCCGATGACCACGAACTCGGAGCAGCCGAGCGAAAAACCTAACAACACGAGCAGCGCCAGGCAAAGATTGGTGCGCGCAGGTGAAAGCGCGGCGGCGGTTGACTTGCTTTTAGGCGTGGTTGCGGCGGTCAAGGCTGTCACTCCAATGTCGCATTAATAAGCGGGATTCAATCCCTGCAACTCTAACAGAATGTGACAAAGAGACAGTCCCTTTGTCGCATTGCGCTGCCGGCCAGTCGCCCAAACCGTCACAACATTCGGCGAAAATCTCGAAATCGAGGAAAAGCGTCGAATGTTGTGACGGTTTTTGTGTCCGGCGCGGGTGAGCTTCGGTGTCGTCTGGGGGTATAAAACTAGCGAGTGTTTATTTGCGAGGCCTAAGGGGCGCCCCGTATGGATATCGATAACTTTGAATGGTGGTATAGCGAGGGTGAGACTCCGGACGAGGGGTGGGACGAGCCTACGCCGCGTGGCGTGTCGAGCGACGAGGACGAGACCGGCAACGACGTCGCCGCCGACTCGGACGCCGCCCTCGATCCCGTCGAGCCCCTGACCTTCGAACAAGCTTGGGCCCAGGCCGAGGCAGACGAGGCCAAGGCCGACGCTACGGCCACGCTCGGCGAGCCAGCCGACATGTCGATCTCGCCGGCAAAGACCCCGCAGCCGCGTCACACCATCGATCCCGACAGCACGGCATCCTTCAGTATTCTCGACGTGCCCTCGCAGGGCGCTCAGGCGCCCGCACCCACACGTCGCCCCAATCTGTCTCGCGAGGAAGATGCAGGACGTCGCTCTCCGCTTGGCCCCATCCTTATCGCCTTCATGGCCGGCGTTATCGCATGCTCGGTAATTGGAAACGTCTGGAGCCATGTCGAGCAGCAGCGAAAAGACGCCGCCAGGGTCGAGATGTCTGTCGAGCAATCGCTCGGCCGCACGCGCTCGGTACATGTGTCGGTCGAGGTCAAGGACGGCGCGACGTGGGACACCGCGCGCGGCGACAGCCAAATGCTCATCCATATCGTGGGGCGCACGCTCAAAGGGCAGACGATTGACGAGTATCAATACGTCAATTCCGCTGGTGACGGCATCGAACTTAAGCCCGGCGACTACGAGCTCACCGTCGATGAACCGCCCGTCGCCACCGACGGCACGCGCTTCCGTGCCTCAAAGCGCATGGTTCCCGTGAGCTTTAACTCGCAGGCGCCCGATACGGTCGACACCACGCCACAGGGCGGGTTTGACCTTTACGTAGATACCCAGTAGGCGCTCGCCGCTCATTCCGCTATGGCTACTCAATAATCGCCTGCCGTCCCGTCCCGCCGCCAAGAGTGGGACAATAGCCCTCGACACTATTGTTTACTTTTGGAGGAAGTAGCATGTCTACCGTCACTACCATCAAGCGCGGCGGCCTCACCGCGGCCATCGATTCCATGGGCGCCCAGCTCACGAGCCTTGCTCTCAACGGCAACGAGTATCTGTGGCAGGGCGACCCCGCCTTTTGGGGCAAGCATGCGCCCATCCTGTTCCCCATTGTGGGTTCGCTGCGCAACAACACGGCAACGTCTGCGGCCGGCACCTGCGAGATGCCGCGCCACGGACTCGCGCGCATCGTCGAGCACAAGCTGGTCGAGGTTTCGGAGGACGGCTCCTCGGTAACGTACGAGATCACCGACACGTCCGAGTCGCTCAAGGCCTTTCCGTTCCACTTTAAGCTCAACATGACCTATGCCCTGACCGGCGACGCCATCCTCACGCAGACCTTTGCCGTCACCAATACCGGCGACGTGGACCTGCCGTTCTCGGTGGGCGGCCACCCCGCATTTAACGTACCTGCTCCCGGTGCCGAGGACGAGGCGTTCGAGGATTACGAGCTGGCATTTACCGAGGCTTGGACCAACGAGGCCCCCATCATCACGCCCGATGGCCTCATGACGTTCGAGGGCAGCTACAAGGCTCCCGATAACTCGGACGTGCTGCCCATCACGCACCGCAGCTTCGATAACGACGCCATCATGTTCACCGATACCCCGGGCTCCACGCTCACGCTGCGCGGCCGCAAGTCGGGTCACGGCGTCAAGATCGACTTTGAGGGCTTTAAGTACATTGGCGTGTGGTCTGCCGCCAACGACGCTCCGTTTGTGGCGCTCGAGCCCTGGACCGGTCACACCACCATGGACACCGAGGACGATGTCTTTGAGCACAAGGTCAACACCATCACCCTGGCCCCGGGCGAGACGGACAAGCGCAGTTTTAGCGTTACCTTGCTCTAGAGGTTCCGCCGCTCGGTCGATGCTGCGCGTCGTCCAGAGCGACAAGTTGTCATTCAAAAGGCAAGGCATAGACCTTCTGGTCATGCCTTGCCTTTTTCATGCCACTTGTTCGCTCTGGACGTCGCTCGCCGGCATTGCCAAAACATCGGCGTCCCCAATGACTACCGCGTGTCTATTAATTTTTCGAGCTTGTGCTGCGCTGCTAGTTGCTGGCGTATATCCTGTTAAGTCGTCAGCATACGATTCAACAGGGAAGGCAGATTATGCATTCTCCCCATCAACGCGACGCGCATCCACAGCCGGTATGCAGCCGTCGCATCTTTTTGGGTAGTGCTCTCGCTGCGAGCGCTTCTGTCGTCGCCGGCGCACTTGCCGGTTGCCAGCGCCCCTCCACGCTGGAAGTAGTTCAGCCCACGACGGGTGGCGGTCGCGACGACCTGTCCGATTCCGTGATCGGCAAGGACAAGATCCGCATCGGCATGGAGGCGGCCTACGCCCCGTACAACTGGCAGGTCTCCGAAGCCAGCGAGTACACCATCCCCATCGACAACGTGCAGGGCGCCTATGCCGATGGTTACGACGTGCAGATCGCCAAGATCGTCTGCAAGGCCCTCGGTGGCGAGCCCGTTGCCGTCAAACAGAGCTTCTCGGGCCTTATCGACTCGCTCAACAACGGCCAGATCGACCTCATCATCGCCGGTATGAGCGCCACGCCCGAGCGCGAGGAGTCCGTCGGCTTTTCCGACCCGTACTTTATCGGTTACTTTGGCCTGTTCGTAAAAGAGGGCTCGCCCTATCAGAATGCGACCAAGCTCAGCGACTTTAGCGGCGCAACGGTCCTCGGCCAAAAGGACACCATGCTCGATACCGTCATCGACGAGATCCCGGGCGTTGTCCACAAAAACCCGGTCGACTCGGTCCCCACGGTGTTTTCGAATCTGCTGCAGGGCACTTGCGACGCCGTGACCTACAACACTGAGAACGAGAAGGGCTATATGGCCCAAAACCCGGGTATCGTGCCGATTCAGTTTGCCGATGGCGAGGGCTTTAAGCAGGAGGTCACAGCAAACGTCGGCTGCCGCAAGGGCTCGGATAAGCTGCTTAAGCTCATCGACAAGACACTCAAGGGCATTAGCCAAGAGGAGCGCGACCAAATGTGGGACGCGTGCCTCGACCGTCAGCCGGCATAGGGAGGCAGCATGAAAACCATTAATCGTCTGGCCTCCTTTATCAAGGCCGACCACCGTTATGTATACCTGGGCACGAGCGTCATCGCGGCGCTCGGCCTGGCGTTTAGCCAGCGCAACCCCACGCCGATGAGTTTCTTGGCCCCCACCGGTATCTTCCAGGATTGCCTTTGGGCGATTCTTTGGGCCTGGCTCGTCGTGTCGGCGGCGGCGCTGGTCACCAAGCTCATGCACTGGAACGACTATCGCGAAAAGTCGCCGTTCGCATCCGAGCGCTGCCGTCGTGGCGCACGCCTGGGCAGCTACGTCGTGGTCGCCATCGCGGCAGTTTTCTTTATCGACCGCTGCGTCATGTCGTTTATCGACCTGGTGCAGGTGAGCATTGTCTCGGATTCCAACCCCAGCGACTTTTTGTCGAGCCTGGTCTACATGACCTACAAGAGCGGGGACTTCTTCATTCGCGGTATCGAGATCACCATCGCGCTTGCCACCTTCGGCACTGTCATCGCATTCTTCCTGGCGCTGCTCTTCGTGTTCCTACGCATTCAGACGTTCGACCGCGTGGATAACGACCTGGTGCGTTTCTTTAAGAGTATCGGCCGCGGCTTTGCGACCGTCTACTCCACCATCGTGCGCGGCACGCCCATGATGGTCCAGGGCCTGCTCATCTATTACGCGGGCTTCACCGTTTTGCGCGGCATGGGCTTCGAGACCGCCCAGGCCAACCAGATCTGGAGCACCTTCACCGCCGGCCTCGTCACCATCTCGCTCAACTCCACCGCCTACATGATGGAGGTCCTGCGCGGCGGCATCGAGTCCATCGATCCCGGCCAGGCCGAGGCAGCACGCTCGCTGGGCCTGTCGCAGTGGCAAGCTATGCGCAAAGTCGTGTTCCCCCAGGGCATTAAAAACGCGATTCCGGCGCTCACCAACGAGCTCATCATCAACATCAAGGATTCGTCGGTGCTTTCGGTCATCGGCGTGTTTGACCTCATGTACGCCACCACCACCGTCGCCGGCGTGTACTACCGCCAGATGGAGGTCTACTGCGTGGCGCTCGTGGTCTACCTGATCCTGACGCTCGTGGCGAGCCGCCTGCTCGAGGCCTTTGGCAAAAAGCTTGGCGCCGAGGCTCCGGTCACGCTGCCCAGCTCCAACTAGGCTCAAGACGAGGAGAATCATCATGGCAGATACCGCCACTACCGGCACCGCGGCCGCCGCACAGACCAATGAGCCGCTCATCCGCGTCGAGGGCCTGCGCAAGAGCTTCGGCTCGCTCGAGGTACTCAAGGGCATCGACCTGTCCGTTAACCCCGGCGAGGTCGTCACCATTATCGGCGCCTCAGGCTCGGGCAAATCGACCTTTCTGCGCTGCCTCAACCTGCTCGAGACTCCGGACGCGGGCCATATCTGGTTCCACGGCCAGGACCTTACGGCCGAGCGCTGCAACATTAACAAGCTGCGTGAGGACATCGGCATGGTGTTCCAGGGCTTTAACCTGTTCAACAACATGGATGTGCTCGACAACTGCACGCTTGCGCCCGTCACGCTCAAAAAAAATGAGCAAGGCCGAGGCCGAGAAGGTCGCGATGGAGCATCTGACGAGCGTGGGGCTCGAGAAGTTCGCGCACGCCGCCGTGGGTCGCCTGTCCGGTGGTCAAAAACAGCGCGTGGCCATCGCGCGCGCCCTGTGCATGAATCCGCAGATCATGCTGTTCGACGAGCCGACCTCCGCACTCGACCCCGAGATCGTGGGCGAGGTGCTCGAGGTCATGCGCAAGCTCGCGGCCGACGGCATGACCATGGTCGTCGTCACGCACGAGATGGCCTTTGCCCGCACGGTGTCCGACCGCGTGGTCTTTATGGACAAGGGCGTAGTGCTCGAGGATGCCGCGCCGGCGGAGCTCTTTGGCAACCCCAAGCACCAGCGTACCCGCGAGTTCCTTTCGCGTTATCTCGAGGACAAGTAACCGACCGCAAACGCTTATGTAGCGGGGCCGCTCCGGTGGGGCGGCCCTCGTCATCACAATCGAAAGGATGCCATGGCCGAGGTTTGGCGCTTCTTTGCGCATGAGGATGATTTTGCCGATTTGGACAAGGCTGGTGCGTGCGAGCGCCTGGGCCGCGTGCTATCGTTTCCGACCATCTCGAGCATGGATGCCGAGGCGGTGAACTGGCAGTCGTTCGACGACCTGCGCGCGTATATGCAGCAGGCTTGGCCGCACGTATTTACGGCGGGTAAGGTCGAGCTTATCGACCATTCGCTATTGGTGACGCTTAGCGGTTCCGACCCTGCCCTCAAGCCCATTATGCTCATGGGCCACATGGACGTGGTTCCCGTGGTGCCCGGCACCGAGGACGATTGGACGCACGCCCCCTTTAGCGGGCATGTAGACGACACCTACATTTGGGGTCGCGGCGCCATCGATATGAAAGACCAGGTCGCAGGCATTCTCGAGGCGGTTGAGTATGCGCTGGCGCACGGTTGGCAGCACGAGCGCACGCTGCTCCTGGCCTTTGGCCAGGACGAGGAGACTACGCAGTACGGCGCAGGCGCCATCGGTCGCGTGCTCGAGGAGCGCGGCATTGAGCTTGAGTACCTGATCGACGAGGGCGACTACCGCATCGTTTCGGCTGCCGAGTACAGCGCGGGCGAGGACTGGCTCATGCACGCCGACCTTGCCGAGAAGGGCTATGCCGATATCGTGCTCAAGACGAAGAGTGAGGGCGGGCATTCGTCCAACCCCTACGGTGGCACATCGCTCGAGGTGCTCAGCCGTGCCATCACCGCAATCTGTGATATCGAGTGGCCGACGCGCGTGACCGACTTGCTTGCCGCCCAGCTCGTCGAGTTGGGGCTCTACACGGCCGATGAAATTGCCGCCAACGGGGATGCCATTGTCCGCGATTGCCTCGCCAGCAAAAAGCTCTATCCGCTGGTGACGACCACCTGCGCGCCCACGCAGATCGAGGGTGGCAGCACCGGCGCCAACGTAATGCCGCAGAATATGTGGGCCAATATCAACTTCCGCATGCTCGAGGGCACGAACGTGGCCGACGTTGTGGCGCGCTGCTGCGAGTCGGTTGCCGCGGCGGGCCTTGTCGGACGTGTGGAGGTCGAACTCGGCCCCGGCAGCTCTGAGCCCTCGCCGTCCCCGCGCATCGGTGGTCCCGGCCTCGAGGCGGTTCGCTCCATCGTCGCCCGCTATTTCCGTGATCCAAAGGGGGCGGAGGAAAACGGATCATTCGAGCCAGTGGCAATTGTGCCCTCGACCGTGATCGGTGCGACCGACGCTGCCAACTATCAGCGCATTTGCCCTGAGTGCATTCGTTTCTCGGCCTTTGTGGTCGACGATGACGAGTGCGACCGAGGCGTCCACGGCACCAACGAGCGCATTACCCGCCGAGTCTACCTTCAGGGTGTCCGCTTTTTCATCGCTCTGCTCCACACGCTCTAGAACCCAACAAAGGGACTGTCCCTTTGTCGGATTCCGTGCGGGTTATATGCAGGTTTGCCTGCGCACGCTATCATGTATGGGTTAGACCGCAACTATGTACCCCATACGCGAAGGGATGCGCATGTATCTGAGGATCGACATGTTCTAGCCGGGCTTACCCCCGCAGCGGCGCCCCGCGCCCCATCAATTCTGCCGATTTTCACCTTCACGCATATAAAGGAGTCCGTCATGCGCGACAAGCTCGAAAAGATCATCAAGGCCTACGAGGAGCTCGAGAAGAAGCTTTCCGACCCGGCCGTCGCCTCCGATATCAAGGAGTTCACGCGTCTCAACAAGGAATACGCGCACCAGTCCGACCTCATCGCCGCCTCGCGCGAGTACATCGGCGCGCTCGATGACATCGAGGCTGCCAAGGAAATGCTGCACGATACCACCGATGCCGATGAGAAGGAGATGCTCCAGATGGACATCTCCGAAAACGAGGCCAAGCTTCCCCAGCTCGAGGAAGACATCAAGTACATGCTCATCCCGAGCGACCCCAACGACGACAAGAACACCATCGTCGAGATCCGCTCCGCCGCCGGTGGCGACGAGGCGGCCATCTTCGCCGGCGACCTGTACAAGATGTATCAGCGCTTTTGCGAGTCGCGCGGCTGGAAGACTACCGTGCTCGACTCCAGCCCCAGCGAGGCCGGTGGCTTTAAGTCCATTGAGTTCAAGGTCGAGGGCGACCGCGTCTACTCCGTTATGAAGTACGAGTCCGGCGTGCACCGTGTCCAGCGCGTCCCCAAGACCGAGTCCCAGGGCCGCATTCAGACCTCCACGGCTACCGTCGCCGTGCTTCCCGAGGCCGAGGAGATCGACGTCCAGATCAACCAGTCCGACCTGCGCATCGACACCTACTGCGCCTCCGGCCCTGGCGGTCAGTGCGTTAACACCACCTACTCCGCCGTGCGCATTACCCATCTGCCCACCAACACCGTGGTGCAGTCGCAGGAGCAGCGCTCCCAGATCCAGAACCGCGAGGTCTGCATGCAGATGCTGCGTGCCCGTCTGTACGAGATGGAGCTCGAGAAGCAGCAGGCCGAGCTCGGTGCCGAGCGCCAGAGCCAGATCGGCCATGGCAACCGTTCCGAGAAGATCCGTACCTACAACCAGCCCCAGGACCGCGTGACCGATCACCGCATCGGCTTCAACTCCACCTACAACGGCGTCCTTCTGGGCGATCAGCTCGGCACCGTGATCGAGGCACTCGCCGCCGCCGAGCGAGCCGAGAAGCTGGCGCAGGCTGTGTAGTGGGTTACGCGGTTTTGCCAAACCGCGTAACGGCTCGACGCTGCGCGACGTCCAGAGCGACAATTTGTCATTCAAAAGGCAAGGCATGACCAGAAGGTCTATGCCTTGCCTTTTTCATGCCAACTTGTTCGCTCTGGACGTCGCTCGCTGTCCGGCCTCTACCTACGGCGTTGCCATCGCTGCCGAAGACGGCAATTGGTTAGTTGGCACTTAGGGACGTTCCTTTTCTGTCGGCAGTTTGGGACACTCCTGGCTTAGTAGTCATTGGGGACGTTCTTAAGCGACTAGTCAAATAAGAACGTCCCCAATGACTAGGTTGGGCACATTGCTTTGTGAGTTTATTCAATCTTCTTTAATAACAATTAAGTTGTTTACCTGCTTAAAGTTACTTATCATTTTTAAAAAAATTGCTCGAAAAAGCGTCCGAGAAGTCGCGGGGCGATTTTTGATGGGTCGTGCGTCAAGCGATGTGGCAAGTTCTTGGTTAGATATTGGTCAGTTTTGGGCAACCTTGCCAAAAGCTTGACGAATGCAGATTTAGACGTCGACGAATGAACATTTTAGGCAGGTTCCAAGCAAAATTCTGGGCTGATTCTCGATAATCGCTTCCAATCGTCCCTTGCCGCGTGCCGCCCTCGCGTACAATCTGCTCCGACATTCGCGCGCCGTCCGGCGCTTAAGAGGGGAGGGCCCCATGGCAAACGAGATTTGGACCATCAAGCGTTGTCTCGAGTGGACCAAGGAGTACCTGGCCGAGCGCGGCGAGGAGCACCCCCGTCTTTCTGCCGAGTGGCTGCTCTGCGCTGCCACGGGTTTGGCACGCATCGACTTATATATGCGCATGGACGAGACGCTTAACGCGGCTCAGCTCGAGACCATGCACGCGGCCGTTGTTCGTCGCGCTAAAGGTGAACCGCTGCAGTACATCACCGGCAGCACGCAGTTTCGCATGATCGACGTCACGTGCGCCCCCGGCGTGCTCATTCCGCGTCCCGAGACCGAGATGCTCGTCGAGGAAGTCCTCAATTATCTGGATGCCGAGGTGCTGAGCCCCGAGGCTGCTGCCCGTCAGCGTGTTGAGCTGCCTTGGAACGATGAGGTCGAGGAGGCACGCAAGGCTGAGGCCGCGCTGGCAGACGAACGCGCGGCCGCCGAGCGCCGTGCCGCTAACCTGACGGCTGCCGATGAGGCGGCGCTAGGCGGCGACGTACTGGGCAGCCGTGCCTATGCCGAGGAACTGGCCGATCGCGAGGCCGAGGAAGCCGCCGCGCAGGCAGCAGAAGCCCAAGCCGCGGAAGCCGCCGAGTCCGAGCTCGACGAATACGGCATCGCCATCGAGGGTGCCGGCCAGGAGACGGCTTTAGCTCAGGATGCCGCTGCGCCTGCCCCAACCGAGCCCTGCACTGCCCGCGTTCTCGAGGTCGGCTGCGGCACGGGCTGCATTTCGCTCTCCCTTGCCTGGGAGCGCCGCGGCCACGTTACCTGCACCGCCACCGATATCGAGCCGCGCGCTATCGATCTGGCCACCAAAAACCGCGACGCCCTCGGCCTCACGGCAGATGAGGTTGCCTTTAGCCTCACCAACCTGGTGAGTTCCATTCCCCGCGAAGAGTGGGGCACCTTTGATGTGCTTGTCTCCAATCCGCCCTACATTCCGACCGACGTCATGCGCTCACTGCCGCACGAGGTCAAGGACTTCGAGCCCGACCTGGCGCTTGAGGGCGGCGCCGACGGCCTCGATATCTTCCGCCGCCTGCTCAATGCGGCGCCTTACATGCTGCGCGCCGGCGGCCTGTTTGCCTGCGAGCTCTACGAGGGTGCCCTCGACGCCGCCGCCGAGCTCTGCCGCCAGGCGGGTCTCTCGGACGTGCGCATCGTCCGCGACCTCACCGATCGCCCCCGCATCGTCCGAGCCATCGTCACCGAGCCCAAACAGCGTCAGTAATATTCATTAACTGGTTAGCAAAAATTATAAAGTAGTTTATAATTAGGACGGCCGAAAGAGGTCGGCCCATGCAACCTCCTACCTTTCGGGAAATCATTGCCCTACTCAAGCACGATGGATTCGTGAAGGTCGCGCAAGTCGGTAGTCATGCTAAGTATGTTTCTGGTGACCGTGTTGTCACCGTGAACGGCTCTGGTGGTGATCGACCAAAGAAGGGCACGTGGGCAAGTATTCGTCGCCAAGCTGGATGGTAGTTGGAGGCAAAATGAGGCAGCGATTTACCTATGACTGCGTTCTCATAAAAGAAGACGACGGTTACTGCGCCAGCTTCCCGCAGATTCCCGGCGCCTTTGCCGATGGCGATACACGCGAAGAAGCGATTGCCCATGCCACCGAGGCGCTGATGGCGTTTTTGGCCGACGACCTCAACAACGGTTTGACTCCGGCAGGGTACGAACACTCGGCCGAGGTCGTGGCCCTTTCAGTCGAAATCGACCACGAGGACGCTCGGGAAGCGGCGTGCCGAACATTTAAAGACGCAGCGCTGGACCTCAAAGTCTCCGCTCCACGGATTACCGCGCTGGTCAAAGCCGGAAAGCTCGATGTTGAACTCGTCGACGGCCGTCGGATGATAACGATAGACAGCATCGAGCGCTACGCCGCCCAAGAACGTCACGCCGGAAGACCAAAGAAGTCTGTAGCCTTCCAATAACCCCCTCACTTTCACCGACTACTAGAGCCGCTCACCAAACCAACATGCACTCTGGCCAAATAGGTTGAACGTTTCGTGCGAGAATGCCCCTCAGTAAACAAACTTTCACCAGAGCGTAAGGGGCTGGCATACACATGCAGACGGTCTATCGGGTATACGAGGGAACGCGCGAGCCGCATCGGCTCGCCGTCGAGCGCACGGCCGAGGTGCTCGGCCGCGGCGGCCTGGCCTTGATCCCGACCGAGACCGTCTACGGTGTCGCCGTGGCAGTCAACGCCTTCTCGGACGCCGTGCCCCAAGATACAAGCGAATTCCCATCGTGGCCGCGCGATCCGCAGGCTGTCGTCAATGGCGCCGCGGTCCCCGCGCTCGGTACCGGCTACCGCCGCATCTTTACCCTCAAGCAGCGCAAGCTCACCCAAACGGTCGCCTGGCTGGTTGATAATGCCGAAGCACTCGACCGCTATGGCGTGGATATCCCCGAAGAGGCTCGCGTACTCGCGCGACGATGCTGGCCGGGAGCCCTGACTATCGTGGTCAAGGCGGCCCCCTGCGTGCCGACCTTTATGCGTGCCGCCGACGACACGGTGGCTCTTCGCGCGTCGGCCTCGCCTGTGGTCCAAGCGCTCATCCGCGCCTGCGGCAGTCCCCTTGCCTGTACGAGCGCCAACACGCACGGCGCGCCCTCGCCGGCAAGCTTTGCCGCCGTCGAGGGTCGCATCCTGGAGGGGGTCGATGTGGCCGTCGACGCCGGTGAGACCCCGTGTCGCGACGCCTCGACCATCGTGTCGTTCCAGCACGGCGGGCTCCAGATCCTGCGCCAAGGCGCACTTCCCGCATCAGAGATCGAACGGGTCCTGTCCGACCCGATGCAATAGAAAGGTGTAAGCGATGTCGTTGAATCTGGGCAGCCTGGGCATGGAAGATGCCTCGTTTAACTTTGGCGGTTCCTACATCATGGCGCTCGACTGCGGCACCACCTCGGTACTTGCGACCATCGTCGACGAGTACGGCTGCATCGTCGCGCAGGCACGTCGTAGCGTCAAAACCAGCTTCCCGCGTCCCGGTTGGATAGAGCAAGACCCCATGGAGGTGCTTGCCAGCCAGATCGGCGTGATGATGGAGGTCCAGTTTAAGAGCGGCATCCATTCTGACCGCATCGCCGCCATCGGTATCTCCAACCAGCGCGAGACCACGGTGGTGTGGGACCGCATAAGCGGCCAACCCATCTATAACGCCATCGTGTGGCAATGCCGTCGCACCGCACCTCTGATCGACGAGCTGGTCGAGCGGGGCGCAGAAGAGCTGGTGCGCTCCCGCACGGGACTCACGCTCGATCCGTATTTCTCGGCTTCCAAGGTGCAGTGGATCCTCGACAACGTCGACGGTGCGCGTGAGAGCGCGGCGGCGGGCGACCTCATGTTCGGCACCATCGACACCTGGCTCATCTACAACCTCACCGGCAGTCAGGTCTTTGCCACCGACTACACCAATGCCAGCCGCACGGCGCTCTTTAATATCCATACGCTCGATTGGGACGACGACCTGCTGGCGCTCTTTGACGTTCCACGTTCCATGATGCCCGAGGTTCGTTGGAGCTCGGGCGACTACGGCCGCGTCGCGAGCGACATCATGACCAACATGCCGCCCATCATGGGCGTGGCGGGCGATCAGCAGGCGTCGCTGTTCGGCCACTGCTGCTTCCATCCCGGCCAGACCAAAAACACCTATGGCACGGGTTGCTTTATGCTCATGAACACCGGCGACGAGGTCGTCGAATCCAAGAACGGTCTGGTCTCCACGATCGGTATCGCCGCGGACGGCAAGATCAGCTATGCGCTCGAGGGTTCTATCTTTGCCGCCGGCTCAACCATGAACTGGCTGCGCAACAACATGGGCATCATCTCGAGCGTGAGCGAGTCGGCACAACTCGCCGCTTCGATTAGCGACAACGAGGGCTGCTACTTCGTTCCCGCCTTTGCGGGTTTGGGTGCTCCCTGGTGGGACCCGCATGCCCGCGGTATCGTGTGCGGTCTGACCGGCGCCTCGAGCCGTGCGACCATCGTACGTGCCGCCTGCGAATCCATGGCATATCAGAGCTACGACGTGCTGCGCGCCATGGAACAGGACGTGGGGCTTTCGATTGAGCGCCTGTCTGTCGATGGCGGTGCCTCGCGCAACGAGTTCATCATGCAATTCCAGGCTGACCTGCTGGATATCCCCGTGCTGCAATGCGAGACGGTGGAGACCACGGCAATCGGTGCCGCGTACTTGGCGGGTCTTGCCGTCGGCTATTGGGAAGACCTTGAAGAGCTGGAGCAAAATGCCCAGATCGTTAGGACCTTCCTTCCCTATATGTCCGCCGAGCGTCGCGAGCAAAACCTTGCGGGCTGGCGTGATGCAGTCAAGCGCTCGCTCAGTACCGCACAGTAGGGCTGCGATGGGCTGCTCGATACAACAAACCGCTAAACTTATGCATGGCGTGCGGCGGCAACATTGCTGTGCGCCTTGTCAGCAAGGTCGTTTTGCGGCCGCAACGAAAGGGGCAATCAACCCATGACCGTCACCTACGATACGTCCCGTGTGACGCTTGTCGATCACCCGCTCGTCCAGCACAAGCTGTCGATCCTGCGCGACAAAAACACCGGCACCAACCAGTTCCGCCAGCTCGTGCGCGAACTCGCGCTTTTTGACGGCTACGAGGCCATGCGCGACCTGCCCATGGAAGACGTCGAAGTCGAGACCCCTATCACCACCGCAACGTTTAAGCAGCTCGCCGGCAAGAAACTCGCCATCGTGCCCATCCTGCGTGCGGGCCTTGGCATGGTCGACGGCATCCTCGACCTGGTGCCCTCCGCTCGCGTGGGCCACATCGGCATGGAGCGCGACGAGGTTACCCATGAGCCGCACGAGTATTACTGCAAGATGCCCAAGGATATCGACCAGCGCATCTGCCTGGTCGTCGACCCCATGCTCGCCACGGGCGGTTCGGCCGAGATGGCCATCAGCTACCTGCGCGAGCGCGGTGTCAAGGACATCCGCATGCTGTGCATCGTCGCGGCCCCCGAGGGCCTCAAGTCGCTGACTGAGAAGGACCCCGATGTGCATATCTATACCTGCGCCATCGACGACCATCTCAACGAAGCTGCCTACATCGTTCCCGGCCTGGGCGACGCCGGCGACCGCATCTACGGCACGCTGTAATCTCTGGGCCATACCGGCTAACGTCGAAAATACGAAGAAATGGTGCGCGCGGGCGAGCAAAAGACGACCACGCGCACTCCTGTTAACGGACGTTTTGCCCTGCAGGGTTCGAGAAAAACGTATTACCGTACCTGCGGCATAAAGAAGGTCTTAAGAAAACGAACAGGTGCGTATTAACCGATGCTTTTTCGGTTGTACTTTAGCGATTGGCTCGTACAATAGTCACCAATGTTTGGCGGGAACTGTTCTGTAAGGCGTTAAAAAGGAAAGTGAGGACGCCAGTGTTTCAGATAGCCGATCTGCTCGCTATCGTTGCAGGTGCCATCGCGGGCGCGATTGCCTTCCTTCCCTTTGTCTTTACGCTCAAGCCGGTTCTTGACGATAAGCAGAATGCGGACATGCTCAAGGGTATGGTGAGTCTCGCGGTCTCGGCAATCGCGTTGCTTGTCTTTACCTTGGTTGTGTTTGTGTTGTTCGGAGAGGCATTTCGCATGTTCCTCCTGGGCGAGGCGATCGGCTTCGTGGCCTTTATGGCCGCCTGCGCGGTTCGCGTCGCCAAGGCGCTGCGAGATCCTCATGAGGTCGAAAGGTAAGTCGTGGAAATTTTTGAAAAGCTGCCTGATGAGATTAATCATCTGGTCAGCGAGTTCAGCTCCACCCCTGTCGTGGGCGATCTGAGCTGCGGCATCACGCAGTACTCGTTTTGGCTGATCGTCTCCACGATCGTGCTCCTGATCGTCCTGGCCGTGTTCAAGAAGAAGCAGACCCTGGTTCCCAAGGGCTTCTTCGTCAACGGTTTCGAGTACATCATCGAGTACGTCGAGAACGATATCGGCAAGGGTGTCGTGGGTGAGAACTGGAAGAAGCACTTCCCGTTCCTGTGCTCGCTTTTCCTGTTCATCCTGATCAATAACATGATCGGCCTGATCCCGGGAATGAAGCCCGGCACCGGCGCAATCGGCTCCACCGCCGCACTCGCCATTTTCGCCTTCGTGTACTTCATCTACTACGGATGCAAGGCTCACGGCGTGATCGGCTACATCAAGAGCCTCGCCCCGCAGGGCGTGAGCTTCCCGATGAACGTGCTCGTGTGGGTCGTCGAGCTTTTCTCGACCTTCCTGCGCCTCATCACGCTCGCCGTCCGTCTGTTCTGCAACATGTTCGCAGGACACGTGGTCATGGGCTCGTTCGCCATCATGGCGAGCATGTTCATGCAGCCGCTGCTTCAGCAGGTTTCCGCGGCCCACGCCGTCGGCGCCCTGCCTTCGCTGGCCTGGCTTGCCATCCTTATCCTGATCTATGCGATCGAGCTTGTGGTCGGCGCCATCCAGGCTTACGTCTTCACGGTCCTTACCGCCGTGTATGTCTCCGAGGCAGAGGAGGTCGCGGAGGAGGAGTAATCTTCCGTTCGCGCCTTAAAGGTAAGGCAATTCGTTAAACCGCCGGTGCCCGTACCCATGGAGCCCGGCAGTTATAAAAAGGTTATCCTGCGTGAAATAAGACACGCACGACAAAGGAGGAATCGTGGGAGTTATCGGTTACGGTCTCGGTGTTATCGGCGCTGGTCTTGCTATCGGCCTGTCTGCTCTGGGTGCTACGGGTGCTATGGCCCGTCAGCCTGAGGTCCAGGGCCGCGTGTTCACCGTCTTCATCATGGGCTCCGCCTTCGGCGAGGCTCTGGCTCTGATCGGCTTCGTTGTCGCGCTGATCGTTAAATAGCACGGAGCGTCAAGTATGAATCTTTCATCCCAGAAGAGCGCGATCGCACTCTCCGCGTCCGCGGCCGCGCTGCTTATGCCGGTTTCCGCGTTCGCCGAGGACGGCGCTGCCGGTGCGGACATCCTCATCCCTAAGATGGCGGAGTTCATCCCGGCGCTTATCGCCTTCCTGATCATCTGGATCGTGCTGGCCAAGGTCGCCCTGCCGGGCATCATGAAAACCATGGAGGAGCGCGGCAAGAAGATCGAGGAGAGCCTCGACGAGGCCGAGAAGACCAAGCAGGAGGCTATCGCCAAGCGCGCTGAGTCCGACTCGATCGTCACCGACGCCCGTCGTCAGGCTGCCGACATCGTTCTCGAGGCCCGTAAGGACGCCGAGTCCGAGCGCGCCCGTATCATCGAGGCTGCTCACAAGGAGGCCGAGGAGATCATCGCCAAGGCCCATACGACCGTCGAGGACGAGCGCAAGTCCATTTACGCCGGTGCCGCGAGCTCCATCGCCGACCTGTCCGTTGCCGTCGCCACCAAGATCGTGGGCGAGGCACTCGAGGACGATGCCGAGCAGAAGAAGCTCATCGAGCGCTACATCCAGGAAGCAGGTAGCCTGAATGCCGACTAGCCGCTATCAGGACAAGGTGCTCGAGACCTACGCGCGCTCCCTTCTGGAAGCCGCTAAGGCCGAGGACCATGTGTTTGAGGACCTCGAGATGATCGAGCGCCTGGCTTCTGCCAGCCCCGAGATCATCGCCGTGCTCGACACCATGTCCAAGCGCGACCAGCTCGACCTTCTTCCCAAGGTGGCAGCTGCCTTTAAGTATGTTGCCGAGGAAGACGAGGATGTAGTGGGCGTGACCGTCACCACGGCGATCCCGCTCGACGACGAGCTGCGTCAAACCATCACTAAGAAATGCGAGCAGGACTTCGGCCGCAAGGTATTCCTTATCGAGCAGGTCGACCCGTCTATCGTGGGCGGCCTGGTGCTCGAGGCCCGCGGCGAGCGTCGTGACATTTCCGTCAAGACGCAGCTGCGCATCGCGCAGGAGACCCTCGCAAACTCTGCTAATTCGTACGGAGGTGAAGCCTAATGTCCGAAACCCTCAATGCCCAGGATATCGCCAAGAAACTGCAGGAGCAGCTCACGAGCCTCTCCGCGACGGTCGATACGCATGAGGTTTCAACGGTCGATGAGGTAGGCGACGGCATCGCGCGCGTCTCCGGCCTCAAGAGCGCCATGGCAGGCGAGCTTCTGGAGTTCAAGAGCTCCGATACCGGTGAGACCGTCTTCGGCCTTGCCCAGAACCTTGACCGTGACGAGGTCGGCGCCGTTCTGTTCGGTGCCGTCGACTCCATCAAGGAAGGCGACGAGTGCCGCACCACTGGCCGCGTTATGGATATCCCCGTGAGCCGTGCCATGCTCGGCCGCGTCGTCAATCCGCTCGGCCAGCCCATCGACGGCCTGGGCGACATCGTCGCTACGCACCGTCGCCCCATCGAGTTCAAGGCTCCCGGCGTCATCGATCGTACCCCGGTGTGCGAGCCGGTTCAGACCGGTCTGCTCGCTATCGACTCCATGGTGCCTATTGGCCGCGGTCAGCGTGAGCTCATCATCGGTGACCGTAAGACCGGTAAGACCGCCATCGCCATCGACGCTATCCTCAACCAGCGCGGCAAGGGCATGGTCTGCATCTATGTCGCCATCGGCCAGAAGGCCTCCACGGTTGCCAACATCCGCGAGACCCTCGCTCAGCACGGTGCGCTCGACTACACCATCATCGTTTCGGCCACCGCTGCCGATTCCGCCCCTATGCAGTACATCGCGCCTATGGCCGGTGCCGCTATTGGCGAGTTCTTTATGTACAACGGCGAGGACGGCAAGCCCGCCAGCGAGACCAACCCCGGCGGCCACGTGCTCGTCATCTACGATGACCTGTCCAAGCAGGCTGTGGCCTACCGTCAGATGTCGCTGACGCTGCATCGTCCGCCCGGACGCGAGGCCTATCCTGGCGACATCTTCTACCTGCACTCTCGTCTGCTCGAGCGTGCCGTCAAGATGTCCAAGAAGAACGGTTACGGCTCCATGACGGCACTGCCGATCATCGAGACCCAGGACGGCGACGTCTCGGCCTACATTCCGACCAACGTCATTTCCATTACCGATGGTCAGATCTACCTGCAGTCCGAGCTCTTCTTCCAGGGTCAGCGCCCGGCAGTCGACGTGGGTATCTCCGTGTCCCGCGTCGGTGGCGATGCGCAGACCAAGGCCATGAAGCAGGTCGCCGGCAACCTCCGTCTGGACCTCGCTTCCTATCAGGAGCTCGCTGGCTTTACGCAGTTCGGCTCCGACCTCGACGAGGCTACTCAGAAGCAGCTGACCCACGGTGCTCGCATGACCGAGCTCCTGAAGCAGCCGCGTTACAAGCCGTTTGAGGTTGGCGAGCAGATCGTTACGCTGTTCGCTGGCAACGAGGGCTTCCTGGATGACCTGGAGATCGCCGACGTGCTGCCCTTCCGTGCCGAGCTCATCGAGTACATGGACAATGGCTTTGGTTCGCTGCTCGACAAGGTTCGCGCCAAGAAGATCGATGATGACACCAAGGCTGAGCTCTTGCGCGTCATCGGCGACTTCAAGCAGCAGTTCATGGCCAAGCACCATTCGGATGTTTCTGGATCAGAGGAGAACTAAGCCCCATGGCCAACCTTCGCGACATTAAGAAGCGAATCTCCTCGGTTACCACGACCAAGCAGATCACGCGCACGATGGAGATGGTCTCTACGGCCAAGATTCGTCGTGCCCTCGATCGCTCCAAGCAGGCCGAGCCCTATAAGGAGGCGCTGACCGACGTCATGTTGACGGTCGCCGGCGACGCCTCCTGTTCGGGCACCGATCCCATGCTGCAGAAGCATGAGAGCGTCAAGCATGGCCTGATTGTCGTTATTGCCTCGGACCGCGGCCTTGCCGGCGGTTTCAATACGACGGTGGAGCGCACGGCCGAAAAGCTCGCCGCTTCTTGGGCGAACGACGGCATCGAATGCGAGATCATCGCGTGCGGGCGTAAGCCGGCCACGTATTTCCGTGACCGCGCAAACGTTGTCATGCACTTTGAGGGCAACTCCTCTGAGCCCGATTTCAATCAGGCCCGCATGATCTCCTCTCATATCTGCGATGCGTATCGTGCCGGTGAGCTTGACCGTGTCGAGCTTGTCTACCACCACGCCAAGAACCGCGTGGATCAGGAGCTTCGCGTCGAGCATCTGTTGCCGCTCGACCCTGAGATGATCGCTATGGCCCACGGTCCGCGTAAGAACGAGACCGACGCCCCTAAGCGCATCTCGTCCACGTTCGAGTTCGTGCCCTCTCCCGAGCATGTTCTCGGCAAGCTTGTGCCGTCTTATATCCTGACGGTCATCTACCAGGCCCTGATCGATTCGGCGGCTGCCGAGCAGGGTGCACGCCGCAAGGCCATGCACTCCGCGACGGAAAACGCCACCGCGATCATCTCGACCCTTACCCGCACGTATAGTCGCGTGCGCCAGGCTTCGATCACGACCGAGATTAACGAGATCGTCGGCGGAGCCTCAGCATTGGAGGAACAGTAATGGCTAATAACACCGTAAAGCTTGCGGTCGAGGAAGCCACCAAGAAGACGACTGCCGGTGATGGTCGCATCGTGCGAATCATCGGTCCTGTCGTCGACGTCAAGTTTGACGGTGCGGTGCCCCCGATCTACAACGCGCTCACGGTCGAGGCCGAGACCCCGATCGGTCATCTGAGCACGATCCTCGAGGTCGAGAGCCAGCTTCCGGGCGGCGTCGTCCGCACGGTCGCCATGTCCTCGACCGACGGCCTGCAGCGCGGCCTCATCGCCACCGATACCGGTGAGCCCATGAAAATGCCCGTTGGCCCCAAGACGCTCGGCCGTATTTGGAACGTCATGGGCAAGCCCGTCGACGGCAAGCCCATGCCCGAGGTGGAGGAGTTCTACCCCATCCACCATGCAGCGCCCCGTTTCGACGAGCTCACCACCAAGACCGAGATCTTCGAGACCGGCATCAAGGCCGTCGACCTGCTCGAGCCCTACATCCGCGGCGGCAAGACAGGTCTGTTCGGTGGCGCCGGCGTCGGCAAGACCGTTCTGATTCAGGAGCTCATCAACAACCTCGCCCAGGAGCACGGCGGCACCTCGGTGTTCACCGGCGTCGGCGAGCGTACCCGCGAGGGCACCGACCTGTTCCTCGAGATGAGCGAGTCTGGCGTTATCGACAAGACCTGCTTGGTCTATGGTCAGATGAACGAGCCGCCCGGAGCGCGTCTGCGCATCGGTCTGGCCGGCCTTACCACCGCTGAGTACTTCCGCGATCGTGGCCAGGACGTTCTGCTGTTCATCGACAACATCTTCCGCTTCTCCCAGGCAGGTTCCGAGGTTTCCGCACTGCTGGGCCGTATGCCGTCCGCCGTTGGTTACCAGCCCACGCTGGCAACCGAGATGGGCGACCTCCAGGAGCGCATTACCTCGACCAAGACGGGCTCCATTACCTCCGTCCAGGCTGTCTACGTCCCCGCAGACGACCTGACCGACCCGGCGCCTGCCACGACGTTTACTCACCTCGATGCCACCACGGTTCTTTCGCGTAGCATTTCGTCGCTCGGCCTGTTCCCGGCTATCGACCCGCTCGCGTCTTCCTCCGACGCTCTCGATCCCTCGATCGTCGGCGAGGAGCACTACCGTGTCGCTGTCAAGGTCCAGGAGCTCCTGCAGGAGTACTCCGACCTTCAGGACATCATCGCCATTCTGGGTATGGACGAGCTGTCCGAGGAGCAGCGCCTTACGGTCAACCGTGCCCGTAAGATTCAGCAGTTCCTCTCGCAGTCCTTCCACGTCGCCGAGAAGTTCACCGGCAACCCCGGTGTCTACGTCCGCGTCGAGGATACCGTCCGCTCTTTTGCCGAGATTGTCGACGGCAAGGCCGATGACCTGCCCGAGCAGGCTTTCCGCTATGCTTCCACGATTGAGGACGTGCGCGAGCGCGCCCGCAAGATGGGGGAGAAGTAGGTTATGCGTATCCGCATCGTGTGCCCCGTGAGCTGCGCCTATGAGGGCGACGCTGCGTTTGTGTCGATTCCGTCCACGGATGGCGAGTTTGGCGTTCTGCCTGCTCACTCCAGCGAGATCTGCACGATCGACCGCGGTTACGTTCGCGTTTCCGATAAGGCCATGGGCACTGTCGACCACACGTTTGCCGTGGCCGGCGGCTATGCCCAGGTTGCGGACGATGTCGTGACCGTTCTCGCCGAGCGCGCTTGCGATTTGGCGACCGTCGATGCCGACAAGCTTAAAGCTGATATTCAAGGTTTTGAAGAGAAGCTGGGTAATTTGTCGGAGGATGATGCACGCCGCGCCTACCTCTATAATGAAATCGCATGGTGTAAGCTCAAGCTTGCCCAATAGTCAAACGATTTAGCGTTCGACCATTTGCGAACACATCATGCCCGGGATGGCCCAGCCACCCCGGGCATGCTTTTTGAAAGGGTAGACCTTGGATATTATCCGCGTTGAGGGTGGCCACGCCATCGGAGGCTCCGTGCCCGTTTCGGGCGCCAAGAACTCCGCGCTCAAACTCATGGCGGCAACGCTTCTGGCGCCGGGCAAGACGACGCTGCAGAACGTGCCCGATATTTCCGATGTCCACGTGATGGGCAAGGTGCTCAAAGGCATGGGCGCTACGATCGATGTTCTCGACGAGCACACGCTCGAGATTGATACCTCTCAGGTCGATTCATGGGAGGCCCCCTACGAGCTCGTTGCCAAGATGCGCGCTTCCACCGCCGTCATGGGACCCCTGCTGGGCCGCTTCCATCGCGCCAAAATTGCCATGCCGGGCGGCTGCAACCTGGGTGCTCGCAAGATCGATATGCACATTCTTGGTCTTGAGGCCCTGGGCGTTGAGTTCGATACCGCCCACGGTTACATCAACGCTAATGCGCCCCAAGGTCTGCGCGGTACCACCGTCACGCTCGAGTTCGCCAGCGTCGGTGCGACCGAGAACCTCATCATGGCCTCTGTGCGCGCACAGGGCACCACGGTTATCGATAATGCCGCCCGCGAGCCCGAGATCGTCGATCTCGCTAACATGCTCAACGAGATGGGCGCCAAGATTGTTGGCGCCGGTACGCCCGTCGTGACTATCGAAGGCGTGGAAGAGCTCCATCCCGTTACCCATCGCGTGGTGGGCGACCGCATCGAGGCCGGTACCTTTATCGTTGCCGGTGCGTTGATGGCCGACGATCGCGGTGTCGACGTCACGGGTTTTTGCCCCATTCACTTGGGCATGGTGCTCAAGAAGATGGAGCTCATGGGTATCGACTGCGAGCGCGTCGAAGATGGCGTCCATGTGAACCGTGCCGAGCGTATCAAGCCGGTCGACATCCAGACGCTTCCGTTCCCCGGTTTCCCGACCGACATGCAGGCGCAGATTATGGTGCTCTCCGCCCTTGCCGACGGCAGTTCCGTTATTACCGAAAACATCTTCGAGAATCGCTTTATGTTTGCCTCTGAGCTGGTGCGCATGGGTGCCGACATTCGTATCGAGAGCCATCACGCCATGATTCATGGCGTCAAGGGCTTCTCGGGTGCACAGGTTACCTCGCCCGATCTGCGTGGCGGAGCGGCCCTCGTCGTAGCGGGCTTGATCGCCGACGGGACGACCGAGGTTTCGGCCATCCATCACATCAAGCGCGGCTACGAGCAGTTTGTCGAAAAGCTGCAGGCGCTCGGCGCGCATGTCGAGCATGCTACCGTCCCCGATCCCGTCATCTACTAATACAGGTTGCCTATGTTTAATAAAAAGCCCCTCGCGGATACCACCGCCCGAAGACCCTCAACTGGTGCGCAGGCCAAGATCTACAGTCGCGATAACGTGGCTCGCTATTCCGAGCGCGCTCGTCAACGTCGTCGTAGCCACACGATTCGTCGCGTCGCGCTCATTGTCGTGCTTGGCGTGCTGCTGAGTGCCACTACCGCTGCCGGCCTGTGGTTTGCCACCATTATGGGCAAGCTCGGCGATTCTAATGTCATTACCGACAATCTGCGTCGGGTTCTGGTTGACACCGATGAGGCAAAGGATCCGTTCTACGTGCTGCTTCTTGGCACCGACGGCCGTCCGGGCGAGGATACGTACCGTGCCGACTCGATTATCCTGGCACGCATCGACCCCACGCAAAAGCAGGCGACGCTCATTTCCGTTCCGCGCGACACCAAGGTCGAGTACAAGGGCGAGACCATGAAGATCAACGCCTGCCATACCGTTGGCGGCGCCGAGGCCATGGTCGAGGCGGTCAACGAGCTGTGCGGTGTTCAGATTTCCCACTATGCCGAGGTCAGCTTCGACGGTATGCAGGCGCTGATTGATTCGGTTGGCGGTATCGACATTAACGCAACCGATGATGTTGACGACCCCGAGCACCTGGATATTAAGATTACCGCTGGCCAGCAGCATATGGACGGTGCCACCGCCCTTACCTATGCCCGCTGCCGCTACACCTATGCCGACGGCGATTACACGCGCATGCGCCACCAGCGTCAGGTGCTTGGCGCCCTTGCCAACCAGATTCTCAATAACTTCGATGCCACGAAGATCTTTGGCCTGGTTAATTCGCTGTCCGATATGCTCGTAACCGATATGAGCGTTCAGGATATCGTGGCTACGGTCAACGCCATGCGCGGTATGGATGTCGACGGTATCTACTCGGCCAACCTGCCCTCGTACGCCGACGACAGCACCATGATCGACGGTGTGAGCTACGTCTTTGTCTACGAGGACGAGCTCAAGGAAATGATGGAGCGCGTCGATGCCGGCAAGGATCCCAAGGGTCCCAACACCATGGGTCTTTCCGACGGTTCCAGTTCTACGATCGGCGACCTGAACAACAACACGTCTGACGACTACGCAAACGGTACCGCAACTTCATCGGTCAGCTCTGACGATTCCGATGACTCAGGCGATTCGAGCGATTCGGACTACTACGAAGAGCCCACCGGCGACGGCAACGGCTACGAAGCCAACTACTAGAGTTACGCGGTTTTACCAAACCGCGTAACCAGTTGACGCTGCAAACCCGCCAGAGCGGCAATCTGCCTTTCAACTTCGGCGGCATGATCAAAAGATCAATGCCACCTCGTTTCAAGGCACCTTGCTCGCTCTGGCGGGTTTTCGCTGTCGGTGCCAAAACATCGGCGTAACACTTGGCACATGGGTAGTCATTGGGGACGTTCTTAAACGACTGGTCAAAGGGGGCACTCTTGATGCACTTGGCACTTGGGGACGTTCCTTTTGTACCGGCAGTTTGGGACACTCCTTGCTTCAAGAGGCTGGCGTGCGTCAACCTATTCTCGTTGCAGTAAAAAAACCGCCCCGTTCTTGGTTGAGGACGGGGCGATTCGTCTTTTGGACTTGTGCAGCCAGGCTTATGCAAAGCGGGCGACGAGCTCCTGGAGCACGTCGGTCATCTTGACGAGCGAACTGACCGGGACGAACTCGTTGACGCCGTGGTAGCAATAGCCGCCGGTGGAAAGGTTGGGGCAGGGCAGACCGCGGAACGACAGCTGAGCGCCGTCGGTGCCGCCGCGAATCGGCAGCACTTGGGGCTCAACGCCGCAGGCAAGGTAGGCTTCCTTGGCAACATCAATAAGCTCGGGATAGTCACGAACGATCTCGGCCATATTTCGATACTGCTGCTTAATCTCGACCGTCACGCGCTCCTCACCCAGACGCTGGTTGAGCATCGAGGCGGCGGCATCAACAAGGTCGAGTTTCTGCTGGAACTTGGCGGCGTCATGGTCGCGGACGATATAGCGCGCTGTGGCGTGATCGACGGTCGCAGATACACCCTCAAGGTGATAAAAGCCCTCGTAGCCTTCCGTATACTCCGGGCGCTGCACGTAGGGGAGCAACGCGTTGAAGTCACAGAACAGATTGCCTGCGTTGACCATGCGGCCCTTGGCGTCACCGGGATGGATGGACTGGCCCTCAAAGTGAACAGTTGCCTCGGCGGCGTTAAAGCACTCCCACTCCAGCTCGCCAATGGGACCACCGTCGACCGTGTAGGCGTACTTGCAGCCAAAGGCCTCGATGTCCAACAGCTCGGCGCCGTGACCGATTTCTTCGTCCGGGCAAAAACAAATGCCGAGTGCGGGGTGGGGCAGCGAGGGGTCCTGAGCGATACGCGCGACAAGCGCCATGATCTCGGCGACGCCGGCCTTGTCGTCAGCGCCCAGCAGCGTGGTGCCGTTACTGCA
This sequence comes from Collinsella aerofaciens, assembly GCF_025289055.1. Taxonomy (GTDB): domain Bacteria; phylum Actinomycetota; class Coriobacteriia; order Coriobacteriales; family Coriobacteriaceae; genus Collinsella. Next base: position 56,494 of record NZ_JAESIQ010000018.1, read on the forward strand.
GACCAAGTCCTCACCCACAAGGTCGTTCAGGGCGGGAAGCTTGGCGGTGCTCATGGCCACGGGCTTGCCGTCAACGGTACCGCAGACCAGGTCGCCGCCTTCGTAGTGCACAATGTGCGGCTTCACACCGGCGCCCGGCGCAACCTCGGTGGTGTCGAGGTGTGCGATCAGGCCCAGGGCGGGCTTGTTCTCCGCGCCCGCGCTCGCAGGAATATGCGCGCAGACGTAGGCATGCTCGGTCACATGGGCATCGGTCGCGCCGAGCTCGCGCAGCTCCTCGGCCAGGATGTTGGCAAGGTCAAACTGAACGGTGCTCGAAGGCACCTGGTCGCAGTTTGCATCCTCGGATTGCGTGTTGATTTGGACGTAGCGCAAAAAGCGCTCAAGGACGTCGGGGTTCGTGGCGTTGTTTTCCATAAAGACCGCTCCAATCTTGGTCGTCGTGTGCAACAAGAACTCTAGCACGGTATGCCACGGCATACCGCGACACTTGGATGGGGTAGAATCAGCCTTTGAAAGCAGAAGGGACGGAAGGTCATGGATACGACAAATAGCTCGCGCGAGCTGCACCTAACAGTGGCGAACGAAGACTACTTGGAGTGCATGGTTCGCATCGAAAACGAAGAAGGGGAGACCAATGGCGTGCGATCGGTCGACATCGCGCAGCGTCTTGGTGTCTCCAAGGCATCGGTCAATAAGGCGGTTTCGGCGCTTAAGGCGTCCGAGCTTGTCGAGCAATCGCATTACGGCAAGGTCATCCTGACCGACCGTGGTCGCGAGGTCGGTACGGCTATCTGGTACCGTCATCGCCTTATCCGCACGTTTTTGGTCCAGGAGCTCGGCGTCGATTTTGAGCGGGCCGATTCCGAGGCGTGCATGATGGAACATGCGCTTTCCGAGGACACGATGAGCCGCTGGCTCGCTTATCTCGAAAAACAGGGAATCAGCGTCGAGGAATAGCGAAACTTATATATGGATACGAGTTATTACAACCGCCCCGGCGGCGAGGAACTTATGCGCCGCATGTCGAGCGAGACCCTGTTGACGCAGGGCCCCATGGGCAGCGTGCTGATGAGTGAATACGATGCCGCCGACATCCCACCGGCGTTTTGGAACCTTGCCGAGCCGCAGACTGTTTCTCGTATCCATCGCCTGTATGTCGCCGCCGGTGCGCAGGTGCTCATTACCAATACCTTTCAGGCATCAAGCTATGCCCTCAAGCAAGATCAGATTACGCCGTCCGTGGCTGAGGTCAATCGCGCTGCCGTCGACGATGCGCGCCAGGCGCACCCTCAGCTGCTGCTGGGCTCGATGGGCCCGATTGGCATTGAGTGGTTTGCCGAAGACTCTGCCGAGTATCGAGAAATCCGAGGCATTTCGCGAGAGCAGGCATACGCCCTGCTCAATGCTGGTGTTGACGGTCTGCTGATCGAGACGGTGACGTCTATCCGTAATTTGCAGCCCATGCTTGCCGGCGCCCAGGATGCCGCCGACGGCATGCCTGTTTTGGTAAGTTTTGTCGTTGACGATAAAGGCGACCTGCTAGGCGATGGCCTCAACATCGAGGCTGCTGTTTTGTACGCCGAAAAGCACGGCGCAAACTCGGTTGGCGTTAACTGCTGTTCACTTGCGGCCGCGAACGTGGCGGTGCCCAGGATGGTTGCATCGGCGACTACGCCCGTCACGGTACGCCCCAACGTGGGTGATCCGGTCCAAACACAGGATGGTCCTGTGTGGCGCGAGAACCCCGAAGCCTTCGCGCGTGCTTGCATCGAATGGAGGCATGCCGGTGCCGCAATGGTGGGCAGTTGCTGTGGAACCACGGCGATCACCACGGCGGCGATGGCCGAGGCGCTCGATATATAAAGGTCAAAACCGCTCCATACGGGGCGGTTTTTTTTGCTTGCACATCGTCGGTAGCATTTGCCCAAATAGTGAATGCCGGTTTTGGCAGGTTGCTGGGCGAGCGTTGCGGGTATACCCCATGCGTACCATGATCCAAACACTGTGAGGTGTCTGCGCGTGTGCGCGATAATTCATTTTGGAACTGACGGTTGGCGCGCCCGCGTCGACGACGACTTTACCGCCGACAACGTTGCCCGCATTGCCGATGCCGTCGGCGAGTTGTGGCAAAAGACCAATCCCGGCAAAACAGTCTATATAGGGTTCGACACCCGGCCGCAGGCGCGCGAGTTCGCTGAGCTTGCGGCAGGCGTGCTTGCGGCTCACGGATTGGACGCAGTACTCGCATCTCGGCCTGTCCCGACCCCCGCCCTTACGTGGGCGGCGGCGTATGACGGCGAGGCCTGCGGTGCGCTCATGGTGACGGGGTCCCATCATCCGCAGGGGTATCTGTGCCTTAAACTACGCATGGGAGATGGCTCGACGGCCAATCAGGATGTCATCGAAGAGCTTGAAGAGACCATGGCCCCCGAGCCGATGGGGATCGAGGAAAGCTATCGCACCGCGGATATTATTCCTGACTATATGCAGGCGGTGGCGTCGTTTGTCGATGCCGAGGCCATTCGAGCCGCTCACCTGCGTGTGGTGGTTGACCCCATGGGCGGCGCGGCCCAGGGATATCTTGCCGACCTGCTGCGGGAGCTAGGCGTCGAGGTGCACGAGATTCACGCCGGGCAGGCGTCTGACCAAGAAGATATCTGCCCCGACCCCGTTGAACCGTGGGTGGACGCTTGCGAGCGCACGGTTATCGAGGACGGAGCTTGCGCTGGCCTGGTGACCGACGGCGACGCCGACCGTATCGGCGCGGTTGACGAGCGCGGCAGATATATACATCCGCATCAGATCATGGCGCTCGTTTTGGGCGACTTGGTTCAATTTCGTAATTTGGAGGGGCGCGTCGTCGTCAATCTTTCATGCTCGACGCTCGTGCGTCGCATTGCCGAGGCGCTTGGCTGCCGCGTGACCGTCAAACCAGTCGGTTTCAAATATATAGCGGCGGAGATGAAGAAGGGCGGCGTCCTCATGGGCGGCGAAGAAGCCGGTGGTATCGGCATCGCCGCGCATATGCCCGAGCGCGATGGAATCCTCGCCTGTCTGATTCTGTGTGAGCTTATGGCAAAGACGGACGCGCCTTTGGGCGTTCTGGTCGACCAACTCGAGGACAGTTTTGGTAAGACGAGTTACGGTCGACGCGACTTGCGCCTTGAGGCCGAAGATGCCGAAACGTTACGAACCCTGCTGCCGGGCGTAAACCCCAAGTCGATTTGTGGCAAGGTGCCGCAAAACGTTAGTCATATGGACGGCTTGCGTCTGTCATTCGAGGATGACACGTGGCTGCTGGTCCGTCCTAGCGGGACCGAACCAGTGGTGCGCGTCTACGCCGAGGGGTTCTCGGTGGAAGAACGTGATGAGTTGCTCGATGCTGGCTGTGCTTTAGCTAGGGGGACGTATCCGCTTTAACCATGAGACTGCCTTATATAAAGAGATGCTCGGCGAGCGGTAGGTAACGGCTGGCAAACGTTAGTCGGATCCCAAACTGTGTAGGAAATGTGTACGCCCAGATTCCCGCCCGCGGGGGCCCTCCGGTCTGGCAATATATCTCCTTGCCGCGCGGCCCGGTGGAACCGGGAACC
>NZ_JAESIQ010000019.1:0-55937 GCF_025289055.1 Collinsella aerofaciens
GGACGCCGCCCTCTCAAGGCGGAGATCACCAGTTCGAATCTGGTACGGGCTACCACGCATCTGATACCCGGACTTCCTATGGAAGGCCGGGTTTTTTATTTTTAAACAACCGTCTGCAATTCCCGTTTGAACCAGAGCTTTGCGTTCTGCCTATGGCCCTTACGGGTACAATATCCAAGATATTTTGACTGTTAGAAGGAGTCTCATGACGGAGTCCTCTCAGCATACGTCTAAGCCCCAGGTCGAGGTTGAGGCCTCGGGCGGAGATGACAATAAGAGCGCACGCCGCGGCGCCATCTTTATCGGCGTCGTGCTGGTAGGTTATATCGTCTATCTGGTGGTAACCGGGCAGATGGGGCAGTTCTGGGCCGCTATGTCGAGCGTCCAGGCGTTATGGCTCGTTGTCGCGTGTCTTTGCATGTTCATGTACCTGTTCTTTGGCATTGTGGCCTATGCGATCGCCGTCTGGCTCGATCCCAATTCGCCCGTCGGCATCCGCGACCTGATCTCGGTCGAGGCGAGTGGCATCTTCTTTGGCAACCTGACGCCCATGATGATGGGCTCCACCCCGGCTCAGATCTATCGCCTGACCAAGGCCGGCCAAAACGTGGGCGAGGCCGGCGCCACGCAATTCACGCGTTTTATCGTGTACCAGTTTGGCCTGGTCGCCTGGGGCGCTATCCTGCTGCTCGCCCGTATGCCGTTTTTTGCCGAACGCTACGGCGACATGACGCTGCTGTGCGTCTTTAGCTTTGGTGGACACTGCTGCATCTTGCTGGGCATCTTCGCCGTCGCGCTCATGCCTAAGACCGTCACGCGCGTCGCCCATTGCATCATCAATTGGCTCGAGCGCATTGGTGTCTCGGCCACTAAGATCGAGGGTTGGCGCACGTTTGTCGATGGCGAGATCTACTCCTTCTCCGAGAAGTTCAAGCTTTCGGCCGGACATTTTTCTTCCATGCTGCTCACCGTGTTTATCACCATGCTGCAGCTCGCGTTTTTCTATCTGGTTCCGTATTTCCTGATGCTTGCCTTTGGCCACCACGAGGTCGACTTTTTCTCGGTCATGGCCGCGAGCGCCTTTGTCCAGCTGTTAAGCTCTGCGGTTCCCTTGCCCGGTGGAACTGGTGGCGCTGAGGGCGGCTTTGCATTGTTCTTGGGTCATTTCTTCGGTTCGGCTTCGACCGCCGGCTATCTGCTGTGGCGTCTCATTACGTTTATTGCGCCTACCATTTTGGCTGCGCCCCTGCTGGGACTTAAGAGCGCCCACAACGAGAGCATCCATGCGCGCTGGGATCGCGTGATGCGCAAGCTCGGCCGCACGCTTCAGACGCCCTCTGCGCCCACTAAGCCGCACCCCACGAATGCTGTTACCGTTGATCCCAAGAAGCACGCTCAGAAGGCTTCTGGGACCGCAAAGCCGGCTCATAAGGCCTATGTGCGTCAGACAGGAGACGGTATTCGCGTATCTCCGTCGGCACTCAATAAGAAGAAGCACCCTAAGTCGCAGTAGGGCAGTCGTGCGTTCTTCATGATGCGAGGCATATTTGTGCTGTATGGGGGATAATCCTCTTACGTAGATTATCTCTCATCTGTTGATGAATGCTCGCATATCGAAGGGACACGCCCATGGCAACCAGCAAACCGCGTCTTGATCGTCGCATCGTTCGCAGCCGTAATGCCATCCTTTCGGCTTTCGAGCGCCTGCTCATGGAAAAGCCGCTGGCAGACATTACGGTGAGTGCCATCGCGCGCGAGGCCAATGTCGACCGCAAGACCTTTTACGTTCACTTTGGTACGGTTGACGGCCTGCTCGATGCCATTGCCGTCGATGTGGTGGAGATGATTGTCGACTCGGTCGAGAAAACGCTTGCTTCCATGGACGGCGACACCAACGAGCGCGCCCTGAGCGCGGCGGCGACCTTCTTTAAAACCGTTAACGAGGCACTGTGCAACAACTTGGTGCTCAATCGTCAGCTGATCGAGAATATTCCGCTCGATGATTTCATGGCTCGTCTTCGTGCGCCGCTCGAGCACGAGATTGCCGAGCGAGATCTGCTGCCCCAAGGTCTCAAGGACGAAATGTTCGACTACTATCTGGCGTTTTTGCTGTCGGGTATTATCGGTATCTATCGCACGTGGGCGCTGTCTGACGGCTCGGTTCCTATCGAGCGCGTCTCTGAGGTCGCCAACGATCTGACTCTCAATGGTCTGTCGAGTCTGGAATCTCGCTTGGATTAGGCCTAGTTGGGCTCGTCGGCGTGGAAATTCCTGTTCCTGAGGTTCTCCGGCGCCTTGGAGACCTTGCCGGCGTAGGAGCTGTAGCCTGAGGATCCTTAAAAGAAAGTCCAGTTTATCCTTCCCACTCCAATTTTGGAATCCTCCGATGCGCCTTCGCACGCTCGCATGACCTCGATACCATGCGAGCGTGCGAACTCGACGAGCTCTGCGTTGCGGGCGTTTATGGTGCCGAAGGCGGCGGGGCACACGATAAGACGCGCGCAGTGGACGAGGAGCTCTTTGGCGCGGGCTATGGTTTTATCCCCGATCGGCTCGAAGGCGCGCTCGGCCACGCATTCCGTCGCCAGGTCGCGCGCAAGCTCGCAGTCGATGTCCCCTTCGTGCAGAACGCCCGCGTAGAACGCCTTGCCCTGCCGGATTAGCTGGCGAAACACAGCTGACCCCGTACCTGCGCCGGCGATGACGAACGTGTGCGCATCGCCGTGTGGGCGCCCAATTTCCACGCTGCCGAAGCGCTCGTTGAAGGTGCCATGTTGAAGGCCGTAGAGCTCGCCAATCGTCTCGCGCGTGAATATGTCCTCGGGTGCGCCGGCGCGGAAGACCCGGCCGTCCTTCACGCAAATCACCTTGTCGGCGCTTTTCTGCGCGAGCTCGAGTTCGTGGATGGACATGATGACAGCCGCATTCCGCGATTTCGCAAGGTGGCGAAGTATTCGCAGCAGGTCGATCTGGTAGCGGATATCGAGATATGACGTGGGCTCGTCGAGCACGAGCACACGCGGATCCTGTGCGATGGCGCGTGCGAGCATGACGCGCTGGCGTTGCCCGTCGCTTATCTGCATGAAGTCGCGCTCGGCGAACTCTTCCACATGTGCGGTTTTCATGGCCTCGTCGACCCGACTATGGTCGTCGGGCGAGAGTGTGCCCATTCGCCCGGTGTAGGGATGCCTTCCCGCCTCTATGATATCGCGGCAGGTGAGGAGCTCGGTCCGGGGTCGATCTGTCAGCATAACGGCAAGGTTCCTTGCGAACTCCGCCGTCTTCCATCGGGAAATCTCCCGCCCGTCGAGCTCGACCGCGCCGGCAAGCGGTGCCAGATGGCGTGTGATGGTTTTCAAGATGGTCGACTTGCCCGAGCCGTTCGGCCCGATGAGCGCCACGACGTCGCCCGCGCGAACCTCCAGCTCGACGCCTTCGACTACGACCTTCTTGTCGTAGCCCGCCGACAGGTCGCTTATGCGGAAAAGCGGCGCTCCGTCAGCCTTCGTTGCGACCGGGGTTTCGAGGTTCGACTCCCCTCTGAGCGTTTTGGGCCGCGGCATGAATTCCCCCATCTACCTCACTCGTTTCTTCAACATGAGTGCGATAACCACCGGCGCGCCGAAGATGGCGGTGACGGCGCTGATGGAAAGCTCGACGGGGGAGAACAGCGTGCGCGCGATCAAATCGCAGCCCGCGCAGAAGATGGCGCCTCCCAAGAAGCACGCAGGAATCACGCGGATGGGCTTCGACGACTTCAGCGCCGACTTAACGAGATGCGGAACCGCGATGCCTACGAACGACACCGGACCAGCGAACGCGGTCACGCAGGCGGAGAGCATGCTCGCTAGAAGGACGAGCACCACGCGGAAGCGTGCGACGTTCACGCCGACGCTTTTCGCGTAGGCTTCTCCCAGCTGGAAGGCGGAAAGGGGCTTCGATATCGCGAATACGCATGCGCTCACGGTGATCACCACGACCGCGATGACCGCGATGTCGTCCCAGCTCGAACCCGAGAAGCTACCCAAAGACCAGTTGTGCAGGTTCACGATGGACTGGTCGTCGGCGAAGGCGATGAGAAAGTTCGTCGCCGCCGAGCAGATGTATCCCACCATGACGCCCGCCACGATGAGCATGGCCATGGAACTTATGCGCCGTGCGATGAGGAGCACGAAGCCGATGGTGATAAGCGATCCCAGAAACGCTGCGGCCACCATGGCCGGCGAGGACATGGCCTGGTTCGCGCCCAGAAGTACGATCATCGTAAGCGCGACGACGAACTTTGCGCCCGAGGAGACGCCCAAGATGAACGGGTCGGCGATGGGGTTGTTGAAAAACGTCTGCAGCAGGAACCCGGAGAGCGAAAGTGCCCCGCCGAGAAGCACGGCTGAAAGCACGCGCGGCAGACGAATCTCCCAGATGATCTGGATTTCCATGGAATTGGCCGCGCCTCCCGAAAGGATGCCGGGGATGTGGTCTGCGGGCACGAGCACGCTCCCGATGCACAGGTTGGCCCCGACGAGCACGATGAGGGCAACAGCGAGCAGCGCCGTCACGACGCGACACCGCGCGGCGCGCCCCGATTCGTCGTATGTCATGGAAAGCCGGCTTCTCATGGCGCTAGCCGAGCTTCCTCAGATAATGGAAGTTGCTCGCGTCATCGCCGGTGAACGCCCCGTGCAGCTCGTCGATAATGTCGGCGGTGGAAGTCATCTGCTGGTACATGTCGGCGCTTGTGACCCAGACGTTGCCGTTCTTCACGGCTTTGAACTGCGACAATAGCGCGTTTTTGCCTACGAAGTCGTTCAAGGTGGCAACCGATTCGTCGATGGTGCCGTTGTAGACGATAATGTCGGCATCCTTCGCCGTCGCGTAGAAGCGCTCCATTTCGAGCGTTACTGACGAACCTGACGTCGACGCCGTCTGCGCGTCATCGAGCGCGTAGTTGCCGCCTGCAAGCTCGATCATCTGCGCCACGTAGTCGCCCGCCCGCCGCGTGACGGCGGCCCCGTTCGAGTTAATGTAGAAATACGCCACGGTTTTACCTGACGACGCGAGCCTCGACGTTTGCTCGACGCGGGCCTTCTGCTCGTTGAACAGGTGCGCGGCCTCGTCTTCCTTGTCGAACAGGACGCCGAAAAGCTTAATCCACTCGACGCGCCCGAGTGCTTCGGGCTCGCTCGACGACTGTTCGGTGAGCACGACGAGCCCGAGCTTCTGCAGCTTTTCCTTCACATCGGGCGTGTGGTTGATCATGGTGTTCTCGATGGCGAGCGTGCAGCCCGAGGCCGATATTCGCTCGTAGTCGGGCGCGCTGTACTTGCCGCCGTAGGCGATCGCCCCACTTTCGAGCGCGCTTTTGAAGCCCGCGACCGAGCAATCGTCGGCCTTCGTGCCCGACATGAGGATGTTGTCGTTCGCATCGAGTGCGTCGACCAGGCACATCGTCGCCGACGACACAAGGTACACCTTGTCGGCGGGGCGCCTTATGACCGCGATGTCGGAGCTCAACCCATCAGGTACCTTCGCATCCTGCGGCACCACGAGGAAGCGCTCCCCGTTCGAAACGCAGATAAGCCGCAAGCCGCCTTCGAACTCGTCGACAGTGAAGTGCTTGGCGTATTCTAGCTGAAGCGTCCCCGTCGGCTCCCAGCCGCAGCCCAAATCTGCGTTGTGGAAGTCGGCCGCGGCGCTTGAAGCCGTTCCCGCAGGGGAGTCGCCGCTTGCATCGTCGCCCGTTTTCTTCTTCATGGTGGATGAGTCGAAGTAGAGCGTGTAGTCGATGGTGTGCGGCGTCGACATGGCGACAGTCTCGGCCGACACGGCGATGTCCTCGTCGAGCGTGACGGGTATCTCGAACGTGGAGTTGCCGCCGTCGTTTACGGGCGCGTAGTCTACGCCGTCGACGGTCATCTTGTCGTAGTTTGAACTCGACCAGGTGATGGTCGCGGTGTAGGCGTCGCCATCCTTCACAATTGTGGTGGGTGAGGCGATGCTTGCGCGCCCTGACCCGCCGGCAAGCGAGACGCTCACAGTGTATTCCTGAGAGCCCGCCGTGCCACCGGTCGCGTTCGGGCTCGCACTGCACCCCGCGAAGGGAAGCGCGAGCAGGGCGACGAGAATGCAGGCGATCACGCGCACCGCGATGCTGCGGCGCTTTCTGCTTTCCCCCTTGGGAAGAATCGACCGCATGGTGTTACTTCAGTGCGTCGGCGCGCAGATCGACGCCGGCGGATTCGAACACGAGCGTGCGGTCGTACCACCGCTCTTTTCTAATACTCCACGCGGCACAGGCGGTGTCCTCGTCGAGCGCATCAACGGGCACGTCGTAGGTGTACTTGCCTTCCGCGTTTTCCACATAGGGGATGAAGTCGGCCTCGCTCGCGGCGGCAGCCTCGTCGCCCGTGCCCATGAAGAGCTTGCCGTAGCCCGTGCCGGAAAGCGTCATCACGCAGTGCATGGAGCCGTTTTCCACGATGAGCTGGGCGTCCACAATCCTGAACATGTTCGAGCTGGAATCTACGGTGATCGGATAGGTGCCGTCGGCCACCTTGTCGGCGGTGATGGGGGCAGCGCTTGCGCCCTCGGGCGCATCGGCCGCCTGTTCGGTCTTTTCCTGGGAATCGGCATCGCTTGCCTTTGCGCTGTCGATTGAATTTCCGCCGCAGCCGGCGAGCGAGAACGCGAAAAGCGCCGCTGACAGGGCGAAGGCGAGGGTTTTCTTCAACATGGAGGGGGTTCCTTTCAATCGCTTCGACCGCCCGCGCCGTGCGGTGGGCTGACGGGATGCGAATGCAACGGGCATGCGCCGTCAGTCGGGGAAGGCGCATGCCCGTTGCACGGGGACGCGACCGGCGCCCCCGTGCGCGGCGAGTTTACAGCTTGGCGATGGCGTCGTCCACGTGCGAGACGTAGATTTCGTCGACCGCGACGTTCTGTCCCAGACCCTGGAGCAGGCACGTCACTTCGAAGCCGGCGGCCACGAACTTCGCAGCCCAGCTGTCGGGGTCGGTCTCGTCTGCCATGTCGTTGTTCGCGTGGTCGCCCGCGACCACCATGAACGGCGCGAGCACGGCCTTCTTGTAGCCTGCGGCGCTCGCGGCGGCGATAACATCCTCGCAGGTCGGTTCAGCCTCGACGGTGCCGACGAAGAACTGCGTCAAGCCCTCGTTCTTAAACACTTCCTGCATCTTGGCATAGTCGGCGTTGGAATCGGCTTCGGTGCCGTGACCCATGAGGCACAGCGCCGTCTTGCCGTCGTCGAAGGACGCCATGTTCTCCTTAATGGCTGCGGCCACCTTCTTGTAGTCGTCGTCGGAGGTGAGCAGCGGGTCGCCGAGCGAGATTTTGTCGAACTTGTCGGCGTACTTGTCGAGCTCGTCTTTCACGTCGGTGTATTCCAGGCCACCCATGAGATGCGTCGGCTGCACGACGATTTCCTTCACGCCGTCTTTCACGCAGCGGTCGAGCGCTTCGGTCATGTTGTCGATCGTGATGCCGTCGCGCTTCTTCAGCTTGTCGATGATGATCTGCGCGGTGAAGGCGCGGCGGATGTCGTAGTCCTGCCAGTACTTCTCGCGGATAGCGTCTTCGATGGCGCCGATGGTGATGTGGCGCGAGTCGTTGTAGCTCGTGCCGAAGCTCGTGACGAGGATGACCGGCTTCACGGCCTTCTCCTTTTCACTCGATTTCTCGGAACTCGCGGAGGTGTTGGAGCAGCCCGCGAGCGCGACTCCGGCGAGCGCGAAGGCTCCGGTTGCTGCGGCGCCCATGAAGCCGCGGCGTGACATCTGGTCGGACATGGTTTTTCCTTTCCTCGGTTTGCCGGTCCCCCGGCGACAGTTGCTTGTCGGCACAAGCGAAAGAAAAGCGCACCCCTCGGGGTTCACAAGGAGCTAACGCCACGGCGATGCCGTGAGGAAAAGGCGAAGCAGTCTGGCTTGGGGCGCGAGGCGGTTCGCCCGCGCGTCCTATACAGTAATGTCCCTTGCCCAGGATTCCCACCTGGTTCCCTCCGCAAGCCAGCGCGGGCTGTGCGGGCGCCGCGCCGGTCATTTCCTTTTATCCGATTGTCATATGCTCGTTGCCGAAACTTTTACTATGATAGTGGGCGCTTGTGAACGTGTCAAAGCCAGGGCGGGCGGCATTGCGCCTCCTGCCTGCGTATTTGCGCCGATTGCCGCCACAGGCGCCGTTTTTTGCCCGCTGCGCGAATGGCGGCGTAAACGGTTGCGATGAGAAACGGGAAGGGAAGGCTCGGATGATTCATATCGTTGGAGCAGGTTCGGGCGCCGCCGACCTTATCACGCTGCGCGGGGCGCGTCTTCTGCGCGCGGCCGACGTGGTCGTTTGGGCGGGAAGCCTTGTGAACCCCGAGCTGCTCGCTGAGTGCAAGGAATCCTGCATCGTCTACGACAGCGCGCACATGACCTTGGAGGAAGTGCTCGACGTGATGTGCGCGGCGGATGCGCGGGGCGAGGAAGTGGTGCGCCTGCACACGGGCGACCCGTGCCTGTACGGCGCCATCCAGGAGCAGATGGACGCACTCGACGCGCGCGGCGTGGACTACGAGGTGGTGCCCGGCGTGTCGAGCTTTTGCGGTGCCGCGGCGGCGCTTCGCCAGGAATACACGCTGCCGGGAATCAGCCAGTCGGTCGTGATCACGCGGCTTTCCGGGCGCACCCCCATGCCCGCGGGCGAGAGCATGCGCACCATGGCGGAAAGCGGCTCGACTATGGTCATCTTCCTGAGCTCGGGTATGCTCGCCGAGCTTTCCGCTGAGCTTTTGGCCGCGGGCCGCAGCTCCGACGAGCCGGCGGCGCTCGTGTACAAGGCGACCTGGCCTGAGGAGCGTGTGGTGCGATGCACGGTGGGCACGCTCGCCGATGCGGGCGCGCGAGAGGGCATCGACCGCACGGCGCTCGTGGTGGTTGGCCGCGTGCTCGGAGCTCGCGGCGGACTTGCGCACGACGGCGCGCAAGCGGAGTCGTACGAGCGCAGCAAGCTTTACGACCCTTCGTTTGCCACGGGCTATCGGAAGGCGAGCAGCTAGCGTGGCCTTCGAGCACTACATATATACCGGGACGACCCGCCTGCGCTGCGGCTACACCACGGGGAGCTGCGCCGCGCTCGCGGCGAAGGCGGCCTGCGAGATGCTCTTGTCACGAAAGCCCGTCGGCCTCGTGTCGATCGTCACCCCCGGCGGGCTGCCCGTCGAAGCGAACGTGGTCGACGCATGCATCGGCGAGGGGTGTGCCCAGTGCGCCGTGCGAAAGGACGCAGGCGACGATGCCGATGTGACCGACGGCGTGCTCGTGTACGCGCGCGTGGAAAATGCGGGGTCGGGCACGGGCGCTGTGGGCAGCAAGGGCGTGCCCGCGCGCGAATCGGAAGTTTCCGTCGATGGCGGCGTGGGCGTGGGGCGCGTGACGTTGCCCGGGCTCGAGCAGCCGGTGGGGGCGGCCGCCATCAACGCGACGCCGCGCGCGATGATCACTTCGGCGGTGCGCGAAGTGTGCGCCGCGCACGGCTTTTCTGGAAATATTGCTGTGACGATTTCGGTACCCGAGGGCGTTTCCCTTGTCGAAAAGACCTTCAACCCGCACCTGGGGATAGAGGGCGGCATCTCCATCCTAGGCACGACGGGCATCGTCGAGCCGCGCAGCCTCGCTGCCTTGCGCGACAGCATCGAGCTCGAGATCCGGCAGCATGCGGCTATGGGGCGGCGCGGAGTCGTGCTCACGCCCGGCAACTACGGCGGGCAGTTCATCTCGGGGCATTTCCACCTAAACGGAGCGCCGGTGGTCTTCATCTCCAACTTTGTGGGCGATGCGATTGATTGCTGCGTTCGCGAGGGATTCACCAATGTCCTTCTTGTGGGACACATCGGCAAGCTGGTGAAGGTCGCTGGCGGCATCATGGACACCCATTCGCGTACCGCTGACTGCCGCGCGGAGATTCTGGCCGCCCACGCGGCCTTGGCCGGCGCGGGCGCGAAGACCGTGCGCGAGATCATGTCGTCGGTCACGACCACGGCGGCGCTCGAGGTAATCGAGGCCGCCGGCGTGGGGGACGCTGCGCGTGCCTCGCTCGCTGCGGCAATCGAGGACAGGTTGCGCCGCCGCGCGGCGGGCGCATGCGACATCGCCGCGGTCGTGTTCGACGCCGAGCGCCGCGAGCTTTTCCGCACGTCGGGCGCCGATGCAGTTATCGGGGAATTGGGGGCGACGTATGAGTAAAGGCGTGCTGTACGGGGTGCGCCGCGCAATCGGCTGGCCGGGGACGAAGGTGGTCATGAAGGCGCGCCGCTCGCTTGAGGACACGAAGCGCATCCTTCGCGAGGAGGGCGCCTTCGACGGTGCCGAGCTCGTAGAGGACTGTGGGCTTCCGGGCGAGCGCGTGTACCGCTCGCTCGACGATGTGCCCGATCGGGGCAGCTACTTCTCGACGATGGTGGTGCGCTAGATGAGGGTTTCCTGCATAGCGTTCACTGAGAGGGGGTATGCGTTGGCGGAGCGCACCGCACGCGCGCTTTCCGATTGCGCGCAGACAGGTGAAGATGACCCTGGCTGGGACGTTTCCGTTTCGCGCGGGTTCGGCGAGGGGAAGGCCGACCTGCGCGCATGGACGGCGCTCACGTGGGAAGCGTCGGACGCGCTTCTGTTCGTGGGCGCGGCGGGCATCGCCGTGCGGGCGATCGCGCCGCATGTCGCCTCGAAGGTAAACGATCCCGCGGTTGTGGCGATCGACGAGGCGGGGCGCTTTGCCGTCCCGCTTTTGTCGGGGCATTTGGGCGGTGCGAACGAGCTTGCGCAAACTGTGGCACGCGCGGCAGGGGCCATCCCCGTCATCACCACGGCGACCGACGTCCGCGGCGTGTGGGCGGTGGATACGTGGGCGCGCTGTGCGGGGCTCCCCGTTTCGAATCCCGAGGCCATCAAGCGAGTGTCGGCGCGGCTGCTTTCTGGCGGGCGCGTGGCGCTCTATTCCGACATGCCGATTTCGGGACAACCGCCTGAGGGAGTTGACATTGCGTCCGACCGCGCTCGGGCCGATATCGTCGTGTCGCCGTTTGCTGGCGCGAATGAAGGTGCGTCCGTTCGCGTGGCGGAGACAACGGGCAAGGTCGTGCCCGCCGGTGAGACGGGGAAGCCGGCGGGCGTGCGGGCGCAGGCGCCTGCGCCCGAGCCGCTTCGCCTTGTCGTGCCCTGCATCGTTGCGGGCATAGGGTGCCGTCGCGGTGCGTGCGCCGAAGCGATCGAGGAGGCGTTTCTTCTCGCGTGCGGGCAGGCGGGTATCTCGCCTTCGGCCGTGCGCAAGGCGGCGACGATTGACGTGAAGGCGCACGAGGAGGGTCTGCTCGCCTTCTGCCGCGCGCGCAATATTCCGCTTGCGACGTATTCCGCAGATGAGTTGTCGCAAGTCGAAGGCAGCGTTTCGCCATCTGATTTCGTGCGCGCGACGGTGGGGGTTGACAACGTGTGCGAGCGCGCGGCGCTCGCGGACGGGGGCAAACTTATCTTCCCGAAGCTCGCTCATGGCGGCGTGACCGTCGCGTTTTCCAAGGTAACTATCGAACTTTCGTTTAAGGAGCGGTGATGGGAAAGCTCTTCGTGGTGGGGATCGGCCCGGGCGGCCCCGACGGCATGACGATTGCGGCCCGGCGCGCGCTCGAGGCGGCCGACATCGTTGTGGGGTACACGAAATACGTGGAGCTCGCGCTCGCCGCCGTGCCCGACGCGGCGCATCTCGCGACGCCGATGATGCACGAGGTCGAACGATGCCGCCTGGCGCTTTCGCGCGCGCAGAGCGGAGAAGCCGTGGCGCTCGTGTGCAGCGGTGACGCGGGCGTGTACGGCATGGCGAGCCCCGTGCTGGAGCTTGCGGAGGACTACCCCGATGTAGACGTGGAAGTTATCGCCGGGGCCACCGCGGCTCAGAGCGGGTCGGCGGTGCTCGGCGCCCCGCTTGCCCACGACTTCGCGGTCGTGTCGCTCTCCGACCTGCTCACGCCGTGGGAGGTCATCGAGCGCAGGCTCGCCGCCGTGGCGAGCGCCGACTTCTGCATCTGTTTGTACAACCCGCGCAGCAGAAAGCGCGCCGACAGGCTCTCACGCGCGGCGAAGATTATGCTCGAATGGAAGGCCCCCGACACGCTCTGCGGCTGGGTACGCAACATCGGGCGCGAGGGGCAGCAGTCGGGCATGTGCAGGCTCTCCGAGCTGGGGGAGATCGACGCCGACATGTTCACCACCGTGTTCGTCGGCAACGCGGACACGAAGCTCGTAGGCGGCCGTATGGTCACGCCGCGCGGGTATCGGGAGATTCCATGCGAAAGGTAACGATCATCGGGGCGGGGCCCGGAAACCCCGACTTGCTCTCGCGCGCGGCGCTCGACGCGATCGACATCGCCGATGTGGTCATCGGCGCTCATCGCGCGCTTGCCGGCATCGACGTGCCGCCCGACGTGGTGAGATGCGAGCTCGTGAAGACGGCGGACATCGTCGCCGCGCTCACCGATGCGGCGTCGTGGCAGCGCGCCGTGGTCGTGATGACGGGCGATGTGGGGCTGTTCAGCGGCGCGCGCCGCCTGGTGGAGGCGCTCTCCGGCAACGCGCAGGTGGACGTGCGCGTCATTCCCGGCATAAGCTCAGCGTCGTATCTCGCCGCGCGCCTCGCGCGTCCATGGCAGGATTGGCGCTTTGCGAGCGCTCACGGCGTGGCGTGCGACATCGTGGCCGAGGCCGAGCGCGCAGGTGAGCTCTTCCTCGTCACGTCGGGCGGGGAAGACCCCTCGCGGCTTTCCGGCGAGCTTGTGCAGGCGGGCTTCGGGGACGCGCGCGTGACGGTGGCCGAGCGCCTGTCGTACCCCGACGAGCGCATCATCTGTGCGACCGCAAGTGAAATCGCAGGTCAGACGTTCGACGACTTGAACGTGATGCTTATCGATTTCGCAGGCGGCGCCGGGTCGCCTGCGGGCTCTAGCGCAGCCTCCGAGGCGCCGGCCGGCGCGTCTGCGCCCGCGGCGACTTCTTCCGTGGTGGACTCTGCGGGCGCATCCCGCGCCGCGAGCTCCCGCTGGCCGTACGCTTCCTCGGGCATTCCCGACGAGCTCTTCATCCGCGGTGACGTTCCCATGACCAAGCAGGAGGTGCGAGCCGTCGCGCTCGCGAAGCTGCGCCTTACCGCGACCGACACCGTGTGGGACGTCGGCGCCGGCACGGGGAGCGTGTCGATCGAGGCGGCGCTCGTCGCGCGAGCGGGGTCGGTATGGGCGGTCGAGTGCAACGCGACCGGCGTGCGGCTCATCCGAGAGAACGCGGATGCATTCGGGTGCGGCAACGTGTATGCGGTCCCCGGCGTCGCTCCCGAAGCGCTCGCGAAACTGCCCGTCCCCGACGCCGTGTTCGTCGGCGGGAGCGCGGGCGAGCTTCCCTCCATCGTGGAGGCGGCGCTCGAGAAGAATTCGCAGGTTCGCCTGTGTGTGCCATGCGTCACCATTGAGACACTCACTGAGGCGTGCGCGCTCCTCTCGGGTTCGCGCTTTAAGGGGTTCGAGGCGTGCCAGTTGTCGGCCGCCCGCGCCGAGGCTGTAGGCTCGCATCATCTTATGAAGGCGCAAAACCCCGTGTTCCTCGTCAGCGCGCGTGGTGCAGGTGGGGAAGGCGGTGCCCGGTGAGCACGTCCATCCCGCGCTTCATGGTCGCTGCGCCCTCGAGCGGGAGCGGCAAGACGGTCGTAACGTGTGCGCTCCTGCGCGCGCTCGCGCGCCGCGGCCTTGCATGCGCGGCCTTCAAATGCGGCCCCGACTACATTGACCCGCTCTTTCATCGCCGCGTCGTGGGTGCGCGCTCGGGCAACTTAGACGGTTTCTTCACCGACTCCCCGACGCTGCGCGCCCTACTCGCACGCGGCGCCGCGGGCGCGGATGTCGCGGTGCTCGAGGGGGTCATGGGCTTCTACGACGGCATGGCGCCCGGCGTGGCCGACGCGAGCAGCTACCAGGTTGCGCGCGACACGGAAACGCCGGTCGTTTTAGTGGTGAACGGGCGCGGGGCGTCTTTATCGCTCGCCGCCGTAATCCGCGGCATCGCCGAGTTCCTGCCTTGTGCGAACGTGCGCGGCGTCGTGCTGAACAAGACGAGCGCCGCTGCCTGCGCCTACGCGAAGCCTGCGATCGAGAAGCACACGGGCGTCGCGGTTTTGGGTAATATCCCCGCCGACGAGGCGTTCTCGCTCGAAAGCCGGCATCTGGGGCTTGTGACCGCCGACGAAGTCAAGCAGCTCTCCGCGCGCATCGACAAGATGGCCGAGCTGGTGGAAAAGAGCGTCGACGTCGACCGCTTGCTCGAAATAGCGGCGACGGCACCCGATATCCGCGAGGAACCATACCGGTTGGAGCCGATCGCGGGAGCGCGGCCCATCGTCGCCGTCGCGCGTGACGAGGCGTTCTCGTTCTACTACGAGGAGAACCTGCGCGCGCTCGAGGACCTGGGTTGCGAGCTGGCCTTTTTCAGCCCTCTGTGTGATAGCGAGTTGCCCCGGGGGACAAGCGCCCTCTATCTGGGGGGCGGCTACCCGGAGCTCCATGCGCGGCAGCTCTCCGAGAACGCGCCGATGCGCGAGGCGGTGCGGCGCGCGGTGGAATCCGGCATGCCGACGGTCGCCGAATGCGGTGGGTTTCTGTATCTGCAGCGCGAAATCGCCGATAGCGAGGGGCGGCGCTGGCCTGTTGCGGGCGCCCTTGAGGGCGCAAGCGAGAACGGGGGAAGGCTGTCCCATTTCGGGTACGTGGAGCTCACTTCTCAACGCGACGGGCTCTACGGGCCGCGCGGCACACGCATCCGCGCGCACGAGTTCCACTACTGGCAGTCCACCTGCCCGGGCGGCGACTTTTGGGCGCAGAAGCCCCGGCGCGACAAGGGCTGGCCGTGCATGACGACCACCCCGTCCCTGGTTGCGGGCTTCCCGCATGTGTACTATCCTGCGAACCCCGACGTTGCGCGCGCGTTTGCATCTGCCGCAGCGTCGTTCGCAGAGAGGAGACGGCATGGCTGAAGCAACCGAAACCGCGCTTGCCTGCATCCGCGAGGAAGTCGAGCGCGCGTTCTCGTCGGCGCCGGGCGCCGTGCTCGAAGCCGCGCTCTCCCGGATCGCGCCCGCAGACGAGTGCGCCCGCGCCGCCGCGTACGCCGCGTGGGACTCCATCGCGCACCCCTTGGGGGGATTGGGCGACTTTGAAGACGCCGTCGCGTGTATCGCCGCAGCTCAGGGGAGCGCCGAGGTGGCCGAGTTTCCCCGTGCGCTCGCGGTATTCTTCTCCGACAATGGGGTCGTTGCCGAAGGCGTGTCGCAAAGCGGACAAGACGTGACGCGAGCCGTCGCGCGCAACATGTGCGAGGGGGCCACGAGTGCCTGCCGCATGGCGGCGTTCGCGGGTGCCGAGGTCGTGCCCGTCGACGTGGGTATGGCCCGGGGCATAGAAGACGCGCGCATGGTGCTCGCGAACGTGCGGCGGGGGAGCGGTAATATCGCGCACGGTTCCGCTATGTCTCGCGATGGGGCCGTGCGCGCGATCGAAGTCGGAATCGCCGTCGCGTGCGGGCTTGCCCGCGCCGGCGTGCGCCTTCTCGCCGCGGGCGAGATGGGCATCGGCAACACGACCACCTCGGCGGCGGTGGCCGCAGTGCTCCTCCGGGCGGACGCACGGAGCCTCGTCGGGCGCGGCGCGGGGCTCTCGGACGCCTCGTTCGCGCGCAAGCGCGACGTGGTCGAGCGCGCTATCGATGCGAACTCGCCCGATCCCGCCGACCCGATCGACGTGCTCTCGAAGGTGGGCGGCTTCGACATCGCGGCGATGTGCGGTTTCTACCTGGGGGCCGCTGTCTCGAAGGCGCCGGCGCTCCTCGACGGGGTCATATCCTGCACGGCGGCCCTGTGCGCAGCGCGCCTTTGCCCCAACGCCTTGGGCTACCTCGTGGGCACCCACGCATCAAGTGAACCCGCAAGCCAGGAGCTCCTTCGCGAGCTCGGCATAAAGGCACCCCTCGACGCAGGCATGCACTTGGGCGAGGGCGCGGGCGCCATGGCGTATCTGCCCCTTCTGGATTCTGCGCTGCGCGTGTACCGGGATGGGAAGACGTTCACGGCGACTGGCATGGCTGCTTACGAGCATTTCGAGGCTGGGAAATGACGGTGACGTTCGTTATCGGCGCCGCCGCGAGCGGCAAGAGCGCCTATGCCGAGTCCCTGTGCCTTGGGCACGACGGCCCCCGCGTGTACCTGGCAACGATGGAGCCCTTCGGGGAAGAGGGCGCCCTCCGCATCGCGCGCCATCGGGCGCTGCGCGAGGGCAAGGGGTTTTCCACCCTCGAGCGCACGCGTGACGTGGGTGCCGCAGTGTCCGGGCTTCCGCGCGGCTGCACGCTTCTTTTGGAGGACGTGGGCAACCTGGTTGCGAACGAGCTCTTCGCGGAAGGCGGCTTGTCCCCACGTGACCCCGACGCTACGGCGCGCGAGGTGCTCGGAGACATCGAACGGCTCGTTCAGGCGGCTGCGTATACGGTGGTGGTCTCCGTCGACGTGTTCGGCGATGGGATGCGCTACGATGAGGGGACCGAGGCATGGAGGCGCGCGCTCGCGCGCGTGAACGCGGGCGTGGCGGCGCTGGCCGACCGCGCAGTCGAAGTGGTATGCGGGATTCCCGTGTGGTTGAAAGGCGAAGGACCTACAAGGTGAAGATAGCAGAGGCAATTGGCGCGGCGTTCGGAACGTTCTCGCGCATCCCCGTCCCGAAATCGGCCTGGACCGATTTCGGGTCAACCCATGCGCTTGCCGCGTTTCCCCTGGTGGGCCTCGCGGAAGGCTTCCTCATGACGGCGTGGGGGCACGTGGCGAACCTGCTCGGCGTGCCCGCGACCATCGTCGCGGCCGTGCTCGTGGCGTTGCCTGTGGCGGTGACGGGAGGCATCCACCTAGACGGGCTCTGCGACACCTCCGATGCGCTTGCAAGTTGGGCCCCGCGCGAGCGAAAGCTCGAGATCATGCACGACCCGCGGGCGGGCGCCTTCGGGGTCATCGGTGTTGTTGTGTACCTTATTCTGCAGTTTTCCCTGTTCACCGCGCTGCCGCTTACGGCGGGGGCGTTCCTCGCGCTTCTGTGCTCGCTCGTGTTCTCCCGCGCGCTTTCGGGGCTCGCCGTAGAATGCTGGCCTGCCGCGCGGGCGGACGGCATGGCCGCAGGACTCTCGCCTGCTAAGAAGCGCGCGGCGATCGTCGTGCCGCTTTGCGCTTTCGCTGCGGCTTCGGCTGCAGGGATGGTCGCGTGCGCTCAGGCCGTCGGCGCCCTTATGGCGGTGGCGGGGCTTTTGGCGCTCGCATGGTACCGTCATGTTGCCCTGTCCCGCTTCGGCGGGGTGACGGGGGATTTGGCCGGATGGTTTCTGCAATGGGCCGAGCTCGCGATGCTTGCCATGCTGGTGGCGGGGGGTATGCTCCTATGATTCTCGTGGTAGGTGGCGCGCATTCGGGGAAGAGGACCTTCGTGCGCGAAAAGCTCGGGTTCGCGGCGGACAATTTCGTCGACGCGGCGCAGCTTGCGGAGGGCGGCGTGCCCGCGGCTTTTGCCGGCCGTGTCGCGTACCGTGCTGAGGAACTCGTACGCGCGCTCGACGCTGACCGGGCGCTCGAGCGGCTGATCGGCTTCGACGCAGTGATTCTGCCCTTGGTCGGCTCGGGGGTCGTCCCTATGCGTGCGGAAGACGCCCAATGGCGCGAGCGCGCGGGGCGCCTGGGATGCGCGCTTGCTGCGCGCGCCGACGTCGTCGTGCGCATGACGTGCGGGATTTCCCAGGTCATCAAAGGAAACCTTGCCGATGCGCCTCGAGGGACGCAGGGCGCGGGCGCGCCTTTGGAAGTCGTCTTCGTGCGCCATGGTGCCACGGCGGGCACGGAAGACCATCGCTACAGCGGGGCGGGCACCGACGAGCCCCTGTCGAGCGCGGGCGAGCGCGCTTTGCGCGAGCTCGCGTGCGATCGTGACGTGTTCCGTGTTATCACGAGTGGCATGGCCCGCACCGACCAGACGGCACGCATCCTCTTCCCGAATGCGGAGCTTATGGCATGCCCCGGTCTGCGCGAGATGGATTTCGGTGACTTCGAGGGGCGAAGCGCCGCCGAGCTTAAAGAGGATGCGCGCTACCGCGCCTGGGTAGACTCCTGGTGCGAGACGCGCTGCCCGCATGGCGAGGGCAAGAGCGATTTCACCCGCCGCGTCGTCGCGGCGTTTCGGGAGGCGTGCGAATCGGAGCGCGCCCAGGGGAGTGGGCGCGCCGTCTTCGTCGTTCACGCGGGTACCGTGAAAGCGCTGCTTTCCGAGCTTGCTGTCCCGAAAATGGAATACTTCGACGTGTATACCGAGCCGGGCGGCGCATGGGCCGCCACCTGGGATGGGCGCTGCCTTCGCGACGTTCGCCCCGCTTCGGGGGGCGATGCCCGGTGATGACGATTCTTGCCGTCGCCGCCGGGTTCGCGGCCGACCTTGCCTTCGGCGACCCGCGCTGGCTTCCCCATCCCGTCGTCGCCATGGGGCGCGCGATCACGTGGGCCGAAGGCCGCCTGCGGGGCGCATTCCCGCAAACGTCCGCGGGCACGCGCGCCGCAGGGCTTGTGCTCGCCGTGGCGCTTCCGCTTGCGTGTGGGCTTTTGACCTGGGGAATCCTGCATCTTTGCGGCATGGTTCACCCCGGCTTGCGCTTCGTGGCCGAGGCATGGGCGAGCTATCAGATTCTTGCGGCATGCGAGCTGCGCCGCCAGAGCCTGGCCGTGGCCCGCGCGTTCTCGAAGGGCGGCCTTGTCGCGGCGCGCGAAACCGTCGGGCTCATCGTGGGACGCGACACGTCTGTTCTCGACGAGCAGGGCGTTGCGCGCGCCGCCGTGGAAACGGTGGCGGAGAACGCGAGCGACGGCGTCATCGCGCCGCTTTTCTACCTTATGATCGGGGGTGCGCCCTTGGGCATGGCGTACAAGGCTGTGAACACGCTCGACAGCATGGTGGGCTACAAAAACGCGCGCTACATCGACTTCGGCTGCGCCTCGGCGCGCCTCGACGATGCGGTGAACTGGATTCCCTCGCGCTTATCGGCCCTGCTCATGATCGCCGTGTGCCCGATCGTCGGGCTCGACGCGTGCGGGGCGGCGCGCATCTGGCGCCGCGACAGGCGTCGCCATGCGAGCCCGAACGCGGCGCAGACCGAGTCAGCGTGCGCGGGCGCGCTCGGGCTGCGCCTGGCAGGACCCGCGGTGTATTTCGGCAAGCTCGTTGAGAAACCGACGATAGGCGACGCGTCCCGCGAAATCGAGTGGGGCGACATCGCCCGGGCGACAAGGCTCATGCTCGCCGCGTCCGTATGCGCGCTCGTCGTCTTCGGCGCCGCGCGCGCGGCGGTCGTGCTCGCCGTGGGGGCGATGGTATGAGGGAAGACCACGCCGCGCCCCGGGCTGCCGGGGGAATCCTCCGCGCCCGTACGCATGGGGGCAGCTCGCAATCGCTCGGCATCGCTTGCGAAGGGGGCGCATCCGACCTCATTGACTTCTCGGTGAACGTGAATCCGGCAGGCCCATCGCCGCGCGCCGTCGCCGCAGCTTGCAAGGCGCTTTCTCGAATCGACGCCTACCCCGATAGGGAAAGCCTCGCCCTCGTTCGTGCCCTAGCGCGCACCCAGGGCATTCCCGAAGATACTATCGTTTGCGGCGCGGGCGCGTCCGACATCATCTGGCGGCTCGCCGCGGCGGTGCACCCGAAACGCATCGTCGTGTGCGCGCCGACGTTCTCTGAATATGCGGAGGCGGCATCGTACTACGGCGCATGCGTGCAGGAGTTCCCGCTCTCCGAAGCGGATGACTTCGACGTGCCCGCCTCCTTCGCCCGCGCGATCGAGGGGCCGGGAGACGTGGCGTACCTCTGCAATCCGAACAACCCGACGGGGCGCCTCGTCGACCCCCGCGTGATCGATGCCGCGGCTTGCCGCTGCGAGCAGGTGGGCGCGCTGCTCGTCGTGGACGAGTGCTTCCTCGGATTTGCGCCCGACGCCCGCGAAAGGAGCGTGGCCGCACGCGCCGCGTGTTCGCACCATGTGGCCGTGCTCTCCGCGTTCACCAAGCTCTACGGAATGGCAGGGTTGCGGTTGGGGTATCTGATCAGCGGAAACGCCCAACTCATCGAGGGGATTCGTCGGGCGGGGCAGGCGTGGCCCGTCTCCTCGGTCGCCGAGGCCGCGGGCATCGCCGCCCTGGAAGACGTCGAATACGTCTCGCGCACGCGCGATGTATTGGCGGGCGAGCGAGCGTGGCTTTCCCACGAGCTCTCCTCGCTCGGGCTTTCCGTCGTGCCGTCGGATGCGAACTTCCTTTTAGTCCGCACGCCGGCGAAAGACATCCCCGAGCGCCTGTATAAACAGGGGGTTTTGGTCCGCACATGCGACTCGTTTTCGATACTGTCCCGTTTCTGGTGCCGCGTCGCCGTGCGCACGCACAAGGAGAATGCCCGGCTTGCGATGGCGTTCAGCCGCGCGCTTCGGGCGGAAGGTGCATCGGGCGAAGGCGAACCCGACGAACGGGGCGGCGCTTCTTGCAGCGGCGCTATGGCGGGCGCGGATGGCCGAGGCTCGGCGAAGGAGGTCGATACCCGTGGGTAGGGCGAAGCCCATCATGATCCAGGGTACCATGTCGAACGCGGGGAAGAGCCTGCTTGCGGCGGGGCTGTGCCGTGTGCTTTCGCAGGACGGCCTGCGCGTGGCTCCCTTCAAGAGCCAGAACATGGCGCTTAACAGCGGTGTCACGGCCGACGGGCTCGAGATGGGGCGCGCTCAGATCATGCAGGCCGAGGCGTGCGGCATCGCGCCCGACGTGCGCATGAACCCCATCCTGCTCAAGCCCGAAAGCGATCACCGAAGCCAGCTCATCGTGGCCGGCAAGGCGCAGGGAGCCTTCGCCGCGAGGGACTACTTCGCGCGAAAGAAGGCGCTCATGCCGCAGATTTTGGAGGCGTTCGATTCGCTCGCGGAGGAAAACGACGTCATCGTCATCGAGGGCGCCGGCAGCCCCGTCGAAATCAACCTTGCCGAAAACGACATCGTCAACATGGGGCTCGCGCGCGCCGTGTCCTCCCCCGTGCTGCTCGCGGGCGACATCGACCCAGGCGGGGTGTTTGCCCAGCTCTACGGCACGGTCGCGCTCCTTGCGCCCGAGGATCGCGCGCTTTTGCGGGGGCTTGTGGTGAACAAGTTCCGCGGCGATGTGGAAATCCTGCGCCCGGGTTTGGCCCCGCTCGAGAAGATGTGCGGGGTCCCCGTCGTGGGGGTCGTGCCGTATCTTACGCTCGACCTGGACGATGAGGACTCGCTCGCGCCGCGCCTATCTGCCCGCGAGGCGCGCGGCGTCATCGACGTCGTCGTCGTGCGCCTTCCGCATCTGTCGAACTTCACCGACTTCGACCCGCTTTCGCGCGTGCCCGGCGTGGGCGTGCGCTACGTTTCCTCGACGACTGATCTGGGCCGACCCGACCTGGTGGTGCTCCCCGGCTCGAAGACCACGCTCGACGACGCGCGCTGGCTTGCGGCTAGCGGCATCGGAGCCTGTGTACGCGCGCTTTCGGGCGCGGGCACGCCGGTGCTCGGCATATGCGGAGGCTACCAGCTTTTGGGAGACGAGCTTTCCGACCCGCACGGCAGGGAAGGCGCTGGCACCGCGCGCGGGCTTGGGCTCATTCCTGCAAGTACGGTGTTCAAGGAGGAAAAGCGCCTCGCCCAGTCGGAACTGCGCATCACGGGCGCCCAAGGCGCGTTCTCGGTGTGGAACGGCATGACGGCTCGCGGGTACGAGATTCACGACGGCGAAACGACCGTCTCCTGCGCCCATGCGGGCACGATTGGCGGCAAACCAGAAGGCGCGGCCTGCGGAAACGTGTTCGGAACCTATCTCCACGGCCTGTTCGACGAACCGGGGGTGGCGCTCGCCCTCGCGCGCTCGCTCGCGCGCATGCGCGGCCTGCCCGAGAGCGTCGTGGGTGCCGCGGGCGCGGCGTCCGCGGCCGATCATCGTGCGCGCGAGTTCGACCGCCTGGCCGACGTCGTGCGCGGGGCGCTCGACATGGAGTATGTCTACCGCATCATTGAGGAGGGCGTATGATCCACGTGTATCATGGCGACGGCAAAGGCAAGACCACGGCGGCGATGGGCCTCGCCCTTCGCATGCTCGCCGCAGGCCGCCGCGTCGTCGTCGTGCAGTTCCTGAAAGACGGCGAAAGCGGGGAGGTGCGCCTGCTCGCCGAGCATTTCGGCGTGCCCGTGTTCGCGGGGAAGGCGTCGGACAAGTTTACCTGGTCCATGACGTCGGAAGAACTTGCCGCGACGCGCGAGCTGCACGATGGGAACCTCGCTTCCGCGCTCGCCGAGCTCGAGGGCGCGCAGGAGGGGCTGCTCGTGCTCGACGAGGCGCTCGACGCGCTTTCGAAGGGGCTTGTCGACGAGGCGCTCGTGGACCGCGCGCTCGATATGTCCGCGCGCGGCGTCGAAGTAGCGCTCACCGGGCGCGCGCCTTCCCGCAAGATCGTGGAGAAGGCCGACTACATAACCGAGATGCGGTGCGAGAAACACCCCTACGAGCAGGGGATATGTGCAAGGGAAGGAGTGGAGTACTAGATGGATTCCAAGGAGATGGCGCCCGGCGACATCGAGCGGCGCAGCTTTGAGATCATCACCGAAGAGCTCGGCGGCCGCACGTTCCCGCCGCTCGAAGAGCCCGTCGTGAAGCGCGTCATCCACACCACTGCTGACTTCTCGTACGCCGATTCCCTCGTGTTCACCCATGACGCCGCGCACTGTGCGCTCGACGCGCTGCGCGCAGGGGCCACGGTGCTCACCGACACGAACATGGCGCTCGCAGGCATAAGCAAGCCCGCGCTCGCGAAGATCGGCTGCCAGGCCGTGTGCTACATGGCCGACCCGGATGTCGCCGCAACGGCGCGCGCCGCGGGCACGACTCGCGCCGTTGCGAGCATGGACAAAGCTTGCGGCATCGAGGGTCCGCTCATCGTGGCCGTCGGTAACGCTCCCACAGCACTTCTGCGCCTCGCCGAGCTCATGGACGCGGGGAAGATCGCGCCCGCGCTCGTCGTTGGGGTGCCGGTCGGGTTTGTGAATGTGGTCGAGGCGAAAGAGGAGCTACTCGCGCGACGCGTGCCGGCCATCGTCGCGAGGGGTCGCAAGGGCGGCTCGACCGTGGCGGCCGCCATTATGAACGCGCTGCTCTACGAGATCACGCGCCCAGGCGGCCTGAAGTGACGGCGCCCGCATCCGCGCCGGCGCTGCGTATCTTCGCCGGCACCACCGAGGGCCGCCTTCTGTGCGAATGGGCGAGCGGGGTGGGCATCCCCGCCCGTGCCTACGCGGCAACCGAGTACGGAGGCGAGCTTTTGCGCGAGCTCCCGGGCATCGAGGTGCATGCGGGCAGGCTCGAAGAGGCCGACATGGAGCGCGAACTTTCCGGCGCGCGCATCGTCGTCGACGCCACGCATCCCTTCTCTACGCTCGCAAGCGGCAACATCCGGGCCGCTTCGCTCGCCGTGGGTGCACGATGCTTGCGCCTTGCGCGCCCGGTCGAGGCGCTGCCCAAAGGCGTCGTCTCGGTCACGTCGATCGCCTGCGCGGCGCGCTTTCTCTCCGAGAACCCGGGTCGCGCGCTTCTCACGACGGGGAGCAAGGAGCTTGCTCCCTACACGAGCGTCGTCGATTACGCGGAGCGCTTCTTCGTGCGTGTGCTCCCGCTGCCCGGTGCTATAACGAAGTGCATCGACGCGGGGTTTTCGCCATCGCACATCATCGGCATGCAGGGGCCCTTCACCCGCGAGCTCAACGAGGCGATGCTTCGGCAGGTGGGCGCCCAGTGGCTTGTGACCAAGGACTCGGGAACCGTAGGCGGCACGGCCGAGAAGATCGCCTCTGCGCGCGACGTGGGAGCGCGCTGTATCGTGGTCGCCCGTCCCGCCGAGGGAGGCGGGGCCCTTTCGCTTAGGGAAGTGGAGGACGCGCTCTTACGGGAGTTCGCGCGCTAGGCGCTCGCCGCGCCTGTGCGCCCTCCCGCCAGCGAGGAGAAGCGCCTCGAGCAAGCTCGAACCGTACAAGACCGTCATCCGCCAATAGCTCGAGGACGAAGCCCGGAACTGGCGCAAGCAGCCCTTCAATAAGTTGCGGTGAAATAGTGTCTGTTTTTGCTGCTAGATAGCATATTCAGTCCCTAATTCACCGCAACTTGTTGGTGGTGACTTACTGGTAGCGTAGGCACTCCACCGGGTTGAGCTTTGCCGCGCGTCGAGCGGGGTAGAAGCCAAAGATTACGCCGATGCCGACGGAGACGGCGAAGGCCAGCAGCACCGTGGCGATTGAAAAACTCGGTGTGATTTGCCCGCTGGCACCGAGCTCGCCAAGAATCCCGGATCCGGAGGCAAACATCGCAAGAGCCCAGGCCAGCAGATAGCCAATCAGGACACCCAACAGTCCGCCGGTGACGCACAGCGCCGAGGACTCGGCCAAAAACTGGGCGGTAATATCGCGACGACTGGCGCCCAGAGCGCGGCGGATGCCGATCTCGCGGATGCGCTCAGTCACGTTGGTGAGCATCATGTTCATAATGCCGATACCGCCGACAAGCAGCGAGATGCTGGCGACAGCACCCATGATGAGCGAGAACGCGCCCATAAAGGAGTTGAGTGCATCGATGGCGCTTTTCATGGATGTCGCCGATACACTGTCGTACTCATCCTCCTCCGCGATGCCCTTCATTGCGCGCACCTTGGACTCGATGGTCTTACAAAGCTCATCCATGTCCGTGCCCTCGGCGGCAAGTGCCGTCACGCTGGGGAATGAAGGATTCTCGTCGCCAAACAGCCCGGAGATGGTTTCGCGTGGCATATACAGCGTGAGCGAGCCCATGGAGTCGCTGCCGCCATCAATCACGCCTACAATCTGCACCTCGCCGTTGGACACCTTGATGGTTTTCCCCAGCGCATCCTGTTCGTTGCCGTAAAGCTGATCGGCTCCGCCGCGACTGATGAGCGCCACGCGCGAGCCTGATTGAGACTCGGCCTGGGAATAAGTACGCCCCGCAACGAGCTTGCTGGCCCCCACGGCGTCGAGCATGTCGCTATCGACACCCTGTGCCATGACGGTATAGCTTTTATCGCCGGTCTTGTACTCGGTATAAGCGCTGTCGACAATGCCGATCTGCTCTATCTGCGGCACCAGTTTTTGAAGCTTCTGAACGTCAGAATCGGTGAGTTCTTGCGACGAATAGATCTGAACCATACGAGCTGCATTGAGGCCTAGGCTGTTGACCAGGCTGTTTTGGATGCCGCCGATGAGCGAGGTCATGGCGATGACCGAGGCTATGCCAATGACGATGCCCAGGATGGTGAGCAGGCTGCGACCCTTGTTGGCCTCGAGCGAGTGAAGGGCTTCCTGGATGAGATCGCGGGCGCTCATGCCATCTCTCCTTTCGGCGGGTTGACGGAGGCGGAAATCTTGGGCAGGCTATCTACGGCGCTGCGCAGGGTCTTCGGTGCATGTGGAATATACGCGCCGTCGTGGATGCGGCCGTCGCGGATGGTCACGGCGCGGTCGGCTTCGGCGGCAATGCCGGGGTCGTGCGTGATAAGCACGATGGTTTTGCCGCGCTCCTGGAGCTTATGGAAGGTCTCCATCACAAGCGCTCCAGTGGCGGAGTCCAGGTTTCCCGTCGGTTCGTCAGCCAAAATGATGGGCGGGTCATTAACGAGGGCGCGCGCGATGGCGACACGCTGCATCTGGCCGCCCGAGAGCTCGGATATGCGGTGGTCCCAGTGGTCGACCGGTAGCGTGACGGCCTGTAGCGCGTGCACGGCGCGCATCTCGCGCTGGCTACGGGGCACATTGGTGTAGGCCAGCGGCAGCATAACGTTTTCGATAACCGACAGGCGCGGCAGCAGGTTGAAGCTCTGAAAGACAAAGCCAATGCTCAGGGCGCGAGCTTCGGTGAGTTCGTCATCATCGAGCTCGGCCACGTTGAGCCCTTGCAGGTAATAGTCGCCCGCCGTCGGCTTATCCAGGCAGCCTAGGATGTTCATGAGCGTTGACTTGCCCGAGCCCGAAGGGCCGGTAATAGCGACGAATTCGCCGGGATTTACTGCCAGGCTCACGTTGTGCAGGATGTGGGCGCACCCCGCCTCGCTCTCAAAGATGCGGTGCACGTTGCGAATGTCGATGACGGGACGCATTACATGTCCTCATCGGCAGACATACTGCCAGAATCTGCGCTGTAGCCGCCGTCAGCCGTTGCGTTCGCTCCGGTGTCCATGACGAGGGTGTCACCATCGCGCAGCTTGGTAACCGGCACGTTAGGGTTGATCTCGTTTCCCTGGTCGTCGCGCTTGACCTGCGTCTTGCCGACCACAGCTTCGTTGTCGTTTTGCGTCACGATGGTCACCTTCACGCGACGGGTTTGCTTGCCCTCGTCATCGGTTGTCACGTTGACGTAATAGTGTTCGCCGTCTTCGGTCATGAGCGCCATCGTCGGCACCATCACCACGTCGTCGAGCTGCTCGGTCACCACCGATACCTCGGCCGTCATGCCCGGCTTCAGGCGCGCGTCGGGCGCCTCAATGAGAATGTCGACGTTAAAGGTTACGCTGCCGCCGCCACCGTTGGCGGCGTCGGAGTTTGCCACCGACGCGATAGCCGTGACGGTGCCCTGGCTCACGATATCGGGAAACGCGGGATACGTGACGTTGGCGCTCTGCCCAACGGCGATCTTGGCGATGTCCTTTTCGCCCACCTGTACGGTCACCTTCATCTTGGATAGGTCGGCGATCTGCATGCACTGCTTGCCGCTGCTCGTATCGCTTTCGCCCATGATCATGCCGCCTGTTACCGTGGCGCCCACCTTGGCGTTGAGCTCCACGATGCTACCCGAGCTCGGGGCCGTGACCGTACGGCTGGCTGCCTTGGCGTTCGCCTGTTCGAGGTTTGCCTGGGCCGATGCGAGGCTGCGCTGCGCGGCCGATACGGCGTTCGTGTCCGCTGATGCGGCGGAGACGCCAGCCGCTGTGGAAGCTCCATCGACGTCCGTCGTTGGGGTGGCCTGCGCGGCAGCTGCGGCTTTCTGCGCGTTGGCGAGGTCTTCCTGAGCGGCTGCAACTGCACGCTGTGCCTCGGCAACGTTGCGATCGAGCTCGTCGTTTTTAATGGTCATAAGTACGTCGCCCTCGTTGACGGATTGGCCTGCCTGCACGTTGATCGAATCGACCGTACCGTCGACAGAAGGGGAGACCACTGAGGACGAAATGGGTTTGAGCTGGCCTTTCGCCTCGACCGTTGTGGTAAACGTGCCCTCGGTCACCATATCGGTCACAGGACCGCTAGCGCTCTGAGGCTGCGCATTGATAACCAGGTTTGCGACAATGGCAATGAGCGCGATGGCACATACGACGCCGGCGGCAATACCGCGTCGAATCAGCTTTTTGCGTCGACGTTCGGCACGTTTTGCCTTGAGCTTGGCATATGCCTCTTCATCTGAAATCTCGGTCGCATCGCTCGCGCGTCCGTTCTGCTTGTCGGCATGTACGTTTGTAATCAGAGGAATCGTTTCGGTGACATCTTCGGGCGTGTGCTCGGTATCATCCGGGCCTGGGGTGATCGTGGGGACATTCGGCATAGCGTCTCCTTTATAGAAAGTACCTCGATAAGTATATGCGCCCACCGGTTGGGGCGGGCGCATAGGATGGTTTCTTTCGGAACTGTTAGATTGGTCGCAGCGGTTCCACGTTGTAGGAACGCGCGCGTTGCACTACGAGTGGACAACTACGCACAGACCGACTTTGATGCAGTCGTGAAGTGCCTTGGCGTCTGCCAGGCGCAGGTTGATGCAACCGTGGCTGCCGCACCACTTATAGGACTCGGCATTATCGAAGCTCTTGTCGTTTTGCCATGTAGCGTCGTGGAAGCCGATCATGTTGCCCTCAAACGGCATCCAGTAGCTCACCGGGCTCTCGTATTTGGGCTTACCGGTCTCGGGGTCCTTGGCTCCGATCAGGGTGCTGCCGCCGTCGTTGCTGTTGATCTGCCATACGCCCTCGGGGGTGGCGTCTTCGCCCGGTTTGCCGGAAATAAAGTTGGCCTCCCAAACGATATTGCCGCTCTCGTCATAGTAGCGCGCGTGCTGCTCGGACAGGTCGACGTCGATATACGCCTTCCAGTCGGGCTCTCCCTTTGCGGTAAAGGTGTCGGCCTTCTGGGAGTACTTGATCTCGATCTCGCCGGTCTGCTTGTTGTTAATGGCGTCCTCGACCTGCTTGGCGAGCGAGCTGCTGTCGATGGACCAACCAAAGTCGCCGCCTTCGACGGCGCACTGCTTGCCATCGGCGCGCGTCCACCAGCGAGTGGAGCCCACGGTATTAAAGCCGTTGGCGAGCTCGGCTGCCCAGCTACTGATCTGCGAAGTATCGAGCGTGGGGTTGGCGGGATCGGCAAAGCTGATCCACTGCAACACGGAGCTGCCATCAACCTTGCCGGCATCCTCGCCGTTGAGCTTGAGGGTCACGTTGACGCCCAGGAAGTTGTTGGCGGCATCGCATGCGGCCTGAATCTGATCATCGGTCAGCGTTCCATTGAGCGGCTCATAGGCATCGTTGCCGAGCTTGGAAAGATCTACGGTTTCGGCCAGCGAGGCAAGCTCGAGCTCGGCATATTTAATGACATGCTCGCGGTTGAGTTTTTCGTTGGAGCGCGCCTTCTCGACGGTAAACTTGCCGGCCTGTTCGTCATAGGAGCTATTGGCCTCGAACGTGCCCGAACGGCCCTCGTTAAACTCGTCGATGGCGGCGCCCAGATCCTTCTCAAACTGCTTTTGGTTAAAGGTGTCGGAGAGCATGGACAGGTCGACGTCTTGATCAAGATCGACTTCGTTGGAGGTGGCGGTTGCTTTGGTCTTGCCGCTTAAGGATTCCACAAGGCGGACCGGCCATACAAAGGCTTCGTTGTGGCTGATGATTTCTTTTGCGGCAGCTTCGCCGTCGACGATGGGCTCATCGGACTCGGGCTGATAGGTCCAGCTAAAGTCATCGCCTGTCACGGCGAGCTTATAGTGCTTCCATGCCGAATTGACCTTGGTGGCGGCAGACGAAGCGTTGGAGAACGAGACGTCGACGCCGGCAATGGTGGTGTTGGGGTAGGCTACCTGCGAAAACGCTACGACGCCTACGATATAGACAATGACGATTAGACCCAGGACGACAAAGAACGTCGTCTTTTTGCCCGACTTATTGTTCTCGGCGGGTTTGCGCGCGGGGCCGCGATCGCCTCGAGCGTGCGTGGGGGGCTGCTTGGGCGCATTGCCGTTTGCCCGGCGCTGCTGACGTTGTTGACGCTGCTGTCGCTGTTGGTTCGGGTGTTGGGAAGCGTTTGCTGCACTACGCTGCTGACCGTGGCTCGGCGCGATGGGACGCGGCGATTGAACGCCGCCGGTGTGCCTGCTCGGCTGCTGCGGATCGGGAATCAGTTGAGTTCGATCGTTTTGCGACATCGTATGCATATCCTTCGATTTTCGCCTTGCGGTTCATCGTGTTTTTACTGGGCTTGCATTATAGCGATTGCCCTGCTGTTTGTGGTACGGAAACGGTGGCATTCAAAAGAGGTGGGACATTTGTCCCACCTTTGAGTCGTTCTTTGCCGTTATCCGCACACACCGCATTTTGCACAGGCCGAAAGTGCGGCCGGAGCCTGCGCGATGCCGCCCTTTGCCGTCTCGCGCAGCGTGGCCGGCAACGCGTGACCCACCGAGAGCATGACATGTGCCATCTGGTCAAACGGCACTAAACTCTTAATGCCTGCGAGGGCGAGTTGTGCCGAGCTAAAGGCCGCTGCCACGCCGATGGCGTTGCGGTTTTGGCAGGGCACCTCCACTAGGCCCCCGACGGGGTCGCAAACGAGGCCCAGCAGGTTACTCAGCGCGATGGAACTGGCGTCGAGCGCCTGCTCGGGCGTGCCGCCGAGCATCTGCACCAGAGCGGCGGCTGCCATGGCGGCGGCGCTTCCCACCTCGGCCTGGCAGCCGCCCTCGGCGCCGGCAACGCAGGCGCTTGTGGTGAGGTTGAGGCCGATGGCGGCTGCGCAGTAGAGCGCGTCCATGACCTGCTCGTCGTCGAGCTGCAGACGATCGGCGAGCGCCAGCACGCAGCCGGGCACAACACCCGCGGAGCCTGCCGTCGGAGCTGCGACGATCACACCCATCGTGGCGGAGCGCTCGAGCACGGCCATGGCGCGGGCCACGGCGTCGGTCTGAACGGGGCCCATCAGGCTTGCACTCAAATCGTTGCGGCTGGTGGCTTCGACGAGCTTGGCCTCGCCGCCGATAAGCCCGCCGAGCGATCGCTGCGGATTGGCGATGGGAGCCGTGGTCTCCTCGCGCATGACGTCGAGCACGCGGCGCATGGCGGCGACGGCGTGGGCCTCGCCGGTCAGACGCGCCTCGCGCACGGCCATGACGGCGCCGATGCTGAGCCCCAGTTCCTCGCACGCATCGAGCAGCTGCTCGCCGTCGTCGAAGATTTCCTTGGCCGAGACGCCGGGAGAGAGCGACGAGGCAGAACCGGGGAGCTCGATAAAGGTCGCGTAATCGACATTGTCGAGCTTGCGCAGCATGGGGACGACGGTGTCGTCGGGCGCGCCGTCGGTCTCAAAGACGGAGTAGGCCTGGCCGCCCACTTCGGTGCGGTAGGTGCGGCAGAAAGCGATGTTTACGTGGGCGTAGGCGAGCAGGTTGGTGAGCGCGGCGAGTACACCGGGGACGTCCTTGTGTGCCACGAAGAGCGTGGAATACATGCCCGAGATGTCGACGCCGACGCCGTTAATGCGGCTGATGCGCATCTTGCCACCGCCCAGGCTCTCGCCGCGAACCTGTGCCGTGGCGCCCGTGTCGTCGACCATTTCGATGTCGACGGTGTTGGGGTGGATGGAGGCGTCGTCGCCTTTGATGTCAAAGTGATATTCGAGGCCCTGCTCGCGCGCGAGGTCGAAGGCCTGCTTGATGTTCTCGTCATCGGTGTCGAGACCCAGGATGCCCGCGACGAGCGCACGATCGGTGCCGTGGCCGCGGTAGGTGTGGGCGAAGGAGTTCCACAGGCCAAAGGTGACTTTGGTTATGCGGCCTTCCAGCAGGCTGGCGGCAACTTGGGCGCAGCGCAGGGCGCCGGCGGTGTGCGATGAACTGGGGCCGACCATGACGGGGCCCAAGATCTCGAATGCCGAGGTCGTAGCTAGTGTTTGCGGCTTGCCTGCCATGGGTGCTCCTTTAATCTGTCCCGTCGTCCCGAGGGGCGGGGCATACTCTATCCCGCCGTTCCGAGGGCTTTGGTATTTGGTCGCCTGCTCGGGCAGTCCTGCTCGCACGGAGAGCACATTAAGTGCTCTCCGGCTCGTGCGGAACTCGCGACCGACCAGATACCAAAGCCCTCGGAACTTAGGATACATGGTTGGAGTCGCTCTGCTGCGAAATTTATCGGCCTATGACCTATTCCATGTCCCAGGTCGGCTCATCTTCACCACCTTTAAATAAAAAAGAAGTACCGGTTGGAGCCGGTACTTCTTTTGGTGCGTTGTTTCTTGGCTGTAGCTTTTGCCGTTAGCTTACAGGCCGCAGGCTGCTTTGAGTTCTTCGACTCGGTCGGTTTTTTCCCAGGTGAAGTCGGCGTCTTCTCGGCCGAAGTGACCGTAGGCTGCCGTCTTTTCGTAGATGGGGCGACGCAGGTCTAGGTCGCGGATGATTGCGCCCGGGCGCAGGTCGAAGGTCTTCTCTACGGCTTCAACGATCTTGTCCTCGGCAACATGCGCGGTACCAAAGGTGTCGACCATGATTGAAAGGGGCTTGGAAACGCCGATGGCGTAGGCAAGCTCGACTTCGCAGCGGTCGGCCAGACCGGCGGCGACCACGTTCTTGGCTACCCAGCGCGCGGCATACGCGGCGGAGCGGTCGACCTTGGTGCAGTCCTTGCCGCTAAAGGCACCGCCGCCGTGACGGCCATAGCCGCCGTAGGTGTCGACGATGATCTTACGGCCAGTCAGTCCCGTGTCACCCATAGGTCCGCCCACGACAAAGCGACCGGTGGGGTTCACGTAGATGTCGGCGTTGTCCCACGGCATGTTCTCGGCGGCCATGACCGGGGTGATGACGTGCTCGATGAGGTCGGCCTTGATCTTGCCCATGTCCTCGATCTCGGCGGCGTGCTGCGTGGAGATGACGATGGTCGTGACCTCGATGGGCTTGCCGTCCTCGTAGCGCACGGTGACCTGGGTCTTGCCATCGGGACGCAGGTAGGGCAGGGTGCCGTCGTGGCGCACGGCAGCCAGGCGCTCGGCCAGGCGGCTTGCCAGGTAGTGAGGCATGGGCATGAGGGTCTTGGTCTCGTTGGAGGCGTAACCGAACATCATGCCCTGGTCGCCGGCACCGATCAGGTCGATCGGGTCGGTGGTAGCGCCGGTCTGGGTCTCGAAGGACTCGTCAACGCCCTGAGCGATATCGGGTGACTGCTCATGGATGAGGCTCATAACGCCGCAGGTATCGCAGTCAAAACCGAATTTGGCACGGTTGTAGCCAATGCGGCGGATAACGCCGCGGGCGATTTCCTGAACGTCGACGTAGGCCTGGGTGCGAATCTCGCCGGCGACGATAACGGTGCCGGTGGTAACGAGGGTCTCGCAGGCGCAGCGGACGTTCTCCACGTTGGCGGGCACGCCGTTGGGGGCGATGTAGCCCTGCTCCTGCAGCTCTATTTCTTTGGCGAGGATTGCGTCGAGGACGGCATCGCTGATCTGGTCAGCGATCTTATCGGGATGACCTTCGGTCACCGATTCCGACGTAAAAACAAAGGACCCGTGTTGGGGTGGGATGGAACGAAGTTCTTCTGACATGATTGTCCTTTCAAAAACGTGTCCCGGCGACCGTTACCATTCCGCCGGGCTCTCTATGCAAGGGCACATCATAACGCGTAAATCAAACATTCACACCCTTTCCGCACCTACTCATTGGGGACAGACTTAAATGACCAGCCTTAAACTAAGAACGTCTCCAACGACTGGTCATTTAAGTCTGTCCCCAATGAGTAGGTCGGTGCCCTTTGTGCGGAGGTTGCTTTGATGCTTTATACTGGTGCGGTTAGACATCCATCCTGCAATCGAGGAGATATCCATGGCATCAGACGTTCGCGTCCGCTTTGCACCCTCACCGACGGGCAAGCTGCACATCGGCGGCGCCCGCACCGCTATCTATAACTGGGCTTTCGCCCGTGCTAACGGCGGCACGTTCATCCTGCGCATCGACGACACCGACCCCACCCGCTCCACCGACGAGAACACGCAGATCATCCTGCGCGCCATGCGTTGGCTGGGCCTGGACTGGGACGAGGGTCCCGAGGTGGGCGGCGATTTTGGCCCCTACGCCCAGACCGAGCGCCTGGACCTGTACAAGCAGGCCGCCCAGAAGCTTTGGGACGAGGGCAAGGCCTATCCCTGCTTCTGCACCAAGGAGCAGCTCGAAGCCGACCGCAAGGCCGCGCAGGAGCGCAAGGACCCCTTCCAGGGCTATCAGCGCCGTTGCCGCGATCTTGATCCCGAGGAGGCCCGCCGTCGCATCGAGGCCGGCGAGTCCTACGTCCTTCGCATCAAGGTGCCCGAGGACCGCGGCGACGTCGTCATCCACGACGCCGTCCACGGCGAGGTAACCTTCGACGCCAAGGAGCTTGACGACTTTGTCATCTTCCGTTCCGACGGCACGCCCACGTACAACTTCGCGACCGTCGTCGACGACGCCATGATGAAGATCACTCACGTCATCCGCGGCGACGACCACCTGTCCAACACCCCGCGTCAAGTTATGGTCTACGAGGCCCTCGGCGCGCCCGTGCCTACGTTCGCCCACATCTCCATGATCTTGGGTGCCGACGGCAAGAAGCTCTCCAAGCGCCACGGCGCCACCTCGGTGGAGGAGTACCGCGACGCCGGCTACCTGTCCGACGCCTTCGTCAACTACTTGGCGCTGCTCGGCTGGTCGCTCGACGGCGAGACCACGATCATCCCGCGCGATGTCCTGGCCAGCAAGTTCTCGCTCGACCGCATCTCCAAGAACCCGGCGACCTTCGACCCCAAGAAGCTCGACTGGGTCAATGCCGAGTACATCAACGGCATGTCCGATGCTCAGTTTGCCGACGAGATCATGGTCCCCGAGCTGCACGAGGCGGGTCTCATCGAGGGTAACGTCGAGTACGGCGAGGATTGGATCGACGCGCTTGCCGCCATCGTCAAGCCGCGCACTAAGATGCCGACCGACGCCGTGACCGTCGCCGCTCCCATCTTTGCCACGGCCGAGACGCTCGAGTATGACGAGAAGTCCGTTAACAAGGGCCTAGCCAAGGAAGGCATGGGTGCCATCCTGGACGCCGCCAAGGCCGCTCTCGAGGGTGTCACCGAGTGGACCGCCGCGAACATCGACGCCGCGCTTGAGCCGCTGCCCGAGCAGATGGACCTTAAGAAGCGCGTGGTGTTCCAGGCCGTGCGCGTCGCCGTCTGCGGCAACATGGTGAGCCCTCCACTGGGCGAGACCATGGCGCTCGTCGGCCGCGACGACTGCCTGGCGCGCATCGACCGCGCCCGCACGATGGCGCTGTAGCAGCCGTGTAAACGCTTGTATCCGAGCCCCGCTCACCACGAGTGGGGCTCTTGTTTCTAAAGACGTATGGGATGGGAGGTACAGAGACCATGGCCGAGCAACTGTCACTGTTTGGTTCGCCGGAACCGGAGGAGACTCCGGCCAAGCCTGAGTTCGCACCTGAACCCGTCGCCGCCTATGCGAGCGTAGTCCTCGACATTCCCACCCGTGCGCTGTCCGAGCCGTTTGCTTACGGCATTCCCCGGTCCCTTGCCAACGAGGCGCAGATCGGATCCACGGTCCTGGTCCACTTTGGTAACCGTGCCGCCGCGGGCTATATCGTCGACATTGCGTCTGAGCTGGACGACCTGCAGGGCAACAGCGCTCTCGATCCCGCGCGCATTAAGCCTATCGAGGCTATCCTCAGCAAACCGCTCTTTACCGCCGAGGCTGCCCGTATCGCACGCTGGATGAGCTGTGAGTATGTCGCGACGCTTTCCGAGTGCCTGCGCCTGTTCTTGCCCCCGGGCGTCAGCCCGCGTGTGGTCAAGGGCGACGACGGCGTGTGGACAGTTGTGCGCCCCGCCGTCAAGCCTATCCAAAACCGCTGGGTCATGCTCACGCCCGAGGGTTTCGACTATACGCCGCCCAGGACTGCTGTCCGCCAGCGTCAGCTCATCGAGGCGCTCCAGTGCGGGCCGGTCACGACGCGCGACCTCAACCTTCTCTACAACAGTATGTCGGCGACCATCAAGGCGCTCGAAAAGCGCGGCGTCGTGGTGGTGGAGGAACGCCGTGCGTGGCGTGGCTGCAATGAACAGACCACGCTGTCCTCAGCAAACGGTAAGGCGCCGGTCTCCCTTACCAACGGCCAGCAACAGGCACTCGCGCAGATTGAGCGCGCCCGTCTGGACGCCCACGGAGACGTGGTCCTTGTCGACGGCGTCACCGGCTCCGGCAAAACCGAGGTTTACCTTTCGGCGATTGAGCGCGTGCTGGCGGCCGGCCGTTCGGCCTGCGTGCTGGTGCCCGAGATCTCGCTGACGGCCCAGACCGTCGGCCGCTTCCGCTCGCGCTTTGGCGAGACGGTAGCCGTGTTCCATTCGCGTCTTTCTGCTGGCGAGCGCCTGGACCAGTGGGATATGGTCGCCAGCGGTGCGGCCCGCGTTGTCGTCGGCGCGCGTTCGGCGCTCTTTTGCCCGCTCAGCGACCTGGGTCTCATCATCATCGACGAGGAGCACGAGACCAGCTATAAGCAGGGCTCTAGTCCGCGCTACCATGCGCGCGAGGTCGCGGCCGAGATGGCGCGGCGCTACCGCTGCCCGCTCGTGTTGGGCTCCGCCACGCCTTCTGCTGAGGCCCTCGATCGCTGCCGCCGTGGCACGTATAACGGTGCCACCTGGACGCGCGTCGAGATGCCCGAGCGCCCGGGACACGCAGTCCTGCCGACGGTTCGGATCGCCGACCTGCGCCGTGAGTTCTCGCACGGCAGCCGTTCCATGTTCTCAAAACCGCTGATGGAGGGCCTAGAGCGTGTGGTCGAGCGCCGCGAGAAGGCCGTGCTGCTGCATAACCGCCGTGGCTTTGCGCCGTTTCTGATGTGCCGCGAATGCGGCTGCGTGCCCACCTGCAACCACTGCTCCACCGCGCTTACGTATCACGAGCGCACACACACGCTGCAGTGCCACACCTGCGGTTCGTCTTGGCGCGTGCAGCCGTATCCCGCGCCCACGAGCCGTTGCCCCAAATGTGGCAGTCGCTACCTGGCAAAAATGGGTCTGGGCACTCAACAGATCGAGGACGCGCTACACCAGATGCTTCCCGAGGACGTCGCCATTATTCGCATGGATGCCGATTCCACGCGCGGCAAGGATGCGCACAAAAAGCTGCTCGAGCAGTTCGATGCCGCCGATTGTGCTGTGCTGCTGGGCACCCAGATGATCGCCAAGGGCCTCGACTTTCCCGAGGTCACGCTCGTGGGCGTGGTCAATGCCGATTTCGCCCTCAAGCTGCCGGACTTCCGCGCAGGAGAGCGCGCCTACGACTTGCTGGAGCAGGTTGCGGGCCGCGCCGGCCGCGGCGATCGCCCCGGTGAGGTGATCATCCAGACCTACCTGCCCGAGGACCCGGTCATTCGCGCCGTTGCCGAGCACGACCGCTCGATCTTTACCGTCTACGACCTGGACCAGCGCCGCGACGCCCTGTATCCGCCGTTTGTTCGCCTGGTCAACATTTTGGTGTGGTCGGCGAACCGAGACGACGCGCAGGACTACATCGGGCGCATTGCAAAGCTTCTAAAGCGCCGCTGGCATGCTGCCGCGCCCGACTTTTTGCGGGCGGGCAGCGCGGTGCCGCAGGTGCTGGGCCCAGCTTCGTGTGTAATCGAGAGAGCCAAGGACCGTTACCGCTTCCATCTGCTTGTGAAGTCGCCCGTGGGGTACCATGTCTCTGATGATATCGACGCCTGCCTCAAAGAGGTGGGCTCTGTGCGCGGCGTGAGCGTGAGCGTTGACGTCGACGCCTATGATTTGATGTAACAACCCGAAAGGATGGCCATGGAAGCCAACGGAATCGTACTGTCGCCCGACCCTCGTCTGCGCCAGGAGTGTGCCGTCATCGAGGAGATTACCCCTGCGATCGAGGCGCTTGCCGAGAAGATGAAGAAGATGATGTTCGACAACGGCGGTTGCGGCCTGGCCGCCCCGCAGATCGGTGAGCTCATTCAGCTCGTCACCATCGACTGCGACTACAGCGACAAGAACGACTACGATCCGTACGTGCTCATCAATCCTGTGATTGTCGAGCAAAGCGACCATCTCGTTCCGTTTAGCGAGGGCTGCCTGTCCATCCCCGGCATTAGCTGCGAGATCGAGCGTCCCGACCATGTCGTCGTCGAGGCGTATGACCTGGATGCCAACCTGATTCGCTATGAGGCCACGGGCGATCTGTTCTGCGTGTGCCTGCAGCACGAGATCGACCATCTGCACGGCAACACTATGTTTGAGCGACTGAAGCCGATGCAGAGGATTAAAGCCGTCAAGGAGTACCAGGACGCCCTGGCCCGCGGCGCTCGACCGGGCGAGACGGAGTAGGTTTGTCCGTCCCCGGGGCGCCCGCCTATATCATCCCGTGCTCAAACATTCTCGCTGCGCTGCGAAACTGCGCGCGGGACGATATAGGCGGGCGCTCCGGGGACTACGTTGACGCTGCTTGTCTCGCCCGGGTGCCGTCGGGCCAGGGAAGGGCGTCTTCGCTGATAGGTGCTTTGTTGGGAGGGCTGCTTTTATGCGGCTCTTTCTTTGGTTTTGGGTATATTTGTCTTTGTTGAACTGTTTTTGCGGCTGGGTGCGCTTGCGACCTGGAACGCTTTTTTGTAGCCGTCTCGGCTCGTTATTGAGAGGAGACTAACTTTATGCGTATTGTGTTTATGGGTACGCCTGATTTTGCTGTGCCTTCGCTGGCTTCGCTTGTTGAGGCTGGTAATGAGATTGCGCTTGTTATTACTCGTCCCGATGCTGTTCGTGGGCGTGGTAAAAAGTTGGAGCCGTCTCCTGTTAAGGCCAAGGCGCTTGAGCTTGGTCTACCTGTTGTTGAGGCAAATCGTATGACGCCTGAGGTCGTTGAGGCGCTTCAGGCTGTCCAGGCTGACATTTTCTGTGTGGCTGCTTATGGTTGCATTTTGCCTGATGACGTGCTGCATATGGCGCCGCTTGGTATTGTGAATGTCCATGCTTCGCTGCTGCCTCGTTGGCGTGGTGCTGCTCCCATTCAGCGTGCCATTCTTGCTGGTGATGAGGTTGCTGGCGTTTCCATTATGCGCATTGGGCATGGCGTGGATACTGGTGCTTATTGTGCTCAGGCTTCCACGTCGGTTGCCGGTAAGCATGCTGAGGCGCTGACCATGGAGCTTGGTGAGCTTGGCGGCAAACTGCTTGCCGATACGCTTCCTTCTCTTGCAGATGGCACCGCCATGTGGACTGAGCAGGATGAGTCGCTCGTCACTCATGCTGCCAAGATTTCCAAACTGGAGATGCGTCTAGATCCGCAAATGGCGGCGCTTGATTGCGTGCGTCATGTGCTGGCCTCATCCGATACCGCGCCCGCCCGTTGCGTGATTGCCGGCAAGACCGTGCGCGTGCTCGATGCTGCGCTGGCCGATGTTTCGCTTGGCGAGGGCGCTGTTGACGTTAAGAACAAGCGTGTGTACCTTGGCCTTTCCGATGGCTCGGTTGAGTTGCTCGAGGTTAAGCCCGATGGCAAGCGTGCTATGGCCGCTTCTGCTTGGGCTGCTGGCCTGCAAGGCGCCGATCTTATCTGGGGTGTTTTGTCATGAGCAAGCTGTCTCCCGCACGCAAGCTTGCGCTCGATGTGCTGATGGAGGCCGATCGCCGCGGTATGTATGCGCGTGATGTGCTGTCCTCTCGCGCATCGGCCAAGGCTATTGACCAGCGCGATTCCGCATTTGCCGCCCGCCTGGCGCTCGGTGTTGCCGCCACGCAGGGTATTTTGGACGAGCTGCTCGATCAGTTTCTCGATAAGCCGAAAAAGGTTGCGCCGCGTGTTCGCATGGCGCTTCGTATCTCGGCCTTCGAGATGCTCTATCTACATACGCCTGGCCGCGTTGCGGTGAGTCAGGGCGTTGAGCTGGTGCGCAGCGGAGCTAAGTCTGCCTCAGGTTTGGCCAATGCCGTGCTGCATAAGGTCGCGGACAACGTTGAGAACTTTGCCACTGCGTCCGATGTAGATGAGTCTGAGCGACGCTTGGTTCGTCTGTCGCGCCTGATGGGTCTGCCGCGTTGGCTTTGCGCTCGTATTATGGCCTCGTTCGATACCCCAGAGGGTGCGCTCAACTTTGCTGGCAATCTGGCCCCCGCGCCGCTGGCCCTGCATGAGAACGCCTTTGCGACCAAGCCCGATCCGTATATCTCGCAGCTCGTCGCGCCTGTCTTCCCGGGCTGCCATGCCCCGGTTGATGCCCAGGTTACCGTTGCTTCGGGTGTGTTTGAGCGTGCTGCCGCGGTGGCATCTGATCTCAACGCGCAGCTTATCGCCACGGCTGCCACGCGCCCTGGAAGCTGCCTTGAGATTGGTGCCGGTCGCGGCACCAAGACCTATGTGATGATGTGCCAGGCCAAGCGTGCGGGCTATGAGCGTCAGCATACGGCGCTCGATCTGCATGATCGCAAGTGTGATCTGAATCTCGCTCGCCTGCATAAGGCCGGTATTCAGGGTGTTCGTACGGTTTCGGGTGATGCCTGCGAGCTTGATGAGGTGCTCACATCGTTTGATGCCATGCTTGGCGAGCCGGTTAAGTTCGACACGGTTTTTATCGATGCGCCGTGCTCGGGCACCGGCACCATGCGCCGTCATCCCGAGATCCCTTGGCGACTGACCGAAAAGGACGTGACGGTTGAGCTGCCCAAACTGCAACTGACGATGCTCAAGGAAGCTGCCGCGCGCGTGGCTGCCGGCGGCGAGCTCATCTATGCGACATGCTCGGTCTTCGACGAGGAGAACACACAGGTGGTGGACGCGTTCCTTGCTTCTCCCGAGGGTGCCGGCTTTAGCGTGGCGCCGCTTTCCGAAGCACAGATTCTGCAACTCCCCGAGTTCGATCAGGCCAAGAAGCTCGTTTCCGTACGCCAGAACGATCGAGGCCTCTTCCAAAGCGTTCCCGTAAACGCCGACTCCTACGACGGCCACTTCTGCGCCAGACTGGTCCACAAGTAACGACTAAGTTGCGGTGAAATAGGGATTGAAAAGCCGCTTCTGTCCGCCAAACAGTCCTTATTTCACCGCAACTCACAAGGAAACCTGGGTAGCTAAAGAGTCAGCCCTACGATCGGTGCCGGTC
This sequence comes from Collinsella aerofaciens, assembly GCF_025289055.1. Taxonomy (GTDB): domain Bacteria; phylum Actinomycetota; class Coriobacteriia; order Coriobacteriales; family Coriobacteriaceae; genus Collinsella. The sequence goes on from NZ_JAESIQ010000019.1 coordinate 40,577, forward strand.
GCGGGGCTGCTTGGTTTCTAGTGGCTATGCGGGCAATTGGCGCAGCAGCCGCTCGTGGCGTTGGTGCTGGAGCCGCCGCTTCGTTGATCGGTGTTGTAGAAACCGCTGCCCTCAAATTTAATGCCGCTGGCCGAGAACGTCTTGGCCGCCGGGGCACCGCAGCTGGGGCACACGACCTCGGGAGTCTCGGACATGGGATGCTCAACCTCAAACACGTTGCCGCAGCTCGAGCACTTGTAATCGTAGCGCGCCATAGTACTTCCTTTTCAGCACAAAGCGGGCAGATTACTCTGCCCGCATAAATTCAAACGTCTGTAACTGTACCCTATATCGGGGGTTTTATCACGCTTCGCCCCAGAATCTATGGTTGTTGCGCAGGAGCTGTGCGGTTTTGTTCTCGGCGGCTGCAATGTCCGCCTCGTCAGCCTGCCAGGTCCAGTTGCCCGTGGCCACGCCCGGAACGTTCATGCGCGCGTCGTCGCCAAGCCCCAGGACATCCTGCAGTGGCATCATCACCAGGGGAGCATCGCTTGCCAGCGCGTCGCTCATCAGCTTGGCCGCCACCTCAACACCGCTCGGTTCATCGCCGCCCGCAAAGATACGGGTGCACCAACCGGCCAGCGTCGACGTATCGTGCGTCGAGGTGTACAGAATCTTGCCGGGCGTGGGATACACACCGCAACGGACGTCGTAGTCGCTAAACTCCAGCACGTCCATGCCGGGGAAACCGCAGGTCGATGCCATGGCGCGAACACCGGGCGTCAGATAGCCCAAGTCCTCGGCGATAAAGTTGAGCGGACCCAGCTCGTCGTAGGCGGTCTGGAACAGGTCCTTGCCCGGGCCCGCCAGCCAGCGGCCGTCGGCGCAAGCCTTACCCGCGGGGATACTATAGTAGCTGTGGAATCCCAGGAAGTGATCCAGGCGCACACGGTCGTAGAGCGAAAACGCGCGGCGCAGGCGATCCATCCACCAAGTATAGCCGTTCTGCTTCATGTGGTCCCAGCGGAACGTCGGGTTGCCCCACACCTGGCCATCGGGCGCAAAGTTGTCGGGCGGCGCGCCGGAAATCTCGATTGCCTTGCCGGTATCGGACAGCCAGAAGTTCTCGGGTTCGCTCCACGCGTCTGCCGAATCGTCAGACACGTACATAGGAATATCCCCAATAACCTCGATGCCCTTCTTGTGCGCATAGTTCATGAGCTCGCACCAAGCCAGGTCAAAGCGGTACTGCATGTACGCCTGAAGCTCGGCCTCGTTGTGAAAGCGCTTGTCGTCGATTAGGTGCTCGTTGTAGCGCGCGACATCTGCCGGCCAATCGTGGCGCGACTCGCCCTCAAAGTACTTCTTAACGGCCATGTAGACGCAGTACTTCTCGAGCCAATCGGCATTGCGATGCTTAAACGCTGTGTACAGCGGGTCGGCATCCTCGCCGCCGCGGGCCTTCCAGGTCTCAAAGTCGGCGGCCAGCTCCTCGTGGCTCTCGGGTAGCAGGTCGATATTGCCTGCAAAGGCCGAAGGACCGGCGTATGGGGAGCGGAAGAAGTCCGTGGGGTTGACGGGGAGAACCTGCCAGTAGCGCATGCCCATGGCGGCCAGATGGTCGATAAAGCGACGCGTGGGCGCACCGATCGTACCGGGCTTGCCGTCGTCGGTCGGCACCGATGTGATATGGCACACAACACCCGCACCGTGATCGAGCGGCTCCTGCAGGCGCTGCTCGGCATGGTGATAGATGATCGACGAGCCCAGCGGATACAGATCGAGCGTGACCGTACCGTTATGGATCTCACACTCGTGACCGCTGATCACGTCACTCGCGCATTCGCCGAGCGCCGGGATCGTCACGCGATGCGAATTGCGCAGGCTGCGGTTGATGATGACGGTCGCGGACTCGCCGTCTTTACCGGTACGGTTGTAGGCCAGCACCTCGTCGTTGAGCGCGAAGGCCTTGATCTCGCCGTCGACCATAAACGGCAGCGCGCGGCGGACGGCAGACGCGTTCTTAACAATGGCCAGCGTATCGAAGTCGTGGAGCTGGTCCTTGGTCGGCAGGGTACGGCGGTTGCCCGGATCGGTGAGGCCCTCCAAGCCGTACTCATCGCCGTAATAGATTGAGGGTACGCCCGGGAAGGTCATCTGCATGAGCGTCGCCAGCCAAAAACGGCTCTTGGCCAGGCCCATCGAGTTATCGTCCAGGCGCCATTTGCTGCGTTCGCTCTCGGGCAGCTGCGACTCGTCTGGGCCGCCGCCGAGCACCGAGATGATGCGCGGACGGTCGTGGCTCGAAAGCAGATTGAGTGCGCAGGCCAGCGCCTCGCGCGGGTAGTTCTCGCGCAGGGTTTCGATATCCTCAGCAGCTTGGTAGGCGTTTTTGTAGCCCATCAAAAAGCCGATGACCATGTCGCGGAAGGGGTAGTCCATGGCAGAGTCGAGCTCAGAGCCCTGCAGGTAGCGGCGCAGATGGCCGTAGCTGATCTTGTTGGAGGCGTCTTCCCAGACCTCGCCGAGCAGCAGCGCGTCAGGTTTCTCGGCGAGCACGGCCTTTTTGATCTCGGCCAGGAAGTCATCGGAAAGCTCGTCGGCCACGTCCAGGCGCCAACCATGGGCACCGGCGCGCAGCCATTTGCGGATCACGCCGTCCTTGCCCAGGAGCCGCTCGCGTACCAGCTCGGAGCTCTCGTTGATGGCGGGCATGTTGCCCACGCCCCACCAGCAGTCATACGAACCGTCTTCATGGAAGTAAAACGCATCGCGCCACGGCGAGTCCTCGCTTTGCCAAGCACCGACGCCGGGATAATTGCCGTAGCGGTTAAAGTAGATCGAATCGTCGCCCGTGTGGTTGAAGACGCCGTCCAGGATGATAGAAATGCCGAGCTTCTCGGCCGCCTTGCACAGCTCCGTAAAGTCCTGCTCGGTGCCCAGAATCGGGTCGATCTTGGTGTAATCGGCCGTGTCGTAGCGGTGGTTGCTCGCGGCCTCAAAGATGGGGTTGAGGTAGATGGCCGTAAAGCCTAGCTCGGCAATGCGGGGCAGGTCATTTTGGATACCCTTGAGCGAGCCGCCGTAAAAATCCCAGGTCTTGATGGAGCCGTCTTCGGCACGCTCGTACTCGGGCGGCTCGTTCCAGTCCTCGACCATGCGGCGCTGGATTCCGTTGCGCGGTTTTTCGATCTCGGCCAGCGTACGCTCGCGCCAATGCTCGTCGCGGGCATAGCGGTCGGGGAAGATCTGGTAGACCATGCCCCGCTCGTACCAGGTGGGACGATTCTCGCGGTGCTTGTAGACGGTAATCTGGAACGACGGGACCTCGGCGTAGTCGTAGGTTACGCCCTCGCCGCCGGTGCGGCCCTGCGGTGCACCCAAGCGGACCTCGGGCTGGCCCTCGATATTGCAGATAAAGCTGTACCAGATAAGACAGGGCTCAGTGCACTCAAGCTCTACGGTAAATATGCCGTCGCCCTCGTGCGTCATGGGGTACAGAGACTCACCGATTTCATCGACCCAGGTACGCAGGGTGAGCGTTGCCTGGTTGGGGTCGGCATCCTCCAAAATCACCGAGAGCGAAACAGAAGTTCCAGCGGTCACGGCGCCAAAAGGAGTGCGAAACTGCGGTAGACGGCTGTTGTGAATCAATCTCATAATACGGTCCAGTTCAATAGAATCACGGCCTGCGGGCCATGGGCTTTACGCACAGGATGTAAGTATATCTGTTGTACACAGGCTGTATAAACAACATCCGTTTACCATCGGCGAACGGTTGTCCTAGAAAATCGTTTTACCATCCAAATTTTCGCGGTATTCGAAAACGCCCAGACGGATACTATTTGTAGTCAAACAAAAGTACTTCGGTTTACTACGACGATTTGAATGATCTCAACCACAGTCATTTTAGTGATACTAAAACCGCAGGTAGAAGCGTTGCCAATTTCGTAGATTGCACGCCGTGGTCGGCCAGAGCTATTTTGTCGTAGTAAACCGGCCCTCTTTTTAATACAGAAGTTCAACCAAGAAGAGGGTGCCTAATTGGGGCGCCCTCTTTTGCGTTGGATTAAGTTTTAATCGTCCAGACTAGTGACGCTTGCGGGTAGCCGTTGCCTTACGGACGGAGGTCTTCTTGGTCGGAGCCTTTTCCTCGGCCGGAGTGGCGGGGGAGACCGGGGCCTCCTTGGCGGGCTCGGCCTTTGCCTTGGCCTTGGGAGTGGTCTTGACCTCTGCGGCCTTCGGAGCCGGCTCGGCCTTTACTGCGGGCTTTTCCTCGGCCTTAGCCTCTGCCTTGGGAGCAGCAGCCTTGGTCGTGGCCTTCTTGGCCGTCGTCGTAGCGCGCCTGCGCGTGGTGGTCTTGGCGGTCGGCTTTGCCTCGACAGCTGCCTTGGCCTTGGGCTCGGAGGGCGCCTCCTCGACCTTGACGGCGGGCTTTGCAGCAGCCTTCGGGGTCGTCTTCGCGGCGGCCTTCGTCGTAGCAGCCTTTGTCGTCGTCGACTTCGTTGCCGTGGTCTTCTTGGCGGTCGTGGTCTTGGACGCGGTCGTCTTCTTGGCAGCGGTCTTGGCCGGAGCCTTTGCCGCGGGCTCGGCCTTTACCTTGGGAGCGACCTCGGCCTCGGCGGCCTTTTTGGCAGCGGCGGTCGTACGCTTGCGCGTAGTCGATGCCTTGGCAGTAGTTGCCTTAGCGGCGCTAGTCTTGCTAGCAGCGGCCTTCGTGGTCGTGGCCTTCTTAGCCGTCGTCTTGCGGGCCGTCGTCTTCTTGGCGGCAGGCTTCGCGTCGGGCTTAACTTCGGCCTTGGCCGCCGGCTTCTCCTCGGCCTTGGGCTCCTCAGCGGCAGCGGGCTCCTTAACGGTCGCCGCAGGCTCGGCCTCAGCGGCAGCGGGCTCATCGACAGCTGCAACATCAGTCACACCCGCCGGGCGCTCAATCTCCGGATGCATAAAGAAGTACAGGTCAAGATACTTATCGGCCGAGCGCGTCCAGCTAAAGTCCTGGCTCATGGCCTGCGTGACCAGCTGGTTCCAGGCATCGCGGTTATCCCAGAACAGACGCGCCGCGCGGAACACGGCGTCGCCCATCTCGTCGCCGTTAAAGTTGCTAAACGAGAAGCCCGTGCCCTCGCCGGTAAACTCATTGTACGGGATCACGGTGTCCTTTAGGCCGCCGGTCTCGCGCACGATGGGCAGGGTGCCGTAGCGCATGGCGATGATCTGCGACAGACCGCAGGGCTCAAACTTCGAAGGCATCAGGAACATGTCGGCGGCAGCATACATGCGCTGCGACAGTGCCGGATCAAACTCGATGCGCGCCGCCATGGTGCCGGGGTACTTGTCCTGGAAGTAGCGCAGGCCGTCCTCGTAGTCGCGGTCGCCGGTGCCCAGCACCGCCACCTGCACGCCGCCGGCCAGGATGCGGTCGAGCGCGTACATGACCAGGTCCATGCCCTTCTGGCGCGTCAGACGCGTGACCATGACCATAAGCGGACGGTCGTCGCGAACCTCGAGCCCCAGCTCTTCCTGCAGCTTGGCCTTGCACACGGCCTTGCCAGAACGGTCCTCGACGGTGTAGTTGGCGGCAATGCGCTTGTCGGTCGCCGGGTCAAAGCCCGCGACGTCGATGCCATTCAAAATGCCCTGCAGCGCGTACGAACGCTCGCGCAGAACGCCGTCCAGGCCCTCGCCAAATTCGGGCGTCTGGATCTCGTTGGCATAGGTGGGGCTTACCGTAGTGATGGCGTCGGCATAGCGCAGCGCGCCCAGCATGTAGTTGATGCTGCAGGCGTCGCAACGCAGCTGCGAGGCGGCCGCGGGAATATGCGCCACACCCAGGATGTCCTCCATCACGGTGTCACTAAACTGGCCTTGGAACGCCACGTTGTGGATCGAGAACACGGTCTTAACGCGGTCATACAGCGGCAGGCCCTGGTAGAACTCGCGCAAAAACACGGGCGCCAGTGCCGTCTGCCAGTCGTTGCAGTGCAGGATGTCGCACTCAAAGCCCTCGGGCAGGTGCTGCAGGCTCTCGGTGATGGCCTTGGAGAAGAACGCAAAGCGCTCGCCGTCGTCAAAGAAGCCGTACGGATAGTCGCGCGCAAAGTAGCGCTGGTTGTCGATGAACATATAGGTGACGCCGTCGTGCTCGAGCTTTTCCAGCCCGCAGTACTCGTTGCGCCAGCCCAGGCTCACGTAAAAGTCGGCAAAGTGCTCCATCTGCGCCTTGTACTCGTCCTTGATGGTGGCGTACTTGGGCACCATCACGATGACTTCGGCGCCGGCGCGCACGAGCGCCGCAGGCAGCGAGCCCGCCACGTCACCCAGGCCACCGGTCTTAACAAACGGTGCGCACTCGGCCGAGGCAAACACGATCTGCATCTTTTTGCTGGTTTCTGCCATATTGTCTCCCATGTTGCAATTCGAGAATAGCCGCCAGGCGCTAACCGGGCGGCTATTCTTCAGTTTACGTGCGATTATGCGACACCAATGTTAACGAGCGATGGTGGTATCGGAAGTTAACGGAGCCTTGCCCAGCACCAAGATATTCTCGGGCGTGCCGCGAAGCTCGGTGTTGACGGGAACCACGTTGTTCTTGTCCAGAATGGCGTTCTCAACGCGGGCGCCGCTCTTGATGACGCAGCTCTGGTTGATGATCGAGTTAGTCACCGAGGCGCCTTCCTCAACCACAACGCCGCGCGACAGAATCGAGTTGCGCACGGTGCCCTTGATGATGCAGCCGGCCGAGATGATCGAGTTGCACGCATGGCTGCCGGTCGCGTAGCGCGAAGGCGGCACGTCGTGCGCCTTGGTCAGGATCGGGCGCTCGGGATCGAAGAGCTGGTCGGCCACGGTCTGGTCGAGCAGGTCCATGCTGCGGCGATACAGCGACTTCTCGCTAAACACGCCCACGACCTCGCCCTTGTACTCGTAGCTGCACACGTCGATGTTGCCAAAGTCGCCCTGGAGTGCCTCGAGCATGTCCAGATAGTCGGCGGCCTGGTAGTGATCGATAATCTCGAGCAGGGTCTCGCGGTTGACGATGCAGCAGTCCATGGACGCGTTGTCGCCGTACACGACGCCGGCGCTCACACCCGTCAGACGGCCGTTCTCGTTGATCTCGAGCTTGGTCTCGTCATCGACGTTGCGCGTGGCCTTGCAGTACACGACGGTCATCTGGGCGCCGGAGTTCTCGTGGGCTTCGATGATGGTGTTGAGGTCCATGTTAAAGATGATGTTGGTGCCCATCATCACAACGTAGGGCTTGTCCGAGCGCTGGAACAACGTCTTGTTGGAGATGATGTCGCGCAGCAGGAAGCGCATGCCGCCCTTGGTGGTGCCGTACGCGTTGCCGGGAACCAGGAACATGCCGCCCTTCTTGCGGTCCAGGCCCCAGTCCTTGCCCGAGCCCACGTGGTCGATCAGCGAGCGGTAGTTGCCCGGCATGACAACGCCGACGGTCTTAATGCCGGCATTCATCATGTTGGACAGCGGGAAGTCGATCAGGCGGTAGCGGCCCAAAAACGGGACGGACGCGATGGGGCGATCCTTGAGCAGCACGCTGCCGTAAGTCGAAGAGTAGTTAGCGGTGATATAACCGATGGCCTTGCGATTGATCATCGGATCATTCCCCCTTCCCGATAACGACGTCATTTCCAACGACGGCCGTATCCTTGGTGGTATCGACAGAGCCGAGCTTCACGCCCTCTTCGACCGTGGAGTTCTCGCCCAAAATTGCGCGGCAGATGTGCGCGCCGCTCTTAACGTGCGCACCCGGCAGCAGCACGGAGTCCTCGACCACGGCGCGCTCCTCGATGATGACATCGGTCGAAAGGATCGAGTGGCGAGCGGTGCCGTAGATCTTGCAGCCGTTGGAGACCAGGCAGTCGTCCAGGCGGCCGTCCGGGCCAATGTAGTGCGGCGGTCGCGTGGTGATGTTGGACATGATGGGGAAGTGCTTGTCAAACAGATCGAACTCGGGGTTATTGCCCAGCAGGTCCATCGAGGTCTCGTGGAAGCTGGCGATGGTGCCGACATCCTTCCAAAAGCCGTGGAACTCGTAGCTGTACAGGCGCTTGCCCTCGCCGAGCAGCTTGGGGATGATGTCCTTGCCAAAGTCGTGGCTCGAGCGCTGGTCCAGAGCGTCCTCCTCGAGCGCCTCGATAAGCACGTCGGCCGAGAAGATGTAGATGCCCATGGAGGCGAGGTTCGAATCGGGCTTATCGGGCTTCTCGGTGAACTTGGTGATGCGGCCGTCCTCGGGGTCGGTGGTCAGGATGCCAAAGCGGCTGGCCTCCTCCCAAGGCACGGGCATAACGCTCACCGTGAGGTCGGCGTTGTTCTCAATGTGCGTCTTGAGCATCTTGCGGTAGTCCATGCGATACAGGTGATCGCCCGAAAGAATCAGGACGTACTTGGGGTCGTTGGCCTTGATGTAGTCCAGGTTCTGCGTAATGGCGTCGGCCGTGCCCGCATACCAGGCGCCGCCGGTCTGCGTCTCGTACGGCGGCAGGATCGACACGCCGCCGTCGCGGCTGTCCAGATCCCACGCCTCGCCGGAGCCCACGTAGGCATGCAGCAGGTAGGGGCGATACTGCGTCAGAACGCCCACCGTGTCGATGCCCGAGTTGGAGCAGTTGGAGAGCGAAAAGTCGATAATGCGGAACTTGCCACCAAAGCTAACCGCCGGCTTAGCGATCTTTTGGGTGAGTGCCCCTAATCGGCTGCCCTGTCCTCCTGCGAGGAGCATCGCGATGCATTCTTTCTTACTCATCGATTTCTCCTTCTGTCATCGATGTTCCTAAACCCATTAGCGACGGGCGCGGCGCAACGTCACGCCCGTCGAGTAATGCCGTGCTGGCATAGGGGAGCTCGCGCGCCTTTAAGCGTGCCAGATCTCGTCGCGGTACTCGCGAATGGTGCGGTCGCTAGAGAACCAGCCGGAGGAGGCGGTGTTGAGCAGCGCCTTGCGGTTCCAGGTCTCCTGGTCGCCGTAACTGCCCGTGAGCGCCTCCCAGGCGTCGACGTAGCTGCGGAAATCGGCCATGACCAGGTCTGGGTCGTTGTTGTTCATGAGCTCGTTGTAGATGCTCTCGAAGTTGCCCGAAAGACCCGCAAACGTGTTGTCCTTGAGCTCGTCCATCACACGGCCCAGACGCTCGCGGTCGCCGTTGAGGGTATCCCACGCAAAGTAGCTGTTGGATGCCCAGAGCTGCTCGACCTCGGGAGCGGTCAGGCCAAAGATGGCCTCGTTCTCGCGACCGGCCAGGTCGGCGATCTCGATGTTTGCGCCGTCGAGGGTACCCAGCGTAATGGCGCCGTTCATCATGAGCTTCATGTTGGACGTGCCCGAGGCCTCCTTGCCGGCCGTGGAGATCTGCTCCGAGATCTCGGCGGCGGGGTAGATGAGCTGGGCGTTGCTCACACGGAAGTTGGGGATGAAGCAGACCTTCATGACCTCGTTGACGCGCGGGTCGTTGTTGATGACGTCGGCCACGGAGTTAATGAGGCGGATGGTCTCCTTGGCAAAGGTGTAGCTCGAGGCAGCCTTGCCGCTAAAGATGAAGGTCGTCGGCGTCACGTGGAAGTTGGGATCGGCGATGCGACGGTTGTAGATGTCCATCACCTTCATGATGTTCATGAGCTGGCGCTTATAGGCATGGAAGCGCTTTACCTGAACATCGAAGATGGTGTTGGGGTCGATGACCAGACCGGTCTCGGCCTTGACGTAGGCGGCCAGGCGTTCCTTGTTGGCACGCTTGGAGGCACCCACGGCCTTCAGGAACTCGGTGTCGTTCTGGAACTCCTTGAGCTTCTCCAGCTCAAAGGCGTCCTTCAGCCAGCCATCGCCAATGGCCTCGGTCACGAGCTTGGCGTAGGTGGGGTTGGCCTCGGCAAAGAAGCGACGGTGCGAGATGCCGTTGGTCTTGTTGTTGAACTTCTCGGGCGTCAGGGCATAGAAGTCCTTGAGCACGATGTTCTTGATGATGTCGGAGTGGATCTTTGCCACGCCGTTGACGCTGTGGCTGCAGATCACGGACAGGTTGGCCATGCGAATCTCGCCGTCCCACAGGATGGCGGTCTGGCGCAGACGCTCCTGCCAGCCCTCCTGCGTGGTGTCGAACGACTCGTGCCAACGACGGCTGATCTCATCGATGATCTGGTACACGCGGGGGAGGAGCTTGGAGAACGTGCCGATGGGCCACTTCTCTAGAGCCTCGGGCAGGATGGTGTGGTTGGTGTAGCTCACGACCTGCGTCACGATGTTCCAGGCGTCGTCCCACTCGAGCTTCTTCTCGTCGATGAGGATACGCATGAGCTCGGGGCCGCACATGGCGGGGTGGGTGTCGTTGGTATGGATGGCCACAAACTGCGGCAGCAGCTCCCAGTTCTCGCCGTGCTCCTTCTCAAAGGTGTCGAGCAGGCTGTAGATGCCGGCCGAAACAAACAGGTACTCCTGCTTCAGGCGCAGCAGACGGCCGTGCTCGCCGGCGTCGTTGGGGTAGAGGATGGCGCTGATGGCCTCGGCCTCGGCGCGCTCGGCGTCGGCCAGGGCGTAGTCGCCGCGGTTGAAGGCCTCCAGGTCAAAGTGCTCCTCGACCGGCTCGGCGGCCCAGACGCGCAGCTTATTGACGGTCTCGCCGGCATAACCCACCACGGGGATGTCATAAGGGACGGCCAGGATGTCCTGCGTGTCCACCGTGCGGTAGAACGTGCGGCCGTTCTCCTCAAAGCCCTCAACATGGCCACCAAACTTAATGGTCACGGCCTTATCCTGACGACGGACCTCCCAGGGATAGCCGTGGGTGAGCCACTCGTCGGTGGCCTCGACCTGGCTGCCGTTGACGATCTCCTGCTTAAACAGGCCGTAGCGGTAGCGCATGCCGTTGCCGTAGCCGGCAATGCCCTCGGCTGCCATGGAATCCAGGAAGCACGCGGCAAGACGGCCCAGACCACCGTTGCCCAGTGCCGGATCGGGCTCCTGGTTCTCAATGACGGACAGGTCAAAGCCCATGTCGTCGAGCGCCTCGGCGACCATGTCACGCACGCCAAAGTTGAGCAGGTAGTTGTCGAGCAGGCGCCCGATCAAAAACTCGATCGAGAAGTAGTACACGCGCTTTTTGCCCTCGGCGGTGGCGCGGGCGTCGCTCTTGGTGGCAACGGTGCGGGCCTTCTCGGCCACGAGCTTGGCCAGGGCGTTAAAGCGGTCGAGGTCACTGGCGGCCTCGACGCTCTTGCCGCTGATGCTCATGACGGCATCGCGATAGAGCTCGGTAAACTCCTGCTTGTTGTCGAAGATCTTATTCATACGTTCCTTTCCCCCGGGGATGTTTCTCCCGGAACGGTTATGACTTGTATCCTACGCCTCGGCGAGGCGGGTAATTACAGTGGTAACGCCTTTGTTACGCTTTCTTGGCAGGAGCCTTAACAGCAGCTGCCTTGGCCTTGGGAGCAGCCTTTTTGGTGGCTGCCTTCTTGGCCGTGGTGGACTTGGCCGGAGCCTTCTTGGCGGCCGCGACCTTGGGCTTCACCGAGGACGTGCGCTTGCGCGTTGTCTTCTTGGGCTCCTCGACCACGGGCGGCTTGTAGCTGCTGGGACCGCGGCGCTTAAGCACCACGCCTGCCAGACCGGGCACCTTAATCTCGATGGAGTCCATCTGCCCGTTCCAGGGATAGGGCTCGCTCGAGCAGGTGTAGGGCTCCTCGCCGGCATAGCCGCTGCCGCCAAACTCAGGACGGTCGGAGTCAAAGACAACCTCCCAGTCACCCTCACGCGGCACGCCCACGCGGAAGCTCTCGTAGCTCGCCGGGTCAAAGTTAATCAGGATCACCAGATCGTCATCGACGTCCTCGCCCTGACGCACAAAGCTCACGATGGACTGCTTGGAGTTATCCGCGTCGATCCAGGTAAAGCCGTCGTCGGTGTAGCCGCGCTCGTACAGGGCGGGCTCGGCGGTGTACAGGTGGTTGAGCGCCTTAATGAACGCCTGATGATGACGGTGGGTCTCGTACTCCTCGGTCAGGAACCACTGAATGGACTCGTAATAGCGCCACTCGATAAACTGGCCGATCTCGTTGCCCATAAAGTTGAGCTTGGCACCGGGGTGCGTCATTTGGTAGAAGGCCAGCGTGCGCAGACCGGCAAACTGGCGCCACCAGTCGCCCGGCATGCGGCCGATCAGCGAGCACTTGCCGTGCACGACCTCGTCGTGGCTCAGCGGGCAGATGAAGTTCTCGGTAAAGGCGTACATGATGGAGAACGTGAGCAGCCCGTGGTTGCCGGGGCGCCACGGAAAATCGGTCTGCATGTAGTGCAGGGTGTCGTTCATCCAGCCCATGTCCCACTTGTAGTGGAAGCCCAAGCCGCCGTCCTGCGGCGGGTAGGTCACGAGCGGCCACGCGGTGGACTCCTCGGCCATCATCATCACGTCAGGGTAGTGGGCCTCCACGGTGCAGTTGACCTGGCGGATAAACGCGCTGGCGTCCAGGTCCTCCTCGGTACCGTACTTGTTGAACTTCTTTTGCCCCGGATCGTCGATACCAAAGTTGAGGTACAGCATGCTGGACACGCCGTCCATGCGAATGCCGTCCACGTGGAAGTTCTCGAGCCAGTACAGCACGTTGGAGACCAGGAAGGAACGGACCTCGCCGCGGGCGAAGTCAAACTTATGCGTGCCCCAGTTGGGGTGAATCTCGTGCTCAAACAGCATGTGGCCGTTAAAGGTGGCAAGACCGTGGGAGTCGGCGCAAAAACCGCCGGGCACCCAGTCCATGATCACGCCGATGCCCGCCTCGTGGCACGCATCGATAAAGTGCATGAGCTGCTGCGGGTTGCCGTAGCGCGACGTGGCGGCATAGTAGCCGGTCGTCTGGTAGCCCCAGGAGCCGTCGAAGGGATGCTCCATAAGCGGCATGACCTCGATATGCGTATAGCCCATGTCGCGCACGTAGTCCACGAGCTCCACCGACAGGTCGTCGTAGGTGTAGAACTCGCCGCGCTGCGCGGGGAAGGGGTCCATGGGGCCGGGGTAGTTGCCGTACTCGTCGGGCTCGCCCTGCGGCGCGTCGCCGTGGCGCTTCCACGAGCCAATATGCACCTCGTAGATGTTGAGCGGCTGTGACATGTGGTTGTGGCCGGCTCGGCGCTTGAGCCACGCGGCGTCGTTCCACTTGTAGCCATCGAGGGTCCACAGCACGCTGGCGGTACCCGGAGGGCACTCGGCCTTAAAGGCGTACGGATCGGCCTTGTAGAGCTTTTCGCCCTCGTTGGTCTCGATGAGGTATTTATAGAGCTGACCCTGCTCGGCGCCGGGAATAAAGCCTTCCCAAATAGCGCTCGTATGCACGGGCACCAACGGGTTGGCCTGCTCATCCCAGTCGTTAAATTCGCCAATGACATGGACACTCTTTACATCGGGCGCCCAAACGCAAAAACGCCAGCCGCGCGTACGGTTCTGCGTGTCGGGGTGCGCGCCCATCTTTTCCCAACTACGCTCCCACGTGCCGATGCCAAACAGATAGACATCGTCTTTGGTGAGCTCCGGCGCGTGCGGGGCGGCTTTACGGGTAGCAGGCTTTTTGGTTGCTGGCTTTAGCTTTTTATCGCTCACGTTTGATCCCATCATGACGCGGCAGCGTGTTGCCTTGGTGACTAGATGCGAAAGGTCCAAGGCTGCACGAATCGAAGGGACGGCGAAGTTTCTGTGATTCGTTCCACCTCGCGTGCTCGGTGGAACTTTCGGCAGAAACTACGATAACACCTGTGCGTTAGTTTTATGGACGAAAGCGGATTTGCGGGGGCGTTTAATCGGTAAGCGACATGTTTATACCACTGGCAGAATTGCCGTGGTAAAACTCTTGACAGTTTTACCAATTTGGGTTTCAAAATTGTCTGTCTGACGTTTGGTAAAACGTTTTTAGCAGGATGTTTACCATTTGATATCGAAAGGTTCGTTTATGCCCCATTCCGCCACTCCCAAGGTTGCTTTTATTTTCGATTGCGATGGCACGCTGGTTAATAGCACCCCCGTTTGGGCTTATGCTCAGCCCGAGTTATTGCACCGGCACGGTGTCGACGTGACGGTCGACGATTTTGCCCAGTTTGAGCATTTGTCGCTCGAGGACGAGTGCCAGGCCTACCACGACACGTGGGGCATTGGCGCGAATGGCGAGGAGCTGTATCGCGAACTGAGCGACATCCTGATCGATGGCTATTCGAAGGTGCCGCCTCGCGAGGGGCTCCTGGCATTTTTGGAGCAGGCGAAGGCGGCGGGCATTGCCATGTGCGTTGCCACGTCCACGCCGGCCGAGCTGGTGCAGTCCGCGCTCGCTGGTGCCGGGCTCGACGCTTACATGGAGTTTGTTACCACGACGGGTGAGGCAGGACGCTCCAAGCAGTTCCCCGACGTATACGAGCTTGCGCTGCGCCGCCTGGAGGAGCGCCATGGGCACAAGTTTGAGCGCGCATGGGTGTTTGAGGACGCCGTCTTTGGACTTAAGAGCTCTGGGGTCGCCGGCTTTAAGCGTGTAGGCATTTATGACCCGCACGGCCGCATGAAGCGCGACGACGTGCGCGCCAACTGCGACATCTTTATCGACAGCTATGAGGACCTGGATCTGGCCCGCGTGCTTTCGTTTGAGGGATAGGCGAGGGCTGTGGCTTGCAAGGTATTAGTGGTCTGCGGCTCGCCCGTGGTGGCGAGCGCGAATCTGTTGCGTAGGCTAGCAGGGGAGTGCGACTACGTTGTCGCCGTGGACCGCGGCCTCGACGCGCTATTGAGTGCCGGCCTGGGCTGCGACGTTTATGTGGGGGATGCCGACACGGTGAGCGACGCAGGTCGCGCGTTGGTCGATGCCGCCACCAACTTTGAAGTTGAGCGCCATGACCCGTACAAGGACTATACCGATCTGGCGCTGGCGCTCGATTCCGTCCGCCGTCGCTGGCCGGGATCCGAAGTGGTTGCGACCTGCGCCACCGGCGGCCGTCCGGACATGGCGCTTTCCGTACTGGGCCTGCTCGCGGGCTACGAGGATGCCCCTGTCTGGATTACCGAGGACAAGGTGGTCGCCCGTATCCTTCACGCAGGTGAGTCGTGGACTATCGAAGGCGCCGAAGGCAAGACGTTCTCAATCATCGCCATTGCCCCTGGGACGGTGGTAAGCGAGCACGGCCTAGAGTGGGAACTAGATCACAGCCCCCTGGGTTTGTTGGCCGACACAGGCATTAGCAACATAGTAAGATCTACCGCAAAGACCGAAGTCCACACCGGTACTGCAATAGCGTATTTGCTGCATCAGGGTTTTATCCGCCGTCCCAGGAAAACCCGTAAGTGCGGTTGATTTTCAATCTCAACGCAACAGCCTGAACGGACCCCGCGTTTCCGCAGCT
>NZ_JAESIQ010000001.1:0-190651 GCF_025289055.1 Collinsella aerofaciens
AGTCCCTTGCGGCGTAGTTCTTATTTAAGCCGTCCAAGTTTTGGGGTGCAGTTCATATTAAAGTGCTCGGGGGCCTTTTAGTTTAAAGCGACCTGGTGGACGGTCTTTATATCGGCAAACAATATAGGGGGTACCGACCAACGTCGATACCCCCTTACAAGCCACCATGTCACGCACACAGTGCCGAGCGCACGACCCGCACGCCTACTTGCGAGAATTGCTCAGCTTATTGATCAGCGCCTCAAGACGCTCGCCGTCCTCGGCCGTCTGGGCAATAACCAAAATCGTATCGTTGCCGGCAAGCGAGCCAAGCACATCGGGCAACTCTGCCGCATCAACGGCGGCGGCGATGCCGGAAGCCGTGCCAGGCTGAGCCTTGATCATGACCAGATTATCGGTACGTAGAACGCCCGTTACGAGCTCGGAAACCATACGCTGCAGGTGCAGGTCCTCTGCCAGAACATAGATGCCCTCAGGGAGCTTACGCAGCCCCATGTCGGCAATATCGCGAGAGACAGTCGCCTGCGTGCAATCAAAGCCCATAGCACGGAGCTCATCGACCAGCACGCGCTGCGTACGGACGTCCTTATTGCGCACAATATCTCTAATGGCATCCTGGCGCCCATTGCGTTTTTTAGCCATACAAACCCTCACTCCAAAAGATGGCGGAGACAATCAATCAGTGATTGAATAGTTTAACGCTATTTGAAGGCTTTTGTGTATAAGAACGCATTTCGAAACAATTCTATGCAAGTTTGTTTCGAAATGAGCCGTTTAGGCGGTTTTTGCGCCCGTACGGTTAAGAAAAGCTGCCAAATGCGTACACATCACGCAGCGCGCGGGCTTGGCGCTGGCGATCGGCCCAAACAACAGACCGAGCCCCCGATGGTTATCCTTGAGCGCGGCGACCATCTGACGGGTTCGAGGCGCCTCGAGCATATCACGCATGCGGGCGGAACGCTCGATTGACGACACCCCATGCGGGCTCAGACACAAATTCTCGATGCAGGCGACCAGTCCGGCAAAGTAGAACTTTTGGCTTGCCAGCTTGAGCCGACCACCGCTATCTGCCTCCGAGAGTGAGTCCGCAAGCTCGTCGAGCGCTCGGGTGTCATCGGATACCTTAGCATACATGGTGGGATCAAAGGCATCTGTAAGCTTAGGTGCCGCCGCGTGGAAACAAGCATCGCCGCAGCCGGACACGCATCGTGCCTGCGAGAGCGCATATGCCATAAACTCAACCGTACGGTACGCCTTGCCGTGCGACAGGCATGCCTCAAACAGCGGACGGCCATACATCACGCCAGAGACTTGAGCGACCAAGCCGCCTAAAATCAACTGGGGCAGCCCGGTCACCATCGAAGATTTGCTATCAATGGAAATATGAGTAGCATCCAAGACGCGCGAATGGCGCTCTCGATGTGCATCATAGCGGTCGAGCGACACCGTGGGAAACACTATGTCTGCCGCAGTATCGCACGCGATATCGACCATCTTGGGAAGGGACTGCGGAGCAAACCACTCATCGGCGTTCATAGCGATGATTTGAGAGCCGCGCGAGGCAGCAAAACCGGCACGAAGACAAGCACCGCGCTTCGCGTCCTCGACGTCAATCAAATCAATATGAATGTCCCTGTCGGCAGCAACTTGAAGCGAATGGCGCACACCGGGCGCAGCATCGCGGCAGACAACGACAATCTGCAAATCGTAGAGGTCTTGGTTCTGGATACTCTCGAGCGCACGCATCGCATAGCTGGGCGAACCTTCTACCACAAGGATCACCGAAAGTCGCGGATGCGAGCCACGTCGAACCAAGTTATCCGTCCTCTCGACAGCAATGAATCAAACCGTGGTTCATGGTACACCCCGGCAATAAAAGCAATGAGACACCGGTTGTATTGCACGCCAAGAACAGATGTTGCACACGCGCAGCCCACAGATGACGGGTGCCGACGCACGACGCGTCGAGCCCTCCCCTAGTCGAGCACGACAAGCTCGGCGGGATCGTAATCCACGCCCATAAACGTAAGGCCGCAGGCAGGAGCCGTGGGGCCCGCAGCGGTACGGTCGCAAGCATCGATGACCTCGCGCATCCACTCGGGTTCACGGCGATGCATGCCAATCTCGACAAGCGTGCCCACGATCGTGCGGACCATCGAATGCAGAAACGCATTGCCCTCGATGGTAAACGTCAGGATGTCCTCGCCAAACGCAACCTCATGGCCAAACTCGGCACGCATCACGCAGCGGTGCGTGGGCTTGCCCACGGCAGACGCCACCTTGCAAAAGCTCTTGAAGTCCTGCTCGCCCAGCAGCGCGGGACAGGCCGCAGACATCGCCTCAACATCCAATGGGTAGCGATGCCACCACACCGCACCGCGCGAAAGCACAGGGCGCGCGTCGCGATCGGCAATACGGTACGTATACGTACGGGAACGCGCGTCAAAACGTGCAGAAAAGCCTTTACGGGCCCTGTAGACCTCGTTTATGGCGATATCTTTGGGCAGCAGGGCATCCATGGCCCTCAGCCACCTACGGCGCGTCAGGACAAGCTCAGCGTCCGTTACGGGCACACTAATGTACTGCGCCACCGCATGCACGCCGGCATCGGTGCGCCCTGCGCACGTCAGGTCGATCGGACGGCGCAGGAGCGTCTCGATAGCGCGGCGCAGCTCGCCCGCAACCGTCGTCTGGCCAGGCTGCTCGGCAAAGCCGCTATAGGACGAGCCATCGTAGGCCACGCGGAAAACGAGCGTGGCATCGAGCTCAGGAATCGAATTGAAATCAGACGGCGCGGTCATGGGCGCTCCCAACAAACAGGCAATGGCATTTCGACAAAAAAAGAGGGGTACGCGAACGTACCCCTCGAATATAGCCTATGCAGACGGAATGTCTACTCAGCGGTCTCCTCAGCAGCAGTCTCCTCGACAGCCTCGACCTTCTTGGGAGCAGCGGCCTTCTTGGGGGCCGGAGCAGCCTTCTTGGCCTTAGGCGTGCAAGGCTCGGTGACGAGCTCCATGATAACGATGGGAGCGTTGTCGCCCTTGCGGTTGCCGAGCTTCATGATGCGGGTGTAACCGCCGTTGCGGTCCTGCCACATACCCTGAGCAGCCTTGTCGAAGATCTCGGCAACGAGCTGCTTATCACCGAGCTTGGCGATAGCCAGACGACGAGAGTGCAGGTCGCCCTTCTTGGCCCAGGTGATGATCGGATCGACGACCGAACGCAGCGCCTTAGCGCGGGTCTCGGTGGTCTTGATGCGGTCGTTCTCGAAGAGGGCCTTAGCAAGGCTCTTCTTCATGGCCTTGGTGTGGCTCGCATCGGTGCCGAGCTTCAGGCCCTTCTTAACGTTGTGACGCATGGTCTAGTTTCTCCTCAAATATGCGAAGCATTAAGCCTTCAGGCTCAGGCCCATGGACTCAAGCTTGTCCTTCACTTCCTCGATCGACTTAACACCGAAGTTACGGATGTTGAGCAGATCGTTCTCCGAGAACTCAACGAGCTGACGGACCGAGTGAATGCTGGCGCGCTTAAGGCAGTTGTAGGAACGGACGGAAAGGTCCAGATCCTCGATCTGCTTGTCCAGCTCGGCGTTGTCGTTGGTGACCTCGGGAGCGAAGATCGAAGCCTCCTCCTCGACCTCGGGGGTCTCGGCAAGGTTCATAAAGGCGGCCATATGCTGGTTGATGATATTGGCAGCCTGGACCACGGCGTCGCGCGGGGCGATGGAGCCGTTGGTCTCGATCTCGAGGACAAGGCGGTCGTAGTCGGTGTGCTGACCGACACGGCAAGCCTCAACGAGCTTGGCGCAACGGGAAACCGGCGAGTACAGCGAGTCGACGTGGATCACACCGATGGGATCGTTGTCGCGCTTGTTGGCCTCGCCAGAAACATAGCCGCGGCCATAGCCGATGCGCATGCTCATGGTGAGATGGCCACCCTCGGTGAGCGTAGCGATGTGCTGCTCGGGGTTGACCAGCTCAAACTCGGACGGAATAAAGAAGTCCGCACCGGTGACCTCGCAGGGGCCGTCAACCGAAATAGTGGCGGTCGCCTCGTCGGTCGTGCCGAGAGCCCTGAAGACAAGACCCTTGACATTCAGGACGATGTCGGTGACATCCTCGACCATGTTAGGGATGGTCATGAACTCGTGCTGCGCACCATCGATCTGAATAGCCTCGACGGCGGCACCCTCGAGCGAGGACAGAAGAACGCGACGAAGGGAGTTACCCAGCGTATCGCCGTAGCCACGCTCGAGCGGCTCGACGGAGACACGAGCAGACGTCTCGTTGATCTCTTCGACCTGAACCTGAGGCCTAATGAATTCTGACATGTATTACCTCCAGCCTCAGCAGCCCGGATGGACTACTTAGAGTAGAGCTCGACGATGAGCTGCTCGTTGATATCACCGCTGATCTGCTCACGCGTCGGCAGAGCGAGCACGTTACCAGACAGCTTCTCGATATCGACCTCGAGCCAGCCAGGGACCTCAAAGCGCTCGGAGGAAATCAGGGCCTCCTTGATGGGGAGGAGGTCACGGAACTTCTCGCCGACAGCGACGACGTCGCCGGCCTTGACGCGGTAGGACGGGATGTCCACGCGCTTGCCGTTCACGGTGAAGTGACCGTGACGGACGGACTGACGAGCCTCTTTGCGGGTGCGGGCGAAGCCAAGACGGAAGACAACGTTGTCGAGGCGAGACTCAAGAATGATCATGAGGTTCTCACCGGTGACGCCGTTCATCTTACGGGCCTTGTTGAAGTAGCCGTGGAACTGCTTCTCCAGAACGCCATAGATGAACTTGACCTTCTGCTTCTCGCGCAGCTGCATGCCGTACTCAGATTCCTTGCGACGGCGCTTGGGCTGACGGATAGATTCCTTCTTGCTGCTGTAACCGAGCTCAGCGGGATCGATCCCGAGCTGACGGCAGCGCTTAAGAACAGGAGTCCTGTCGATTGCCATATTGATACGATCCTTTCAGTTACACGCGGCGACGCTTCTTGGGGCGGCAGCCGTTGTGCGGAATGGGGGTCTTGTCCTGGATGCTCGAGACCTCGAGGCCAGCAGCCTGGAGGGAGCGGATGGCGGTCTCACGACCGGAGCCGGGGCCCTTGACGAAGACGGAAACCTTCTTCATACCGTGCTCCATGGCCTGCTTGGCAGCAGCCTCGGCAGCCATCTGAGCAGCGAACGGCGTGGACTTACGGGAGCCCTTGAAGCCCACCTGGCCAGCCGACTTCCAGGAAATGACGTTGCCCTGGGGATCGGTGATCGAAACGATCGTGTTGTTGAACGTAGAACGAATGTGAGCCTGGCCCACGGAAATGTTCTTACGGTCCGCGCGCTTCAGACGGGCAGCGCGAACGTTCTTCTTAGCAGTAGCCATCTATCTAGCGCTCCTTATTTCTTCTTCTTAGCACCGATCTGACGCTTCGGGCCCTTGCGGGTACGAGCGTTAGTGTGGGTGCGCTGGCCGCGGACCGGGAGGCCCTTGCGGTGACGAAGGCCGCGGTTGCAGCCGATGTCCATAAGGCGCTTGACGTTCTGGTTGCGCTCACGGCGGAGGTCGCCCTCAACCATGATCTGGTTCTTATCGATATAATCGCGGATGGCGTTAACCTCATCCTCGGTGAGGTCCTTAACGCGCGTATCCACGTTAACGTTGCACTCGACGCAAATCTTCGTCGCAGTGGTGCGGCCGATGCCGTAAATGTAGGTCAGACCGATCTCAACGCGCTTCTCACGCGGGAGGTCGACACCATTAATACGGGCCAACGTAGTCTCCTCTCTTAACCCTGACGCTGCTTATGACGGGGGTTCTCGCAAATGACGAGGACCTTGCCATGGCGCCTAATGATTTTGCACTTATCGCACATCTTCTTGACCGAAGGACGTACCTTCATCGTTCTTCCTTTCGGTAGCGCTCAAACTACTTCCCTACTATCTACTCGCCCAGCCGCAGGCGTTTAAAACTATGGCTGGTCTTCACACACAATCCGACCGTAGGTTGAGCTAAGCCTGCAGTCGGAAATGGAGTGCGTGTATGCGTGCCGCTATTTGTAGCGATAGGTGATGCGGCCGCGGGTCAGGTCGTACGGGGAAAGCTCCACGACAACCCTGTCACCGGGGAGAATACGGATGTAATTCATTCGGATCTTGCCAGAAATGTTGCACAGAACCGAATGACCGTTCTCGAGCTCGACCTTAAACATGGCATTGGGCAGCGGTTCCTTTACCGTACCCTCGAGCTCAATTGCGTCTTCCTTCTTCACAAGCAATCATCTTTCTCTAGAAAACGACAGCGATTGAGTATTCTACAACACGTATGCACGCATCGTAATAACTTCGTAATGGCTCCACAACTAAGTGGAACTTGTTACATTTGAAATGTAAAACAAAGCCGTTCCCTGATGCCCAAGATCGCCTTGAAATGAGAAGGCATAGACCTTGGGGTCATGCCTTCGAAATTGAAAGGCGAGGTTGGGCATCAGGGGGCGGCGACTTTTACATTTCTCCGCCTTGGAGCGAACACCAAGCACCTTGGGCATCCGTGGTGAGAATCACCGGACCATCATTGGTAATGGCGACGGTGTTCTCGTAGTGCGCGGCGGGCAGGTGATCGTTGGTCGTAACAATCCAACCGTCGGAGCCCGTGCTCACATGGTTGGAACCCATCGTAACCATCGGCTCGATGGCAATGACCATGCCGGCCTGGAGGCGAACGCCCCTCCCCTTCTTTCCATAGTTAGGAACGTTGGGGTCCTCGTGCATCACGCGGCCAATGCCATGGCCTACATAATCACGAAGCACACCGTAACCGTGAGACTCGGCGAGGGACTGAACGGCATAACCGACGTCCCCGATATGGTTACCGGGAACAGCCTGCTCGATGGCAGCCTTAAGGCAATCGCGCGTGACCTCGCACAAAGCCTTGGCTTCGGGCGTGGGGGTGCCGACGAAAAACGTCCAAGCGTTATCGCCGACCCAACCGTCGACAACGGCTCCCGTATCGATGGAGATGATATCGCCATCGCGCAGGATCATGTCGGGGTTGGGAATACCGTGGACCACGGCATCGTTGATCGATGCGCAAATGGTCCCCGGGAACCCGCCGTAACCCTTAAAGGCCGGGGTGCCGCCATGCATGCGGATAATCTGCTCCGCGAGTTGATCGAGCTCAAAGGTGGAAACGCCGGGGCGCACCATGGCTCCAACGTGGCGGAGCGCCATCTTAGATAGCGCTCCTGCCTTCTTCATCTGCTCGATTTGCGTTGCAGACTTAATCTTGATCATAGAGCGAGAGCCTCTTTGACATCCCCGTACACGGTCTCGCGAGCCTGGTCACCGTTGACCGACTTGAGCAGACCCTGGCCACGATAGTAGTCGACGAGCGGGCTCGTGGACTTCTCGTAGACGTCGAGACGGTTCTTGATGGTCTCGGGCTTGTCGTCGTCGCGCTGATACATCTCGCCGCCACACTTGGGGCAGGTAGCATCGGCAGCGGTGCCGGTGTAACCGCATGCGCGGCAGGTGCGACGCGAAGACAGACGATCGATAATGACCTCGGGGGCCACATCGACCAGAAGGGCGCAGTCGATCTCGCGACCCATGGCGGAGAGCTCGGAATCGAGCGTCACAGCCTGGGCGGTGTTGCGCGGGAAGCCGTCGAGGATGAAGCCCTGCTGGGCGTCATCGGCGGCAAGGCGCTCCTTGACAAGGTCGATCACGAGCTGGTCGGGGACGAGCTCGCCAGCGTCCATGTACTTCTTAGCCTGAATACCAAGCTCGGTGCCACCCTTGACGGCAGCACGCAGCAGGTCGCCCGTGGAAATGTGGGCGACGCCAAACTCGGCGACGAGCTCCTGTGCGACGGTGCCCTTACCGGCACCCGGAGCTCCGAGCAATACGAGGTTCATGAGCAATCCTCCTCTAGCCTATTTAAAGAATCCATCGTAATCATACATCTTGATCTGGCCTTCGAGCTTATCGACCGTGTCGAGCACGACGCCGACCATGATGAGGATGGACGTGCCGCCAAATGCCTGGATTAGCTGGTTACCCGTAAAGGAGAAGATGATCGAAGGCACGATGGCGATGAGCGCCAAAAAGACAGCGCTGGGAAGCGTAATCTTGTTGAGCGCGTTCTTGATGTAGGCCGCGGTAGCCCTACCCGGACGCACGCCCGGAATAAAGCCGCCCTGCTTCTTAAGGTTGTCGGCCGTGTCATCGGGGTTGAACACCATGGACGTGTAGAAGTACGCGAAAAACACGATGAGGACAACGTTAAGCACCCAGTTGAGCCAGCCGGTCGAAAGCGCGGAGGCAACTGCCTGAATCCAGCCGATGCCGGGGAAGAACACGGCAATCTGAGCCGGGAAGTACAGCAGCGCCGAAGCGAAGATGATCGGCACGACACCCGCTGTGTTGACCTTGATGGGCAGGTAGGTGGTCTGGCCACCCATCATGCGACGGCCCACGACGCGCTTAGCGTAGGAGACCGGGATGCGGCGCTGGCCGCGCTCAAGGAAAACAATCAGCGGGATAACCAGCAGGATGATGGCGCAGATGATCACCATGGTGATGATGCCACCGGCGTTGCCCTCGGTGCTGGAGAAGATAGCCTGCGGCAGACCGGCCATGATGTTCGCGAAGATGATCAGCGACATGCCATTACCGATACCGCGCTGGGTGATGAGCTCACCAATCCACATGATCAGCATGGCGCCCGCGGTGAGCGTGCCGACGATCATGAGGTCGAAGATGATCTCGGGAGCGCCGGCGCCATTAAAGCTGATGCCGAAGCTCTTAAAGAGGAAGAGGTAACCCACGGAGTTGAGGATTGCCAGAGCCAAGGTGAGGTAACGCGAATACTGCGTAATCTTGGTCTGACCGACCTCGCCCTCGCGGGCAAGCTCATGCAGGGAAGGCACAACGGCCTGGAGCATCTGGAGGATGATCGAGCTGGTGATGTAAGGCATGATGCCCAGCGAAAACACCGACACATAGCTCAACGCGCCGCCAGAGAAAAGATTCAGGAGGGCCATAGCACCTGCGGCGACCGAATTGTTATCGGTCGAGAAAAGGCCCAGCATCCCCTGGAAGGGAATGCCGGGCACAGGAACGTGCGCACCAATGCGGTACACGACGAGCATAGCTATGGTAAAAAGAATCTTTTCGCGCAATTCTTTGATGCGGAAAGCATTCTTAAGACCATTTAGCACGGCAGCTCGACCTTTCCGCCGGCGGCCTCGATCTTGGCCTGCGCAGAAGCGCTGACCTTGTCGACCTTGACCGTGAACTTCTTGGTGAGCTCACCATTGCCGAGCACCTTGACGGGCTCGAACTCGCTCTTGGTGATGCGAGCGGCCTTAAGAGCGGCACCGTCGATCACAGCGCCGTCCTCGAACTTACGCTCGAGACGCTCAACGTTAACAGCGGTGTACTCGATACGACGGGGGTTGCGGAAGCCCGGAAGCTTGGGCAGGCGCATAGCCAGCGGAGTCTGGCCACCCTCGAAGCCGGCACCCTTGGTGCCACCAGAGCGGGAACCCTGGCCCTTCTGGCCGCGGCCAGAAGTGGTGCCGTGACCCGAAGAATTGCCACGGCCGACGCGCTTGCGGTTCTTGGTGGAACCGGGCGCGGGAGTAAGATCGTGAAGCTGCATTTGCTACTCCTCTACAATCTCGACAAGGTGCTTGACCTTGAAGATCATGCCGCGGACGGACTCGTTGTCAGCAATCTCGCGAACCTCGCGGATCCTGTGGAGACCGAGGGCACGGACAGTACGGACCTGGTCCTGCTTGCAACCGTTGGTGCTGCGGACCTGCTTGATCTTGATGGTGTCAGCCATGCTTAGTTCTCCTTACCGACGAACATCTCGGAGACCGTCAGGCCACGGCGAGCCGCGACGTCCTCAGGGCTGGAGAGCTCCTTGAGGCCCTCGACGGCAGCCTTGATGATGTTGAGGCCGTTGTCGGTACCGAGGGACTTGGACAGGACGTTCTTGATGCCAGCAAGCTCAAAGAGGGGACGCACAGCGCCGCCGGCGATAACGCCGGTACCCTCGACAGCGGGCTTGATGATGATGCGGCCGGCACCAAAGTGGCCGAGAACCTCGTGCGGGATGGTGCCCTGCTCGGTCACCGGCACGTGGAACATGTTCTTCTTGGCATCGAGAGACGCCTTGGAGATGGCCATGGGCACCTCAGCGGACTTGCCCATGCCAACGCCGACGTTGCCCTTGCCGTCGCCAACGACGACGAGAGCGACGAGGCTCATGCGACGACCACCCTTGACGGTCTTCGACACGCGGTTGATGTAAACGACGCGCTCCTCGAACTCGGAGGCCTCGCGCTGCTGCTTCTGATTACGAGCCATGTGCTACATACCTCCTAGAACTCGAGACCGGCGGCACGAGCACCGTCGGCGAGGGCCTTGACGCGGCCATGGTAGATACGGCCACCGCGATCGAAGGCGACCTTGGTGATGCCGGCCTCGATGGCGCGCTTGCCAACGAGCTGACCGACCTTCTCCGCAGCCTCCTTGTTCGAGGTGTGGGTGCCCTTGAACTCGGCCTCGAGGGTCGAGGCAGAGACGAGCGTCAGGCTGGAGCCCTTGCTGTCGTCGATGATCTGGGCATAGATGTTGGCGTTAGTACGGGTCACGCGAAGACGCGGACGCTCGGAGGTACCCGAGACCTTGCCGCGAACACGACGCTGACGACGCTTGAGGCCTTCCAGCTTCGCCTTATGCTTGTTCATACGTAAACTCCTAAAAAGGTTGATCTTGCCAGCACCTGACGGGGTGCTGGTCTTATGCGAGTGAGTCGGTTACGACTACTTGGCGGCCTTACCCAGCTTGCGGCGGATGTGCTCGCCAACGTAGTGGATACCCTTGCCCTTGTAAGGCTCGGGAGGACGATGGCCGCGGATCTCAGCGGCGATCTGACCGACCTGCTGCTTGTTGATACCCTTGACGTTCACGTGGGTGTTGTCGGGAACCTCGAAGGTGATGCCCTCGGGAGCCTCGACGATCACGGGGTGCGAGAAGCCCAGGGAGAACTCGAGGTTCTTGCCCTTCTGCTGCACGCGGTAACCGACGCCGGCGAGCTCGAGCTTCTTCTCGAAGCCCTCGGAAACGCCAACAACCATGTTGTGGATGAGGGCGCGGGTGAGGCCGTGGCGGGCACGGGTCTCACGCTCGTCGTCGGGACGGGAAACGGTGAGGACGTTGTCCTCGACGTTGATAGCGAGCTTCTCAAAGACATCGAGCTCGAGCTGGCCCTTGGGGCCCTTGACGACAACGTTGTTGCCGTTGACTGCCACTTCGACTCCGGCGGGAATCTGGACAGGCTTATTACCGATACGAGACACGGTGATCTCCTTTCCTTCTACCTACCGAGCGAATTACCAGACGTAAGCGATGATCTCGCCGCCGACGTTGTGCTTGCGAGCATCGCGGTCGGTCATGACGCCATGGCTGGTGGAAATAATGGCGGTACCAAGGCCACCGCGGACGCGGGGCATGTCGGCAACGCCGGTGTACTTACGCAGGCCCGGCTTGGAAATGCGGCGGATGCCGTTGATGACCTTAGCCTTCTTGGGACCATACTTAAGCGTGATGTGCAGAGTCTTCTGGGGAACGGTGTCCTCGACATCGTAGCCCTCGATGTAGCCCTCCTCGTGCAGAACACGAGCGATCTCGACGAGCTTCTTGCTGCTCGGCATGGAGACCGTGGCCTTGTTCACAGAGTTAGCGTTACGGATGCGCGTAAGCATATCTGCGATCGGGTCTGTAAGGTTCATACAGATTCTCCTTCGTTCTTGATGAACACGTGCTCTTGGTTCTTCGCCGCCCTTAACGGCAAAGCCTTTTTAGCGCGTTTTCCCTGTTCCAAACTGATGCTTGAAACGCTGGTAGTGACTTACCAGCTGGCCTTCTTAACGCCGGGAAGCTCGCCCTTGAGTGCAAGCTCGCGGAAGCAGACACGGCACAGGCCGAACTTGCGGTACACAGAGTGCGGACGGCCGCAGCGCTGGCAGCGCGTGTACTCACGAGTAGAGAACTTCTGCTTGCGATTGCACTTGACGATCATCGATGTCTTAGCCACTTATATCCTCCTCACATAGAGTATTGTTCGCCCCAAGCGCCGCCCCCTTGTGGGAACGGCGCTTATAGGGCAGGTGAACCTATTTCTTGAACGGGAAACCGAAGGCGTCCAGAAGGGCCTTGGCCTCCTCATCGGTGTTGGCGGTGGTCACGAAAGTGATGTCCATACCACGCTGGTGATCGACGGAATCGAAGTCGATCTCGGGGAAGATGAGCTGCTCGGTGACGCCCATGGAGAAGTTACCACGGCCGTCGAAGCTCTTGGCGGAAATGCCGCGGAAGTCGCGGATACGGGGGATCGCGACGGAGGTCAGACGATCGAAGAACTCCCACATACGGTCGCCACGCAGGGTAACCTTGCAGCCGATCGGCATACCAGCGCGCAGGCGGAAGGTAGCGATGGACTTACGGGCACGGGTGATCATCGGCTGCTGTCCGGTGATGGCGCGCAGGTCGCGCACGGCACCGTCGATGGCCTTGGAATCGGTAGCGGCCTCGCCGACACCCATGTTCACGACGATCTTCTCAAACTTGGGGATCATCATGACGTTCTCGTACTGGAACTTGTCCTGAAGCTGCTGCTTGACCTCGTTGTTGTACTTGGTCTTCAGACGCGGCACATACTTCTCTTCTGCCATTGTTCACTCCTTCTTGGGGTTTTAAGCACGGGGCGTGGCCACGATGGGTTGTCCTCGTGCCTCCTGGCTGCATCCGCGCCGCTCATGGCATTTTGCGGTTTGGACTCGACGCAGCAGGAGCCGACAAAACAATCGGTACTATACGCGCATCGGGAGCGTATTTCCAGAAAAACCTCGTCTGCCTGCACAACTCCACAACTCCCCCGCACAAATGGGTCCCAAAAAGCAGTTGCGGTGAAATAGGGACTGTTTGGCGGCCTAACAGGCTTAAACAGTCCGTATTTCACCGCAACTTATTGATGGGGATGAGATTAGCGTTTACGGGGAACGAGCTTGGTGCGGCGCAGGTGGATCATCTCGGCGGCTATGGAGATGGCGATCTCCTCGGGGTCCTCGGCCTCGATGGCAACGCCGATCGGCAGGTGCAGCTCGTCGATCTGGCCCTGCGTAAAGCCCTCCTGCTCCAGGCGGGCGCGCACAAAGGCCGTCTTGCGACGCGAACCCAGGCAGCCCAGGTAGGCGGGTTTGGCGCGCATGGCCTGAATCACCACATCGATATCGGACTTGTGGCCTGCTGTGGCCACGACCACCAAGTCGCGCGGACCGATGGGACACAGCTCGCTCAGGTTCTTGTAATCGACCAGGCGACGATCGTAGACACCGGGCACCCATTCGGGCGTCAGCGTGCCGGGGCGGTCATCGCACGCCACAACGGCAAAGCCCGCGGCCGTGAGCACGCGCGCCGTCGCGGCGCCCACGTGTCCGCAGCCAAAGATGTAGGTCAGGCCCTCGGGGCAGAGCGTCTCGATGTGCGCCGGGGGAATCTCGGAGGCGGCGTTGGTGTAGGTGACCTTACTCCCCTCCTCCACCAGCGAAAGCCCGGGGCAGCCCGCAATGGTGCGGCGCGATGCCTCGCCATGGTACTCGACCACATCGCCCTCGAACGCGCTCGCGATAAACGGCTCAAAGTCGATGACGAAGTCGCCGATGCGTCGATACGCCAAAACGTCAGCAATTTCCTGGAACAACGGTGCCTGAGTCGCATCCAGATGCAGGTAGCACAGGCAGATGGCGCCGCCGCAGATCATGCCGGTATCGGAGTTCTCGCCGCCCATGGTGTAGCGGACCAGACGTGACTGTCCCGCGCTCAGAAGCTCGCGCGCCTCGTTCAGCGCAAAGAGCTCGATCTTGCCGCCGCCGATAGTGCCCGCCTGGCTGCCATCGGCAAAGACGGCCATCCAGGCGCCCACGCCGCGCGGCGATGACCCTGCCGTGCCGGCCACGACCACGAGTTCGCACGTCTTACCAGCCTTCAGAGCGCCAAGCGCAGCATTCACCACATCGAGCTTTTCCATTGCAATTTCCTATCCCTGGAATACACCGGTGAGCATGGCGAGCGCCTCGAGTACGCCGCCGCCGACCGACGTCGCCTTGTCCGAAATGTAGTTGATATAGCTGGCATCGCCGCGCGGGTCGACATCGGCGCATTTAAAGCCCTCAGTCACCTGCACGCCGTTCGCCAAAAGCCCGCGCAGACAGCCATCGATCTGCGTGCACATGGGCGAATCGCCCACGTAGCCAATCACGTCTCCGGCGCTCACGATGTCGCCGATCGCGCGGTCGGACCGAAACACGCCGGCGGCGGGGCTGTGGATAACGCGCTCCTTGCCATAGCCGGCGATCACGCCCGGCACGCCCGTGTTGGGCTGGGGCGAGCCCTGGGTAATGACACGGCCCAAAAAATGCCCGCGCATGGTCTCGACCACGGCGTCGCAATCGACCGGCGCGGTAAAGCCCGGCCCCACGGCGATGACGGTAGGCGCCATGTCGCGCGTGGTGCCCAGGTTGCGCTTGGCCAAAATCGCGTCGACCACAGCCGCGGGTTTAAGCTCATCGAGCATCTTGGCCTGAGGGTCCACCACGACGGCAACATCCCCCGCTTGGGTAATCTCGAGCGCCTCTGCCGGCGTCTGCGCCAAGCGAGCGCGAATGCCCTCGACCTGGACCTCGCCCAGGCGAATAGCCTCGCAAAAACTGATTGTGCGTCGGATGCACGTGGGAACCGCGATATCGGCCATAACGACCGACACGCCGGCGCGCACCAAGCGAGCGGCGACACCCGTGGCGATATCGCCGGCGCCGCGAACATAAACGAGCATTCCCGGGGCACCTCCCTGTGCTACGGTTTGAGCAGAGCAAAAGCGGTTCGACCGCTACTCTGATGATTATTTATTATCACAGTATTATACGGCGGTGAACAGATGGAAACGGTTAGCGGCAATCTTCCCTCGGCGCTCAGGATCGAGCCGGGCATTACCGCGATTATCGGCAGCGGTGGCAAGTCGACGTTGCTCAAAACGCTGGGTCTTGAGCTCATGCGCGCTGGCGGCCGCGTGCTCCTCTGCACCACCACGCATATGTTCCCCGTCGCCGGCGTGCCGTGGGACGGGTCGAGCCGTCGCCTGGACGCCGTACCTTGGAAGCCGGGCGCCGCGCATGTCCCCGGTTGCACCTGCGAGGCCTGCGCGGGGCTTGTGCGGGGAAGCATCTGCCAGGCGGGCGTCTTGGACCCCCAGACGGGCAAGCTCTCCTCCCCTGCCGAGCCGCTCGACCAGCTGGCGCAGCGCTTTGACTACGTCCTGGCCGAGGCGGACGGCAGCAAGCGGCTCCCGCTCAAGGCGCACGCCCCGTGGGAGCCGGTCGTTCCCGCCGGCACGGCCAACGTCATCTGGCTCATCGGCGCCTCGGGGCTCAGCAAGCCCATCAACGAAGCCGTCCACCGCCCCGAGCTCTTTTGCGAGCGTTGCGGCTGCGAGCTCACCGACATCGCCACCCCAGAGCGTGTCGCCCAGGTGCTCAATGCCGAGCTGCGGATGCTGAACCTCAACAATGCCCGCATCATGCTCAACCAAGTCGACACGCTCAGCGACCCCACGATGGCAGATCGCTTCGAGGCAGCCCTCAACCGCCCCCTCATCGCCACCAGCCTCAAGTAGCCGGCCCCATCTCGTCAGTTGCGGTGAAATACGGACTGTTTGGCCGCCTAACGGCCGCAAACAGTCCGTATTTCACCGCAACTGCGGAGGGGACACGGCATCTTTGCTGCTAGCGGGGCACGTAACGGCCGGGTTGAGCTCCGGTGGGCTCACCGTCGCGCGCAGCCAGCACGCCGTTCACAAACACGGCCTTGGCGCGGCCATGTGCCTCAAAGCCCTCGAGCGGCGTGTAGTCCACGGCCTGATGCTGCGTCGCGGCGCTGATCGTCCAACGCGCGCAAGGATCCCACACGCACACGTCGGCATCGGCACCCTCGGCAAGACAGCCCTTGCGCGGGTACATGCCAAACACGCGCGCCGGGTTCTCGCTCATCAAACGGCACAGATCCTCGGGTCCCAGCTGTCCCTCAAAGCTCGTGGCAATCGCGACGGGACGATGCTCCACGCCGGGCCCGCCGTTGGGAATCGCGCGGAAGTCGTCGCGCCCGCGGTCCTTTTGCCCGTGCAGGTTAAAGCTGCAGTGGTCGGTCGCAATCGTATCGATCTCGCCGGCCACAAGCGCCTCACGCAGTGCCGCACGGTCACCCGCACGGCGCAGCGGCGGGCTCATCACATACTTGGCACCCGCAAAGCCGTCCTCGCCCTGCTCCAGATAGCAGGTGTCGTCGAGCATCAGATACTGAGGGCAGGTCTCGACATAAATGTTCTTCTGCCCGCGCGCCTTGGCAGCGCGAATGGCCTCGAGCCCCAGCTTGGTCGAAAGGTGTACCACGTTGACCGGAGCGTCCCCGGCCAAGTGAGCCAGATACAGCAGGCGGCTCACGGCCTCGGCCTCACACACGTCCGGACGGCTGAGCGCATGGCCCTCAGGCCCGTGGATACCCTGCTCAAACACGCGCTTCTGCAGCGCGTTGACCAACGTGCCGTTCTCGCAATGCACGCACAGGATACCGCCCACGCGCTTGAGCTCCTCCAGCACCTCGAGTGTCTCGGCATCGTCCAAGCGCAGGTGGTCATAGGCAAAGTAGGTCTTAAACGACGATACGCCCGCCTCGCGCATAGCCGAAAGATCGGCGCGGTTGCGCTCATTCCACTCGGCGAGTGCCATATGAAAGGCGTAGTTGGCCGTGCAGGTTCCGTCGGCACGGCGATGCCACTCGGCAAGGGCGTCGGGCATGGTCACGCCGCGATCGGCCGTCGCGTAGTCCACGATGGTCGTCGTACCGCCGCAGGCAGCCGCACGCGTGCCGGTTTCAAAGCTATCGGCTGTCCAATCCATGCCAGTCCAGCACTGCATGTGCGTGTGGCCGTCGATAAAGCCGGGGAACACCCAACAGCCCACGGCATCCTCGACGGTATCGCCCTCGGCCGGCTCAATCGCCGCGGCAATCCGCACAATCTTGTCGCCCTCCATGGCAAGATCGGCGCGGCGAAGCCCCTGGGGCGTCACGAGCGCGCCGTTTTTGATGATGATCATGTTGCTCCTTATTGATTAATACAGTTGGCCACGCGATCAAAATACGAGCAGGCGGCAATATGCTCCGTTATGCGTCGCTGTCCCTTGACGGTATCGACGTCCCACAGCTCGTAGGCACGCGCCTCGACCAGCACCACGTCGGTGCGACCTTTGAGAATCGAGCCCCCGCCGTCCTTGCCCTCAAGACACATAAGTGCATCGAACAGTTCCGCCGGAAAGAGCACCGGGCTCGAAGGCTCACCGTTACACGCAAGACGCACCGGATGTTTGCGGCCACACTCGTCAAATGCACGAACCATAGCCTCAAAAGAATCCGAACTCACGAGCGGCTGGTCGCCCGGTAAAAAGAGGCAACCTTTCCAGTTGCGTTCGACTCCCCACGAAAGGCCCGCACGGACGCTTTCGCTGCGCAGCTCGCCATCGTGCAGCACGCACGGGCAATGCTTGTCCTCGCAAATCTGGGAGACCTCGGGCCAACGCGTCGAAACCACGACGTCAAAGCCCCGGGGAACCGAATCGATGGTCCGGGCAATCAGCGGCTCGCCATAGATATCGGCGAGCATCTTGTTAGAGCCAAACCGCTTGCCCTCGCCCGAAGCCATAATCACGCAACCGAGTTTCATCTCCGCAAACCCCCCTGGCTGCCTTGGACACCATAGCTGCTATACCCACCATACCGAGCTCGCACTCCGTCGGAACAGGCACGCACTCGTTTTCCAGCGAACGCCCCTTGGCTCCCCATAGCACAAAGGAGGGCACCCCGCGACGCAGGGCACCCTCCTCAATGGTGCAGATATGCCTACTCAGCGTCGCCGGTAAACGTGGTACCGGTCTTGCCGGCAAGGCCATCGCGCGCCTTCTCGAGCAGCGTGATGAGCGCCGTGCGGCCCGGCTTGCTCTCGGCAAACGTCGAGGCTGCCTGGACCTTGGGCAGCATGGAGCCGCGACCAAACTCGTTGGCCTCGGACAGACGCTTTACGTCAGCCGCGGTCAGCGTGTCGAGCCACTGCTCGTGGTCGGTGCCAAAGCCAATGGCAACCTTCTCCACGGCCGTCAGGATAATCAGGGCATCGGCATCGAGCTGCTCGGCGAGCTTCTCGGCCGCAAAGTCCTTATCGATGACGGCAGCAGCGCCCTTAAGGTGGTTGCCCTGGGCCTTGGTGACGGGAATACCGCCACCACCGCAGGAAATCACCACGTGGTTGGACTCGACGAGCGACTTAATGGTGTCGAGCTCGACGATGTTCACGGGCTTGGGCGAGGCAACCACGCGACGGAAGCCCTGCTTCTCGTCGTGGATGAACTGATAGCCGCGGTCGGCTTCCAGCTCCTTGGCCTCGGCCTCGCTCATCCACGGACCAATCGGCTTGACCGGGTCGGCAAAGGCCGGATCGTCTGCCGCAACCTCGACCTGGGTGAGCACGGTGGCGACACCCTTGTCGATATTGCGGTCGAGCATTTCCTCGCGCAGGGCGTTTTGCAGGTCATAGCCAATGTAGCCCTGGCTCATGGCGCCGCAAACGGACAGCGGGCAGGGAATGTACTTCTGAGGATTAGAACGCGTGAGCTCGGCCATCGCGTTGGCGATCATGCCCACCTGGGGGCCGTTGCCATGCACGACGACGACCTCGTTGCCTTCCTCGATCAGGTCGACGATGGCCTTAGAAGTCGTCTTGACGGCCTCCATCTGCTCGGGAAGGTTGGCGCCGAGGGCGTTTCCGCCCAAGGCGACAACAATACGCTTAGCCATTTCTCAGCCCAGCTTTAGGCCTGGAGCCAACGGGCGGTGTTGCGCTCGTCGAGGGCCTTGAGGGTAGCGGCGGGATCGGCAACCTTCTGCAGGAACATCATGGCAGCGATGGCGTACGGCTTGTAGCTGGCCTCCTTGTACATGCCCACGCGGTGCATGTCGAAGACGTCGGCGTTGACCTCGCCGTGCTCGCAGGAGACACCGGAAATATCGGCGGGCAGCGGATGCATAAAGATGGTGTCCTGGCCGTTGGCAGTCTTCTCCATGAGCTCGGTCGTGGAGCACCAATCCTGATGCGTAGCGTTCTGAGCGAGCAGCTCCTTCTCGAGCGCAGCGATGCCGGCGTCGTCGCCCTCGGCGTACAGGTTGGTACGCTTCTCCATGGCGGCAAACGGAGCCCAGCTCTTGGGGATCACGATGTCGGCGCCCTCGAAGGCCTCGGCCATGGTGCTGACCTGCTTAAAGGTGGTGCCGGACTCGGCGGCATAGCCCTTGGCGCGCTCGACGACCTCGGGCATGAGATCGTAGCCCTCGGGGTGAGCCAGGGTGACGTCCATGCCAAAGCGGGGCAGCAGGCTGATCAGCGACTGCGGGCAGGACAGCGGCTTGCCGTAAGAGGGCGAATAGGCCCAGGTGACGGCAACCTTCTTGCCCTTGAGGTTCTCGAGGCCGCCAAACTCGTTGATGAGGTAGAGCATGTCAGCAGAGGACTGCGTGGGATGGTCGGAATCGGACTGCAGGGAGATGAGCGTGGGACGGTGATCCAGAACGCCGTCCTCGTAAGCCTGCTGGACAGACTCGGAGACCTCGGCCATGTAGGCGTCGCCCTTGCCGATGTACATGTCGTCGCGGATGCCGATGACGTCGGCCATGAAGGAAATCATGGTAGCGGTCTCACGGACGGTCTCGCCGTGAGCGATCTGGGACTTCTTCTCGTCCAGGTCCTGCAGCTCAAGGCCGAGCAGGTTGGCAGCCTTAGAGAAGGAGAAGCGCGTACGGGTGGAGTTGTCGCGGAACAGGGAGACGGCCAGGCCGGAGTCGAAGATCTTGGACGAAACGTTGTTCTCACGCAGCTCGCGCAGGGCGTCGGCGACGATGTAGAGCGCCTTGAGCTCATCGGTGGTCTTGTCCCAGGTGTGCAGGAAGTCGCTGCCGTACATACCCTTAAAATCGAGGCCGTTCAGCTGCTCGACGAGCTCGGTAAACTTGGCGTCCATGTAAATGTCCTTTCTAAAGGTGAAACGATCGCAATGAGTAAATGTGCTCCGGCATGCGCGTGTGGCTAGAACATGCAGAGCGCTATGACGAGGACCCGCTACCGTTGAGGAAGCATGGGAGATAACGACCGCGGGCCCCAAGTCAACAGGAGGTGCCGGGGGCATAAACTGTCCCCGGCTCAACAAGATCGAGGAATGGGACTAGTCGATCTTGTTGTTGGTCAGACCGGCGCGGAACACGGTGGCATCGCCATCGGCCTGGCTCGGATCGTAGAGGTTCAGGGCAGCCACGTACATGGCGGCAGCGGTGACCAGGTCGTCCTTGTAGGTGACCTCGTTGGGAGCGTGAGCCTGAGACTCGGCACCCGGGCCAAAGCCGACGCAGGGGATGCCATAGCGACCCTGGATGGAAACGCAGTTCGTGGAGAAGGTCCACTTGTCGCACAGCGGGCGACCGGTACGCTTGTCCATGCTGGGCTCGCAGCCGATGCGCTCGTCACCAAACATGGCCTTGTGGGCGTCGACGAGGGCCTTGACGTGCGGAGCGGTCTCCTTGTTGATCCACGTGGGGAAGTAAGCCTCGGTCTCGTAGACCTCGCCGGTCCAGGACGGACGGTCGTACATGTACATGGAGACCTTCACGTCGTCGCCGTACTTCTTGGCGGCCGGCAGGTTACGGATCTCGTCCAGGCAGGACTCCCAGGTCTCACCGGCGGTCATGCGACGGTCGATGGAGATGGCGCAGGAGTCAGCGACAGCGCAGCGGCTGGGGCTGGTGTAGAAGATCTGGCTGACGGTGCAGGTGCCGCGGCCCAGGAAGCGGGCGTCCTCGAAGTGCTCGGGGTTGTACTTGGGGTCGAGCATCTTGACGAGGCCCTTGATGTCGGTCGACTCGTCGCAGCCGTTGTTGTTGAGAGCGCGGACGTCGGCGATGATGTCGGCCATCTTGTAGATGGCGTTGTCGCCGCGGTCGGGAGCGGAGCCGTGGCAGGAGGTGCCGTGAACGTCGACGCGGATCTCCATGCGGCCGCGGTGACCGCGATAGATGCCACCGTCGGTGGGCTCGGTGGAAATGACGAACTCGGGCTTAATGCCGTCCTTGTTGTAGATGTACTGCCAGCACATGCCGTCGCAGTCCTCTTCCTGGACGGTACCGACGACCATGATCTTGTAGCCCTCGGGGATGAGGCCCATGTCTTTCATCATCTTGGCAGCGTAGGTAGCAGAAGCCATGCCACCCTCCTGGTCGGAGCCGCCGCGGCCGTAGATGATCTCGTCGGTCTCGTAGCCCTCATAGGGATCGGCATCCCAGTTATCGATGTTGCCGATGCCGACGGTGTCGATGTGGGAGTCGATGGCGATGATCTTGTCGCCCTCGCCCATAAAGCCCATAACGTTGCCCAGGCCGTCGACCTTGACCTCGTCATAGCCAAGGCTCTCCATCTCGGCCTTGATGCAGGCGACAACCTCGCCCTCCTCGCAAGACTCAGAGGGATGCGAGATCATAGCGCGCAGGAAGCGAGTCATATCAGCACGATGAGACTCAGCAGCAGCCTTGATAGCGTCGAAATCGAGTTCTTTAGCCATTGTTCATAACCTTTCAAACGAAGGAATCTACCTGTGAGGTGGCGGAGCGATACCTATTTACTCCGCCCCAACGATTAGCAAGTGGGGTATTCGCCTTCCCAGACGATGCGACGGTACTGATCCGGATCCGTGTCGCCCTCGGTGGAGAAGCAGAGCACGGAGCTCGTCTTGTCCAGGCCGATGAGCTCCTTGAGCTCGGCGTACTCGGGATCGAGCATGAGGGTCTCGACCAGGCCGGTGGTCACAGCGCCGGACTCGCCGGAGATGACGCGCGGGTCGCCCTTCTCGGGGGCGCCTAGGGTGCGCATGCCGCGAGCGGTGACCCAGTCGGGGCAGGACACGAAGGCGGTAGCGTGGTTGCGCAGGATATCCCAGCCCAGGATATTGGGCTCGCCACAGCACAGGCCGGCCATGATGGAGGGCATGTCGCCGTCCACGATGCGCGGGTCGCCGTCGCCGGCGGCAGCGCCCTTGTACAGGCAGGCGGCCGGAGCGCACTCGACCACGACGAAGGTGGGCGGGTTATCGGGATACAGGTTGGTGAAGTAGCCCACCACGGCGCCGGCGAGCGAACCCACGCCAGCCTGGACAAACACGTGCGTCGGGCGGTTGATGGCCATCTCGCGCAGCTGCTCGGCAGCCTCGGAAGCCATGGTGCCGTAACCCTCCATGATCCAGGACGGGATCTTCTCGTAGCCCTCCCAGGCGGTGTCCTGAACGATGACGCCGCGCTCGCAGGCGTCGGCCTCGGCGGCGGCCATGCGCACGCACTCGTCGTAGTTGACCTCTTCGATGGTCACCGTGGCGCCCTCGGCGGCGATGTTATCGAAGCGGGGCTTGGTGGAACCCTTGGGCATGTGCACGACGGCCTTCTGGCCGAGCTTGTTGGCAGCCCATGCCACGCCGCGGCCATGGTTGCCGTCGGTGGCGGTAAAGAAGGTGGCCTGGCCAAAGTCCTTGGCAAGCTGATCGGAGGTCAGGTAATCGAAGGTGCACTCGGCAACGTCCTTGCCGGTCTCGTCGGCAATGTAGTTGGCCATGGCAAACGAGCCGCCCAGGACCTTAAAGGCGTTGAGGCCAAAGCGATAGCTCTCGTCCTTAACGCACAGGTTGGACAGGCCCAGGCGCGCGGCCTGGCCGTCCAGGCGGGCAAGCGGAGTGACGGTGTACTGGGGGAACGACTGGTGGAAGGCACGGGCCTTCTTCACGTGGTCGAGGCTCATGATTCCCAAGTGCTTGTCATCGCTCTTGGGCATCGTGTTGCCCGCCCACTGGATCTTATCGGCCATACGGTGAACTCCTTAAGTCCTCTCTTGCCGGCCCCCGCATACGCGTTTCAGCCCATTCCCATTCATGCGACTGAACTTTTATGTGGATGCCAAACAAAAAGTTTGTTAGCACTGTTCTATCACACTTTTTGATTGGCAAACCTAACAAATTGTTTGTTGCCGTAATCGGTACCTTTTCGCCGACGAACGGTTACATAACGCAGCAACGCTTTCGTTATTTGCGAACAGGTGTGGTTTATGACAAAGTATGCCCAAACTAATTTTTAGGAAGGCACCCATGACCCCGTCACAGATTGAGTTTTACAAGCGCCTCGCACACGGTCTGGCGCTCCAGTTTGGCCCCAACTGCGAAGTCGTCGTCCACGATCTGGAGACCGAGGACGTGGACCACTCCATCGTAGTGATCGAAAACGGCCACGTCAGCGGGCGCAAACTGGGTGACGGTCCCAGCCATATTGTGCTTGAGTCCATGCACGATGGCACCACCGACGTGCACGACCGCGAGCCATACCTCACCAAAACCGCCGATGGCAAGCTGCTCAAGTCCTCGACCATCTTTATCCGCAACGACGAAGGCAAGCCCGTCGGCATTTTGGGCATCAACTTTGACATTACGCTTATGAAGGCTTTTGAGCGCTCGCTCGACGCTTTCACCGGCACCGGCGGCACGGGCTATACCGAGCCCGAGCCCATCACCAAAAACATCGGCGACCTGCTCGAAGACCTACTGCGCGAGTGCGAACAGTTTGTGGGCAAGCCCGCGGCGCTCATGACCAAAGACGAGCGCATTCGTGCCATTGGCTACCTCGACCGTCGCGGTGCCTTCCTCATTTCCAAGTCGAGCGAGCGCGCCTGCGAGTTCTTTGGCATCTCCAAGTACAGCTTCTATAGCTACCTCAATGAGGCCAAGGCGGCGACCGGCGACAAGTAGGCACTCGCTTGGATTGCCCCTCCCCTTTTGGGCGCGAGTTCTGGAAAGCACGAATCCAAGACCGAGCCGCTTGGGAAGTTCCATATAATCGATGTCATTGGTATTTCGAAAGGATGGAATAGAATGGCGTTGAGCAAGGCATCATGCACCGATCGCGGATTGATTCCGGCAATTGGTGGACATGTGCACCGCATGTTCGATGAGGGTGAAGACGACCTGTTTTCGCTGAGCCTTGACGACGTGATGGATGATCGCCCGTGGACCGCCGACGAACTCATGGGCGGCGGGACTCGCCCGTCAAACCCCAATCCCGCACTTGCGCCTAAGACCGCATCTGCGCCGACTCCTGCGCAGTTGGCTGTTTCGACGCCCGCGCCTACGCCCGCACCCACTTCGGCGCCCACGACCGCTCCCCGCCCCGCAAGCGACCCGTCCGAGACCGCGGCATTTCTCGCTGCAGCGACGCAGGGCAAATCGGCCGACAGCACCGTTATGTACAGCGCCCAGCAGTTGCCTGTTCCTGCGGCACGCAAGCCTCCGATCGCAAGGCTCGACGAGCCCGTTGCCCATCAGGTTGCCTACGATTCCTGGGCCACAGCCGATCTGGATGAGACCTCTACCGGCATGCCGGCGCTCGACGTTCCAGTTAACCCGCTTTTTGCCACCAACACGAGCGCCGTGGACTATGAGGGCGGTGCAGCATATTCCGATTATTCCGATGACTATGCTGGCAATGGTCGCATCGAGACCGAGGGTTATGGCACCGCATCGAGCGATTATCTCAACGATCCGTACGCTGCCACGCCTGCACCGGAATATGACCCGGAGGCCGCGTCCGCGCCGGCGTATACCAAAAGCACGGGCGAAGAGCGCTTCGCCGATTATTACGCCAAGGAAAAGGCGCTGCGTTTCTCGGAATTTCCGCAGGCAGTCAAGGTTGCCTTTATCGCCATTGTCATTGCCCTGCTCGGTGTCATTGCGTTTGAGGGATTCCAGCTGTTCCGCGGCCCCACCCAAGCGGAGTCGGAAACCCAGCAAAAAGAGGACGATAACCAGTACCTGGACATCAACACCCTCAAGGGCGACCCCAACGACGAGGACGACGAGTAGCGAGGGCTGAAGGCGACCACAGGATCCCGCATCCAGCACCGGCTTCTAAGTGCTGTTTTGGCATCCAGCTACACTTTTCCGGATAATTTGCCTATCGAATTTGACACTTTTCCGAAGTTTTAAGGTGCCTATTTCGACACTTTTCCGGATGAAAGCCGAATAATCACTTGGGAAACTAACGCCGTTCACGCGTCATTTCGCAGGCGGCGTTTGATTTCCGTCCGTACACGCTGAGTCCGTACACGTTGATAGACTTCCTCTTGCCCGCAAGGAGTCGGCACGTTTTATCCAGAGTCGGGGTAGAGAGTTGGCTCCACGATCCCGACGCCAACCGGCCAAAAGGCACGGTGGCCCTGCCAACATCGATGAAAGGAGTCCGTATGGACAATTTCTCTGTGCGCAGCGAGCGCAACTTCCACAACCTGGCAGCCAAGCCAAAACGAATGCATCTTCTGGACGAGCCGAGCGGCTATGCCTCGGCCATGGTCAAGAACAGCCTCTCCCACCAGATGCGCTTCACGGTACAGAAGCTCGAGGAAGAGCTCTGCGCTGCTGGCAATCCGCATGTGCTACAGATTAAGTTGTTCGGAGACGATTTGCGTGAGCCGTCTAGCTGGAAGCTCTTTGCCGACGGCGCGTGCGTCGCAAGCGGCTCGGGCGACTTTGCCCGCGAGTGCTTCTGCGAGGGAGCTGAGGTGTTTCTGGACCTGTGTCGCGACGCCGTACGCACAGCCGAGCTGCGGCAGTGGAGCGAAAGGGAGTATGAGCTGTTGAGTGCGGCCCGCGGGATTGCGATGGTGTAGGCAGACAGACCAGACAGCTCGTCATACTGGTTGACGCTTCGATTCAAACAGCAGTGCGAAGTCGCGCTTACAGCCCTGCCATGCCAAACCGAATGGCGTTCTCAAAAGGCCTACCTTCCCTCCGCTTTCAACTTCAGCAGCAGATCGCTCAGCTCGGGGCACTTGCTGGAAAGGCGCGTCTGAGCTCGCTCGCCCATCCCCCATCGTTGGCGGATCTCCTGGGCGCGCGGGCTCACGCGGTAGTTCCCGTCCATCATCTGCTTGAGCAGCTTGGCGGTCACGCGCGCATCGGCTAAGGCGCTGTGGGCGTGACCCGTCGACTCGTCGAACTCGATGCCAAACCACGTTGCCGCGTCACTCAAAGAGACGCACCCGTGGCTGCCCACGTCCATGATCGAAGTGTAAAACGCCTGCAGGTCGGCCCAGTCCGTAGGAAATGCGGAAAGGTCCATGTGCTTTGCCTGGCACTCGGTCATAAGCTGTCGATGATCCGCCCCGCTCCAGCAAACTATCTGGGCGGAGTAGCGACCGATCCAATCGCTGAGTCTTTTGATCACCACATAGAGCGGATCAGCCATCGCGGTGTCCACGGCCGATATCCCCGTAAGCTCGCGGACGGGAAACGCAACGCCTTCGGTAAATTCTGTCTGCACAAACTGCGAGAACTCGCCCATAACGTTGCCGCGGTTATCGAGCTTAACCGCGCCGACCTCGATAATCTCGTTGCGCAACCCGCGGCGCTGGCGCTGCCTTGGCACCGGCGCAAACTCAAAGTCCAGCACGATCTGGCGCGCAAAGTTCGTCGTATCGATAGCCGAGATACCCGGCATCTTTTCAGCTGACACGGTTAGGGCCTTTCTCCGTCAACTGCCGCTTGTTACATAAGCGGCTACATTGCCGTAAGGATAGGCGCCCGTGCGGACACAAAAGCGGGGTGCAACGCCATGCGCCGGTCGCACGCCATGCAGACCGCCCCAAGAGAGTCGCCCGCTCTATTCAAATGCATGAAAAAGATTTAGGCCCGGTGACTT
The DNA here is from genome assembly GCF_025289055.1 of Collinsella aerofaciens. Classification (GTDB taxonomy): domain Bacteria; phylum Actinomycetota; class Coriobacteriia; order Coriobacteriales; family Coriobacteriaceae; genus Collinsella. Next base: position 26,938 of record NZ_JAESIQ010000001.1, read on the forward strand.
GAATCAGCGGTCATCCCGAGCCCATCAATATGCAGTGTACCTACAGAGGGCTGGTTAATCAAACGGGCTTTCGGTGACGAAGACCTGCGCGTCTATCCCCAATCGCCCAGCGTCGTCTTCTGCCGCCCTTACGAAAGGCTGCTATTCGAGGGAATCACGTTGCTGTTATTATCGAACATATATTCGTATTTATGACCGCGCTTTGATAGAATGGCAGTTGTTGACGGCAGTTCCATGTGCCGGGCAGCGCCCTCCATGCGACGGGAGGTGATGCCCATGACCGATCTGATTGATTTCGTGAAGCTCCTGACCGCTTTGGTCTCGCTCCTCACGGCGCTTATCGGACTTTCCGAGGCACTTAAGCAGCGTACGAAGCAAAAGAAGAGGGGTCGACGCCGTTAAGGCATTGACCCCTTGAACTAAGTAACGGCGCTGCCCAGCTATCACCCTTGGGCTGCCGTCGACTTTATTCTACCCACGGTTGCCAGGTTTAACAAATGAATTTTCAGTAATGGAGCCTCGGAGCCCGCTCGCTCAACCACCTGGCCATCGGATTAGCCGGATTCTGGGACACGCCTTCCGTCCCAGGCCTCTACCGGAAAATGCGTCCCACCCTGAGGCTCGATTCCGGGACACGGTTTCCGTTTGAAGCCCCGATGGGAAAGCGTGTCCCGTTCCGAGAGCTCATTCCGGGATGCAGTTTCCGCTAGAGATGCCACCGGGAAAGTGTATCCCGTTTTGGAGCCGAATTCCGGGTCGTAGTTTCCGCCTGAGGGCCGATCCAGAAACGGCATCCCACTCTGAGGCCGAAATCTGGGACACGCTTTCCGCCGGCATTCCGCTGACAGCTAGCACGACAACAGAGGGACCCCGTTCCAGCCATTCGAGGACAGGCTTTACCCTCGAGCAGAGCTACCCCGCCCTCACATCTCGGCAAACGAGATCAGCTTGACGTCTCCCCTACTCTCCGCGGCATCCCGACATCCCTGCGTAAAGCCACTTTTTGAGAAAAGCGCATAGCTTTTTCGTTGCCGTCTAAAGAGCTCGCTTCGATGCACGAGCTTTTGCAGCACGTCTTCGCCCGCCGGTTCATTGCGCCATTTGCACTCCGCAAACAGCGCAGTGCCCTCGCCATCGTCAACAATCAAGTCGATTTCTTCCTGCGTATGCGTGCGATTATCCGTCCCCCACCAGCGCCCGACGCTCGCCGGAACCACATCGAGCTGGCCCGCGCGCGCGAGTTCGTACACGTATTGTCTGCATATAAGCTCAAAGACCGTGCCCATGTAATCCGATATGTGCGGCTCAATGCGCCTATACGCCATCTCGGCCATATCGTTTTGGATTAGCCCGATGTTCTGCGGCACAAACTTGTACCAGAACCTAAACATCTGGTCGCTCAGCAGATACACGGCTCGCTTATTGCTCGTCTCGTTTAGGGGCAGCTCGCGCTCGACAATCCCAAGCGACGCCAGCTTATCCACATAGCTCTTTACGTTGCTCGCAGGGATTCCCGTAGAGCTCGCAATCTCCGAGATCTTCGAGCGCCCCTGTGCAATTGCTTGCACGATCGCATCATATTGCTCGGGATTGCGGCACTCTTGCATTAGCAGGTTACTCGGCTCCTCAAAGAGATATCCCGTAGGAGTAAGAAAAAGACGTTTGATGTTGTCCTTGAGCGATACGGCAGGATCGACTTTCTCGATATATGCAGGAATGCCGCCCGTCATGCCATAGCAAACTGCAGCGTCTTCGCGACTCATGCTCTGCCACAGGCCGAGGGTCGTCGTAAAATCGAGCGGCATGATCTTAAACTGGGCCGTACGCCTACCGTATAGTGGGCTCTCGTAGCCCAACACCTGTTCCTCCATAAACGAAAGAGACGAGCCGCATAGAATCAGCATGAGCCTGGTCTCTTTGTACAAGTGATCAATCTTGTCTTGCAGCAACGAACTGATCTCAGGATTCGATTGGGCGAGATAGGGATACTCGTCAATCACGACAATCAAACGTTCCGTGCGAGCCATGGTGGCCAATGCATCGAACGCTTCATCAAAGCTACGAAACGACACGCCTGCAGCACCAACCGAACCCGCAAGTATCGCCTGGCTAAAGCCGTGCAGGTTTGCCTCCGCATTGGTACGACGAGCCTGAAAGTAAATAGCCTTCTTGCCTTGGATGAACTCTGTGATAAGGCGCGTTTTACCCACACGACGGCGGCCGTAAATCACAGGCATCTCAAAGGAGCCCGTGCCATACAGTCGATTGAGCTCGGACATTTCCGTTGTTCTTCCGATAAACACAGGGCCATCCTTCCTTTACGTTATAGCTAGCTATATTATATCTTCCTATAATATAGCTAGCTATAACGTAATTCGACAAGCGGCGCACGCAAAAGAGGCGGTACACCACCGCACGTGGACCGTTCCGGAAAATGTATCCCGTTCTGGAGCCAAAAACTGGGCCGTAGTTTCCGCCAAGCATGCCATCCGGAAAGTGCGTCCCACCCCGAGGCTCGATTCCGGGACACAGTTTCCGCTTGAGGGCTGATCCGGAAAGCACGTCCCATTCCGAGTGGCAATTCCGGGACACAGTTTCCGCAGATACAATGCAACGATCCGCCGCCCTTATCACATGCCTTCAAATATGCGGTTCAGAAACACAAAACAGCAGATAGATTGCTCTTTTTCGGAAAAGTACACGTCCCGAAACTTACCAAGACTTCATATCCAGCTACCGTTCACGGTCGCCGATTACCGCCCACCGATTCAAACAAGAAATATGTCGCCAAAAGCAGGTCATCTACCTGCATGGTTAGATTTTGGTCAGCTTTTGGTCAGCTGAGCGGCAAGTTCCAGCTGGTACGTTTTTGCTACCCAAAAGAAGGCGGTAGCTCATGACCCATTGCAATGACCAACTCATCGACCAGCTGTTGAACCAAGCCGAACAAGAGGAGCGCTGTCTGATTCCCCCGAGCGCGGCGATCCGAAAAGCGCTCCTTCGGCGCACCGGCGGCACGGTTGTCTCGCCCATGCCGGGGTTGTTTGCGCGAAAAACGCACTGGGATGAACTCAACCGAGCGCAACGCCATTGCGAGATCCTCCGCGCCCTTGCGATCATCCATCCCGATTGGACGTTCTGCTCGTTTTCGGCAGCTTGCCTGCTGGGGCTCGAGGTCTCGTGGCGACACCTGAACGTCGTGCATGTTTGCAGCTCGACAAAGCCGTCGGCTCGTCCGGGCGCACATATTCAGCGACACCAGATTGAGCCGGCCGGAGCAATACGCAGAGCCGGCATATCGGTAACGCCGCCCATCCAAACGGCCACAGATTGCCTGCTGCAAACTGGTTTTGCCGACGGCATGCCCATTGCCGATTCGGCGATCTCAAAGCTCGGCCTTGCGTCGGAACAGCTGATGGAGGCCGTTGAGCAACGAGCGACTGCCCGCAATGGTCGCGCGATTCGCACCGCCCTCACAACGCTTCGATATGCCGACGCCCGCGCCGAGAGCGGCGGGGAATCGGCCGCCCGAGCCATCATGATCGAGACGGGCTTTGCGCCCGACTGGCTTCAATACGAGCTGACGGACCCCTTCGATTCGGCCAAGCCCATACGAACGGACTTTGCCTGGGAGCGCCAGGCGCGGGAACTCACGCTGGGCGAACTCGACGGGCTCATCAAATATACCGACCAGACCATGCTGGCCGGACGCACCACCGCCGAGGCGCTCGTTGCCGAACGACAGCGCGAGGCGCACCTATCGCTCTACGGCCACCCTCTGCTGCGCTTTACCATGAACGAGGTCCGCTCGGCAGGAATGCTCGCCAAAAAGCTGCAGACGGCAGGCATCCGGCAGACCGCGCTGCCGACGTGGCTCAACGACGTGGAGCTGTAGGAGCTGCTAGGCCGTGCATCGCCGGATCGCATCCCCCCTATCTGGGCCGCGTTTTCCCAACGGCCACGCCAACGGAAAGCGCGGCCCAGCCTGGACGCTCAAAACGGGATGCACTTTCCGGATGGCGGGCCTGGCGGAAAGCGTGTCCCGGAATCAGGTCTCGGAACGGGTCGTGCTTTCCGGTTGAGTCCTTCAGCGGAAACCGCATCCCGGAATAAACGCTCAAACTGGGATGCACTTTCCAAACGGCCGGCCAGCGGAAAACGAATCCCATTCTGAGCGTCGAATCCGGGATACAGTTTCCGTTTGAAGCCCCGTCTGGAAAGTACGTCCCATTCTGGAGCCGAAATCTGGGACGCAGCTTCCGCATGCGGAGGCGCTCCAAACAAAAGGCCCCGGCTCGCGATGGAGCTGGGGCCAAAGGCGCAGCATATGCAGTTGGTGTTGAGCGCGAACAGCCCGTCAGCAATGCTGTCCGCACCCTACCCTACCCGCGGCGACGGGCGCGGCTGTAGGGCGTATCCACCATGGGCAGATCTGGACGTAGTTTGCCGTCAAACGCGCGGTAGGCGTTCTGCACGGCGGGCGCCGTGGGGATCGTTGCGATCTCGCCGATGCCCTTGCCGCCGTATGCCACGGGCAACAGCTCGTCCTTCTCCACGTAGATAGCGTGGATATCCGGAATCTCGGGTGCACGGAACAGCCCGAGCGTACCGTACCTTGCCTGGGGCACGCAGTCCTTGAGCGGCCAGTCCTCGGTAAGTGCGTAACCCATACCCATGAGCACACCGCCTTCGATCTGACCCTGGATGGAGATGGGGTTGACCACCTTGCCGGAATCGTGCGCGGCGTAGACCTCGCTCACGCGGCCGTCATCATCCAGAATGACCACATGCGTGGCAAAGCCGTAGCAGATGTGGCTCTTGGGATTGGGAACGTCGGCGCCCAGTTTGTCGGTCGGCTCCAGGTACACGTAGCCAAACTCGCATCCCTCGAGCGCCTTGATGGCGGCCGCGGGATCCTGAGGGTGCATACCCTGGCCGGCGACGAGTTCCTGCGTGTGCAGCTGATAGGCGCGGCCGTCGTCATACTCGATCTTGACGCCGTCGCCATGCGCACTCACGGGAGCGGCGGGCGCAGACTTGCCGGCCTCGATATCAAGCATGGCATCGCGCAGCAGGAAGGCGGCACCGCGCACGGCCTCGCCGGTCACGACCGTCTGACGCGAGCCAGACGTGGTGCCGGAGTCGGGAGCGTTCTCGGTGGAGCACTCGCCGTTGGCGATGCAGCGAAGCGGCAGGCCGCATGCCTCGGCAACGTCTTGCAAAAAGACGGTGTTACAGCCCTGGCCAATGTCGGACGTGGCGGCATAGACCACGGCCGCGCCGTTCTCGATGCGAATCTTGCAGCGGCCGGCATCGGGCAGGCCCACGCCCACGCCGGCGTTCTTCATGGCGCAGGCAATGCCGGCGTGTCCGGGATGCGCATAGTAGGCATCCTTGACCTCGAGCAGTGTCTCCTTCAGCGCCGTGGAGCAGTCGGCAATCTGACCGTTGGGCAAAACCTCGCCCGGCTCGATGGCGTTGCGGTAGCGAATCTCCCACGGATCCAGGCCGACCTTCTCGGCCAGCAGGTCGATTAGGCTCTCGAGCGCAAACTCGGACTGGCAGACGCCAAAGCCACGGTACGCGCCGGCGGGCGGGTTGTTGGTGTAGTAGCCATAACCGCGAATGTCGGTGTTCTGGTACTTGTAGGGGCCGACAGCATGCGTGCAAGCGCGCTCGAGCACCGGGCCGCACAGCGACGCGTAGGCGCCGGTGTCAAAGTTGATCTCGCAATCCAGGCCGGTAAAGTTGCCCTCGGCGTCGCAACCCAGCGTAAAGGTACCGTCCATGGCATGACGCTTGGGATGGAACGCGAGCGACTCGGCACGCGTGAGCTTGCACTTCACAGGACGCTGGAACTTATAGGCAGCAAGCGCGGCCAGGTGCTGGATCGAAACGTCCTCCTTACCGCCAAAGCCGCCGCCCACGAGCATGGTCTCGACGACCACGCGCTCGGGTTCGCTATCCCAGCCAAACATATGGGCACACTCTTTGCGCGTGTCGTAGGCACCCTGGTCGGTCGACTGCACCTTGACGCCGTTCTTGTACGGGAAGGCAACGGCGCACTCGGGCTCCAAGAAGGCATGCTCGGTAAAGGGCGTGGTAAAGCGCTGCGTCACGGTAAACGCGCTCTCTGCCAGCGCCTTGGCGGCGTCGCCGCGCGTCACGTGACGGCTCTGACACACGTTGTCCTTGAGCTCCACCGTGTTGCCGAAGGCAAAGAAGCTGTCATGCAGGCGCGGGGCATCGGCGGCCCTGGCCTCGACAATGTTGCGCACGGGCTCCAGCGGCTCGTAGTCAATCTTTACGAGCTTCTTGGCCTTCTCGAGCGTCGCCTCGTCCTCGGCGACCACCAGCACGATGGCATCGCCCACGCAGCGGGTGATATCGCCCTGAGCGATCATGACGTCCCAGTCCTGGATAAGGTGGCCGACCTGGTTGACCGGCACGTCCTCGGCGCGCAGGATGCCCACTACACCGGGCAGGGCCTCGGCCTTGGAGGTGTCGATGGAGAGCACGCGGGCGCGCGGATACCTGGAGCGCACGGCGCTGGCATAGGTCAGGCCCGGCTGATCGAGCTCGTCGATGTCGTCGGGATACTTGCCCTCGCCGAGCACCTTCTTGCGCACGTCAATACGGAAGGCGCGCTTGCCCACGCCGTAGTCATCGCCGCGCTCCAGGTCCTCGTCGATCTGCTTTTCGCCGCGGAGCACCGCAGCGGCCAGCGAGATGCCCTCGATAATCTTTTTGTAGCCGGTGCAGCGACAGACGTTACCGCGAATGGCGTACTTGATCTGCTCCTCAGTGGGCTCGGGGTCCTCGGCGATGAGCGCCGCACCCGCCATGACCATGCCGGGAATGCAAAAACCGCACTGCACGGCGCCCACGGCGCCAAAGGCGTACACAAAGGCCTCGCGCACGTCCTCGGGCAGGCCCTCGACGGTCACGATGTTGCGGCCGGCGGCAAGAGCGGTGGTCAGCACGCACGCCTTGACGGCCGCACCGTCCACATGAATGGTGCAGGTGCCGCAGGCGCCCTCGGAGCAGCCGTCCTTGGCGGAGTGAATGTGCAGGTCGTCGCGCAGATAGCGCAGCAGTGGCTTGTTCTGAGTCGTCGTGCACTCGACGCCGTTAACGGTAAAAGTGAATTCCTGTGCCATGGTGATTCCCTTCTACACGCCGGCGGCGATGCCGGTGCGGTCGTGGATGGCGCCATGCGGGCAGACGACGGCGCACATGCCGCACGACAGGCAGTCCACGCCGTCGATATGGGCGCAGTTGTCCTCGATGCGGATAGCGCCGGCAGGGCACTTTTTGGCGCACATACCGCAACCGATGCAGCTCGTGTCGCAGACCTTGCGCGCAATGGCGCCCTTATCGGTGTTGTTGCAGCGCACCAGAATGTTCTGGTAGCCGGGGACGAAGGCAATCACGCGCTGCGGGCACGCCATGCCGCACAGGCCACAGCCCGTGCACTTGGAGCGGTCCACGCGGGCGATGCCATCGACCAGCGCAATGGCGCCGTGGGGGCAGGCCGTGACGCAGGCGCCACAGCCAATGCAGCCTTCGCTGCAGTGGGCGTCGCCGCCTGCGGAGGCGCAACCGCTTCCGCAGGCAACGTAGGCCACGTTATGTTGAATGGATTTGGCCATAAGAGACTCGCCTATTTCTTAAGAAGGTACGAATAGTTGTCGCGCACAGCCCTGATGGTCAGGCGGACGGCCTCGGGAAGACCGGTGTTGACGGCATCGACCGAGACGGTGCGGACCGTGCCGGCGACGCGAACCTTAAAGTGGTCCTCGTCCACGGCCAGGAAGCCCTCGTTCTCGGAGTTCTCCATGTCCTCCTCGCTCCAGAACAGGGTGAGCTTGTCCTTGTAGGGACGACCCTCCTGGTAGGGGCAGAACACGGCGCAGTTACCGCACTCGTTGCACATGCCGTCGACATGGACGACCTGATGCTTGGCCAGGCCCGGCACCTTAATTGCCACGTTGGCGCGGTTGGGGCACACGTCGCAGCAGACCTCGCACACCGAGCCGCAGCCCAGGCAGCGGGTCTTGGTGCAGTTGCGCTTGTCGCGGCACAGCGACCCCTTGCGCTCGTAGCAGGTGTCCTCGCGGCCGGCCTGCTCGTTGCATTCGGCGTACTTGTTAAAGTCCACACCGGCGATGGCACGGGCGACCTCGGCGGCATCGGCGATAGCCTCGACCACGGTAGCAGGACCGCGACGGCAGTCACCTGCAGCCCAAACGCCCTCGACGCCGGTGGAGGTGGCGGCAAGACGGCCGCGACGGTCGTGCTCGACGCCCGCGGCATCGTACAGGCTGGCATCGATGCCCTCGCCCACGGCGCAGATCACCGTGGTGGCGGAAAGCTCGACGGTCTCGCCCGTGGCGACGGGGCTGCGACGGCCGCTTGCATCCGGCTCGCCAAGCTCCATAACGTCGCAGGTCAGCACGGCGCCGTTAAGCGCCTTGGGGGCCAGCAGCTCGCAGAACTCAACACCGTCGGCAAGAGCAAGATCAAGCTCTTCCTCGTCAGCGGGCATCTGCTTCTTGGTGCGGCGGTAGACCAGGCGCACGTTCTTCACGCCGGCCAGGCGCTTGGCCACGCGGGCCGCGTCCATGGCGGTGTTGCCGGCGCCAATGACCACGACGTCCTCGCCCAGCTCGAGCTTCTCGCCCTTCTTGGCGGCCTCGAGGAACTCCAGCACGTCGAGCTCGGCGCCCTCGCCCAAGCCCGCAGAGCCGGGCATCCAGGCACCGGTGGCCACGACCACGTCGGTAAAGCCTTGAGCCTTGAGCTCGTCGATGGAATCCACGCGAGCGTTGAGCTGCACCTTGGCGCCAAAGGCTAGGCAGAGCTCGGCATCGTGGGAGATATCGTCGCTCGCGATGCGGAACTCGGGAATCACGTGACGGACCACGCCACCGAGCGAATCGCGGGCCTCAAAGATGGTGACGGGCACGCCGGCGCGCGTCAGGAAGAACGCCGTCGCCAGGCCGGCCGGGCCGCCGCCGATAACGGCAACGTTGTGCTCGCCGTCGTTGGCGATGGCCTGGGCGCGCAGCTTGGGCAGCACGGCGGTCATGGCCTCGCGGGCGGCCTTGAGCTTGCTGGCGCGAATCTGGGCGCCCTCGGGCTCGTAGAACGCACGCTCGCAGGCACGGCCGCAGGGATGCGGGCAGATGGTGCCGGTAATGAACGGCAGGGCGTTGCGCTCGATGATGATGTTGAGTGCGTCCTCGTAGCGGCCCTCGTCAACAGCCGCCAGATAGGCGGGAATATCCTGCTGGATGGGGCAGCTCGTGCGGCACGGCGTGGTAAAGCAATCGGAAAGCGGGCTCTTGCCGGCGACCTTGCGGTCGGGCAGCGGGCGCAGCGGCTTCTTGTAGAGCGGATTGGTGAGCGAGTCGGTCTGGATCGCAGTCACAGCCTCGAGCGAGACGCCCGCGAACGGCTTGCCATCCAGGTCGGTAAACTCGCCGGCCATCTGGCTAAAGCGCTCGTAGCCACCAGGCTTGAGCACGTCGGTCGCCAGGGTGACGGGCCAAATGCCGGCATCGTACAGGGCGCGGATGTTGTAGACCGTGGCACCGCCGGAGTAGCTGATGCGCAGCTTGCCGTCAAACTGCTCGGTAATGCGGCGGGCAGCCTCGATGGTCAGCGAGAACAGCGAACGGCCGGACATGTACATCTCGGTAGAGGGCAGCTCGTTCCTCGTCACGTCGACGGGGAACGTGTTGGTCAGCTTGACGCCAAACTCCAGGCCGCGCTCGGCGCACAGGGCGATCAGGCGCTCGAACATAGGCACGGCATCGGCCCACTGCAGGTCCTCGCGGAAGTGCGTGTCATCGAAGACGATGTAGTCAAAGCCCAGCTCGTTGAGGCGCTGACGTGCAAACTCATAGCCCAGCAGCGTGGGGTTGCACTTGATGTAGGTGTTGAGGCCCTTCTCGGTGATCAGATAGGTCGCGATACGCTCGATCTCCGCCGGCGGGCAGCCATGCAGCGTGGACTCGGTAATGGAGTTGGAGACGCGCGCCGGGATGGACTCGACAAACGCGGCATCGACATGCTCAAACTTGTCCAGGTTGGCGAGCGCCCATGCGCGGCACTCGTTCCAGGCGTCGGAGCCGCTGGCGTCCTTCATGCCCTCGATGTAGGCGTCGACCTTGGGGCTCTTGATGCCCTCGAGGTCATAGCCCACGGACATGTTGAAGACAAAGCCGTCCGGGCTACCTAGGCCGTACTCGCGAGCGATGAGGTGGCAGGCGAACCATGCCTTCACGTATTCGGCAAAAGCCTGCGAAACCTCGAGCTCGGTCGACCACTCGCAGTTGTAGCACTCGTCCTGCGCCACGATGCAGGGCTTGTTCACACACTTGGAGAGCTCCTCGCCGTCCATAACCTGAACGGTCTTGAGCTCAAAGAAGCGGGAACCGGCCACGTAGGATGCCACGATGTTTTGGGCAAGCTGCGTATTGGGGCCGGCGGCCGGGCCAAACGGAGTCTCGATGCGCTCGTCAAAAATGGGAAGCGCGCCCTCCTGGTTGGTCGTAACCATCTTGCGCACGCCAAAGACGGCGCCCTGAGTCTTGTGCTCCTCGATGATCCAGTTCATCAGCTGCGAAAACGGGATCGGCCTCATGATGTCGCTCATAATGAGTTCCTCTCTGTAACGCCCGGCGAGACCGCGCGGCGGGCGCAAATACGGTGTAGCGCTAGCACAGCGCCGGCGACCCCGCGGAGGCCGCCTATGCGCGCGCCGGATGCGGCGAAACATCCGACGCGCGCGAATCTACTTGTGAATTAGTAGGTGCGATCGTTGAGCGTGCTCCAGAGCTTCTTGGACTCGGCCATGGTCCACGCGTTGATCTTGGCCTCATCAATGCCAACGAACTCGCGATCCTTGTACAGGACGCGGCCGTTGATGATGGTGGTGCGGCAGTTTTTGCCCATCATGCCAAAGAGCATGTGGCCGTCGATGTTCTCCTCGCTCAGCGGCGTAAAGGGCTTGTAGTCCATAACGATAACGTCGGCGGCAGCGCCGGCCTCGAGCACACCGAGCTTGCGATCGAAGTACTTGCTCGCCATCTTGGCGTTGTTCTCGAACAGCATGGTCATGGCCTCGCACCAGCCCACGTTGGGCATGGCGGCGTTGTGGCGCTGAATAATCAGGAAGACCTTAAGGCTCTCGAGCATATCGTGGGTGTAGGCGTCGGTGCCCATGCACACGGGGATGCCGCGGCGGAAGAACTCGAGCACGGGGGCGCAGCCCACGGCGTTGCCCATATTGGATTCGGGGTTGTTGACCAGCCAAGTGCCGGACTCCTTGACGATATCCATCTCGGCAGGCGTCACGTGGATGCAGTGGCCCAGCATGGTGTCGGGACCCAGCAGGTTGTGCTGCAGCAGGCGCTCGACGGGGCTGATGCCACCGCGGTTGAGGCGGGAGTCCCACACGTCGTTCATGCCCTCGCACACATGGATGTGGAAGCCGGTCAGGCCGTTGTTGGCCTCGGCCATCTTATCCATGGTCTCGTCCGAAAGCGTAAAGGTAGCATGTCCGCCAAACATGGCGGCGATCATGTGGTTGTCGTTATCGCGACGCTCCTTGGCGGTCCACTGGGCAAATTCGGCGTTCTCGGCAATGGCCTGGTCGCACTTTTCCTGGCCGCGGCGATCGGAGACCTCGTAGCACAGGCACGAACGCATGCCCAGCTCCTGAGCTGCATCCTTAATGGTAAAGAGGCTTCCCGGAATCTCGCAGAAGCTCGCATGGTGATCGAAGATCGTGGTGACGCCATCACGGATGGAGTCCAAAATCGTAGCATAGGCGCTGGCCTTGGTGCCGTCGAGTGTCAGGTTGTCGTCGATCTTCCACCACTGCTGCTCGAGATTCTCCAAGAAGTTGGTGGGGTTGCAGCCCTTAATGGCAAGGCCGCGGGCCAGACCCGAGTAGATGTGGGTGTGGCAGTTGATGAGTCCGGGCATGATGAGGTTGCCCTGGGCATCGACGTACTCGGCATCCGGGTACTTGGCCTTGAGCTCGCGCTCGGGGCCCACTTCGACGATCGTATCTCCGTCAATGGCGACCGCACCGTTTGGAATAAACGGGGTCTGAGCGTTGCGGGTAAAGACGGAACCGTTAGCGACCAGAAGCATGGATGCTCCCTTCAACATCAGAGGCGGGGTTTGACACCTCTGACATGGCGGAGTGCGAAGCGCCGGCCTACACCGGAAACGGGCCCTCTCCCGTCAACGCTTCACCAAAGGGACAAACCCTTTGAAGTGCGGCTTGGTGCCGCATGGCGTCGGCGGACGAGGCGATGCGTCCGCCGACGAATAGCACCGAATTGGTTACTTCTTGCTCTCGGGCAAGACCAGATCCACGGCAGCGTCCTTGGCAGCATCGATGTGCTGAGCCACGACCGGCGTCTGCGGAAGGATCAGGTTAAGGACAATGGCCATGATGGCGGTGGGGGTTACGGCATTGGAGCCGATGACGGTGGACACCCAGGCGGGCATACCCTCGCCGGCAAGGCAACCGCTGGCCATCCAGATACCCAGGCCAAAGACGACGGAGGTGCCGACGATGGTGGTAGTGCGCTGCGTGAGGCCCTCGCGGGTGAACATGCGCACGCCGTTCATGGTGATGGTGCCAAAGACGCCGACGGTCGCGCCGCCGATGACGGGCTGCGGGATAGCGGAAAGGACGGCAGAAAGCTGCGGGAACAGACCGGCGATGGCAAAGACGGCCGCAATGATCACAAAGACCCACTTGTTGACGACCTTGTTGGAGCAGATGATGCCCACGTTCTGGCCAAGGGCGCTGGTGGGAAGACCGCCCAGCAGACCGCCGACCATAGAGGTGAGGCCCTGGGACACGATAGCGCCGGAGAGCTCGCGCTCGGTGGGCATACGGTCGATGGAGCCCAGGCAGGCAGCGGAGACGTCACCGATAACCTGGATGGCAACCATGGGGAACACGACGGCGAGGGTAATGCAGACCTCGGGATCAAACTCGAGCGCGTAGGGCATGAGCTTGGGAAGAGCGAAGACCTGAGCGGTGGCGACGCTGGAGAAGTCGATCATGCCAAAGGGGATGGAGACGATCATGCCAACGATCATGCCAAAGAACACGGATCCCAGCTTGAGCGTGCCCTTGCCAAAGTTGGCGAGCGCAAAGACCACGGCGAAGGTGATAAGAGCGACGCACCAGGCCTGCGGGGTGCCCCACAGCGGCGTACCCATACCGCCGGCCATATACTTGACGGCCGTGGGATACAGCGAAACGCCGATGGAGAAGATGACCGTACCGGTCACGACGGGCGGGAACAGCCACTTGATCTTGCTGTAGGCCAGACCAAAGAGGACCGCGACGGCGCCGCCGACGATCTCGCCACCCAGCAGCGCACCAAAGCTAAAGCCCGAGGCACCCATGGCCTGCAGGGCCGGCAGGAACGCGAACGAAACGCCCATGACGATGGGCAGGCCGCCGCCGATGCGACGGAAGGGAGCGAAGGCCTGAAGGGCCGTATCGATCGCCGAAAGAATGAGGGCGACCTGGATGATGTCGGTGCTCTGCTGGCTATTAAAGCCGTAGACGCCGGCCATGATGACCGCCGGGGTAATGATGCCGGCAAACGATGCCAGTACGTGCTGAAGGGCACACGGGATCATTTCCTTAACGGGAGGCATGCCTTCGCGAGTGAACAGGGCTTCAGTGCCGTTCGTAACCGTCTCCTGGGTCATTTGACCACCAATCCTCGAAGTAGTTGTTTTCGCATCTAACGCTCTATTGTGACGCAGTGCGGGGTTGAGGTTGTGCCTTCATTGCATATCGTATTAAAGATGATTCTCATTCTCAATAATAATTTTTTGTTATCAGACTATTCTTCAGCTGAAATAACGCATTTCCGCAGGTCAGGAAAGTGTCTGGTCAAAATAGCATCTAACTTTTCTTTTGGTCAACCGTTTACCGCTAAATTCCTACCGTTCGTCTGCATTACGCAATGTACCTGCGGATATACGAGATGATGGGCAGCGTGTTACCATGAGAAAAAATTGTTATGAACATTTCCGATTTCACCCAAAGGAGTTGCCCGTGAACGAGACCGTACGTCGCTTTTTGCCGATGGTCGATTTTCTGGAGCAGATACTCGGCAAAAACAGCGAAATCGTGCTGCACGATTTCTCGGATCCCGACCACGCCATCGTTGATATTCGCAACGGCATCGTGAGCGGCCGCAAGGTCGGCGGTCCCGCCACCGATCTGGCACTCAAGATCATGCACGACGCCAAGTATCGCGACCTGCCGTTTATTACGGGCTACGAGGGGCGCGGTGCCGGCGGCAAGACGTTGGAGTCAGCGACGTACTTTATCCGCGAGAATGATGAGATTGTCGGTATGCTCTGCGTCAACACCGACCTCTCGACCGTGCGCTCCATCAACGCCATGGCGCAGCAGCTCATGGCGTGCTTCGACGCGGCGCCGACGCGCACGGAGCCCGCCCCTATCGAGGTCGAAAGCCTTTCGGAGTCTACACAGGAGCTCATCGACCGCAGCATTGCCGAGTTGCTGAGCGCGCGCGGGCTGGATGTAGCGTCGCTTGGTCAGAGCGACCGCGTGGACGTCATTCGCCACCTCAACGGTAACGGGGTGTTCATGCTCAAGGGCGCCGTGGCCTGCGCCGCCGCCGCGCTGGGCATCTCTGAGCCCAGCGTCTACCGCTACCTGCAAAAAGTCCGCAAGGAAGGCTAACGAGCAAAATGGAGTGCGGCTCCACAAGCGATCCGTCACTTGATAAAAGACCCTGCAGCTCGCACGCGCTGCAGGGTCTTTTTGCATGTCATGTTTAGTTGTGGCCAACGCCTTAGAGAGCGGCAACGACCTCGATCTCGACCAGACCGCCAGCCGGAAGGGCGGCAACCTGGAAGGCGCTGCGCGCGGGGAACGGGGCCTCAAACTTGGAGGCGTAGATCTCGTTCACGGCGGCGAAGTCGGCGATGTCGGCCAGGTAGACCGTGGTCTTGACGACATCGGCAAAGGTGGCGCCGGCAGCGGTCAGCAGGGCCTCGACGTTGGCGAGGGACTGCTTGGCCTGGGCCTCGACGCCCTCGGGCATCTTGCCGGTCGCGGGATCGATGCCCAGCTGGCCGGACAGGAACACCATGTTGCCGGCCTGGATACCGGGGGAATACGGGCCGATGGCTGCGGGTGCGTTATCGGAAGACACGACGGTCTTGCTCATGTTTTTCTCCTTACGATCAATTGAGAGAGCGTGAGCGCGGTGTTCACACCGGGAGGCACAGTTCGGTCTGAACACCGCGCTTGATTGGGATAGTACTCAAGGTTTCTGTTTGATGCAAGAATATTATCAGCTTGCGAGAATATTTTATCGCCCAACGGTTTCCCCGAACCGCTGAACGGTTCTCATGTGGAGCAGCCAGTCCAAGCTGCTGAAGACTTTGTCCTGCTTAGGCTGCGGGCGTCGCCCACCGCAGCGACGCCACTATACTTTTGAATATCTGAGCATTTTGAAAGGCAGGATATGACCGCAACCGCCAGCCGAACCACTAACCGCAGGCCCGAGCTTTTGGCCCCCGCCGGAGGCCCGGAGCCCTTTGCCGCCGCGCTCGCCGCCGGGGCAGACGCCATCTACTGCGGCATGGGCAGCTTCAACGCCCGCCGCAAGGCAACCAACTTTACCGACGAGGCCTTTGAGCAAGCCTGCCGCGCCGCGCATCTAGCCGGGTCGCGCGTCTACGTCACGGTCAACATCGTCATCAAGCAGTCCGAGATGGGCGATGCACTGCAGCTCATTCATCGCTGCTCCACGCTGGGCGCCGATGCCTTCATTATCCAGGACTGGGGTCTGTTCTTTGAGGCCAAGCGCACCATGCCCGGCATCGAGACACATATCTCGACCCAGGCGAACATCCACGACGACCGCGGAACCCTTTGGTGCCGTGAGCAGGGCGCCGACCGCGTGACTCTCTCGCGCGAGCTCTCCATCGACGAAATCGCCGCCATTCACGACGCCGCGCCCGATGTGGACCTTGAGGTATTCAGCCATGGCGCCATCTGCTTTTGCTACTCGGGCCTGTGCCTGCTGTCGAGCTTTGCCATGGCGGGACGATCGGCCAACCGCGGCATGTGCGCCCAGCCCTGCCGCCTGCCCTACGAGTTGATCGACGAGAACGGTCGCGCGCTCTCCCCTGCCGGTCGCGAGCGCGCGCTGTGCCCGCGTGACACCAACACCTCACAGCTTGTTCGCCGTCTGTATGACGCCGGCGCCGCATCGCTCAAGCTCGAGGGCCGCATGAAGGCACCCGATTACGTGTACTCCATCGTTGATGTGTATCGTCACGAAATTGACGACATGCTATCCGGAGCCGCCGTTGCCAAGGACGAGGAAGCCGCCCGCCAGCGCCAGCTCAAGCGCTGCTTCAACCGCGACTTTACGCACGCCTATCAGGACGGCACCTCGGGCGACGAGATGATGAGCTATGAGCGTTCCAACAACCGCGGCCAGATCGTGGGCACGGTGCTGGGCAGCCGCCCGGCCAACCGCGATGTGCGCGGCCTCAAGTCCGACGACCGCCGTCGCCGCGCCGCCATCGCCCGCATTGAGCTGTTTGAGCCCGTGGGCAAAGGCGACCTGCTGGAGCTTCGCCACGATAACGAGTTTGACCAGTTCCTGACCACCATTGCCGCCGATGATGCCGCCGCCGGTGACATCATTGAGTGCCGCGTGCCCCGTAGCATGCCCGAGGGCTGCCGCGTGCGCGTGATTCGAAGCCAGAGCGCCATTGACGCCGCCGGCGCCGCGCTCAAGCGCGATGTGCTGCGCCGCCGAGCTGTTGACGTGTCCGTCGTGGCGCGCCTGGGCGAGCCGTTTACTGTCACACTCACCTGCTGTGACAACCCCGCGCTCACCGCCACCGCCACGGGCTTCACCGTCGAGGCCGCCAAGACCCGCGCCGTCGAGGCATCCGATCTGGTTGAGCACGTCGGGCGCATGGGCTCCTCTCCCTTTGAGGCCGCGAGCTTTGATGTGGCGCTCGATGAGGGCTGCGGCATGGGCTTCTCCGCCGTGCACAAGGTGCGCGCCGCCGCTTGTAAGGCGCTGGAAGAGGCCATTCTGGCACCGTACGAGGAGCGCGCAAAAACGCTCGAGTTGCCGGTGCTCGACAAATGTACGCGCCCCATGCCCAAGCACTACCGCGACGAGCCGCAGATCTGCGCCACCGTCACCTCGCTCGAGGCCGCCGAGGCAGCCCGCGCGGAGGGTGCAACGCGCATCTATATGACCACCGACGCGCTCGAGGCTGTCGGACTCTCCCCTGCCGATGCATTTGAGCAGGGTATCGTGCCCGTACTCGACGAGGTCTGCCGCGCCGTCGACCACGAGCGCGTCGATCCTTGGATCAATGCCGGAGCCACCGTCGCCGTCGGCAATATCTCCGAGCTCGCCGTAGCCGCTCATGCCGGCGCCACGGCTGAGATTCGCTCTTGCCTGCCGGTGCATAACACGCCCTGCATGGAGGCACTTGCCGAGCGCGGAGCCGGTGCGTTTTGGCTCTCGCCCGAGATCACGCTCGACGAGATCGTCTCGCTTGGCACCGCCGCGCCCGCAGCCCTGGGCATCACTGTGTTCGGCCGCCCGCGCGTTATGACGAGTGAGCACTGCATCCTGCAGGTGGCCAATGGCTGCATCCACGATTGCGCTAACTGCCGCCTGCGCGCCCGCAAGCTGTCACTCAAGAATATCGACGGCAAGGTCATGCCCGTACGCACCGACATCCATGGCCGCTCTCGCCTGTACGACGCCTACCCCATCGACCTCACGCCGCAGGTTCCTCAGCTGCTCGATGCCGGCGTGCGTCGTCTCATGGTAGACGGAACGCTGCTCGAGACAGATGAGGTGGGCCGTGCCGTCGCCCGCGTCCGTCGTGCCGTCGAAGCAGCACAGGCCGGCCGCAAGCCCGCCGCCCGCCTGCGCGGCGCCACCTCGGGCTGCATGTTTGTGGGAATTAGCTAACCGAAAGGCTTACACGTGAACGAAGAACCTCAAGTCCTTTACTGCGACGCCTGGCTCATGGCCATCGACAAGCCCGCCGACATGATCGTCCACGGCGACGGCACCGGCGAGCGCACGCTCACCGACTACGCCAGCGACCTGCTGCTGGCGATGGGTGACGGCTTTGCCGCGACCGACATGCAGCCGCTCAACCGCCTGGACCGCAACACCACCGGCGTGGTGTTGTTTTCGCTCGACAAACAGACGCAGCCCGCCTTTGACCAAATGGTCATCGACCACGCCTTCGAAAAGCACTATCTGGCGCTGGCCGAGGGCAAGATCGACTGGAACGAGAAGCTCATCGACAAGCCCATCGCCCGCGACCGTCACGACAGCCGAAAGATGCGCGTCGGCGCCAGCGGCAAGCCGTCTCAAACTCGCGTGAAGGTGCTCAAACGTCTTAAGAGCCGTCGTGGCCTGCCCGCGCGCTCGTATATCGATGTCGAGTTGCTCACCGGCCGCAAGCACCAAATCCGTGTGCACCTGGCAAGCGAGCATCATCCCCTGGTTGGCGACGACCTGTACGGAACGCCGCGCCCCTGCGGCCTGATGCTCCACGCCCACAGCGTGTCCTTCACGCATCCCGTAACCGGCGAGCACATCCACATCGAAGCCCCCTGCCCCTGGGAGCCCTAAACCACCACAATGGGGACAGGCACCTTTGTGGTGGTTTTGCCGCAATGGTTCAACCGCGGTCCCAAAATGTCTCGATCTGTAACAGTTAGAACCCATTTTCCGGTCTATCTGTTACAGATCGAGACATTCGAATCCCCCTTAAGGGAAAATCTCAATCTGTAACAATAACTCGGCAAAATCGGTCCCAGATGTTACAGATCGAGACAAAGGGACGGCAAGGTTCGGAAGTATCTCAATCTGTAACACCTAGCCCACTTTTAACGGTCTAGTTGTTACAGATTTAGACAAAACGGCAGACAACAAAAGCGGCATCGCCCATCGAGGGTGTTGCCGCTTTTCTATTGAGGAACCTAAATGGTTTTGACCTTGCCCTGTCGCTAGACCGTGATGACGTTGTCCATCGACTGGTACTTGGCTGGCACCTCGCCCGCGGTAATAATCGTTGCGTCGCGGAAGTCCGCGAACTTAACGGGCGCCACCATGCCAAATTTACTGGCGTCCGAGATTACGAAGCGTTTGGCGGTATGGCGCATCGAGATACGCTTGACCTGCGCTTCCTCGATATCCGGTGTGGTGAGACCTTGCTCGGCGGCGATGCCATTGGAACCCCAAAAGCCGCAGTTGAAGTTATAGCGGTCTAGGGTTGCCAAGGCATCGGGACCGACGAGCGCCTCGGTCTCGGGCTTGAGCTCGCCGCCCAGCACCACGGTACGCATACCGCGCAGGGCGAGATGCTGAGCATGGAGCACGGAATCGGTCACATAGGTGACGCCGTCGAGATGCGGGAGATGTTCGATGAGCTTGAGGGTCGTGGAGCCCGAATCGATATACACAAAGCCCTCGGGCTCCACAAGCGCCGCCGCACGGGCGCAGATGCGCTCCTTGTCATCGTTATGGAGATCACTGCGCTCGCTGATCGTCAGGTCGCGCGTCACGTGCGCACGCTCCAGACTCGTCGCGCCTCCGTGCACCTTGGCGATACGGTGTGCACGGTCGAGCGCCTGCAGGTCGCGCCGAATGGTAGACGCCGTCACGCCCAGGGCTTCAGCAAGCTCCGGCACGGTAACCGAGCCGGCCTGCTGCACCATCGTCACGATCGCGTTGAGCCTATCTTCCGCAAGCATCGCTTACTCCTCCTCGGGGTACACGACTCCCCAATCGGCGCGGAGCTTGGTCATCAGCTCCATAACATCAGAAGCATAGCCCAGAAGCTCGCGCTTCAAATCATCGCCGGCAACGGCCTTCTCCAGGTCGGCCATCTCGTAGCACAGAGCGTATGCCTCGGTGCCAGCGTGGACCTCCTCACGGTGACCGTCCGCAGTCCACACGATGGTCGCATGGTCGGCACGCGGATACTCGTTGACCTCGATATAGCACTTATCGAAGCTGATGACCGAGCGCTTGGGCTGCTTGGAGTGGAGCGTAAGGCTCACAACGCCCAGCTGCTGCTCAGCATTACGGCAGACAATGCCACCCGCGACGTCAACGCCAGTCTCGCAGGTATTGCCCAGAGACACGACCTCGGCTGGCTGGCTGGCCATAAACAGGCGCATGACGGACAGGGCATACACACCAATGTCGAGCATGGCGCCGCCGGCGAGACTGCGATTGTAGAAGCGGTTGGTCAGGTCGCCGTACTCCTTATAGCTGCCAAAGTTGAGCTGGGCGAGGTTCATGCGGCCAAAGTCGCCCGCATCCATGCGACGGCGCAGCTCCTGATACAACGGCATGTGGAGCACCGTGGTGGCATCCATAAGGACCACGTTGTGCTCGTCGGCGATGGCACGGGCCTCGTCGAGCTCGGCAGAGTTGAGGGTAATGGCCTTCTCGCAGAGCACGTGCTTGCCGGCAGCCAGCGCGGCACGCAGATAGGTGATATGCGTGTTGTGCGGCGTGGTGATATAGACGGCGTCGATGTCCGGATCGGCGTAGAGGTCCTCAACCGTCTCGTACACCTTTTCGACGCCATACTGCTCGGCAAAAGCCTGGGCCTTGGACAGCGTACGGTTGGCGACACCCGCGAGCTTGCGACCGGCCAGAGCGAGGGACTGGGCCATTTGGTTGGCGATAACGCCGCACCCGATCACGGCCCAGCGGAGCTCGGGGGTCGTAAAGATATCATCGGGGAACGGCTGATCCTGGACCGAGGCAAACGCCGCCTTTGCGGCTGCCGCGGAGTCGAGTGGAACCTGCTTGGAATCTGCCATGAATGCCTCCTGCGTCGTGAAAAGTCTTTCAATTCTGACAGCTATATATTCGCACAAATACGCGTGTATGTGCGTACTTCTGCGTATATAACCGCCAAACGGTCAAAATACAACCGCAGACGGCGCATATACACGCATGGTCACGCAATCCTGCGCACGCAAATACGCACAAATGCGCACTAATCATTGCTCAGAGACGGGGAATTCTACTTAGAACTTCAAAGACAGGATGATCCGCTTCACCACGTCACTCATGGCGCGCTGCAACTCTAAGGACCGTCCCAAACTGCCGACAGAAAAGGAACGTCCCCAGGCGCCGGCATTTCAAGAGCACTCATTTAAGTCTGTCCCCAATGAGTGGGAGTAATCAGAGACCCTTTGCGAGGGAGGTCGGAAACGGCCTCCCTCGTTTTTATTCATGGACTTTAGTCCGTGCCGCACGGCACGCGCGGCATAGAAAGCCACCCGCTCAGCGGGTGGAGGCCAATTTCCGCTACGCGACAAAAACCTTCCCCCTAGCATGAGGATTGTTCAGATCATCATGCTAGGGGGAATGTGATTGCTGTGGCCCAGAAAGCCGACAGCCTCGCGCACACGAAATGGCTATGCAAGTACCGCATCGCACCGAGGTCAAGCTCGTCGCCGCCATCGCCGAGAAGCACCCCAAGGTGCGCTTTGCCGTGAGCTACACCTCGGCCTACGCCGACCTTTACGACCGCATGGAGCAGGCCCTGCGCGAGCGCGTGGCCAACGCGGTGGAGATCGTCCGCTCCGACATCAGCCCCGCGCTTCTTGTCCACACCGGTCCAAACCTCGTGGGTGTAGCGGTCCAGGGACTCTAGCGGAGGCGGGGCGTTCTGCCCAAAAACAAATGCAAAAGACGAGCGCTTCTTGCCGCCCAATTGGCAAGAAGCGCTCGTCTTTTCTTAACGCGTAGTATGGCGGAGAGAGCGCAAGTTACGCGAGCGCCCTTCTTGCCAGCTCGGCCGCGCCGAGGATTCCTTGGTCGCCGCCGCAGCCCGGGGCGCAGATATAGCTCTCCATGTCCTTAAGCTCGGCGGTCTGGATGTAGCCACCCAGATATTCGAGGGTCTTCTTGCGGACGATGCCGTAGAGCTGCTCCTGGTGCATCACGCCGCCGCCGAGGACGATGCGGTGAGGCGAGTACATGAGCACGAGGTTCGCACACATCTGCCCCAGATAATCCCCCTCGAGCATCCACACCTCATCGTTGTCCGCGAGCTCGGCCGCGGGCTTTCCCCAGCGCGCGGCGATGGCGGGGCCGGAGGCGAGGCCCTCGAGGCAGCTCGCGTGGCTCGGGCAGACGCAGCGTCCTTCCTCGGTGGGACGGGTCCTTACCAGCATGTGGCCGGCCTCGGGGTGCAGCATGCCGTGAAGGAGCCTGCCCGCGCACATGACGCCCGCGCCCACGCCGGTGCCGATGGTCACGTAGACGGCGTCCTTGAGCCCCTTGCAGCAGCCGAAGACCGCTTCGCCGAGGCAGGCAACGTTCACGTCCGTATCGTAGGCCACCGGAATCCCGAGGGCGTCGGCAAACGCGGCGCGAAGACCATAGCCTCGCCACGCGAGCTTGGGCGTTTGGAGGATGGAGCCGTAGCGCTCGTCGGCGGGGTCGACGCAGGTCGGGCCGAAGGCGCCGATGCCCAACGCGTCCACATCGCGGGCGGCGAACCACTCGATCATCTGCGGGACGGTCTCGGCGGGCGCAAGCGTCGGGGTCTCCATACGGTCGAGGACCTCGCCGTCGCCGGACACCACGGCACAGACCATCTTGGTCCCGCCGGCCTCGAGGGCGCCGAGCCTCATTTGCTTTTCGCTCATGCGATCCTCCTTACAAAGGGACGCCCGCAGTCATGGTCAACCGCGGACGCCCATAACGTTGGCTTGTTTCGAGGCGACCCTACCTGGGCACGCGGTCCTGCCTTGCGGCAAACGGGGCGAGCACGGCGTGCGGTTCGCTTTGGTACCAGTAGGCGACGGTGGAGATGTCGTCCTCGCGCTCGTAGAGCTTGATGTCGTCGTTGCCGAGGTCCTGGAACGTCACGCGCAGGTCCTCCTTGAACGAGATCGGGTCGGGAAGGTGCCACCTGTAGAGGCCGTGCCTGGGCAGCGCGTCGTCGTTGGTCGCGAGCATCGGGTTCGGGTTCGGCTTGCCCGCGCTGAAGCGGTCGCGCGTGGCGTCGCGCGTCGAGCGGTACGGGTAGCCGGCGAACAGTGTGTTGAAGCACTGCGCCTCGGGCAGCGCGTGGGGCGGCCTGTCGAGGAAGGCCCAGGCACCGCCAAAGTAGTCCTCGGCTCCCGTCGAGGTGACCGTGGGGAACTCCTCGTCGCCGTCGAGGAAGAACTTCATCTCGCCCTCGCCCCACCAATAGCGCTCCAGGGCGCACAGGGCCATGTAGGTGCCGACGTAGTAGCCCTTACCGCGCACGCCGTCGAGCACGGTGTAGTCGACGCCCCTGCGGGTGCTGCGCTCGCGGTTAAAACGGGCGTGGAAGTACATGGCGTCGTCCGGCACGTCGGTGAGCGCGTAGTTGAACGTGTAGAAGATGTACTTAATGAACCCGGGGTGCTCGCTCGTAAGCGTGACTTTGGCGTGCTTCCTGAAGGGCATCTCGAAGTAGCAGTTCATGCCGCCCGTCGGGTTCACGCAGATGGGCATCGAGTTGACGATGGCGCGCTCACCGAAGCCGTTGCAGAAGAAGTCGCCGACAGGGCACTCGACCGAGGGGGTCTCCTCGTCGTCCCAGTAGAAGCGCAGCACGAGGTCGCGCATGACGAAGCTGCCGGCGGCGGTCTTGTCGGGGACGGTCATCCAGATGTGGCGGATGATGCCGGGGCCCTCGATGTCCGCGAGCGTGATGGTCTCGCCGGACTCAAGGGGCACGCAGCACGAGCCCTTGCGGCCGACGCCGAGGTGGCTGGCCGACATGGCGGCGTGGCCCTTCTCGCCCGTGATGTTCTCGGGGGTGATGGCGCGGCTTTCTTCACCGCCGTGCATCCACACGTCTTTAAGGAACTCTCTCATCGTCGACCTCCTCTATTCGTCGTCTTCGCACTCGGCGGAACTGGCACCGTTCACGTAGACGATCTGCTGGCGCGCCTCGTCGACGAGGGCGTCGAAGTCGAGTTTCTCGTCGGGGCGCGCGAGCGCGACCGTCATGGCGAGCGGGAGGTTGACACCCGCGATCACGTGGATCCGGTCGGAGGCGAAGCGGGAGAAGCGCTGGTTCACGCTGCCGCCGAGCGCGTCGGTAAGGACGACGACCTCGTCAGTGCCCGAAAGCGCCGCCTCGACCGCCGCGTCGAGCCCCTCGCCGTTGTCGTTCACGTAGGCGCAAACGGCGGTGACGGCGTCGCTCTTACCCGTAAGGAACTCGAGGGTGTCCTTGAAGCCCTGGGCGAGAAGGGAATGGCTCGCCACAACTATCTTTCTCATTGATTCACCAATCTCTTGGGTCGAAGCTAGGCGAGGATGCCGGCGGCGGAGGCGACCATCGCGAGGACGATCACCACGAGGATGAGGGCCGTCATGCTCGCGTTCTTCTTGGTAAGAAGGTAATACGCGCTTCCCGTGATGGCGGCGGGGATCATGGCAGGCAGGATCTTGTCGAGCAGCGGCTGAATCTCCATCGAGACGTCGCCGAAGCTGAAGCTAATCGGGCAGGTGACGCCGATGACCGAGGCGATGAGGCAGCCGACCACGGTGAGGCCGAGCACGGAGGCGGCGGCAGTGAGGTTGGGAAGCTTCTCGCTGAAGTCGGTGACGAGCTTCACACCCTGCTTGTAGCCGAACTCGAGGGCGTGCATGCGGACCCAGAAGATGGCCAGGATGAGCGCGAACCAGATGCCGGCTCCCACGGGGTTGCCCTCGATGGCCATGTAGGCGGCGATGGAGCCCATGATGGTCGGGATCATGGTCATGAGCAGGGAGTCGCCGACGCCGGCGAGCGGTCCCATGGTGCCGATCTTCAGGTCTTGGACGGCGTCCGCCGCCGCGAGGCCGTCACGCTCCTCCATGGCCACGCAGGCGCCGAGGATGATGGCGGCGAGCCAAGGCTGGGTGTTGTAGTAGCGGAAGTGGTTGTTGAGCGCTTGCTTATAGTCCTCGTCGTTCGTGTAGATCTTCCTCAGGATCGGCGAGAGGGCGTAGGCGACCGAAGCGCCCTGCTGGGTCTGGTAGTTGAAGGTGCACACGCTCATGAGCCAGCGCCAGTTCGCGTTGCGCAGGTCCTTCTTGGTGACCTTATAGCCGGAGGGCTTGCCCTCGGCGGCGGTGATGTTCTCGTTTTCCATGGTTACTCATCCTCTCCGATGAAGGCGTCTGCGGAAGCGTGGGCGGTGAGCTCGGCGTCCTTCTCGGCACGCTGATAGAACGCGATCGCGAGGGCAACGCCGACGATGGCGGCACCGATGATGGGCACGTTCAGGAAGGCCGAGAGGAAGAAACCGGCGAGCAGGTACTGGAAGTACTTGGCGGTTGGCATGTAGCGGAGCAGCATGGCGATACCGATGGCCGGGAGCATCTTGCCGGCGAGGGTGAGGCCGGAGAGGAACCACTGGGGCATGACCTCGAGGAGCCAGTTGACGGCGGGCTGGCCGAGCGTCACGGAGACAAAGACGGGCAGGGCGGCGCACAGGCCGAAGAGCGCGGGGCAGACCCACAGGATGGCGTTCATCTGATTGAACTTACCCTCGTTGCAGAACTTCTGGGACTTCTCGACGACAAAGCCGTTGAGGATCTTGACGACGACGTCGAGCTGGATGCCGAGCATGCCGACCGGCAGGCCGATGGCGAGGCCCGTGTCGGAGCCCAGGGTCACGCCGTAGGCGGTGGCGATGATGGCCATCGTGCCGTAATCGGGAATCGACGAGCCGCCGAAGCCCGCGACGCCGAGCTGCATGAGCTGGATGGTGCCGCCGATGACGAGGCCGGTCTGCCAGTCGCCCATGACCACGCCGGTGATAAGGCCCCAGAAGACGGCATAGTTGACGAAGATCATCGGGATGCCGTAGTAGTCCACGTGCTTGATGAAGGCAAGCAGGGTCAAAAGGACGACCTGCAGGATAGTGAAGTTGACCATGATCCCTCCTTAGATGAGGTCGGCGACGGAGACGGGCTTGTCGGCGGGCACGAACTGTGCCGTCACCTTGACGCCGTGGGCGATGAGCGCCTTGTAGCTTTGGACGTTCTCGGCGGAGGCATAGGCGCGCTGGGTGAGCTGGACGCCGCCCTCCTTGACAAGAGAGCCGCCGACGATCAGCGTCGGGAGCTCGATGCCCGACTCGACCAGGTGAAGCATCGTCTCGGGTTCCTTGGCAATGACAAAGACCTTCTCGCGGTCGTACTTGCCCGCCGCGAAGTTCTTGAGCGCGGTCTCCTCGGAGATGATCGAGACGGCCATGCCCGCGGGGCGCGCCATCCTCATGGTGGACTTCAGGACCTCGTCGCCGGCGACCTTGTCGTCGATGACCATGACTCGGGTTGCGCCCGACACCGGGGCCCACTGCGTCACGATGATGCCGTGAAGCAGGCGATTGTCGATTCGTGCCATAACAACACTCATGTTTGCTCCTATCAAATCAAGTTTTTCATTCAGCACTGCCTTGGCGCTATCCGGATTCGCGCCGGGCGAGGGATTATCGGATTATTGAAGACGCGCGGTCAGCTCGTGACGGCGCGGGGGGTCACTCGTCGAACAGGAGGCTCGAGGAGCCGAGACGCTCCTCTCGCGCCGGGGCGGCGCTCACGCTGATGTAGTCGAAGACGTAGGCGATCTCGCTTACAGGAACCTCCACGCGATAGCGCGTCGAGATGCTCGAGAAACTCTGCCTGAAGGACTCGATGAAGTCGGTGTGCTCTTCCTCGAAGCGATCCTGGCCGACGTAGGTCTCGATGGGGTTGCGGGTGACGAGGCGCTCGACGAGGCAACAGAGGTGAACGTACAGCCCGATGATGGCGTTGCTGCTGATCTTCTCGCCCGTTCTGCGCTGAAGCTCGTGCACGGCGCTCTCGATCTCGTGGAACAGCCGCTCCGGGTCGAGGATGGTGATGGAGCGGATAACGTTCTGTAGCGTCATATTCGAAAGCAGCTTCTCGTGGAAAGAAGCGAGCTCGGAGACGTCGAGCCACCTGCCGAACACGGCATCGACCTTCGAGGCGGACGCCGTCGACATAATGTCTTCGAGGGCGACGAAGGGAACGGAGGCAATCCTGGGGTCTCCCGTGCCGATGACGGCGCAGACGCGGTGCTCGGAGAAAACGGCGTCGTTCGACCCGTTCGCGGCAAGCTGCTTGAAGGGCCTCGTGAGCAGGCGCGCGCCTATGGTGCGCGGGAGGCTCTGCGAGACGAGCTGACGTATCCTCTCGGCCGCGTCGACCCCGGACTCGGAGCAGAAGACGATGGCGTCCTCACGGTTGACGCGCTCGATTACCTTGCAGTGCGTCACGCACACGGCGGTCGCATCGCCAAGAACCTCGGCGATGGACTTGCCGCCGAGCAGCCCGGACCCGATCTCGAGCGCGAGCCCGGTGGAGACGTTGTTCACCACCCCGATGGTGGAGTCGGTAACGTTCTCGAGGGCCTTATAGGCCTCCTCCAAAGAGCCCATGTCAACAAGAAACACGACCCCGGTGCAGTAGGAATGGCGGTCGACGAGGCGCTGGAGCGGACCGACGATGTCCTTCAGCTGCTGGTCGTAGGGCATGTCGACCGCCTCGTACACATGCACGCCGAGCATACGGTTCGCCGCGTCGGCGATGCTCGTCGCCGTCGAGTAGCCGTGTGACAAGATGACGCAGAGCGTCCGAAGGGCCTTCGCGTCGCGAGACTCCGATGCGACGCACAACGTCAGAAGCGTCTTCGTGAAGTGATCGAGCGAGATTCCGAGCGCCCCTTCCATGTCTGCGGCGACCTGATCGGAGACGCTCGAGGCAAACGGCAATTCGGAGGTCACGGCACCGAGGAGATGGGAAATTTGCTCCGCACAGGCAGACTTTCGCTTAGCCAGGCCGATGCCCGGCCACAACTGCAGGCAAATCTCCTGGGCCAGTAGAAAAGTGACCTTCCTCGAAAGCTCGATGCCATAAGAAGAGCCTGCGTCGGCAAGGACCGCGCCCACGACGCGCTCGAAGGCGCGCGACCTCGATGAGGCGACGCCGTGGCCGAAGATCAAGTGATCCTCAACGCCGCGCACAGCGGAGACAGCTTGCGAGACAAGCTCGGAGACAGAGAGCTCCCCGGCGCAGAATCGCTCATCGAGAGAGCACAGGGCATCGAGCGCCTGCTCGACCGGCCCTGTGCTCTCGGCGGCATCCAGGGACGCGTCGATCAGAACGCCATCGTCGGGCTGTTGATCGATCTGCGCGGAGGAGAGGAGCCCGCTGGGAAGAAGATACGGGCGAACGACGACGTAGTCGCCCTCGCGATTGAGGAACGCTTTGGCGCAGCAGTTCGTCACGCAGGCGCGCAAGCCGGCGATGTTATCGGAAAAGTCCGCGTTCACGAGGCAACGGTATGCGCCGCGGCTGATCTTCACATCAGAACCGATTCGGCACCCCTCGCTGCGCAGGAAGCTCAAGATGAGATCCTCGCGCTCCTCGGGGGTCCGCTCCTTGAGTGAGGGGACGCGGGCACAGATGGGCATTTTGCTGTAGGCCGAGGAAACCTTCGGGTCATCGGCGGAAAGCGTCGTCGAAAGAACGAGGCGAGCGCGCGGCGCATCCTGAGAGACATCGAGCCCGAGGGCCGTCGCAAGGCAGTGTTCCATCGCAGAGGGAGAGAGTGCCTCGATGCCGTTGACAAAGACCACACCCCCGCGCGATTTCGCGATCGACTCGTCAAGAAGCCCGTTGAACGAGGCGGCGTCCGGGACCCCGGCGCAGTCGATGCGCACATAGGAGGAGTCGCGGGACAGCAAGCCCTGGTTCTTGCCGTACTCGTACACAAGGCGAGAAAGGAAAGACTTACCGACACCCACGCCGCCGCTCAAGAGGATGGGCAGGCCAAACGGAGGGTACTGAACCGCAGCCTTGCACTGCTCGACAACGGAGCTGAGGCTCAGGTCGAAGCCCACGGCACGCGCGAAGTCGCGGTGATCGGCGATTCCCGTCGCCTGGATGAGGTCGGCGAGCGAGGCGTACTCGCTTGCAGAGAGCTTTACCTGAAAACGCTTCTGGAACGCGCGGCGATGAAAATAACGGACAGGCCTGCCCGCCACCTTAACCACAAAGCCGGCGCGAACAAGGTCGTTGAGGTACTGGCTCGCCAGGCTCCTGGAGATGATGAGCGTCTCGGCGATGTCGGAGGTGGACAGACGGGCAAGGTCGTCGAGCGAGACGGCAGAGGTGAGGGCCTCGAGATGCTCGAGAATCCTGTCCCTCATGTCGACGGGCTTCTTTGCCAAGCTGTCCTGTGCGGTCTTGTCCATGACTTCTTACCTCCTCGTACAAGGAGTATAAGGGGAACACAGAGAACGGAAAGGGGCGCGTGGGGGAATCAACAGCCCCGAGGAAAAGTCCACCACTTGAGGGGCAGAAAACAACGGCCATTGAACATTCAGGGCCGACGCTCAACACTTCGGCTCGACACTTCGCTTTGGAAAGGGCCCTGCGCGCCGGGGTCCCAACATAAAGAAGGGCCCCGGCGCGCAGGGCCTAAAGCTTAACCATGCGCGCGGCGATGCGGGCGCAGTCGCAGGCGGCCTTCTTCTCGAAGGTGTTGTAGTCGACGACCTGGCCCTCGGCGCAGGGCTTGTCGCTGATGGCGCGCACGACGATGAGGGGCACGCCGTTGAGATAGGCGGCCTGCGCGATGGTGCAGCCCTCCATCTCGCAGCACAGGTCGCCGAAGGTCGCGAGGATGCGCTCCTTCTGTTCCGCGGGCGAGACGAACTGGTCGCCGGAGACGACGCGGCCCTCGAGGACCTTAATGTCGGGGGCGACGGCGGCCGCGGCGGCGCATGCCGCCAGCAAGGGCCGGAACGGATCGCGCAAGATCAAGGCGTCGCCCAGGAGGTCGGGCGTTACCGTCAGCCGACGCCGCGTCTGCCGCATCATGAGGGAGAACGGCCTGGTCAGCGCATACGGCAGGAAGAGGTTCAAGGTGCACCCCGGGGCGGTCAACGAGGCCGACGTGCCGAACGTCGTCGCGCGCGGCTTCGGCGGCAGGGCGCCGCGCACCCATATATGCAGCGACCTGGCCTGCGTGCGCGTCGGGGCATCGTGGAACTACGTCTGCCTGCTCGTCGACCTCTGCAACGGGGAGATCGTCGGCCACTCCGCAGGACCGAGGAGGGGCGCGCGAGCTCCGAGCCAAGCTCTCGGATTACGTGCACTGGTACAACAACTTCAGGATCCACTCGACACTGGGCTACATGTCGCCGGTCGAGTTCAGGGAGGCGGGACCGTCCCTCCCGGAATCGTCCAAATTGGTGTTGCCAATCCATAGCTAATCCAGCCATCATCTCCGCGAAGGCGGACGTCAGGAAAAGCTCGGCTTGAGCTCGGTCGGACGCGGTCTGTGGGGCATCATTCAGGCTCAGGGGGTCTCCTTGTCTTCTTCGGTCGCAACCTGAATGATAGGAACGGCCCCTTCTCTCTTTCCCTTTCGTTTTCGACGCGTCACTCTCTCGGCGGGCTTAAGGCCCGCGCTCGCGGGTGCAGGGGCTGCGCCCAAACCCCAAAAACTTAACGCCGTGCTCGAAGCGTTTCCGGACGTCAGCGTAATCTCAAATCCCGTTAGTCAACTCATGAGCAAGCCACCTGAGACTACTCATTTCTCCTACTGGCAATGAAGACCTGCGACCTGCAGTTTTGCAAACTGTTTGAAAGCCACCTGCGTTGATTCACTTCCTATTGCAGCTGGCGTCTTGCACGCGAAAAGGCATTTGAGTTTCAAAACGGGCGTTTCGGCGCTATCGAGCCTTCAAAGGCATCCCGCCGCGCCCTTTGGGACTAAAACAAAAACTCAAAGCCCTGAGTTCGAAAATAGTTTTTGGAGTTGTCCCGGCTTTTGTCACCGAAGCCGACGAAACGCGACAGGGTGTCACCTGGCGGCACTCGATTCGAGACGGCACCGAAAACTGGATGCAACCGGAATGACGGGACGGCAAAACCGAAGCCATCGAGTAGCGATAGAAAAAAGCCCGGATGCCGTGGAGCATCCGGGCCTTTGCTAGCAACTTGATGTTGCGGGCAGCTTAGAACTTGTGGCCGCACTTCTTGCAGACGCGCAGCTTGTTCTTGCCGTCCTTCTCGTGACCGACGCGGGTAACCTTACCGCACTCGGGGCAAACGAGATTGACGTTGGAGGCGTCGATAGGAGCCTCCTGCGAAACGATGCCGCCCTGCTGGTTGGCAGCGTTGGGCTTGACGGCCTTCTTGACGACCGAAACGCCCTCGACAACGACCTTGTTCTCGGCGGGGAGAGCACGCAGGACAACGCCCTGCTTGCCGCGATCCTTACCAGAGAGAACCTGGACCTTATCGCCCTTCTTGATATACATATATCTCCCCTAACTACAGGGTCTCGGGAGCGAGCGAGACGATCTTCATGTACTTCTTGTCACGAAGCTCGCGAGCGACGGGCCCGAAGATACGGGTGCCGACGGGCGAACCATCGTTGTTGATGACAACGCAGGCGTTCTCATCAAAGCGAATGTAGGAGCCATCCTTGCGGCGGATCTCCTTAACGGTGCGAACGACGACGCAACGGACAACGTCCTTCTTCTTGACGTTGGCGCCAGGGGTAGCCTCCTGGACAGCACCGATGAACACATCGCCGATGCCTGCATAACGACGCTTGGAACCGCCAAGCACCTTGATGCAGCGAATCTTGCGAGCGCCGGAGTTGTCGGCGACGTTCAGCATGGTTTGCATCTGAATCATGGTAGATGTTCCTCCGAACTAAGAACCGAAGAGAGGTGCGCAGCCTTTATACGGCCCGTGGTATGCAAGCCAGGCATACGCACATCTTCGGAAACGTACAAGTCGTAAGAGCGACTGCTTATTTAGCGCGCTCGACGACCTCGATGAGGCGCCAACGCTTCATCTTGGACATAGGACGGGTCTCCATAACGCGGACGGTATCGCCCACGCCAGCCGTGCACTCCTCGTCGTGAGCGTGCAGCTTCTTGGAGCTGGTCATCATCTTGCCGTACTTGGGGTGACGCTTGCGCTCGGTGATGGTGACAACAATGGTCTTGGCACCGGAGACGGAGGTAACGACACCCGTACGGACCTTACGCGAGTTACGCGAATCAGTCATGTTCTCTCCTTAGGTCCTACTCGGCGACAGCGGACTTCTCCGCTGCGATCTCACGGGCGCGCTGCTCCGTGAGGACGCGAGCGATGTCCTTCTTCACGGTGTTGACGCGAGCGGTGTTGTCCAACTGGCTGGTGGCCATCTGGAAACGAAGGTTAAAGAGCTCGGCGCGCATTTCCTTCAGCTTCTCAACGAGCTGAGCGTCCGAGAGCTCACGAATCTCTGCGGGCTTCATTAGTTCTCCTCCTTGGCGGCGGCGGCGTCCTCAGCAGCCCACTTGGCCTCGAGAGCGGCCTCCTCAGCCATCTCCTTCTCGATGCGCTGCTCAGCGTTCTTAGCAGCAACAATCTTGGTCTTGATGGGAAGCTTGTGCTGTGCAAGACGCAGAGCCTCGCGAGCGACCTCCTCGGGCACGCCCTTGACCTCGAACATGATGCGGCCGGGCTTGACGACGGCCACCCACTCCTCGGGGTTACCCTTACCAGAACCCATGCGAGTCTCGGCAGGCTTCTTGGTGATGGGCTTATCGGGGAAGATCGTGATGTAGACACGACCGCCACGCTTCATGTAGCGGGTCATGGCAATACGAGCGGCCTCAATCTGACGGTTGGTGATCCAATGGGCCTCGAGAGCCTGGATACCAAACTCGCCGAAATGCAGCTCGGTATTACCCTTGGCCTGGCCCTTCATGGAGCCACGCTGCACCTTGCGGTGAAGAATACGCTTAGGGGCAAGCACTACTGACCCCTCCTCTCGGAGTTACGACGACGAGGACGGGAAGAGCCCTCGAGTGCAGGGTTGGGAACAGGCTGGCCCGGGAGCTTCTCGCCCAGGTAGATCCAGACCTTCACGCCGCAAGCGCCCATGGTGGTGCTGGCGACAGCCGTGCCGTAGTCGATCTTGGCACGGAGGGTGTGCAGAGGCACGCGACCCTCGCGGTACCACTCACGACGGCCCATCTCGGCACCGCCGAGACGACCGGAGCACTGGATACGGATGCCCTTAGCGCCGGCCTTGCGGGCGGACTGGACAGCCTTGCGCATAGCGCGACGGAAGGCAACGCGGCCCTCGAGCTGCTCAGCAATGGACTGAGCAACGAGGTTGGCGTCGAGCTCGGGGCGCTTGATCTCGACAACGTCGACGGAGAGCTGGCCCTTGGAGACGCCAGCGACCTTCTCGAGCTCGGTGCGGAGGGTATCGATCTCGGCACCCTTCTTACCGATGACAACGCCGGGGCGAGCGGTGAGGATGATGACCTTCACCTTGTCGCCAGCGCGCTCGATCTCGACGCGGGAGACAGCTGCGCGGGAAAGACGCTTCTCGAGGTACTTGCGGATCTCGAGATCGTTACCGAGGGTCTTAGCGTAATCCTTCTCTGCGAACCAGCGGGAGCGCCAGTTCTCGGTGATGCCAAGACGGAAGCCGGTGGGGTAGACTTTCTGACCCATACAGCTTTACGCCTCCTTTCGAGGAGCAACGACGACGGTGATGTGGGAAGTACGCTTCAGAATGCGAGAAGCGGAACCCTTGGCGCGGGGACGGATGCGCTTAAGCGTCGGACCCTCGTCAACATAGGCAGCGGCGACAACCAGGTTGTCGGCACGCAGACCGTTGTTGTTCTCGGCGTTCGCAACGGCGGAACGGAGAACCTTCTCGACATCCACGGCGACGGCGCGGTCGCAGAAGTGGAGGATGTCGAAGGCCTGAGCGACAGGCTTGCGGCGGATCAGATCGACCACCAGGCGGGCCTTGCTGGGGGAAACACGCACGTACTTAGCGACGGCGCGAACCTCGGTGGCCTCAGTTTCAATAGACTTAGTTGCCATTTACGGTTAACCCCCTATTTGGCCTTGTGGCCACGGAACGTACGAGTCGGCGCGAACTCGCCGAGCTTGTGACCAACCATGGACTCGGTAACATACACGGGCACATGCTTGCGGCCGTCGTGGACGGCGATGGTGTGACCAACCATCTCGGGGAAGATGGTGGACGCGCGGGACCAGGTCTTCACGACGTCCTTCTTGCCAGCCTCGTTCATCGCGGTGATACGCGAGAGAAGGCGAGTCTCCACGAACGGGCCCTTTTTGAGACTTCTGCTCATAAGTGCTTTCTCCTAAAACTCGGTATCCGAAATTACTTCTTACGGCGACGAATGATGTGCTGGTTCGAGACCTTCTTCTTCTTGCGCGTACGAAGGCCCTTCGTCGGCTTACCCCAGGGGGTAACGGAGGGACGACCAGAAGTGTGGTTCTTGCCCTCGCCACCGCCGTGCGGGTGGTCGACAGGGTTCATGACGGTACCGCGGACGGTCGGGCGCACGTTCATGTGACGCTTACGGCCGGCCTTGCCGATGACGATGTTGGCGTGATCGGCGTTGCCGACCTCACCGACGGTGGCGCGGCAGGTAACGAGGATGCGGCGCATCTCGGAGGAAGGCATACGGACGATAGCGTACTTGCCCTCCTTACCCATCAGCTGGCAGGAGTTACCGGCGGAACGGGCGATAGCAGCGCCCTTGCCCGGCTGGAACTCGACGGCGTGGATGAGCGTACCGACGGGGATGTCGGCGAGGGGCAGAGCGTTGCCCGGCTTGATGTCGGCGTCAGAACCGGACATGATGGTCTGACCGACCTCAAGGCCCTTGGGGGCCAGGATGTAGCGCTTCTCACCGTCAGCGTAGTGCAGCAGAGCGATGCGAGCGGAACGGTTCGGATCGTACTCAATCGTGGCAACCTTGGCGGGCACGCCGTCCTTGTTGCGCTTGAAGTCGATCACGCGGTAACGACGCTTCACGCCGCCGCCCTGGTGGCGGGTGGTGATGCGGCCGTTGTTGTTACGACCGGCCTTCTTGGGCAGGGGCTCGAGAAGAGACTTCTCGGGCTTGGTGCAGGTGATCTCGGAGAAGTCGGAGATCGACTGCCAACGCCTACCAGCGGAGGTCGGCTTAAGGTGCTTTACAGCCATTACAATCCCTTTCAATAGGAATCCGTTAGCCATCGCAGACAGGGATTCGAGGTTCTGCCTCGGGTGCGATGACACCGGACGTATACACGGTTCCGGGCGTGTCCATTTTATACGCCCAAAACCTTGAGCTCTCGCCTCCCCTATTTGGGAGGCATGAGCTCACTCAACAGCAGCGAGTCTTAGGCCTGGTTGCCAAAGACCTCGATGGTGTCGCCCTCGGCCAGCGTGACGATGGCCTTCTTCCAAGAACGGGTCTTGCCGGCGACATAGCGCACGCGCTTGGTCTTGGGCTTGACCGTCAGGGTGTTCACGCGAACGACCTTGACGCCGAAGATCTCCTCGACAGCGTCCTTGATCTGATACTTGTTAGCATCCTTGGCGACCTCGAACGTGTACTTGTTCAGCTCCATGCCGGAGAAGGAACGCTCGGACACGATCGGACGGATGATGATCTCGTGGGCGGTCATTTATGCAAGCACCTCCCCGAAGTGAGCGGCAATGTCGGCGGGCATCAGCACGGCGTTGTTGTTGACGAGATCGTAGGTGTTGGCCTCGTCGGCAGTGATGATGAACGTCTTGGGAATGTTGCGGAACGACAGGTAGGCGTTGACGTCCTCATCGCGAACGATGATGGTCAGACGCTTGCCCTCAAGGCCGAGAGCCTTGAGCATGGCAACGGCAGCCTTGGTGGAAGGCTTCTCGAAGCCGTAGTCGTCGACGAGCACGAGCTCGCCATCGGCCAGCTTGGCGGACAGCGCGGAGCGCATAGCCAGCTTGACCTCCTTGTTGTTCATACGCTTAGCGTAGGAACGGGGCTTGGGGGCGAAGACAACGCCACCGTGACGCCACTGGGCAGCACGGATGGAACCCTGGCGGGCACGGCCGGTGCCCTTCTGACGCCAAGGCTTCTTGCCGCCACCGGAAACCTCAGAGCGGCCCTTAGCGGACTGGGTGCCCTGACGCCAAGAGGCCATCTGGCACTTGACGATGTGGTGCATAACGTGGATGTTCGGCTCGATGCCGTACACCTCAGCGGCGAGCTCGGCCTCGGCGACCTTCTTGCCCTCGCTGTTCTTTACTTCAAACTTTGCCATTTAAGTGTTCTCCTTGGTATGACGCTGGGCTAAATGGGCTGGGCCCTTAGGCCATACGGATGGCGACGAGACCATTCTTGGCACCCGGGACAGCGCCCTTGACCAAGATGAGGTTCTGCTCGGCATCGATGCGGACAACGGAAAGGTTCTTGACGGTAACGCGCTCGTTACCCATGTGACCGGCCATCTTGACGCCCTTGAGGACGCGCGCAGGATAGGCGCACTGACCGATAGAACCGGGGTGACGCTGGAAGTGAGAACCATGCGTCATAGGACCGCGGCGCTGACCCCAGCGCTTGATGCGACCCTGGAAGCCCTTACCCTTGGAGGTACCGATGACGTCGACCTTCTCGACATCAGCGAAATCAGCGACGGTGACGACCTCGCCGACCTTGTGCTCCTCGCCGTTCTCGACGCGGACCTCACGAAGGAAACGGACAGGCTCGACGCCAGCCTTGGCGAAGTGACCAGCCATGGGCTTGTTCACGTTCTTGGCCTTGATGTCGCCGAAACCGATCTGGACGGCGTCATAGCCGTCGGTTGCCTGAGTTTTAACCTGCGAGACGGCGCAGGGGCCAGCCTGGATGACCGTGACGGGAACGACGTTGTCGTCCTCGTCCCAAACCTGGGTCATGCCAATCTTGCGGCCGAGAATCATGCTGATCAAGATATGATCCCAACTCTCGCGTGGTCTTGGGACAATGCGTACACCACCGAGCGTACGCCCCTAGAGGACCACTACTTACACGACGTGCTCCCCAGCCTTGTATTGCGTCCGGACTACCTGACAACCCTATTAAGCAGGCATTTTGTCCAGCCAGAATACTCCCCTGGTTACACACAGCTGTTTAGTATACACGGCTGCGGGCGTATCCATCGAGATTCATATTTCACTCACATTGTTTACGCAGGTAAAGTGCGTGGAGTCGCCTGGGCTTGGCAGAGGGGCGGCGAAATATATTAAGTTTGCTGCTCTACAGTCCTGCGCAAGACGGAAAGCACATTAAGTGCTTTCCTTTGCGTGCGGAACTCGCGACAAACTTAATATATTTCGCCGCCCCTCTGCCAAGCTCGGGAGACGACACGTTGATGTCTGCTTAACTCTTCTCGCTCAGCTAATTTCTTTGTTGGGGGTCCACTATTTGCTGGAGGGTGAACTTGCATTGCATTGGCTCGCCTTCTGCTTGTGGCTTTGCCTCATCGAAATCGAAGATCATGATGGCGCAGTTGGGGAGTTTTGTTGGGAGCTTGAAGCCCTCTGGGGCTGCAGCCTTGATGAATTGGCGGCTGGCGCTGCCGTGGCTTACTGCTAGGAGGGTTTCGATACCATCGGCGCTCATGAGATTGGTGAGGGTGGCTACCATGCGTTCTTGCAACGCTTTGCTTCCCTCTCCTCCAAAGGGGACCAGATCTTCGCCTGGATCCCAGACGTCGGTGGGCAGCGCGTCGTGCGGGCCTTCCTCGAAGGTTCCATAGCAGCGCTCGATGATGCCTTCGCAGGACTCGACAGCAGCGTCCGGACCGAGGAGCTCGCATGCGACGAGCTGAGCTGTGTCCACGGCTCGGCCTAAGGGTGATGAGGCCACTTTGTCGGGAACGACATTGTGGGCTTTGAGCCATGCGGCTGCCATCCCGGCTTGCTGACGGCCCAAATCGGTGAGCGGTGAATCGCAACGACCTTGGACGAGCTTTTTGACGTTGAATTCCGTCTGGCCGTGGCGGAGCAGATACAGCCTCTTCATATTCTCCCCTTCTGTATAACTTGCTTTACCGGCGCAGCCCTACTCGTGGGTATGGCCTACGTAGTCTTCATCGATCGTAATCTTGGCAATCGACTTGGGGTATTCCGACTCGACCCGTTTCGCCAACGCGTGCTTTAAGTCTTCGGCGTTCATCGCCAAATCCGAGGGTCGCACGCAGTCAAAGATCACGTTGGTGTGCGTAGGACCCGGCACGCAGCGAAGGTCGTGAATCGAAAGGCGGCTATCGATCTGTTGAGCCATTGCGTTGATGCGCAGGCGCATGCTCGCCACCTTTGGATCGTCGGTCACGATGGGATCGTAGTGAAGCGTGACAATCATGCCGTCTTCGTTCCTAAACGCCTGCTCGATGTTATCGAGCGTGTCGTGACTGTCCATCGGGCTGGCCTCGGCTGCCATCTCGGCGTGAGCGCTTGCGAACTTCCTGCCTGGGCCGTAGTCGTGAACCATTAGGTCATGGACGCCCAAGACGCCGGGATAGCTCATGATCTTGCTGCGAATATGCTCGACGAGCTTAGTATCGGGCGTCTGGCCCAAAAGCGGGCTCACCGTATCTTGGATAAGCTCAAAGCCGCTCCAGCCAATATAGGCGCCAACGGCAAGGCCGACCCACGCGTCAAGATTGATGTGCGTCACCTGCGAAACAATTGCGCACGCCAGCACGGCGCCCGTGGCAAGGACATCGTTCTTGGAATCTTGCGCGGTCGCATGCAGCGTCTCGGACTCAATGCGATCGCCGAGCTTTTGGTTGAGGGCCGCCATCCACAGCTTAACAACCATCGAAAGCACGAGAACTGCCACCAGGGCAAGCGAGAACTCGACAGGTTCGGGGTGAATGACGCGCTCAACCGAGGACTTCACCAGCTCAACGCCAATCAGCAGCACGAGCGCCGCCACGACCAATCCCGAGAGATACTCGTAGCGACCGTGGCCGTAAGGATGCTCGGGGTCGGCCGGCTTGCTCGCCAGCTTAAAGCCCAGCACACTCACGATATTCGAGCTGGCATCGGACAGGTTGTTCATGGCATCCGCCACAATCGAAACCGATCCCGACAGCACGCCAATTGCGCCCTTCGCAGCACAAAGCGCAACATTGGCGACAATACACACCATGCCCGCTAACGTGCCCACACGCGCACGATCGCCCTGCGCGCGCTTAACTATCCACTCGACCATCTGCATCCGCCCCCACGGTACTACCTATATATCTATTGCTCAAACGGATTGTAGTGTAGCCACTTTGTCCCCCAGATACAAAAAGGCCGCGCCCACACGGGTCACGGCCTTGGAATGTGGCAAAGGAATCGTCCATGTGTCGCACAGGTTCACGCGCTTACTTCAGCAGCGCTCGCCACTGTATCGGGCGAATCGGCTCCGTCCCCCGTCGCCTGTCCCTTCGTCGGCACCACACCAAAGCAGTAGCTCAACGCCGCAGACACCGCAAATGCCGTGCCACCGGCAACGCAGCACCACAGTAGGTTCGAAATGCCGCCCGTGGCAAAGCCAATGACCATGAGGACATTCGTCATGCCGATGGTATAGGCCGTAACGTGGCCCACGGCCGCAACAAGGCCTCCGACGGCGCCGCCAATGGCCATGCACGTCAGGCACCTGCCATATTTAAAGCCGCAACCGTACAGCGCCGGCTCGCTTACGCCGCCAAGAACACCCGAGATCGAATAGCCCAGCATGAGTCCCTTCTCGTCCTTATCCGCAACGCGGAGCGACGCGCCAAAGGGCATACCCCAAACGGCGAACGTTGCCATCGTCGCGGCGATCAGAATGCACGAATCCGTTCCCACACTCATAAACTGTGCATAGGCGAGCGATAGGACAACGCTGCTGACGCCCGCGATCTTAAGGAACTCCCAGCCCGCGGCAAGCCCCATGAGCGTGAGCAGCGACACGATGCCACCGGAATTGCCAAGCATAAACATAAGCTGGCCCAACAGCATGCCCAGATAGCTGCCCGCCGGTGCCGTAATACACAGCGAAACCGGAACCATGACAAGCATGGTCGCAAACGGAACGAACGAAAACGCCACGGCCTTAGGGATAACGCGCTGAAAGAAACACTCCACTCGCCATAGCACGGGCACCGAAATGAGAACCGGAATAACAGTCGTCGTGTAATCGTTGACCGGCGCGGGAAGCAGGCCATACACGGAAGTCATCGATGCCCCCGTCGTCGATACGGCATTGACGAGCTTAAGCAGATCGGGCGCAATCAATACGCCGCCCAGCATCATGCCCAGCTGCTCCGAGCAACCGAGCTGGCGGGCGGCCGCCCAACCAAGATAAACGGGCAAAAAGTAGTAGCCGGCGTTATAGAGCCAACTGTAGAACAGGCGATAGATTTCGGAATCGGCAGACCACAGGCCCAGCATGCCTTCGCCCATAATGACGGCGACGGTGCGGAACAACGCCGCGCAGACAATAAACGGCAGCGCCGACATCATGCTTTTGGACAGATAGTCCACCACAGCCATGGCGTTTGATGAAACCGTCGTTGTAAACGAGGTGTTAGAAACTTGAGGCATGAAACGCCTTTCCCAATGCGACATGCGGGCTGTCCCTTTGTCACATCGTGCGGTACTGACCGATTGCGCGGTACTTTTCGTAGCGGAGGTTTGTAAGGGTCGCGTCGTCGAGCCGCCCAAGTGTATCGAAGGCATCAAATGCCGAGGACATGACGGCACCGGCGATCTCCTCATGCGACAGGCCCCTATCGTCAACAATGCCGTCGATGATGCCGAGCCCCAACAGATCGGGGGCCGTGAGCTTCAGCGCCTCGGCGGCCTCATTCGCGCGCTCGGTATCCTTCCACAGGATCGACGCACAGGCCTCGGGGCTCACGACCGAATAGGCCGAGCTCGAGAGCATCAGGATGCGGTCGGCCACGGACAGCGCCAGCGCGCCACCAGAGCCGCCCTCGCCTGTCACCACCGAGACAATCGGCGTCTTAAGGCCGCTCATCTCCATGAGATTCTGGGCAATCGCCTCGCCCTGGCCGCGCTCCTCGGCACCGATGCCGCAAAACGCGCCCGAGGTATCGACCAGGCATAGGACCGGTCGACCAAACTTTTCGGCCTGACGCATAAGGCGACGCGCTTTGCGGTAGCCCTCGGGATGCGCCATGCCAAAGTTACGGCGCATACGCTCTTTGGTCGTGGTGCCACGCTCGATGGCGATGACCGTTACGGGGCGTCCGTCTTTCCAGCCAATGCCAGCCACCACAGCGGCGTCGTCGCCAAAGTAACGGTCGCCGTGCAGCTCCACAAATCCATCCAAGCCCAGCGAGATCATCTCGCCCGCCGTGGCGCGATCTGCCGAGCGGGTCTGCTTGACAATCTCGAGCGCGGTTTTTGGTGCCGCCGAGCGCTTGAACAAGTGTCCCAGCTTTTTGCCGCAACGACCCGTATGCACGATCTCATGCGGTGCCCCCAGGCTGGGCGCATGCCCTTCGTGCAGCGCCAACAGCTCGCCTACCGTGAGCGCAATCTCGCCGCGCGGAACAACGGCATCGCAAAAGCCGTGCTCCAGCAAAAACTCGGAGCGCTGGAATCCCTTGGGCAGGCGCTTGTGCATGTTCTGCTCGATCACGCGCGGGCCGGCAAATGCCGTCAGGGCATCGGGCTCGGCCAGGATAATGTCGCCCTCCATGGCAAAGCTCGCGGTTACGCCTCCGGTCGTGGGGTCGGTGAGCACCGTGATATACAGGCCGCCCGCCTCGCTGTGGCGCCTAACCGCCGCAGAAATCTTGGCCATCTGCATAAGCGATGTCACGCCCTCTTGCATGCGCGCACCGCCCGAAACGGTAAAGCCGACAACCGGCAATCCCAGCTCGGTCGCGTGCTCAAATGTGCGACAGATCTTCTCGCCCACCACAGAACCCATCGAGCCCATCATAAAGTTGGCGTCCATAAAGAAGAGTGCGGTATCGCAACCGCAGATTTTGCCCCTGCCGCACACAACGGCATCGCGCTCGCCCGAACGCTCGCTTACGCTCTTGAGCTTGTCGGCATAGCCGGGAAACGAGAGGAAGTCCTCCGACGCCAGATTGGCATCCCATTCCTCAAACGTGCCCTCGTCGACCGTCATGCGCATGCGCGCGCGACCGCTCACGCGAAAGTGTTTGCCGCAACGAGGGCAGACCTCGAGATTGTCGTGCAGGCGTGCCTCATCGATCACGCGGCGGCACTCCGGGCACTTGATAAACACGTGGCGCGCGGGAAACTCGGCGCACGACTCGGTTATCGGCCCCTCGAGGACGTTAACCGTCTTCGCTTTTCTATTCATCAGCATAGAGATGCCCCATCAGATCGGTGTGATACATGCCCGACAAGAACTCGTCGTTTGCCAGCACGTCGAGCTGAAGCTCGCTGTTTTCGCTCACGCCCTCAATCACGAGCTCGCCCAGGGCCGAGCGCATCTTGCGAATGGCGCCGTCACGCGTGGGCGCACACACGATGAGCTTGCCGAGCATGGAGTCGTAGTACGGCGGAACTGTCGCACCGGTAAACATGGCGGAATCCCAGCGCACGCGCGGACCACCCGGCACACGCAACGCGGTGACCGTTCCGCATGACGGCAGAAAGTCCGGCGTTTCGGCATTGATGCGGCACTCCATGGCGTGGTTGCGGACCGGCATGTCCTCCTGCTCAAAGGGCAGAGGCTGGCCGGCTGCCACGCGCAGCTGCCACTTGACCAAGTCGGTATCGGTCACAAACTCCGTAACCGGATGCTCCACCTGCAAGCGCGTGTTCATTTCCATAAAGTAGAAATTGCCGTCGTCCGAATACAGGAACTCGATGGTACCGGCTCCTTCGTAGCCGACGGCACGAGCCAGGTCACGCGCCGCCTTGTGCATGCGAGCACGAATGTCGTCGTGTCCGTCGAGGCACGGCGCGGGGCTCTCCTCGATCAGCTTTTGGTTGCGGCGCTGCACCGAGCACTCGCGCTCGCCGAGCGAAAACACATGG
The DNA here is from genome assembly GCF_025289055.1 of Collinsella aerofaciens. Classification (GTDB taxonomy): domain Bacteria; phylum Actinomycetota; class Coriobacteriia; order Coriobacteriales; family Coriobacteriaceae; genus Collinsella. Next base: position 69,952 of record NZ_JAESIQ010000001.1, read on the forward strand.
CCCTGCTTATCGGCCATAATCTGCACCTCAACATGGTGCGCCGGCGCGACGAACTTCTCCATGTAGCACTCGCCGTCGCCAAAAACGGCCTCGCCCTCGGCACGCGCCTCGATAAACGCCTTTGCCGCATCTTCCACGCGCTCGACCTTGCGAATGCCGCGGCCGCCACCGCCGGCACGCGCCTTAATAAGCACGGGGCAGCCAATGCGCTCGGCCTCGGCCGTTGCCTCCTCGGGGCTTTTGAGCAAATCGCAGCCCGGCACGATGGGCACGCCCGCCGCGGCAGCCGTTCGACGTGCGGCGTCCTTGTCGCCCATGCTGTCGATCACCTCGGCCGAAGGACCGACAAACGCTAGGCCATACTTGTCGCAGTCGCGTACGAAGCTCGCCTTCTCGGAGAAAAAGCCATAGCCGGGATGAATTGCCTTAGCTCCCGACTTTACGGCACAGGTGAGCACGGCATCGTCGTTGAGGTAGCTCTCGGCAAGACGCGGGCCGCCGATGCAATACGCCTCGTCGGCAAGCTGCACGTGCAACGCGTCCGCATCGGCCGTGGAATAAACGGCGACGGTCTTGATGCCCATATCGCGGCACGCGCGGATAACACGGACCGCGACTTCGCCGCGGTTGGCGATGAGCACTTTGTCGAACATGAAAACTTCCCTACTTTTCGTGCATGAGTGCAAAAGACATATCGGCGCGGCAGCAAACCTCACCGTTAACGCTCGCAGTACCTGTCGCAAAGCGGAACGGCCCGCGCGCACGCGTGATGGAGCACACCAGATCCACCGTGTCGCCCGGGCGCACCGGACGCTTAAAGCGCACCTTGTCCAGACTCGTGTAGAACGGCGTCGCGCCGCGCGCCTCCTCATCGCCCATCAGCAGCACGCAGCAGTTCTGGGCGAGCATCTCGCACTGAATCACGCCGGGGACCACCGGGTTTCCCGGAAAATGCCCCTGCAAAAAGTACTCGTCGCCCGTAATCGTGATCTTGCCGTGGGCCTCGTCGCCCACCAGCTCGGCTTCGTCAAGCAAAAGCATCGGCTCACGATGCGGCAACAGCTTCTTGAGCTCTTCTTTGTTCATGGACATCACCTATCCGATCCTCATGAGGCAGCTGCCAAACTCCACGAGGTCGCCGTCGGCCACGCAGATCTCGAGCACCTCGCCATCCACCTCTGCCGTCACCTCGTTGAGAACCTTCATGGCCTCGATGATGCAGAGGGTCTCGCCGGCCTTGACCTTGGAGCCCACGTGCACAAACGGTTCGTCGCCCGGCGCCGGGGCAGCATAGAAAACGCCGACCATGGGAGCGGTCACCTCGGTGCCCTTAGGCTCCGACACGGCGGTAGGTGTCTGCGCGGCGGGTTCCGGTGCGGTGGCAGGCATGGCGACAGGAGCCACCGCCGGAGCAGTCACGGCACCCGGCATAGGCATGGGCACGGCGACCGGCTGCGTGGCGCTCGCGCGCTCGAGTTCGACCGCGGTGCCATCGGGCTCCTCAACGCGTACGCGCGTGAGGCCGCGGTCCTCCATAACATCGGCTATCTCGGCAAGTCTTTTGGAATCCATGCTCTAGCTCCTCGTATATCTACGCAGCGCGATGGCGGCGTTGTGCCCGCCAAAGCCCAGGTTGGTCGAAAGCGCCCAGGTAAGATCGGCGCGAACCGCGCGATTGGGCGTGTAATCAAGATCGCAGGCGGGATCGGGTGTGTGGTAGTTAATGGTCGGGGGCACCACGCCCTGCTCGAGCGCCATGGCACATGCCATGACCTCGATGGCGCCCGTGGCACCGATCATATGGCCGGTCATCGACTTAGTCGACGAGACGTGCGCGGCGCGCGCCGCGTCCTCGCCGAGCGCACGCTTAATGCCCGCCGTCTCGGACGAATCGTTGAGCTTGGTAGATGTGCCGTGGGCATTGATGTAGAGACCCTCGGAAGGCTTGACGTCGCCCTCGGTCACCGCCAGCGATATCGCGCGGGCAATGCCGGCAGCCTCGGGATCGGGGCTCGTGATGTGATAGGCATCATCGGTGTTGCCGTAACCCACGACCTCGGCATAAATGTGCGCACCGCGCGCCTGCGCATGCTCCATGCTCTCGAGTGCCAGCACGCAGGCGCCCTCGCCCATCACAAAGCCGTCGCGGTCTGCATCGAACGGGCGGCAAGCCGTCGACGGGTCAGGATTAGTGGTGAGAGCGCGGCAGGACGTAAAGCCCGCAACGGCATCGGGGATAATGGCCGCCTCGGCGCCGCCCGCGAGGATCGCGTCGGCATAGCCGTGCTTGATGGCGCGGAACGCCTCGCCCACCGCATGGGCCGAGGTTGCGCACGCGGTCACCACGGGCAGGGTCGGGCCCTTTGCCTTGTGGCGGATTGCGATATTGCCCGATGCCATGTTGGGGATCATCATCGCGATCATATAGGGCGATGCGCGGCGGGGCCCACGTTCGGCAATCGTATGGACGTTGTCGACGAGCGTCGTCATGCCGCCCACGCCCGAGCCCACGTAGACGCCCAGGCGCTCGCGATCGATGGCGCCTTCGACATCAAAGCCCGCATCGTGCATGGCTTCGTCCGAAGCCGCCATCGCAAACTGAACGCAGGGGTCGAGATGCTTGGCGTCACGCTTGCCAAAGTACTCGTTGCCGTCAAAGCCCTTGACCTCGGCTGCCACCTTGACGGCAAACGCATCGGTATCGAAGTGCGTGATCGGGCCGATGCCGCACGTGCCGGCGCACATGGCCGCCCAGGTGGCAAGCGCGGTGTTGCCGAGCGGCGACACGGCACCGATACCGGTGATTGCAACTCTCTGTTCCATCATGGTCTCCTCATCCAAGCCGTTCTTCGGCCCTGGTTTCTACATCGCCATTCCGCCGTCGACGCGTACGACTTCGCCCGTAATGTAGGCAGCCGCGTCGCTCGCCAAAAAGCGCACCACGCCGGCCACTTCCTCGGGACGCGCCATGCGCCTCAGGGGAATCTGCTCCTCGGTTACCGTACGCACCTTCTCCGAGAGCTTTGCCGTCATATCCGTCTCGACAAACCCGGGGGCAACCGCGTTCACTCGTACGCCGCGGGGTGCAAGCTCGCGCGCCACCGCCTTAGTCAGGCCGATCACGCCCGCCTTGGAGGCAGCGTAGTTAGCTTGCCCGGCATTGCCTATCAGGCCCACGACCGAGCTCATGTTGACGACGCAGCCGCCGCGCTGGCGCATAAAGGTCTTGGTGAGCGCGCGCGTCGTGTTAAACGTTCCCTTGAGATTGACATCGAGCACGCGATCGAAGGCGTCATCGCCCATGCGCATGAGCAGGCCATCGCGGGTGATGCCAGCGTTGTTGACGAGCGCCCAAATGGAGCCAAAGTCGTTGAGGACCGCTTCCACGCACGCGTTGACGGCAGCGGGGTCGGCCACGTCACATTGATATGAGCGCGCCGTGGCGCCAGCCGCCTCGCAGGCGTCGCACGTCTCGCGCGCCGCATCGACGCTGCCGGCATAGACGACGGCGATATCGTAGCCATCCTCCGCCAGACCGATAGCGCAGGCGCGGCCGATACCCCGCGAGCCGCCCGTGACCAGTGCCACGCGACGTGAGTCGTTGCGCTCGAGCGCGCCATTGTTCAAGTTGCCCATGTCATTCCTTTCGGGTTACAGCCCTGTGGACTATGCGAGCTCGTCGGCAATAGCTGCGACCTGCTCGGCCGTCTCGCACGAATACACACGAACGTCGCTCAACGTACGCTTGACCAGGCCCGACAGCGTTTTGCCGGGGCCGACCTCAATAAATGTGTCGATGCCTTGATCCTGCAGAGCATGCAGCGTATCGACCCAGCGCACGGCATGGCTCACCTGATTGGCCAAGACATCCGATGCCGTCTGGGGGTCCGCCGGATAGGGCGCCGCTGTCATATTTGCCAAAACAGGAATGAGCAACGGGGACGGCGCGCGACCGGCCTCAATATATGCGGCAAGGCCACAGGTCGCCTCGGCCATATAGGGGCTATGAAATGCACCCGACACCGCGACCTTCATGGCGCGGCCGCCAGCCTCTTTTACTAGGACGTCGAGGGTCTGCAGCGCATCGGGCGCTCCGGCCACAACCGTCTGCTGGGGACTGTTGTAGTTGACCGGCCAGCAGTCCTCGCCGGCCTGCGCAGCCAGGCCCTCGACTTGCGCCGCATCGAGCTTGATGACGGCACGCATGCAGCCCGGATGGCGCTCGGCAGCCGTGGCCATCAGCGCCGCGCGCTCGCACACGAGCTCAAAGCCCGCTCGCGTATCGAATGCCCCCGCAAAGGTGAGCGCGGCGACCTCGCCCAGCGAGAATCCCGCACAGGCGGCAGGCACCACGCCGCGCTCGCGCAGGGCGACGGCGACAGCCAAGTCGTGCACGAACACGCAAGGCTGCGTGTTCTCGGTCTGCGAGAGCTCCTCTTTCGAGGCGCTCTGGCACTGCTCGCTGGTCCCCGGGCGCACCTCATCGGCAATGGCGAACACCTCGGCAGCCGCCGGCGATGCTTCGATAAGGTCGACGCCCATCGCGGGATGCTGGGCACCCTGGCCTGCAAACAGAAACGCTACGCTACCCATGCGGACGCACCCTTCAGGACATGCTCGGCGCCATCGACCAGATCGTCGACGATTTCGCGTGCGCTCTGGCGTTCGTTGACCATGCCAGCAATCTGTCCGCACAAATACGAGCCCTCTTCGTAATTACCGTCCTTGGCGGCCTTGCGAAGGGCGCCCGTGCCCATGGCCCCGAGCTCCTCGACGCTTGCGCCCGCCGCCTCGCTCTTGGCGTAGGCGTTGGTGAAGGGGCTCTTGAGGGCACGCACCGGGTGTCCCGTCGAGCGGCCGGTCGCACGCGTCGACGTGTCGCCCGCCTTGAGCACCAGCTCTTTGTACTGTTCGGATACGGTGCACTCGTTTGCGACCAGAAAGCGTGTTCCCACCTGGACGCCGGCAGCGCCGAGCATAAAAGCGGCCGCCACGCCGCGGCCATCGGCGATGCCGCCAGCCGCAACCACGGGAATATCGACCGCATCGACAACCTGCGGGACAAGTGCCATCGTCGAGGTCTCGCCAATATGGCCGCCTGATTCGGTGCCCTCGGCAACCACGGCAGTGGCTCCGCGACGCGCCACGAGACGCGCCAGCGCCACCGAAGCCACGACGGGAATAACCTTGATGCCCGCCTCGTTCCACGCCTTCATGTACTTGGTGGGATTGCCGGCGCCGGTCACCACAACGGGCACCCGCTCATCAATCACCACTTGTGCGACCTCGTCGACAAACGGGCTCATGAGCATAACGTTGACGCCAAAGGGCTTATCCGTCTTGGCGCGCAGCTCGTGAATCTGATCGCGCAGCCAGTTTGCGTCGGCATTCATGGCCGCGATAATGCCTAAGCCGCCTGCCTCGGACACGGCAGATGCCAACGAGGCGTCGGCAATCCAGGCCATGCCACCCTGGAACACGGGCTTTTCGATGCCGAGCAAATCGCAGAGAGGAGACTTGAGCATCACTACTTCTCCAATGCCGCCTCGACCGTATCGACGAACTCGCCGACCGTCTTGGGGTTCTCCTCGGTATCGAGCTCAATGCCAAACTCGTCCTCGACGGCAACGAGGATCTCGACGGTACCCAGGCTGTCGAGGCCAATCTCCTCGAGCGTGGACTCGGGCTTCATCTCGACATCGTCAAGGCCGGCGGTCTCGCGGATAACGTCGCAAACGCGCTCGAAGGTCTTCTGATCTGCCATGGTAGTTCTCCTTTGTTTGTGCCCCAGGGGCGTTTTCATTTCCTATGTGCAACTACTTCCAGCGAAGTAGATAGCCACCTACATCCAAGCCGGCGCCAAATCCGACCAAGGCGATGGTGTCGCCCGCGTGCAGCGCGCCGGTATTTGCCAGTCGATCGAGAGCAAGCGGAATGCAGGCGCTCGAGATGTTGCCGGTTTCACGTAACGTTCGGACCACACGGTCGTCAGGCACACCCAAGCGCTTGACCGCCTGACTTAAGATTCGTTCGTTAGCCTGATGGAATACAAAGTGGTCGATGTCCTCGACCGCGATGCTCGCGTCGCAGGCGAGCTTGTTGACCGTGTCGCAGATGGCATTGACGCCAAACTTGAAGACGCGACGGCCGTTCATGGAAAGCACGCTTTCGCAGTCCTGCGCCGTCTTATACGGCGAGGAGCCCGCCAATCCGGGGACGCGCAGTGTTTCGACGTCAGGCGACGTCGAAAGCTCAACGGCAAGGGGGTTGTCTCCCCCAGCCCTTATGACCGCAGCACCCGCGCCATCGCCAAAGAGCACGCACGTGGCACGGTCGGTCCAATCGAGCGCGCGCGTCATCTGCTCGGCGGCAACAACCAGCACGTGCCTGGCGCGACCGCGGGCGATATAGCCCTCGGCGACATCGAGCGCAAATACGAAGCCGGCACAAGCCGCCGAAACGTCGAAGGCGGGACATGTGGCACCCAGGCGCTCAGCAACGGCGCACGCTTCGGCGGGAACGAGATGATCGCCCGTCGTCGTCGAACAGACGATAAGATCCAGCTGATTCGCATCAATTCCGGACGTCCGGAGCGCTTGCTCGCTCGCTGCCACGGCAAGGTCGTCGAGTGACTCGGTGGTGCACACATGGCGGCTCTTGATCCCCGTGCGGGTAAAAATCCACTCATCCGAAGTATCGAGGAACTCGGACAGCTCGTCATTGGAAACACTGCGCTTAGGAAGCGCCGAGCCTGTTCCCAGTATCGTGAAACCCATCACTAACCTCCTTTGAGTTGTTGACGTGTTTACATCGACCAAGAGAGGATAGCGCATTTTAGTCATTGTTAACGTGTTAACATTAAATTGTCCAAATGCGACAAAGGCTTCACATTGTGTCTGCCTCACGACACTATTGCGTTATTCACTTATTCATTAAGGAGGTAGCAGCCGCTATGGATGCCAAATTAACGATAGTCGACGTAACCGGATCGACCAACGATGACCTGCTCGAAGCAGGAAAACAAGGAGCGCCGCACGGCACAGGACTTGCCGCCCGGGCTCAGACGGCAGGACGCGGCCGGCGCGGCCACAAGTGGGATTCAACCGCCGGCAACCTATTGCTTTCGATTGTCCTGCGTCCATGCGTTAATCCTGCAAAGTACTCTGGTCTTGCCGCCGTCAGCGGCCTAGCGGTGCTCGAGGCGCTCGAAAAGCAGGGTCTTGCTAACGAGATCGGCCTCAAATGGCCCAACGACCTCGTCGCGCGAGGGCGCAAACTCGGCGGCATTCTGGTCGAAGCCGCACGCGATAACGAAGGCAAACCTTTCGCCGTCTGCGGCATTGGCGTCAATGTGAACTATGTGCCTTCGGAGGTTCCCGATGGCGGCCTGGCGGCAATTGGCCTCTCAGACCTCAACGAGAATGTTCCCGCCGTCGATGTGCTGCTCAAGGAGGTCTATTACACCGTCGTAAACGCTGTGGACGCGTGGGCAGATCTGCTCGACGCCATGAAAGAAAACACTGGACCGCTCGCGCCCGTCCACGGCGAATATGTCACTCACCTCAATTGGATCGGAGAGCACGTTATCGCCCGTTCCCCTGCCGGTGACGAGCTGGCACGCGGCATCTTTAAAACCGTCGATGCCTTTGGTCGCGCATGTATCGAAACGGAAGGCGGCTTGCGATCCTTCCATTTTGAGGAGGCATCGCTGCGTCCCTTGAGCGAATAGGGCGCTGCAGCCACCTACTCGGCAGCAATGCCCGGCAGTCCAAACCATTATTCAAAACAAAAGAGCCCCGCTACCAACATGGCAGCGGGGCTCTGTAAGCTATGAGCGATATCGCTTAGAGCTTGATGTCGATGTCGACGCCAGCGGGGAGGTCGAGACGCATGAGCGAATCAACGGTGCCCGAGGTGGGGTCGAGGATGTCGATGAGGCGCTTGTGGGTGCGCATCTCGAACTGCTCACGGGAGTCCTTGTTCACGTGCGGCGAGCGGATAACCGTGTACAGGTTGCGCTCGGTGGGCAGGGGGACAGGACCGGAAACGCGAGCGCCGGTCTTCTGAGCGGTCTCGACGATGAGCTTCGCGGACTGATCGACGACCTCGTGATCATAGCCCTTGAGGCGAATGCGGATCTTCTGGGTAGCCAACTTAAACCTCCAAAGAGTGCGAGAGATGTTCTCGCGGATTACGTAACAGGGAGCTCGAACTTAGGCGTTCTTGCTCATGACCTCGTCCACGATGGACTTGGGCGCGGGCTCATAAGAGTCGAACTGCATCGTGTAGGATGCACGGCCCTGGGTCTGGGAGCGAAGGTCGGTAGCGTAACCGAACATCTCGCCCAGCGGCACCTTGGCACGGATGAGCTTGCTGTTCTTGCGATCCTCCATGCCCTCGATCTTGCCGCGGCGACCGGAGAGGTTGCCCATAACGTCGCCCATGTACTGCTCGGGGGTCTCGACCTCGACAGCCATGATCGGCTCGAGCAGCTGCGGGTCGGACTTCTTGAGAGCGTCCTTGATAGCCATGGAACCGGCGATCTTGAAGGCGGCCTCGGAGGAGTCGACCTCGTGGTAAGAACCGTCGAACAGGGTGACTTTGACGTCGAGGACCGGGAAGCCGGCGATAACACCGGTATTCAGGGCCTCCTGGATGCCCTTGTCAATGGACGGGATGTACTCCTTGGGCACGACGCCGCCGACGATAGCGTTGACGAACTCGTAGCCGAAGCCCTCCTCCATCTTCTCGAGCTTGATGACGGCGTGGCCGTACTGACCGCGACCACCGGACTGACGGACGAACTTGCCCTCAGCCTTCTCGACGTCGTGACCAGCGGTCTCGCGGTAGGCAACCTGGGGCTTACCAACGTTAGCGTCAACCTTGAACTCGCGGAGCAGACGGTCGACGATGATCTCGAGGTGCAGCTCGCCCATGCCGGCGATGATGGTCTGGCCGGTCTCGTGGTTGGTGGACACCTGGAAGGTCGGGTCCTCCTCGGCGAGCTTGGTCAGAGCCAGGGACATCTTGTCCTGCTCGGCCTTGGTCTTGGGCTCGATGGCAACGTCGATAACGGGCTTAGCGAACTCGATCTTCTCGAGGACGATCTCCTTGCCCTCTTCGCACAGGGTGTCACCGGTGGTGGAGTTCTTGAAGCCGACGCAAGCGACGATGTCGCCGGCGGCAGCGTCGTCACGGTCGATACGCTCGGCGGCGTTCATCTCGAGGATGCGGCCGAGGCGCTCGCGCTGACCGTTGGAAGCGTTGATCACGTAGGACCCAGACTCGGCGCGACCGGAGTAAACGCGGACATAGGTGAGCTTACCGACGAACGGGTCGGTCATGATCTTGAAGACCAGGCCGGAGAAGGGCTCGTCGAAGGAAGGATGACGCTCGATCTCCTCGCCGGTGTCCGGATCGGTACCGGTGACGGCCTCGACGTCGAGCGGGCTGGGCAGGTAGTCGACGACAGCGTCGAGCAGCTCCTGGACGCCCTTGTTCTTGTAGGCGGAGCCCACGAAGACGAGGTTGAGCTCGTTGGCCAGAACGCCCTTGCGCAGAGCAGCCTTGAGCTCCTCGACGGTGAAGTCCTCCTCCATGAGGATCTTCTCCATGAGCTCGTCGTCAAAGCTGGCAGCAGCGTCGAGGAGCTCCTCGCGCTTGGTGGCAGCGATGTCAGCGAACTCAGCCGGGATCTCGTCCATCGGCTCGGGGTAGGTCATGCCCTTGTCGTCGGCCTTGAAGTCCCATGCGGTCATGGTGACGAGGTCGATGACGCCCCAGAAGTTGTCCTCGGCGCCCATCGGGACCTGAGCGGCCACGGCGTTGGCGTCGAGACGATCCTTCATGGTCTCGATAGCGTTGAAGAAGTCAGCGCCCACGCGGTCATACTTGTTGATGAAGGCGATGCGGGGGACGTTGAAGGTAGAAGCCTGACGCCAAACGGTCTCAGACTGGGGCTGAACGCCGGCAACGGCGTCGAAGACGGCGACAGCGCCATCGAGGACGCGCAGGCAGCGCTCGACCTCGGCGGTGAAGTCAACGTGGCCCGGGGTGTCGATGATCTGGATGCGGTAGTCGGTACCGTCCTTCTTCCAGAAGCACGTAGTAGCAGCGGAGGTAATGGTTACGCCGCGCTCCTGCTCCTGAACCATCCAGTCCATGGTGGCAGCGCCCTCATGGACCTCACCGATCTTGTGGGTCTTACCGGTGTAGTAAAGAATACGCTCGGTCGTGGTGGTCTTACCGGCATCGATGTGAGCCATGATGCCGATGTTACGGGTATCGGAAAGCTTGTACTTAGGCTTAGCCATGTTAGTTCCTTACCTTAACTTACCAACGATAGTGAGAGAACGCGCGGTTGGCCTCGGCCATCTTGAAGACGTCCTCACGCTTCTTGACGGAAGCGCCCAGGCCGTTGGAAGCGTCGAGGATCTCGTTGGCGAGACGCTCGGCCATGGTCTTCTCCTTGCGAGCGCGGGAGAAGTTGACGATCCAGCGGATACCCAGAGCGGTGGAACGACGGGAGTTGACCTCCATCGGGACCTGATAGGTAGCGCCACCGACACGCTTGGGCTTGACCTCGAGCGTGGGCTTGACGTTGTCCATAGCCTTCTTGAAGGTAGCGAGAGCGTCGCCACCCTCGGACTTCTCGGCAACGATCTCGAAAGCGGTGTAAACGATGCGCTCAGCGGTGGCCTTCTTGCCGTCAAGAAGGACCTTGTTGATGAGCTGAGTCACCAGGCGGTTGTTGTAAACGGCGTCAGGCTGAACCTCACGACGATTAGCTGCTGCACGACGCGGCATGTGAAATCTCCTTAAGTGTCTACCGTGCGGCGCTTAGGCGGCACACGGCGAAAGTATCAAAACGTTATCTGGCTTATTTAGCCTTGGGGCGCTTAGCACCGTACTTGGAACGGGCCTGCATACGGTTCTGGACCGGAGCAGCGTCGTAGGCGCCACGGATGACGTGATAACGGACACCAGGGAGGTCACGGACACGACCGCCGCGGACGAGCACGATGGAGTGCTCCTGCAGGTTGTGGCCCTCACCCGGGATGTAAGCAGTAACTTCGATGCCGTTGACAAGGCGAACACGGGCAACCTTACGAAGAGCCGAGTTCGGCTTCTTGGGGCTCGTGGTGAAGACGCGGGTGCACACGCCGCGCTTCTGGGAGTTGTGCTGCAGAGCAGCGTTCTTGGACTTCTTGGGCACGGAACGACGGCCCTGGCGAACCAGCTGGTTAATAGTAGGCAAAGCGTACTCCTTCTCGAATGATTCCAGCTTTCTGTAAAGTGCAACGGCTTGAATCGAGGGGTCAGCATCCCCCTACGAAACACGCAGTTCGATAGGATACGTGGCGTTAGCTGTGCCGTCAACAGACCACGCCGCCGGGCGTATCCTAAAATAGCCACATTTCCGCAAAGCCTACACAAAAGGAATCCCCTCCTGTGCGCGGGGACGGATTCCCGGCCGGGCGGCCTGCGGTTTAAGTTTGCTGCTCTACAGTCCTGGCTCGCACTGAGGCCACATTAAGTGGCCTCCGGCTCGTGCGGAACTCGCGACAAACTTAAACCGCAGGCCGCCCGGTCCGGGAATCCGACATGCTCGTCGAGGCAACGCTACCTGCCAAAAAGGGACAGGTTTATTTTGGTCGGTTTTATCTGGGGAAACGTCGCGCTCCAGCGGTAATCTGCTCTCATCTGTCGCATGGAAATCGGCGGCGATTTCGGAAGTATGCGGCAAATTTTGATCTTGCTGAGCACACGAGGGTTTTACGATAACAAACCCGCAGGTAGGGCGCTTGAGCATATGCGGTGTGGTCGGCCCATCAAGATTTTGCCGCACACTTCCGAATTTCAGACGAATATCGCTCGCTTTAACCGCCCATGTAACACAAAATAGGCCGCTTCCCCTAGTAGGAAGCGGCCCCAAATCTTACGAATAGACGATGATAAAGGGTACTTCTGTTTCGGTCTCTCCTGTTGACGTGCACCTCGTGCCCTCAAGCGTTACTGAGACCACTTGGTCGACATCAATCAACTTCGTTGGCACCCAGATGTTCTCTCCGCTATTGCGCGCATAAGAAAAATATAAGTTGAACACCCCTGCGTCGTCATCTTCGATAATCTGCTCAGATCCATCCTTGTAGCTGACGGTCAGTTTATTATCAACTGCTTCATAGCCCAAATCATCGATGTGCGTCTGGATGGAAAACGGGCTAATCTCAAGAGGTGAGTCACCGGAGCGGAGTTCCTTTGTATCGACGTACGCTCCAACGCTAAACTCGGGCGTCGATGCCTCGAACGGCTTCGCATCCTCGCCTTCGCCCTCGGTCCACGAGATATTCCAGGTGACCGCATGTTGAAAACCTCGCTCGCGATCCATAGAAGCAAAGTACATCGTGCCATTAATGACAGTATCGCTTGATGTGTCCTTATCAATGGTGCAGCGTGTGTCAGCCCATTCCTCGCCGAAGTTCATGCTGGGTGTACCGATGCCTTGTTCTTCTTCACCATAGAGAACAAGTTCGCCTGTCTCTGCTGCCGGCTTGTAGTAGTTAACGCCATTTGGATTGGACAACGTAAACGTCACGGCTCCGCAGCCGTTTTGGTCAATAGCCATCTCATGGATATCAAGCGTATAGCCGTTACCCTCGACGGACAGATTGACCTCCTGGACTGCACCCTCCAGGCTTTGGGGCGCGGTGCCATCACCAAACTCTCTGGTGTAGGTATATTTAGTCCCCGATGAGCCACCGTTGGTCCACGTAATGGAATCCCCATTGCCGTGGTTTCCCCAGGCTGAGGCAAAATATCTGGAATTGACAACGGCGTAGGCGACCCCTCCAGTCGCTAACACCCCGGCAAGACATCCGATCACGGCAACATACAGAGGTTTCGCGTGACCCTTTCGGCGAAGCGGCTCACCAGCAGCGGCATAAAGAACACGGTCAGCAAGATCGCTATCGGCTTGGACGGACTCGAAGGCCTGCTTGATTTGATTGGATTTCACGGTCGCCCTCCTCTAGGATGAATTTGAGCTTCGATCGACCGCGAGTTAAACGCGTTCGAACAGTCGCGGCTGGCACATGCAGTAACTCGGCAATCTCTGAGGTCGAAAAGCCCAGATAGTAATAGAGCACGATGGGAACACGGAATCGCTCCGGAAGTCGCATAACGTCTGACAAGACCGCCTTGGTCTCATCCTGCGCCGCCGAAAGCGAATCGGCCAGGTTCTCAATATCCTCCACACGCCTCCATGGCTTTCGAAAGAGCGATTTGCATTCATTGATCGTGACTCGGATAAGCCATCGACGAAGATGTTCCCAACTTTCAAAATGTCCATCGCTTTTAAACAGCTTAAGAAAGACATCCTGGGCAACATCGTCAGCGTCGGCACGATCGCGCAGGTACGTCAATGCGATTCGAAACACGACATCACGGTAATCCTCGACCGCCTGTCTAAATGCTTGTTCTTCCATAATCACCTCCCGGTGATGCTGATGTTTCTTGCTGAGGCCCTCACCATAGATACGCTCTGGCCGGACGAAATGTTTCAAATTCAAGCAGGAAAAACCTACCAAAATAAACCTGTCCCTTTTTGGCAGGTTTTCTTCAACAAAAAAGACCCGCTTCCCTGTTGGGAAGCGGGTCTTTGGAAGGGCGGTTAACGTACTAGGAAATTATTCCTCGTCGTTGTCCTTGGCCTCTTCGGCGTCGTCGGTGTCTACGAGCTGGTTGAGCAGCTCGTCGAGGGAAGCCATGTCCTCGTTGATCGCGCCGTTGGCGGGAGCCTTCTTGTCGTCGATCGGGGCGCCCAGAAGCTCCTCGTCGGCGTCGGCGTGATGCGTCGGCGCGGCGGAGGTGCCCAGCAGGATGTCGTCCGGACCGTCGGGGCTAAAGACCATCTGCAGCAGCTGCGAGAGGTCTTCCTCGTCGGCAACGTCGTCGTTGTTCTCGAGGATGTAGAGCAGGTCATGGGCCTCCAGGCCATCACGGAGCTCCTCGATCGCCTTGGCACCGATACCATCGATGCGCAGCAGATCCTCCTCGGACTTGCCGACCAGGTCGCCGACCGTCTCGATGCCAACCTCGCTGAACTTGTTGGTCCAGCGCTGCGACACGCCCAGGTCGTCGAACAGGTACAGGCGAGCCTTCTCGGCGGAGATGGTGTGGCCGTTGCGGGTGAACGAACCGTCAGCACCACCGAACTCGTCGTAGCCGGCCCAGTCGAGCTGCTGCGGGAGTTGCTCGTCCAGGTCCTTGAGCTCAACCGGAGCCCACTCGGGCAGCGACTTGGCGTTGGGCGAAGCCGGGCCGTCGATGTCCACGTAGCCGTCGGCCGTGCGATACGTCAGCTTGGCGTTGGCGTACGGCTTGAGGCCGGTACCGGCCGGGATCTTCTTACCGACGATGACGTTGGACTTAAGGTCGAGCAGGTGATCGACCTTGCCCTCGATGGCAGCCTCGGTAAGGACGCCGGCGGTACGGATGAACGAAGCGCTCGACAGCCAGGAGTCGATGTTGGACGCGACCTTGAGCGTACCCAGGATGACGGGCTCGGCCACGGGAGCCTGACCGCCCAGACGGGCAACGCGCTCGACCTCGTCGGCGAACTCGTAGCGGTCGACGTACTGACCAAGCAGGTACTTGGAGTCACCGGGGTTGGTGATCTGAACGCGACGCAGCATCTGACGTGCGAGCACCTCGATGTGCTTGTCGTTCAGGTCGACGCCCTGGCTGGTGTAGACGTCCTTGACGCTCTCGACGAAGGTGTGCATCGTCGACTCGATGTCGGTCAGCTTGCGCAGGTTGCGGAAGTTGACGAAGCCCTTGGTGATCTGGTCGCCGGCGCGAACCTCGCAGCCGTCCTCGATCTCGGGCATGAAGCGCACCGAAGCGGGGACGCGACGCTCGTCGAGGACACGGGTGTGGTCTTCGGAGTCGGTGAGCGTCAGCACATACTCGGACTTCTCGGGCTTAATCGAGAGGTGGCCGGAGTACGGAGCCAGCTCGGCCTCGCGACCCAGGATCTTCTCGTTGACGTTGCCGACGATATCGAACATACGGCTGACCGTAGGCAGACCCTGCGTAATATCGTCGACGCCAGCAACGCCGCCGGAGTGAATGGTACGCATCGTAAGCTGCGTACCGGGCTCGCCGATGGACTGGGCGGCAATAATGCCGACCGCGGTACCGATAGCGACCGGACGACGGGTGGAAAGATCCCAGCCGTAGCACTTCTGGCACACGCCGTACTTGGAGCGGCAGGTGAGCAGCGCGCGAAGCTTGACCTTCTTAAGGCCCGCATCGACCATCTTCTGGATGTCGGCGACCTTCTCGATGTAGCCGTCCTGCTCAAAGAGCACGGTGCCATCGGGAGCCACGACGTCCTCAATGAAGCAACGGCCGACGAGGTCGGTGTTGAGGTCGGTGGTGCCGGGGATGATGAGGTTGTAGGTGACGCCCTCGTGCGTACCGCAGTCCTCCTCGCGGACGATGACGTCCTGGGCCACGTCGACCAGACGACGGGTCAGGTAACCAGAGTCCGAGGTGTGGGATGCGGTATCGACCAGGCCCTTACGGGCGCCGTAGGTCGAAATGAAGTACTCGAGCGGCAGCAGGCCCTCGCGGAAGTTCGCCTTAATGGGAAGGTCGATCGTCTCGCCGGACATGTCTGCCATCAGGCCACGCATGCCGCCGAGCTGACGCAGCTGAGTCTTAGAACCACGGGCGCCGGAGTCGGCCATCATGTAGAGCGGGTTCTCCTCGTCGAACAAGTCGAGCATGAGCGCTGCGACCTTGTCGGTACAAGCGGTCCACTCGTTAACGACTTCGATGTGGCGCTCCGTCTCGTTGATGAAGCCCTCCTCGAAGTACTCGTTGATCTGGTCGACGTTAGCCTGGGCGCGGTCGAGCAGCTCCTGCTTCTCATCAGGGATGAGAGCGTCCCACACCGAGATGGTGAGGCCGGCGCGGGTAGCGTAGTGGAAGCCGGAGTACTTGATGGCGTCGAGGATCGGGCCGACCTTGGCCTCGGGGTAACGATCGCAGCAGTCCGCAACCAGCTTGGCCACATCGCCCTTGACCATCTTGTAGTTCATGAACTCATAGTCTTCGGGCAGGCACTGGCGGTTGAAGATGATGCGGCCGATAGAGGTCTCGAAGCGCGCGGTCTTGTTGCCGGTGACGTCGTAGTCGACAAACTCGTTCTTGCCGTTCTTGACGCGGAAGATACGGGTGCCGTCCTCGTTGATGACGTTGGCATCGGCAGCGGACACGCGGACCTGGATCTTGGCCTGCATGTCGACCTCGGAGCGGCAGTCATAGGCGTGCAGCGCGTCGTCAAAGCTCGAGAACACGTGGTTCTCGCCCGGCAGACCCTCGCGAACCTGGGTGAGGTAGTACACACCGATGATCATGTCCTGCGAAGGGATGTTGACCGGCTTGCCGGATGCCGGCGAGCGCAGGTTGTTCGCAGAGAGCATGAGCACGCGGGCCTCGGCCTGAGCCTGGCTGGACAGTGGCACGTGGACAGACATCTGGTCGCCGTCGAAGTCGGCGTTGAAGGGCGAGCAGACCAGCGGATGCAGGTGGATAGCCTTGCCCTCGACCAGCACCGGCTCAAAGGCCTGGATGGACAGACGGTGCAGGGTCGGTGCGCGGTTGAGCAGCACGACGCGGCCGTCGATGACCTCTTCGAGGATGTCCCACACAAAGGTGGCACCGCGGTCGATAGCGCGCTTGGCGCCCTTGATGTTCTCGACCTTGCCAAGCTCGACCAGGCGCTTCATAACGAAGGGCTTGAAGAGCTCCAGCGCCATGGTCTTGGGCAGACCGCACTGGTGCAGCAGCAGCTTGGGGTCGGTAACGATGACCGAACGGCCGGAGTAGTCGACACGCTTGCCCAGCAGGTTCTGACGGAAACGACCCTGCTTGCCCTTGAGGGCCTCGGCGAGCGACTTGAGCGGGCGACCGCCACGGCCAGAGACCGGGCGACCACGACGGCCGTTGTCGAACAGGGCGTCCACGGACTCCTGGAGCATGCGCTTCTCGTTGTTCACGATGATCGCAGGGGCGTCCAGGTCGAGCAGGCGCTTGAGTCGGTTGTTACGGTTGATCACGCGACGATACAGGTCGTTGAGGTCGGACGCGGCGAAGCGGCCGCCGTCGAGCTGGACCATCGGGCGCAGATCAGGCGGAATGACCGGGATGACATCCAGGATCATGTTCGCGGGGCTGTTGCCGCCCTTCAGGAAGGCGTCAACGACCTCGAGGCGCTTAACGGCCTTCTCGCGCTTCTGCTTCTGGGAGTCCTCGTCGGCGATGATGGCCTTGAGCTTCTCGGCCTCGGAGGGGAGGTCGATGGCAGCGAGCAGGTCGCGGACGGCCTCGGCACCCATGCCACCCTTGAAGTACATGGAGTAGTAGCGAGTCATCTCGCGGAACAGCGGCTCATCGGAAATGAGGTCGCGCTCGCTGAGCTTCATGAAGGCGTTGAAGGCGTCCGTGCGGAGCTGCTTCTCGTCCTTGCACTCTTCCTCGATGTCGACGATGCCAGAGGCGATCTCCTCGGGAGTCAGCGGCTCCTCGTCGGAGAACTCGTCAAAGTTCTCGGGGTTGCCCTGCTCCTTGAGGGACTCGATCTGGCGGGCGCACTCGGCATCGATCTCTTCCAGATCGGCGGCGAGCTCCTCGCGCAGGTCGTCGGCGTCGGCCTCGCGAGCCTCGTAGTCGACCTCGGTGATGATGTAGCTGGCAAAGTACAGAACCTTCTCGAGGTCCTTGGACTTGATGTCGAGCATACGGCTCATCGGGAAGCTCGTGGGGCTCTTGAAGTACCAGATGTGGGACACGGGAGCGGCGAGCTCGATGTGGCCCATGCGGTCGCGACGCACCTTGGCCGAGGTGACCTCGACGCCGCAGCGCTCGCAGACGATACCCTTAAAGCGGATGCCCTTGTACTTGCCGCAGGAGCACTCCCAGTCCTTGGCGGGACCGAAGATCTTCTCGCAGAACAGGCCGTCCTTCTCGGGCTTGAGGGTACGGTAATTGATGGTCTCCGGCTTCTTGACCTCACCGTGCGACCAGGAACGGATCTGGTCGGCGGAGGCAAGGGAGATCTTTACCGAGTCAAAATCAGTAGCTTCGAAATCTGCCACAGTCAACTACTCCTTATCAGTGGTCGTGGCGGCGACAGCCTCGGGTGCCTCGGCGGTCTCGGCATCCTGGGCCTCGACGTCGGCGTCAACGCCGGCGAGCGCAGCCAGGTCGTCGAGAACGGAGGTCTCCTCGGCGGTCACAGGGGCGGAGGCGTCCTCGTCGGCATCGTGCATGGGCTCGATGTCCAGTGCGAGGGAGCGAATCTCCTTGACGAGAACCTTGAAGGACTCGGGGATACCCGGGACAGGAACGTTCTCGCCCTTGACGATGGACTCGTAGGTCTTGACGCGGCCCACGGTATCGTCGGACTTGACGGTCAGGATCTCCTGCAGGACGTTGGAAGCACCGTAAGCGTACAGTGCCCAAACTTCCATCTCGCCGAAGCGCTGGCCGCCGAACTGGGCCTTGCCGCCCAGAGGCTGCTGGGTAACCAGGCTGTAAGGGCCGGTCGAACGAGCGTGGATCTTGTCGTCGACCATGTGGCCGAGCTTGAGGATGTAGGACGTACCCACGGTAATGGGCTCGCGGAACTCCTCGCCGGTGCGGCCGTCAAACAGACGGGTCTTGCCGCGCTCGTCAAGCTGGGTGACGAACTCGGGGCGCATGTGATCGCCAAAGGCAGCGGTGGCCTTGTTGAGCATGTTCTTGTTGGCGCGACGGATGACCTCGGCGATCTCGTCCTCCTTGGCGCCGTCGAAGACGGGCGTCGCGGTAAAGAACGGACCGGGGACGTACTTGTCGGAGTCGGCCTGCTCGGTATCCCAACCGCACGCAGCAGCCCAGCCAAGGTGGCACTCGAGCAGCTGGCCGACGTTCATACGCGAAGGAACGCCCAGCGGGTTGAGGATAACGTCGATCGGGGTACCGTCAGCCATGTAGGGCATGTCCTCGACCGGCAGAACGTTACAAATAACACCCTTGTTGCCGTGGCGGCCGGCGATCTTATCGCCCTGCTGGATCTTACGACGCTGGGCGACGTAGACGCGCACCTGCTCGTTGACGCCGGGGGCCAGGTCGTCGCCGTTCTCGCGGCTAAAGCGGACAACGTCGATGACGCGGCCGTAAGCGCCGTGAGGCATCTTAAGGGAGGTGTCGCGAACGTCGTGAGCCTTGGCACCGAAGATGGCGCGCAGCAGGCGCTCCTCGGCGGTCAGAGCGCTCTCGCCCTTAGGCGTGACCTTGCCGACCAGGATGTCGCCAGGGCCGACCTCGGCGCCGATGCGGATGATGCCGTCCTCGTCGAGGTTGGCAAGCATGTCCTCGGAGAGGTTCGGGATCTCGCGGGTGATCTCCTCGGGGCCGAGCTTGGTGTCGCGGGCGTCGATCTCGTGACGGGTGATGTTGATGGTCGTCAGCAGGTCCTCGGCCACCAGGCGCTCGGACACGACGATACCGTCCTCGTAGTTAAAGCCTTCCCACGGCATGTAGGCCACGGTGAGGTTCTGGCCCAGCGCGAGCTCGCCGTGATCGGTCGAAGGACCGTCGGCCAGAGGCTCGCCCTGCTCAACGGTGTCACCGACGCGCACGAGCGGACGGTGGTTGATGCAGGTGGACTGGTTGGAGCGCTGGTACTTGGCCAGGTGATACTCATCCATGCCGCCGGCATGCTTGACGATGATCTTGGCGGCGTCGGCAAAGATGACCTCGCCGGCGTTCTTGGCCAGGGTGACCTCGCCGGAGTCCAGAGCGGCGCGACGCTCCATGCCGGTACCGACATAGGGAGCGGCGGGGTGAACCAGCGGCACGGCCTGACGCTGCATGTTAGCGCCCATCAGCGTACGCTTGGCGTCGTCGTGCTCAAGGAACGGGATCAGCGTGGCTGCGACGGAGAGCATCTGACGCGGCGAGACGTCCATGTAGTCGACGTCCTCGACGGGCACGTCAGCGGGAGCGCCGAAGGAGCCGTCGAAGTCGCGGGTACGGGCGATCACGGTGTGCGGGCGGACGATCTTGCCCTCGGCATCGGTCGTGATGAACTCGTTGGTCTTGGGATCGAGCGGCGTGTTGGCCGGCGCGATGACGTGCTTCTCTTCCTCGTCGGCGGTCATCCAGTCGATCTGGTCGGTGGCAACACCGTTCTCGACACGACGGAACGGGGCCTCGATGAAGCCATACTCGTTGACGCGGGCGTAGAGGGCGAGCGAGCCGATCAGGCCGATGTTGGGGCCTTCGGGGGTCTCGATCGGGCACATGCGGCTGTAGTGCGAATTGTGAACGTCGCGGACGGCCGTCGGCACGTTGGTGCGGCGACTGGAGCCGGACTTGTGGCCGGCAAGACCGCCAGGGCCGAGTGCGGACAGACGGCGCTTGTGGGTCAGACCGGTCAGGGGGTTCGCCTGGTCCATGAACTGCGAGAGCTGCGAGGAACCGAAGAACTCCTTGATGGAGGCCACGATCGGGCGGATGTTGATGAGCGACTGCGGGGTGATCTCGTCGATGTCCTGGGAGCTCATGCGCTCACGGACGACGCGCTCCATACGGCTCATGCCGATACGGAACTGGTTGGCGACGAGCTCGCCGACGGTACGGATGCGGCGGTTGCCAAAGTGGTCGATGTCGTCGACCTTGAAGCCCTGCTCGCCGGCAGCGAGGGACAGGAGGTAGCGCAGCGTCGCGACGATATCCTCGTCGGTAAGCACCGTGACCTCTTCCTCGGTGGTGAGGTTGAGCTTCTTGTTGACCTTGTAACGACCGACGCGGGCCAGGTCGTAGCGCTGCGGGTTAAAGAGCAGACCCTCGAGCAGGCTGCGGGAAGCGTCCACGGTGGGAGGCTCGCCCGGGCGCAGACGACGGTAGATCTCGATGAGGGCGTCCTCGCGAGTGAGGGCGGTGTCGCGCTCCAGGGTGCGCTTGATCACATCGGAGTTGCCGAGCAGCTCGATGATGTCGTCGTTGGTGACGGCGATGCCAAGGGCGCGCAGGAACATCGTGGCGCTCTGCTTGCGCTTACGGTCGATGGAGACCATGAGCTGGTCGCGCTTGTCGACCTCAAACTCAAGCCAGGCACCGCGGGACGGGATAATCTGGGCCTTGTAGATCTGCTTGCCCGAATCCATCTCGGAGCTGTAGTACACGCCCGGGGAGCGGACGAGCTGCGAGACGACGATACGCTCGGTACCGTTGATGATGAAGGTGCCCTGATCAGTCATCATGGGGAAGTCGCCCATGAAGACGAGCTGCTCCTTGATCTCGCCGGTCTCCTTGTTGGTGAGGCGGACGTCGGTCAGAAGCGGAGCCTGATAGGTCATATCCTTCTCGCGGCACTCCTCGACGGTGTGCGCGGGGTCGCCGAACTGATGCTCGCCGAAGGTAACCTCGAGAACATGGTTCTGGCTCTGGATGGGGCTGGATTCCTTGAACGCCTCACGAAGGCCCTCGTCCTTAAAACGCTCAAAGGATTCCCTTTGAACAGAGATAAGGTTGGGGAGCTCCATGGCCTCCGGGATTTTCCCGAAGCTGACGCGCTTGCGCTCAGTGGCAGTGTATGCGTAGGTCACCAGGTTTTTCCTCCTTCACGGAAATGCTCGGTGGGTTGGCGAGGCATAGCTTCGCCAGTTATCGCAACCTAATAGTTTATCAGGTACCGACCGTTGGGCAAGAAAAGCCTTGACGCGATTGAGTTTTTGGAGTAGCAAAGTTTTTCGACAGAAAATGTGCAGGTAGATAGTGGTATACCGAACATCTGTTCATATATTTTCTGTGAACAGAGCTGCTGATGCGCGCCGCAGAATGGCGGCGAGGGTTGGCCGGGCGGAAACTGCGTCCCGTTTTGAGGCCTCAAACTGGGACGCAGTTTCCGATTGAGCCCTGTTTGGGAAACTGCGTCCCGTCCTAAGCCAATATTCTGGGATGCGCTTTCCGCTAGGGGCCCCAGCCGGAAAGCACATCCCAGAATTCGACCAAATTGTGGGTCGCACTTTCCGGAGCCAAGCCGCGGCGCGCATAAAAAACGGGCGCAGACCGAAGTCCGCGCCCGTAAATGTCGATGCCCAAAGGCTTATTTGCGCATCAAGCCGCCGCGCTCGTCAATGGCGTCCCAGAAGGCGCTGGCAAAGCGAGGATCGCTTGCGGCCATGAGGGCGTTGGTGGCCATCCAGCCAGACGGGGTGCCGGTGTCGTAGCCCGACAGCGGGTCGATGACGACAGCGTACATGGCCTCGCGGTCGAGCGAACGGGCCATAGCGTCGGTGAGCTGGATCTCGCCGCCCTTGCCGGCCTGCTGATCGGCCAGCAGGTCCATGACCAGCGGGCTCAGCAGGTAGCGACCGACGATGTACAGGTTGGATGGAGCCGCCTCGGGAGCGGGCTTCTCGACCAGACCGCCGATGCGCCAAACGGCACCGGGCTCGTCGTCGGCAGCATTCTCGAAGCTCTCGAGGGAACCCACGCGATCACCGGCGATGACGCCATAGCGGCTGACCTCCTCGGGAGCGCACGCGGCAACGGCGATAACCGAAGCGCCACCGTGCTCCTTGGAAACGGCGAGCATCTTGTCGCAGATGTCACGGTTGGGCACAACGTAGTCGCCCAGAAGAACCAGGAAGTTCTCCCCTGCCACAGCGTCGGCGGCAGAGCGAATGGCATGACCGAGACCCTTGGGCTCGTACTGATAACGGAAGTCGACCGGCATACCGCCCGCATGGGCGACGGCGTCCGCATAAGCATCCTTACCGCGCTCGCGCAGCAGGTTCTCGAGCGAACGATCGGGCTGGAAGTAGCTCAGCAGCTCGGGCTTACCGGGAGAGGTAACGATGATGGCGTCGTCGACCTCCTCGGGGTCGAGTGCCTCCTCGACGACATACTGAATGACCGGCTTGTCGAGCACCGGCAGCATCTCTTTGGGTGTGCACTTAGTGCCAGGCAGAAAACGCGTGCCAAGACCGGCGGCGGGGATGATTGCCTTCATGTTATTCAAGGATCCTTTCGCAGGCGCAGAATGCGCCCTATGCGTGCGGCACAGCGGCCGCAGACCAAATTGCGATACCGAAGTATCTTACCGCCGGAGACATACGTCGCCGTAAGGCAAACGCAATTCTTCAGCAGGTCAACGCAAATTATTGCTCGAATGGTGCAATTTTACGCCCCAGCGGTAACGGGATTGGCACGGCGAAGACAACGGTGCTCTGCGTGCCGAGCAATGGGAATGAGGAGCCAAAACAAAAAAGACGGGGCTCGCAATGCGAACCCCGTCTGCAAAGAAATCTGGCGAGAAAGCCTGATTACTTGAGGGTGACAGCAGCGCCAGCAGCCTCGAGCTTCTCCTTGGCAGCCTCGGCGTCCTCCTTCTTGGCACCCTCGAGAACAGCCTTGGGAGCGCCCTCGACGACCTCCTTGGCCTCCTTCAGGCCAAGGTTGGTGAGCTCACGGACGGCCTTGATGACCTGGATCTTGTTGTCGCCGAAGCCCTCGAGCACGACGTCAAACTCGGTCTTCTCCTCGGCCTCAGCAGCGCCAGCAGCGGGAGCGGCGACAACAGCGGCAGGAGCAGCGGCGGAAACGCCGAAGGTGTCCTCGATAGCCTTGACGAGCTCGGAAGCCTCGAGAAGGGTCATTTCCTTAAGAGCATCGATGATCTCATCGGTGGTAAGCTTAGCCATTTCTAAGTCCTTTCGGTTTCCGTGTCTGTGCACGGAGATCAGTTAAAACACGGCGCGAATGCGCCAGGGATGCGGCGTTGCCGCCGCGGGTGAAAACAGCAACTAGGCTGCCTTCTGCTCGGAGACCTGCTGGATCGAACGAGCGAGACCAGAGGAAACGCCGTTGACGCAGACAGCGATGTCGCGAGCGAAACCGGAGATGAGACCGGCGATCTGGCCGAGAAGCTGATCCTTGGTGGGCAGCTCGGCGATAGCCTTAACATCATCAGCGGAAACGGCCTTGCCGTCGGAGATACCGCCCTTGATCTCAAGGACGCCCTTGGACTGAGCGGAGAAGTCCTTAAGGGCCTTAGCGGCCTCGACCGGCTCGGACTCGTAGAACACATAAGCGACGGGGCCGGCGAGGATCTCGTCGATCTCGGGCTGCTCCTGGTTCTTGAGGGCGATCTTGACCAGGTTGTTCTTGTAGACCTTCATCTCGGCGCCGCACTCGCGAAGCTGATGACGCAGCTCCTGAGCCTGCTTAACCGTCAGACCGTTGTAGTTGACGACGAACAGACCGGCGTTCTCGGCGATACGGGACTCGATCTCTGCAACCTTGTCGATTTTGTACTGCTGGGGCATGAATTACACCTCCTCGAATTCTTTCCGGGCACGGTCCGCCACAAGGACGTGACGGGGGCATGTCCAAAAAGAAAGCCCCCGCGCTGCATGAGCGACGGGGGCGAGAAGACATATCTACTCGACCACCTCGGCTGGCGGGATATCCCATTAAGCTCGCGGGCGATGCCCGTTTGCACCGGCTGTCTCTGGCAGCGGATTCGTGCGTGAACCGAAAGTATTATGGCGGGGACCCCGGCGTCGGTCAACGGGAAACCGGGCTGCACACAATTCCACCATCCGGCCGCGCCGCCGAAGGCCAGGCGCAAGGTTTTCGCTCGGTCAGGTCCTGGGCTCGCACGAAGAGCACATTAAGTGCTCTTCGGCTCGTGCGGAATCTACGAAAACCTTGCGCCTGGCCTTCGGCGGCGCGGCCTGCGGTGACTTTGGGGCAGCCCGGTTTCCCGTTGGCCGACGCCCCCACTCATAAGCCTTAAGTCGGTGGGCTGATATGTTGCGTCCCTGATGGCTACAAGGTTGAAATGAAGGTGGACAGGCGGCGGAGACCTTCGTCCAGGTCTTTGTCGGAAACGCAGTAGCTGAGGCGGATGTGGCCTTCGGTGCCGAAGCAGTCACCCGGAACTAGGGCTACGTTGGCTTCTTTGATGGCTTTGATGCAGAAGTCTTCGCTTGTTAGGCCGAATTGTTTGATGCTCGGGAAAGCGTAGAAGGCTCCTGCCGGTTCCACTACGTCGAGGCCCATGGCGTCTAAGGCTGCGAGCACGCGTTCGCGACGGGCTCGGTAGACTTTGAGCATGGGGGTTGGGTCGACGGTCAGGGCTCGCGCTGCGGCGTCCATCTCAAAGGAGACGGCACTCGATACTAAGTATTGGTGGGCCTTTGCGATCTCGGCGATGACGGGGGCTGCGGCTGCGAGCCAGCCCAAGCGCCAGCCGGTCATGGCCCAGGGCTTGGAGAAGCTCTCGATAACGACCGTCTGCTCGCGCAGCTCCGGGTGGCGCTGGGCAAATCGCTCGTAGCCGTCCACGTAGACCAGGCGGTTATATACGTCGTCGCAGACCACGTAGATGCCCGCCTGCTCCGCTACGCGCGCCACGGCGTCGAGCGATGCCGCGTTGAGGATGCAGCCCGTAGGATTGTTGGGCGTGCAGATGACGATGGCCTTGGTCGCCGGCGTTACGCAGGCACGAAGTGCGCCCTCGTCAATCTGGAATTGCGCAGGCTCCGTATCCAAAAAGACCGCTTTGGCGTGGTTGGCCACGACGATGTTCTCGTATAGGCCAAAGGCCGGCGTGGGGATGATGACCTCGTCGCCGGGGTTGAGCATAGCCATGAATGCTGCCGACAGGGCCTCGGTCGCGCCGTCGGTCAGGATGACCTCGTCGGCCGAAAACGCCAGGCCCGCGTTCCCCATGTAGGCAAACAGCGCCTCGCGCAGGGCGGGGCGACCGTTGTTGGGCGGATAGTGCGTGTCGCCGCGGCCCAGCGCGGCGGTCACCTCGGCGCTAATCACATCGGGCGTGGGAAAATCGGGCTCGCCAAGCGCAAGCGCGATGCACCCCGGATGCTGGGCGGCGAGCGCGTTAATCCGACGGATGCCGGAGGGCTTAAGCGTGGCAAGCGAGGTATTCATGGGCAGACGCATGGCATTCCTTTCGTAAGGGTTGCACTAGGATAGCGCGGCGGGGCGCCGTCAGACGGTGTAACCTAAACGGAAACCAACCGGAAAGGAGGCGGCATGGAGACGATCGCGCGCGGCGATGTACCAAAAACGTTGCAGACCATTGCGTATATCAGCATTCCCAATAGCGCCGATCTTGAGTTTTTGCTCTGGGACCTGCAGGATGCCATCGCGGCCTATGCCCGGCTTTCCGGCACCGCGCTCCCCCGCCCGGTCGATTTGGAGGCGGATGATGCCGGTGCAGTCGATGGCATCGTGCTGGCCATTGAAGATATGGCTGACGATGAGACGTTGACAGCTATCGAGCAGGCGCTTGAACGCTTTGGCGGTACGGGAACGCGCGTCTATGCCGCGATTCGAGCCGCACAAGAGGGCGCTAAGCAGGCGCGCGGGACCGCCGTTCGTCTGCACAAGGCATGTGAGCGCCATGACCAATTGTGGTGTGGCGGCGTTGTCGTCTGTGCCGGCAGCGGTATTGCGGCGCTTCGACACTCCCCGCGTATGGGCCTCTTGCGCCGGCCATTTTCCGAAGCGATGGATAAGCTTGTGGGCGCTGTGCGCATGGGCTGCTCCGTCGAGCATGCGCAGCGACTTGGCGGCGGCAATGCCGTCAACGTCAACGTCGACGGCATGGTTTGCGCCGAGCCAGCCGTGCCCGCGCCAATCTGGCGAGGCGTTCTGAAACGTCTGGGCGCCCACGCTCAAACAAAAATCTAAATTAAATAACAGCCCAGTCAACGGCTTCGTGCCAACGCTCGACAAGACGCTCCAGACGCCAGGCGGCATTAGCAGGACTTGTCGAGGGCAGGACGACGGCGGGCAACCCCGTCCGATCTTGCAAGTAGCGTTTGTAGAGTCGCCCTGCCGTACCGCCGTTACAGACAACGACCTCGATCGGCGCGGCATCGGTAATGCGCTCGATATGTGCCGGCACAACGTTGCGAATGCTCGCGTCACTCGAGCCCTTAATGTCGCAGCTCTCGGTTGCATCCCACAGGGCCACGCCGCCGTTCAGCAGCATGGCCCGCTTGGCGGCTATCGAGGCATCGAGCGCCGCAGGCTCGCTGCCCGCCAAGAGGTCGCCCTCGTTGGGCGGCACAGGCACACCGAGGCACGCGGCCATCACCCGCCAAAAGCGATTCTGCGGGTTGCCGTAATAAAAGGCATTAGCACGCGAGAGCACCGAGGGAAACGACCCCAGCACCAAAACGCGCGAGTGCTCGTCAAACACGGGCTCAAACCCATGCTCAATATGTTGATAGCCCTCGTCGGACGCAGCCATGGCCTAGGCCCTCAACAGATAGCGTACCTCGTAGGGCGCAAGCTCAAGAGAGCCCGCCAGCTCGACCGTGGGCACGCCGTCGGCAAGCAAATCTACAAAGGAGCCGTTGAGCTCGCCGGCGCCAAAGGTGTAAGGCTCGTCCACGGCGTTCACCGCCACGAGCACCGTCGCGTCGTCGCAGGCGCGCTCGAACAGCAGCTGCTTGTTCTGGATCACCACATTGCGATAGGCACCGTAGTTGAGAGCACGGGCCGCCGCGTCGTCGGCCGAACGAAGGTGTGCGAGCTGCGTAATGAACGCCGTCAGTTCGTTGGGCGCAGGTTCATCGAGCGCAGGGCGCAGCGCCCAGTCGCCATCGGGGCCGCCCTTTTCGCCAGCAATTCCCCACTCGCTGCCATAGTAGACGCACGGGATGCCCGGCATGCCAAAGAGCATGCCATAGGCGGGACGCAGGCACGACTTGTCAGTGAGGATGCTTGCCAGTCGCGGCACGTCGTGGTTGTCGACAAACGACAGCAGGTGCTTGCCGCGGTAGATGCACCAGGGGTCGCCGCCAAACTGACGGTGCAGCGAGTGCGCAATCTCGAACATGTTGACCGAGTTAAAGCTGGAGTACAGGCCCTTGTAACACTCGTAGTTGGTGCAGGAGTCGAGCATCTCGTCGTTGACGATCTGGTTGTAGTCGCCGTGGAGCGTCTCGCCGATCAGCACGAAGTCGGGCTTGAGCTCACGGGCGAAGCTATGCAGACGACG
Source organism: Collinsella aerofaciens (assembly GCF_025289055.1). GTDB lineage: Bacteria > Actinomycetota > Coriobacteriia > Coriobacteriales > Coriobacteriaceae > Collinsella. The sequence goes on from NZ_JAESIQ010000001.1 coordinate 98,051, forward strand.
CATGAAGTCGCGGTCGAGCATATAGGCAACGTCCAGGCGCAGGCCGTCGACGCTAAAGACCTCGGCCCAGCGGTGTACGGACTCTAGCAGGTAATCGACCACGGCAGGGTTTTGCAAGTTGAGCTTCACGAGCTCAAAATGGCCTTCCCAACCCTCGTACCAAAAGCCGTCGCCGTAGCAGGAGTCGCCATCAAAGCTAATGTGGAACCAGTCCTTGTACGGCGAGTCCCACTTGCGCTCCTGCACATCGCGGAAGGCCCAAAAGCCGCGGCCGACGTGGTTGAAGACGGCATCGAGCACCACGCGGATGCCATGGGCATGCAGCGTGTCGCATACGGCGGCAAAGTCGGCGTCCCCACCCAGGCGACGGTCGATATGGCGCAGGCTGCGTGTATCGTAGCCGTGGCTATCAGATTCGAGCGGTGGGTTGATGAGCACAGCGCCAACGCCGAGTTCCTGCATGTAGTCGGCCCATTGGGCGACCTTCATGATAGGAGCATCGGGGTTGGGCGCGGCGTTGGCAGCCTGGGCGAGCTCATCCTCGGCAACGGGCGCGGCGTTTTCGCGCGGAGCCCCGCAAAAGCCCAGCGGATAGATCTGATAGAACGTCGTCTCGTATGCCCACATAACAGCCTCCCGGATAACTTTCACGCAACGCCATCCATTGTATGCCCGCCGCGCATCCCCTCCCCCAAAATAAGTTGCGGTGAAATACGGACTGTTTACCAGGTTTACTGGGCTAAACACTCCGTATTCCACCGCAACTGATGAGGAGGATGTGGCTAGGCGACGGGCTTTGCACGGCGTATGGCTGGGAACATCACCGTGATGGCGAGGATAACGCCCACGACGGCAATCGACCCGCCCGCGAAGCCGATCCAAGCGATACCGGGACCCGAAACCACGGCGCCGCCGATTGCGGTGCCCGTGCCAATACCGAGGTTAAACAGGCCCGAGAAGATCGACATGGCAACGGCCGACGAATCTGCCGGCGTGTGCTTGATGAGCTCGGCCTGAAACGCCACGTTAAAGGCCGTGGCGCAGCAACCCCACAGTGCGCAGACGGCAAGCACTGTCACGAGCGACGATGCGGCCGGCCCCATGAGCAGCAGGGCCACCGGCACGCCGGAGAGCGTGATAGCCAAGAACGGGAAGCGATGCCCATCGAACAAGCGGCCAAACAGCCAGCTTCCGAGCAAACCAGAGCAGCCAAACGCCGTCAGCGTCATGGTAATGGCGCTTGCGTCGACATGCGCGACCTGCGCCAGGAAGGGCTCGATATAGCTGTAGCTTGCGTAATAGCCGGTCGCCATGAAGACCGTGACTGCGTAGAGCGCGATGAGGAGCGGGTTCTTGAGCAGCTCGGGCAGCTGTTTGACAGTAAAGCGCTCACCCGCCGGCATGGCCGGGAACACCGCTGCCTGGTAGACGACCGCGATGGCTGAGAGGCCCCCGACCACGGCAAACGTCATGCGCCAGCCCACGGCCAAGCCAATGGCGCGACCGAGCGGCAGGCCAAAGATCTGCGCGATGGACGAGCCCGTAGCGATCATGCTGATGGCGAGCGCGCCGTGGCGAGTGTCGACCAGGCGCGAGGCCATAATCGAGGCGACTGACCAGAACACGGCATGTGCGCAAGCGACCACCAGGCGCGCGCAGACCAGGATGGGATAGGTCGGCGCCACAGCGGACAGGAACTGACCGAGCGAGAACACGGCCAGCACGCCCAGCAGCATCCGCTTGAACTCGAAGCGCGAGGCAAACACCATGAGCGGCAACGACAGCAGCATGACGCCCCAGGCATAGACCGAGATCATGATGCCAGCTTGGGCCTCGGTGAGCGAAAACGATGCAGCGATGTCGGTCAGCAGGCCGATGGGCATGAACTCCGACGTGTTGAATACGAACGCGCAGCAGGTGAGCCCGATGAGCGGGAGCCACTGCCTGAGCGTGATGCCGTCTTGCTTTGTTTGAGCCATATAGGAAAACCTCTCCGATTATCTTGAGCGGTGGGCGATTATAGCAATGAGAAGTCTATAAAATGAGCGACAAAAGAATTCTTGGAAAACGATTGTTAACAGACGGCGCGCCAATTCTGCTTAGAAAGCAAGGTACGCAGGAACTCAATGTCGAAAACGCGGCTTCATCTTCGGGCTATCGCGCCTGCTCGGATACGCACAAGGACACCCCCATGAGCACGTCAATTTCGAGCCAACTCGCAACCGCACAATGAACTAGCAAAAGCAGCATATAAGCAAACGCCCCATAATAAAGTCCCTCATGCACAAGCGCCGTCACTGAAAGTGCCGACGGCAGCGCCGCACTCGAAACTACCCATCCAACAAGAACCTGGATAGCGCAACTTGCAACCAGGTTCCATGCCACCAGCAGCGTTGCGGGACGCGCGATTTCTCTCCAGGAGGAACGAAGCACCGTGACCGAACGCATGATGTAGCGTGGTGCAAACCGAATGCCTCGTAGTCCCCTCTGCTCCACGTCCGCATCTTCAATTAACACGAATACGAACGACGCGGAAAGAAGCGTCACGATTACTGCCACCACAAGCGAGCACAACACCCCGAGCTGACTGCTCGCAAGCGAGGCAAAGACTACAATTGCCGATAAAATCAAGTGAACCAAATAAATTAGCAGCGCCCCAGAAATCTGGAGGGGAACCGTCGAGGCCAAGAGATAAACCGGAGGGGTTCGAGCAGGTTGCACCGTCTCTTTGGACCGGTCGACGGCAAATAATGAAAAAGCCACATTCGATAGAAGCAGGTTTAAAAAGGCCGCGACCACAGTGCAAATAAGCGTAATGGACGGATAGATATAGGCGAGCTCAGTTGCAACGTTTGATACACCAATTTGAAGCGCGCTCATAACAAACAAGGGGATATATAACGCCATCGTGCAGCCACTCCGGCATTCCTTCGCCCGATCGCCCGATTCCAGAAAGACATTGAAGTTCTCTCGCAAGTTCACTCTATACCTGTTTTCTTACTAAGCAGGGCGAACGGGCGCCAATATAAACGCCGGTCCGCCCATCCATAATTTCTAGTTTTAACGTCCAGACTAGTCTGTCCAGCCGTCGATGTAGTCGCGGTTAAGCTCAAAGTACTGCGCGGCGATATCTTTCGCCAAGGAGTACGAATTAACGAGCGGGTGCATCGCGAGGCTCTCGACAATGTCGCGCTTCGATCGGTTAACGATGCCACGCGCCACGGTGCGCTCGTAGTACTTGACGCGACGAATCAATTCGAGGTTTCCCGCTGGCACAGAATCGGCTTCGACGCGATGCGGCACGCAGCCATCGGTGGAGATATCGCACGTTGACTCAATGACATCTGTATCGAGAAGGCCGGGGATGGCGCCATTGTTGGGGGTGCACAGGATCATCTGCTGCGTCTTGCCAGAGCGAGCAATATCCATGAAGCGGAGCGCGACACCTGCGTATCCGCCAGCATCTTTGCCGTACACGTCAAACGTCCACGGCTTGTCGCGATGAATACCCGTCTCGGCCGCCATGTAGTTGTTTTCGCGCATTCCGTACCACTTCTCAAAGCACGCGAGGCCTTTTTCGAAGTCGTTCTCAATATCGATAGATGCAAGCTCGCTCGTCATTTCTCGATTAATTTCTTCGATTAGTTCGCCGCGCGTCTGGGGCGAAGAGAGAACGTTGGCAACGGCGCGCTCGCGATAGTAGAAATAGTATAGGTACTCATTTGGCACGCATCCGCGATTTAGGACGAGGTCCTTCTCGAAGAACCTAAGATCTGTATGAGCATATGCCCCGTCGTCGTGGATCAAGTCGGACATGATGTCCTCGCCGTCAACCGTCACATTGCGGAAGAACGAGAGGTGGTTGAGTCCATAGCACTCGCCCTGAACCGATGCGGGATCAACGCCTTTATACTCGGCAAACTGATGCAACATGCCCGAGGGAGCATCGCAAATGCCATAAGTAAAATCATAGCCCATATCGCGTAGGGCCTGAGATACGACGCCAGCGGGATTAGTAAAGTTAAACACCTTGACGTCCGGCTTTGCGTACTTCTTGATTAACTCGCAATACGAAGCAAGCGCAGGGACGGAGCGCATGGCAAAAGACACGCCGGCTGCGCCAGTCGTCTCTTGGCCAAGAACCCCATGCGAAAGAGCAATGCGCTCATCGCGAACGCGCATATGGTCCCCACCGACGCGAATCGTCGTGATCACGTAATCGGCGTCCTTAACGGCCTCGACTGCATCGCCCGTCAGTGAAAAATTAAGCGTGGGGCAAAGCATGCCCGAGACATGGGCGGCAAGGCCACCGTAGATGCGCAGCTTCTCGGGATCATTGTCCATAAACACAAGTTCGTCGATTCCAAGCGATGACGCCTGCTGGGCTATGCTCTTTGCCAAAAACATGGAGCGGACGCCACCGCCACCTATGACCGTAAGTTTCATATCGAAACCCCCAATTAGCACATTCAATATTGCATGGTTCGCCTGTGTTTGAATATTGTATCCAGCATGGAGGGCCGCTTCCCGCCCCGGTTGCAAGGCGGGAAAGGAATTCCCCAAGGAGTTATTATTTACGCAACGGAAGCGGCCACACACGTCCGGCGGGAAGGAAGCACCGATGGTTGATAAAAAGCAGATTTCCAAGCTCTACTCAGCCGCAAAGCTATCCGAAACCGAGCAAAGCGTACTCGAATACCTACTCAACAATATCGACACCCTCGATGATATTGGCATAAAACCCGTCGCCATGGCATGCTTTACCAGCATGACGACAGTCATCAGGCTTTCGAAAAAGCTCGGCTACCGTGGCTACCGCGAAATGATGTACGATCTCAAGCACCTTCAGCATGTCTCCCGCGAAATGAATCAATCACTCAAAGACAGTAGCGTCCACTTCGTATGTCACACCGGAGATGTAGACGTATTCATCGCCGCACTGCATCGCAACAGAATGATCGGAGTAAACGGAGAGGGCTTCTCACGCATCGTTGCGCAGTACATGGCGACTAAGCTCGTTGGACTTGGCTTTTTGGCCGTCATACAGGACTTCCTAGAAACCGATCAGTTTGTCGAATCCAACCGAAATACGCTCAGCTGCATGATGCTCATATCCAAATCGGGCCAGACAGAAGCCATCCTGGAAACCGCAAGGGCATGCCACGACGCGGGCATTACGACCCTCGCGTTTACCGGCAACGAAGACAGCGAGCTCGCCAAGACGGCAGACGCGATCTTTACGATACATGACGATCACCCAATGGATCTTAAGAACGTTAAGCCTAACTGCTTTACCGGAAGTTGTATTCTCGCATTCGAAGAACTATTGAGTATCTGCCTTGACAATCTAAAACAAGAAGGCCTGGCCCCCTAAATCATGCGATAGGAAGCCAAGCCCTGGAATTGCGCTATGCAATTGAAAGCCACTTGCGCGTTTTACTCGTCACCGAGAACTTCGTGCACCTCAGAAGCGACTTCGCCGACACGAGGACCGTAAATGACCTGGATTGCCTTGTCGCTCAGGCGGATAACGCCCATAGCTTCAAGATTCTTGGTGAACACCTCGTCGTCTGCAACCTTAGAACCATCCTTGACAATCACGCGAAGACGTGAGATGCAGTTGTCAAGATCATCAATGTTGTCGGCTCCACCAAGCGCTTCGACAATGCCAACAGCAAGCGCGCTGTCCTTGGCCGCACGGCCCTGGACTGCCTTCTCGGGAGTGCTATCAGACTCGCCCTTTGCCTCAGCGGCCTTTGCCTCGAACTCGGCTCTGCTGTTGATCAACTCAATATCGTCACCATCGTCTCGACCGGGCGTCTTGATATCGAACTTAGTAATAAAGAACCGGAAGAGGAAGAAAGCTGCCAGGAAAAAGGCGGGGAGCAGGATAAGGTATGGAAGCAGATTAAGCTTCTCGGGGCGGAATAAGAATGGGATCAGGTCCTTGATATTTCCCTGGTACACCGAAACGCCCATTGCCTCCGAGAGAACTTCACCCAGTCCGGAAAGCGGAGCGTAAACGCCAAAGTAGAGCCAGGGGGCGGCAAACAGGAACGTAAAGAGAATAGGCTCCGTAACGCCAAAGAAAACAGTCGAAATCACTGTGGGGATTAAAAGACCAGCAACCTTCTTGCGGTTCTGGGGCTTGGCACAAGACCACATAGCAAGGGCGATGCCCGGGAACAACGCGTAATCGTTAATGCCATAGCCAGCCATGAAGGCCCTAACCAAGAGCTTGTCACTGCTGGGAGAAGCGAGCTGTGCAAGCTGAATGGCGCTATTGCCCACCACGCGCGTTCCATCGACGACCATGGAGCCGCCAAGCTCAGTCCAATACATGGGCGTCTCGAGCAACGGATGCAAGCCAAACGGCACAAGGCTCTCGAGCACCCAGCGATAGACAAACGTACCGACCAGACCGGAGCCTTTCACGAACGTCGCAATACCCGAGAAGCATCCACCGATGACGGGCCAGACGAAGTACATGATGCCGCCCAGGATGCCACCGGCGACCAGCGATACAATGGGGACCGTTCGACTGCCCGCAAAAAACGCCAGCGCCGTTGGAAGCTTGGTCTTGTAAAAGCGGCCGGTGATCCAGGCGACCAGGCAGCCCACGATAATGCCGCCAAAGACACCAGAGCTGTAGCCAAAAAAGCCGAGCGAGGTAGTGTAGAGTGCGGACTGCTCACTCGCCTGAATGGACGTAAGGCCGACCTTCTGAAGAGCTTCCACCGTTGTATTGTCGGCAGCCAAGCCAGCTGCTCCAAGCAGAATCTCAACCGTCTTGAGCATGGTGAGATAGCAGACAAGGGCAGAAAAGGCAGCCCAGCCCTTCTCTTTGCGAGGCAAGGAGAAGGCGCAGCCGACAGCAAACAAAACACCGAGGTTTCCAATGATTACCTCGCCGAGACCCTTAAATACCGAGAAGAACGTAAAGAGCGGCGAAGCGGCATACCAGTCCCAATTAACGCCAAGGGACACAAGGGTCAGTTCGGTCGTAAAAACGCTACCGATACCCAAAAAGAGACCGGAAATGGCAATGAGCGTAATCGGAACGAGCATTGCCTTTCCGAACGATTGGAATTTTTCTTTCATCAATTCCCTCCTCAATGAGCCTCTACAAACGACTATTGCACCCCACGTCCCCACACAGGCGAAACGGAAGACATGCTCGGCAATAGACACAAAGTGATTGTAGAAAGGGGCACAAAAAATGTGCATCGGCATCGCGTAATGCGGTTAAATCGACCGACGATTGCAAGTATTTACGAATCCGCAAACGGCAGCAAATAGGCAGCGAACGGCAACCTGCAGCGTAGGACAGTCCCCGCAGGCCGACAATTACCGGTATTTTGGCTCATATTTGTTGAATTGTTGCTCGCCCAAAAGCGCGGAGCATCAACGCGCCCCTAAGCCAACCCCAGCAATATGCCCGCCGAATGCACGACAAACGCCACGATCCAGGCAACGGCGACCTGAAACGCGAATACGGCCACGGCATAGCGCGCGCCCAACTCGCTCTTGACGGCGCCGATTGCCGCCACACAAGGCGGGTACAGCAACGTAAAGACCAAGAACACGTAGGCGGTAAACGGCGAAAACATGGTCGACAGCGCCGCGGGCGACGTTGCGCCCAAAAGCACCGTGAGCGTCGAGATGACGCTCTCCTTGGCAATGAGCCCCGTGACGAGCGCCGTCGAGGCGCGCCAGTCGCCAAAGCCGAGCGGGGCCAACACCGGCGCGATGATGCTACCCAGACCGGCAAGCAGGCTTTGCGACTGGTCGGCGACCACGTTAAAGCGGATGTCGAACGTCTGAAGGAACCAGATGACCACGGTCGCGGCAAAGATAATGGTAAAGGCCTTGGTGATGAAGTCCTTGGCCTTATCCCATGCCAGCATCACCGTCGTCTTGACGCTCGGCAGGCGGTAATTAGGGAGCTCCATGATAAACGGCACCGGGTCGCCCTTAAATGCCGTGCGGTTGAGCACCAAAGCCGCGACGCAGCCGACCACGATACCGATCAGATAGAGCGAGACCATGGCGGGAACCGTCGCCTGCGGGAAAAACGCCCCGCACAGCAAGCCGTAAACCGGCAGCTTGGCTGAGCAGCTCATAAACGGCGTGAGCATGACCGTCATCTTGCGGTCGTGCTCGGATGGGAGCGTACGGGTCGACATGATAGCCGGCACGGTGCAGCCGAAACCGACGAGCATGGGCACGAAACTGCGGCCCGACAGGCCAAAGCGACGCAACACCTTATCCATGACAAAGGCCACGCGCGCCATGTATCCGGAGTCTTCCAGAATGGAGAGGAACAAAAAGAGCACGACGATAATCGGCAGGAAGGTCAGCACACTGCCCACGCCCGTAAGCACGCCGTCGACAGCCAGCGAGCGCACCACGTCGTTGGTACCGAACGCCTTGAGGCCCGCATCGGCCGAGGCGATGATGGCAGCGATACCGTCCTCCATGAGTCCCTGCAACGCCGCGCCGATCACGCCAAACGTCAGCCAAAAGACGAGGCCCATGATCACCAGAAACGCCGGAATGGCTGTGTAACGACCTGTCAGGATGCGGTCAATCTTGACGGAGCGCACGTGCTCGCGGCTCTCGTGCGGCTTGACGACGCAACGCCCGCACACGTCGCCGATAAAGCTAAAACGCATATCGGCCAGCGCAGATAGGCGGTCGGTGCCGGCCTCGCCCTCCATCTGGGTGATGATGTGCTCGATAGCGTCGAGCTCATTGCGATCCAGGTGAAGCGCCTCGGTTACCAGCTCATCGCCCTCGACCAGCTTGGTCGCCGCAAAGCGCACCGGGATGTGCGCCGTCACGGCATGGTCCTCGATCAGGTTAGCAATACCGTGGATGCAGCGATGCAGCGCACCGCCGTCCGGACCGTCGGGCGCGCAAAAGTCCAGGCGACCAGGGCGCTCGCGGAACCGCGCCACGTGCAGGGCGTGGTCCACCAGCTCGCCGATGCCCTCGTTGCGGGCAGCGCTAATGGGGACAACGGGCACGCCCAACAGGCTCTCGAGCAAGTTGACGTCTACGGCGCCGCCGTTGGCGGTCACCTCGTCCATCATGTTGAGCGCGATGACCATAGGACGGTCAAGCTCCATGAGCTGCAGTGTCAGGTACAGGTTGCGCTCGATGTTGGTGGCGTCAATGATGTCGATGATGGCGTCCGGACGCTCGTCGAGGATGAACTGACGGCTCACGACCTCCTCGCCTGTGTACGGCGACAGGGAGTAAATGCCGGGCAGGTCGGTAACGCTCGCCTCGGGATGGTTACGGATGGTGCCATCTTTGCGGTCGACCGTCACGCCGGGAAAGTTACCGACGTGCTGGTTGGAGCCCGTCAGCTGGTTGAATAACGTGGTCTTGCCGCAGTTTTGGTTGCCGGCGAGGGCAAAGTGCAGCGGCGCGCCCTCTGGCACGGCCGTCTTTGCCGCACGGGGCGAATACGTCCCCTCGCCCAGGGCCGGATGCTCCGTCGTGCCGATTGCGGCGTTAGCGCGCGGACCCGTATCGGTGTCGTGAATACCCACGAGCTCGATGCGAGCGGCATCGTCCTTACGCAGTGTCAACTCGTAGCCACGCAGGCGGATCTCGAGCGGGTCACCCATGGGGGCGTACTTCATCATGGTGACTTCGGTGCCCGGCGTTAGACCCATGTCCAAAATATGCTGTCGGAGTGCCTGATCGTCCGATGCCACCGATGCGACAACGGCGTCCTTTCCAATCTCGAGTGTATCGAGCTTCACGTCCGTGTTCCTCCCCCGGCGCCCGCAGGGCGTTGTATTTATGTTCACCATGGCTAACCGTTTGCCATGGCTAACCAATTTTAAACTTACATGATAGCGTGAACACACAACGACGTTCAATCAGCAGATTGGCGCAATGGGGACAGGCAGGAGAGTTCAGGGCCATAGTTTCCCGATGAGGCCTCTCGGGGAAACTACATCCCAGAATTCTGGCTCGAAACGGGATATGGTTTCCCAAACAGGCCTCTTACGGAAAATGCATCCCGGAATCCCCACTCGAAACGGGACGCACTTTCCCAGTCGAGGCCCTATGGGAAACTGCGTCCCACCTTGAAAGGCAAAACTGGGACGCAGTTTCCGGGCGGGGCATCAAAAACGAAGTTGCGGTGGAATAGTTCCTGGATGGACTGGTTGATGCCCCAGATAGGAACTATTTCACCGCAAGTTATTGAAGGGCTGGGATGCCGAGACTCTTACAGATGGCGCCCCAGGAAGCGGAAGGCTAGGCGAATCCAGGGACGGACTGCCACCTGCTTGTCCTCGTTGTCGACCGCGGTGTTGGCGTTGCCGAGCGAAAGGCCGTGACCACCCTGGTCGAAGACGTGTATCTCGCAAGGGACGCCCTCCTCGGCCATGCGCTGCGCAAACGGGTAGACCTGCGCGATCGGCGCCGTCTTGTCGTCGGACACGCCCCACACAAAGGTCGGTGGCATCTGACGCGAAACATGCGTGGTGGGGCAGATGTCGGCCAGATGCTCGTCAGTTGCCTCGCCGCCCGTCACCATCGACAGGTAATCGTTGAGCAAATCGCGCCCCGTCTTGCCGCCCGTCTTGGGCACACGCAAGTCAATGCGCGGATCGCGCGTCTGCATGTCGCGCACATAGGCAAAGTCGAGCAATGGATAGCCCAGCACCACGGCATCGGGACGAATGTCGTCCGGACGCGCCCCGGCAAGTGCCGCGAAGGGGCCGGTCTTCCACTGTGTTGCCAGCGAGGCGCAAATCATGCCGCCAGCAGAAAAGCCCACGACGCACACGCGCTTAGGATCGACATGCCACTCGTCGGCGTTGGCGCGCACCGTGGCGACCATCTTGGCAAGATCTGCCTGGGGGTGCGGAAAGCTCACGTCACCCGTAGAACTCGTGACATAGTTGAGCACAAAGGCCTGGTAGCCGCGATCCAAAAATGCAAACGCCACCGGGTCCTGCTCGTGCGGAGCGATATGCGTAAACCCGCCTCCGCCGCAGATGATCACCGCGGGGCGGCGGCCATTCGGTTTATCGGGCAGCGGCTCGGCACCCAAATACGTAAACGTCGCCGGATAATCCTCGGTCGGCTCCTCGCCCCACAGCGCATGATTCTCGACAATCATATGTGCTCCCTTCGCGCAAATTATGCGCCCTTGTTTTTCGCCTTCAAGCGTACCCCACTTGAACCCGTGGCGCAGAAACACTCCGGCAATAAGTTTCCCTTCAACTGATATATCACATAATCCCAGTTCAGAGGTATCGTTGAGCAGCGTAGAATAGGGGCGTTGACCAAGCCGCGAAACACATGTGAAACGTTTCCGGCAAACCAAACGCGCGATATGCGCCTATTTAAGTTGGAGGCAACTATGGGTCTGCTCGATTCGCTTAAGTCCACCTTCACCTCGACCGGCGAGGCGTCCGTTCCGCCCGCAGCAAGCTTCGCTACCCGCGAAGGCGTCATCTATGCCCCCGTCAACGGCGTGCTCGTCAACCTGAACGAGGTTCCCGACGAGACGATCGCCTCGGGCATGCTTGGCCAGGGCTATGGCATCGAGCCCATTACCGGCACCATCTATGCGCCCGCCAACGGCCGCATCGGTGCCACCACTGTCACCAACCACTCCATCGGCATGATTACCGAGGACGGCCTGCGCGTGTTCATCCATGTTGGCCTGGGCACCGTGGAAATGAACGGCAAGGGTTTTGCCCGCTTTGTCGAGATGGGCGATGTGGTCAAGGCAGGCCAGCCGCTCATCAGCTTCGACCGCGAGGCCATTAAGGCCGCTGGTCACGAGGACATCGTGACCGTCATCGTCTCCGAGCTCGATCGTCTTAAGAGCATCGACCATGTCGGCGAGTCTGGAACGCTTATCGGCGGCAACCCGCTCGTCAAGCTTGGCGACCCGCTGCTGGTTGCCAAGACCAAGTAGCCAGGCCCCGCGCCACACAGCCAAAAGGCACCTCGTCAAGCGCCCACGACCATTAGGCCGCGGGCGCTTTTCGTTTGAAAAACCATCCCGCCAATGCCTTATCTGTATAGCCCAAATGAGCCGAGCTGCTAGAATATCGAACTGTATGGATAACTATCATTCAACCGTTATGGGAGGATACGTGAACCGCACCAAAATCGCGCAGCTCTATGCCGATGCCGAGTCGCTCGGCGGCCAGACCGTCACCGTCGCCGGCTGGGTCAAGTCCGTCCGCGACATGAAGAACTTTGGCTTTGTTACGCTCAACGACGGCAGCTGCTTCCGCGACCTGCAGGTCGTCATGAACCGCGAGGCACTCGACAACTACGACGAGATCGCCCATCAAAACGTCTCGGCCGCACTCATTTGCACCGGCACCGTCAAGCCGACCCCCGATGCGCCCCAGCCTTTCGAGCTTTCTGCCACCTCCATCGAGGTCGAGGGCGTCAGCGCCCCGGATTACCCGCTGCAGAAGAAGCGCGCAACCGTCGAGTTCCTGCGCACCCAGCAGCACCTGCGTCCGCGCACCAACCTGTTCCGCGCCGTGTTCCGCATCCGCTCTGTCGCGGCTGCCGCCATCCACCGCTTCTTCCAGGAGCAGGGCTTTGTCTACGTCAACACCCCCATCATCACCACGAGTGACTGCGAGGGCGCCGGCGAGATGTTCCGCGTGACCACGCTCGACCCCAAAAATCCGCCCCTCACCGAGTCCGGCGAGGTCGACTGGAGCCAGGACTTCTTTGGCAAGCATGCAAGCCTCACCGTGTCCGGCCAGCTCAATGCCGAGAACTTTGCCATGGCCTTTGGCGACGTGTACACCTTTGGCCCCACCTTCCGTGCCGAGAACTCCAACACCACGCGCCACGCCGCCGAGTTTTGGATGATCGAGCCCGAGATGGCCTTTGCCGACCTTAACGACTACATGGATAACGCCGAGGCCATGCTCAAGTACGTCCTTAAGGACGTCATGGCAACCTGCCCCGACGAGCTCAATATGCTCAACAAGTTTGTGGACAAGGGTCTGCTCGAGCGCCTGGACCATGTCGCCAACTCCGACTTTGCCCGCGTTACCTACACCGAGGCCGTCGAGATCCTGGAGCAGGCAGTCGCTGCTGGCCACCAGTTTGATTACCCCGTCAGCTGGGGCATCGACTTGCAGACCGAGCACGAGCGCTTCCTGACCGAGGAGCACTTTAAGCGCCCGACCTTCGTGACCGACTACCCGGCCGAGATCAAGGCGTTCTACATGCGCATGAACGAGGACGGCAAGACCGTCGCCGCCGCCGACTGCCTGGTTCCCGGTATCGGCGAGATTATCGGCGGCTCCCAGCGCGAGGAGCGCCTGGATCTGCTCGAGGCCCGCATCAAGGACCTGGGCATGAATCCCGAGCAGTACAAGTACTACCTTGACCTGCGCCGCTACGGTTCCTGCAAGCACGCCGGCTACGGTCTGGGCTTCGAGCGCTTGGTCATGTATCTGACCGGCGTGGGCAACATCCGCGACGTCCTGCCGCACCCGCGCACCGTGGGCAACGCCGACTTCTAATCGTCGAACGCTAGCTCGCGTCGCCACACGCCAACGCTCATCGCACAAGCGTCTCTCGACATCGGTCGAGAGACGCTTTTTTCAACAGCGTCCGTCAAGCTTTTGGCAAGTTTTTGGTCAGTTGAGCAGGGCTGTTGAAAACTCGACCCGCCGTTTGCCGACGACTACCGACCGCCCAGAGCGCCCTGCGCCCCTGGGAAAGCCCCGCGTCCTAGGCTCCATACCGTCGCCACCCAAAACGGAAAGGACGTGGGCACCATGACCGAAGCCGCTGTTGAAACCTACGACACCACGACGAGGGGCGCCGCCTCGATGGCAGCCTATCGCGCCGTTCGTATCCTGCAGCTCTTGAGCGAAAACACCGGCGAAGACAAGGCCATGCTTTCCGATGAGCTGATCCGGCGCCTCGCCCATCCCGACGACCCCGCCCGCATGCCCATCTCGGCGGCGCGGCGCAGCATCTACACCGCCATCTCCGCGCTTCGCCATGCCGGATACGAAATTGAATACAAACGCGGCGTGGGCTACAAACTTCTTACCCGCCCGCTCACCGATGAAGAGATCATCCGGCTCCACGGTATGGTCATGCGCAACCGCTCCACGCCTATCGCTATCCGCAAGAGCATGGCGCAGCACTTAGTTGCCATGGCGAGCGCCGACGTTCGCGGCTACCTCGATACACCCGAACCCGCTCCAAGCGCAGGCAGCAAGGCTACCAAGGCAACACGCACGCCCATCAAGCGCATCGACACGTGCGAGCTCGTCGAGCAGGCCATCGACCACGGAACCACGGTGAGTTTTGATATTTCGAGCGTCACGACACGCGGCGAAACCGAAGCAGCACGGATGACACTCCGTCCCTTTGCCATCAGGCAGCGCGATGGCATCTCGTATCTGCTGGGAACGGTCTACGACGCCCGAGGCACCGACGATACGCTGCGCACCGTCGAGATCGCCCGTATGAGAAACGTCAGCACGCGCCTGCTCGACGGCAAGAAGCTCTTCGCCGCCCTGGACGAGGACGACGCCTCCTCCGCCGCATAAGACCCTCCGCCGCCCATTCGACTACCCGTACCGCCCATCCGATTCTGTATTAAAAAACCCGCCAGGCTGTTGTAAAAATGGACATCAGCGCTACTATAGTCCCACTTGCACTTTGTCCCAGTGCAGTGTTTCCAGCCATTTTTATACTGGGGGTAATGATATGAAGGACATCACCATCAGCCGCAGGAGCCTTCTGGTCTCCGCCGGCCTGCTCGCGCTCGCCCCGCTCGCCGGATGCGGCGGCAACTCTGGTTCCGGCTCTGCTGCCGCCGGTTCCGACTACACCATCGGCGTTCTGCAGCTCACCGAGCACTCCGCGCTCGATGCCGCCAACGACGGCTTCGTCAAGGCCATCAAGAAGAGCGGCCTTAAGGTCAAGATCGACCAGAAGAACGCCCAGAACGACCAGTCCACGTGTAAGTCCATTGCCGACAAGTTTGTGGGCGACAACGTCAACCTGATTTATGCCATCGCCACGCCCGCCGCGCAGGCTGCCGCCGGCGCCACGGCCGATATCCCCATCGTGGGCTGTGCCATCACCGACTACGCCGCCTCCGGCCTGGTCCAGGACAACGACAAGCCGGGCACCAACGTCACGGGCGCTTCCGACCTCACCCCGGTCGCCGAGCAGCTCGAGATGATGCAGAAGGTCCTGCCCGACGTTAAAAAGGTCGGCCTGCTCTACTGCACCGCCGAGTCCAACTCCGACGTCCAGATCAAGGCCGCCAAGAAGGAACTCGACAAGCTGGGCCTGGAGTACACCGATTTCACCGTCTCGAGCTCCAACGAGATTCAGT
Source organism: Collinsella aerofaciens (assembly GCF_025289055.1). Classification (GTDB taxonomy): domain Bacteria; phylum Actinomycetota; class Coriobacteriia; order Coriobacteriales; family Coriobacteriaceae; genus Collinsella. The sequence goes on from NZ_JAESIQ010000001.1 coordinate 113,433, forward strand.
CCGTCGTCGAGTCTGCCGTGGGCAAGGTCGACGCGCTGTACTCCCCCACCGACAACACCATCGCCGCGGGTGCCTCGCAGGTCGGCCAGATCTGCAAGGAAAACAAGCTTCCCTTCGTGACTGGCGAGGAGGGTATGTGCATGGCCGGCGGCCTGTTCACCCTCTCCATCAATTACGAGGACCTGGGCTACGCCGCGGGCGAGATGGCCGTTAAGATCCTGAAGGGCGAGGCCAAGCCCGAAGACATGCCGATCAAGCACCTCTCGAGCAAGGACCTGGTCGTCGTCAAGAACGACGAAATGGCCGAGGCCCTGGGCATCGACCTTTCCGCTCTGGACGCGTAATGCCATACGCGGCATGCGTCTAGAGCCCGTGCTCGCGCTTTAGCCGCGTTATTCAATATCTGAACCACAGGGGCGGGCGCTGTAGACCGGCGTCCGCCCTGCTTGTTTCAGGTAAAACAAAACGTCTGTCCGCAGCTCTTCTATGCATTGTTACCGCTATTATGGTGAATCACGTGTCCACCCTATCCTAGGAGGTATGAAGCATGCTCATTGCATTGCAGGGCGCCGTTTCGCAGGGCGTCCTCTGGGGCATTATGGTGCTTGGCGTGTTTATCACGTTCCGCCTGCTCGACATTCCCGATATGACCTGCGACGGCAGCTTTGCCCTCGGCGGCTGCGTCTGCGCTGTGCTCATCGTCAATAACAACGTCGACCCGCTGCTCGCCGTGCTGGCCGGTATGTGCGCCGGCGCCATCGCGGGCGCCGTCACGGGCATTTTGACCACCGTCTTTGAGATTCCTGCGATCCTCGCCGGAATCCTCACCCAGATCAGCCTGTGGTCCATCAACCTGCGCATCATGGGCAAGTCCAATACGCCCATTCTTGCCAAGGGCACCGTGTTCTCCGCCGTCAGCAATATGACCGGTCTGCCGCAGTCCACCGTTGCCATCATCTTGGGCATCCTGCTCGCCGTGGCTATCGTTGCCATCCTGTATTGGTTCTTTGGCACCGAGATCGGCTCGGCGCTGCGAGCCACCGGCAACAACGAGTACATGATCCGCGCTCTGGGCGTCAACACCAACTCCACCAAGATGATCGCCCTCGTGCTCTCCAACGCCCTCATCGGCCTTTCGGGCGCGCTCATCTGCCAGAGCCAAAAGTATGCCGACATTGGTATGGGCACCGGTGCCATCGTTATCGGTCTTGCCGCCATTGTTATCGGCGAGGTGCTCGGCCGTCTGCTGCCCGGCGGCCTCACGCAGTTTAGCGTCCGTCTTGCCTCCGCCGTCTTTGGCTCCGTGGTGTACTTCCTTATCCGCGCCATCGTGCTGCAGTTGGGCATGGACGCCAACGACATGAAGCTGCTCTCCGCCGTAATTGTCGCTGTGGCCCTGTGCGTGCCCGTGGTTTGGGAGCGCTATAAGCTCCGCAGCTCCTACACGAAGGGAGATGAGGCAGATGCTTAAGCTCTCGCATGTCAAGAAGACCTTTAACAAGGGCACCGTCACCGAGAAGCGCGCGCTCACCGGCGTCGACCTCACCCTGAATGACGGCGACTTTGTAACCGTGATCGGCGGCAACGGCGCCGGCAAGTCCACGCTGCTCAACATGATCGCCGGCGTGTACCCGCTCGATTCGGGCGTTATTGAGCTCGACGGCACCGACATCTCGCGCCTGAGCGAGTCGCAGCGCGCCAAGTACCTGGGCCGCGTGTTTCAGGACCCCATGCGCGGTACCGCTGCCGACATGCAAATCGCCGAGAACCTGGCCCTCGCCAAGCGTCGCGGCCAGCGTCGCGGCCTTTCGTGGGGCGTCACCAAGGCCGAGAAAGATGAGTACGTTGAGCTACTCAAGCGCCTGGACCTTGGTCTGGACACGCGTCTCAACGCCAAGGTCGGCCTGCTCTCGGGCGGCCAGCGCCAGGCACTCACCCTGTTGATGGCCACGCTCACCAGGCCGCGCCTGCTGCTGCTCGACGAGCACACCGCGGCCCTCGACCCCAAGACGGCCTCTAAGGTGCTCAACCTGACCGAGGAGATCGTCGACGAGAACCACCTGACCACGCTCATGGTCACGCACAACATGAACGACGCCATCCGTCTGGGCAACCGTCTGATCATGATGCACGAAGGCCACGTGATCTACGACGTGGCGGGCGATGAGAAGAAGTCGCTCACCGTAGCCGACCTGCTGCAGAAATTCGAGGAGGTCTCGGGCGGCGAGCTCGCCAACGACCGCATGCTGCTAAGCTAAACCTACCAAAAAGGGACAGGTTTATTTTGGCAGGTTTTATCTGCGCAAACGTCAAAACCGCCGCTAAGGGACAGGCGCCCTTGCGGCGGTTTTCGCATATTATGTCGATAATCCGATATTCAACCAGACATTCTGGCTAAGGACTAAGGAAACTGCCATGAAAAGACTCCCCCGCCTTGCGTTAGCCACCGCGTTGTTTGCAGGCGCGCTCGCAGGCATCCCAAGTCTCGCTTTCGCGGGGAACCTGCCCGCCGCTATTGACGGCTCCGTGGCCGTCATGCACACCAACGACATCCACGGCAGCTACAAGTACAGCTACAACGCAAGCAAGGGCACCGGCACTGTGGGCTTCGACGGACTGGCGGTTCTCTATAGCGCCCAAAACAGCGCCCCCGATCTTTTGCTCGATGCGGGCGACACCTTCCACGGGCAGTCCTTCGCCACCATGAGCGAGGGCAAGAGCATCGCCGAGCTCATGGACACCTTCTACGCCGACGGCTACGACGCGACCACGCCAGGCAACCACGACTGGAGCTACGGTGCGGACAAACTCCGCACCATGACCGGCTTCAGCACCACCGGCACGCCCTTCGCCATGCTCTGCGCGAACGCAAAGTCTACGAGCGGCGTATGGAGCTCGAGCATCACGAAGACGCTCGATCGCACCTGGGAGGATAGCGAAGATCACTCCACATTCGACTACAAAATCAAGGTCGGCGTCGTGGGTGCCATGGATGAGTCGCTAGGTTCCTCGCTGCGCGCGGACCTGGTCGCGGGCACCAGCTTCTCGAGTGCCGCGAACGCCATCAATACCGAGGCAGAGCAGCTGCGCAGGGAGGGCTGCGATGTTGTTGTGTGTATCGCGCACACGCTCGACGCCAAGACCTTTGCCACGCGGCTCCGTGGCGTCGATGCCCTTATCGCAGGCCACGAGCACATCAACCTTAACGAGAAGGTGACGGGAGCCGACGGCAAGACGATCCACGTTGTCGAGGCAGGCAGCGCCTTTGCCGAGGTGGGGCTGCTTTCCGTCCCCTACGAGTACGACACCAAGGGCACCGAAAGCACCGACGATGACACGGTCACGGTCCCTGCAGACGGCAGCGATGAGAAGCTCTACACCGCCAAGAACGTCAACGACCTTTTGGCAGACCCCGACAAGGGCTCCGACTACCAAAGCCGCCTTGAAGCCGTCCGCAACAAGATCAAGCCGCTCGACGAGGACTTTGAAAACGAATCGAACAAGGTGCTCGGCACATCCACCACCAACTATTTCTACGGCGAGGACGCCGCAGGCACGCATGGTTGGGAAATGGTGCGCACCACCGATTTCCGCCCCAGCAAGGAGGGCGACACCACCAAGGCCCAGACCATCGGCCACGTGATTTGCGGCTCCTATCTTGCCCTGACGGGCGCGGACTTCGCTATCGAAAACGCTGGCGGCATCCGCGGCGGCATCGCGGCGGGCAACGTGACCGCCGGCAACGTCATCGCCATCTCGCCCTACGGCAACACCGTGGAGACCTGGACCATGACCGGCGCGGACTTCCTCGCAGCGCTCGAGCACTCGCTACAAATCAGCGACGATTGCAACGACAGCTACGAGCTTCAGCAGGCTTATGTGGCGGCCGGTCACACCGAGCAGGAGGCGCAAGACAAGTACAAGTGGCGCGATGACTCTGGCAGCGTTCTCTCCTTTGGCGGCATCAACGTGACGATTGATTGGACGCAGCCCGAAGGCAAGCGCATTGTGAGTGCCACACTCACCAAAGACGGCAGCACGCTCGATCCCACCAAGACCTATACCGTCGCCACCAACAACTACATCATCACCAACACGACCGACTTCCCCACCTTCGCAAACGCCACTAAGCACACCGAGTGGGGTACCTGCGAGTCAGCGCTAAGGGCGCTGATCGGGCAGAACGGCTGGGAGAGCAAGATGGCCGGGCTCGCCGGCACCATCGGCTTCGGCTCCGCAGCCGTGGACCCCACGCCCTCACCGGCCCCGGCGCCTAAGCCCTCGTCTAAGACGGACACGGCGACCACGAAGGTCATCACCAAGAAGACGACCGGTAAGCTTGCCGCAACGGGAGACCGCACGCTGGCAGTAGTTGGCGCGTGCCTTATCGGCGGCATCATCGTCATCATGCTCGGCATTATCTGGAAGCGTCGACGCTAAGCTACACCGCCGGGCCTTACAGCCCCGCCGCGTAAACCTTATATCGAGCACAGAAGCCCGTCCGAATTTGATCGGACGGGCTTCTTGGTGGGTATCATGGTTGGACGATCATTAGGAGGTTTTCCCTACATGGAATTGTTTGAGCCGATTCTTCATTTCTTTGAGCAACGGTGGGTCCACAACATCATCTGGGCCGTCATCTTGGCGATAGGCACCGCCGTCGCCGCCAAGGTCGTATCCAAGACCCTGAACCATCTGCTTAACCGAGACGATAACCCGCTACCGGCATCGAGTATCTTCATCAACATCGCGCGCGCCGTCATCTGGATGATCGGCGGCAGCTTTATCCTCGACAACTGTTTTGGCATTAATGCAAACGCCCTCGTCGCCGCTCTTGGCGTCGGCGGCATCGCCATCTCCCTGGGTTTCCAGGACACGCTCTCAAACCTTATCGGCGGCATGCAAGTGACCTTTATGGGCATCATCAAGCCCGGCGACAATATCGAGGTCGGCGGTGTGTCGGGCGTGGTCCAAGACATCACTTGGCGCCATACAACGATTGAGGATGCCTGTGGACAGACCATCATTGTGCCCAACTCCAACATCTCCAAGAACACGCTCGTGCATTTGATGCCCTTTGGGCGTGTGGCCGTGCCCGTTGCCGTAAAGGACACGTCCAAGTGGGCCTCGCTCGACGCACTGGCAGACGAGCTGACCAGCGCCACCAAGGCCGCCGTGCTTCCCATCTCGGGCTTTGACAAGGAGCCCTACGTACTCTTTAGCGAAATCGGCGACTTTGGCATCAAAGGAAAGATCATCTTTATCGTCAGCGACGACAGCACTACTTTCACGGCAGCCGACGCCTGCATCCGCGCCATCGCCCCCATCATCGCCTAAACCACCGCAAAGGGGACAGGCATCTTTGTAGTGGTTTTCATTCGTGGTACCATGGTTCATATAGTTGTTTAAACGACTAAGGGAGCAACATTATGGAAGAGGCCTATCGTCAAGCACGCAAGCGCGGCGAGCAAGGACGTCGACGCGCCATTAGCCAAAGCGAGCATCCATACCTTACGGACCTCGATAGCTTGGTTGCTCAGCTCCCCTTAGGTCAGCGAGAGAATGTCGGCCTGCGGGATATTCCGCTCGAAATGGTCGTCGGCACGGTCACCAAGGGCCGTCAGTCCGCCTTTTCGTGTAACTTTATGCCCCTGCTTCCGTTTAGCACCGAGTTCGCCCGCAAGTGGTCCAACCTCTACGACATCCAGGTAACCGAGGGCTATCGCGACCCCATCATCGTCACCGAGTTCATGCATCGGTTCTATGTCCAGGAAGGCAACAAACGCGTTAGTGTCCTTAAATTCCTAGACGCCCCGACGGTTTCGGCCAAGGTCACCCGTCTCTACCCCGGCAAATGGGATTCCGTCGAAAGCCGCCTGTACGGCGAGTTCTGCGCGTTTTGGCGCGTCTGCCCCCTATACGAGATCGAGTTCTCGCGTGAGGGAAGCTACGAAACGCTCGCCAAGATGCTCGGTCAGAACCTTATCGAAAAATGGCCGCAGAAAAAGGTCGACTACCTGCGCCACACCTTCCTGCTCTTTAAGCGCGCCTACCTTCGCGCAGGCGGCGACCACCTGGACATTACGCCCGCCGACGCCATGCTCGTGTACCTCAATGTGTACAACCAGGACCGCCTGCTGGATACGCCAACGGATATCGTCGTAAACCGCCTGTGCAAGATTTGGCGCGAGCTGGTCATTGCCGGCAAAAATGACGAGGACAAGGTCGATCTTGTTGAAGCGCCGAGCGTCGACGAGGAGGAGTCGCCCGCCAAGTCCACCTCCGGCGTGCTCAACTTCTTTATGGGCAAGACCGTCTATTCGGCGACCAACCCCCTGCGCATCGCCTTTATCCATGAGTTCCCCTGTGCGACGTCGAGCTGGGACAGCCTGCACGACCAAGGGCGTCAGTATCTCGATGAGCACTTTGGCGGTATCGTGCGCACCGAGGCGTTCGAGGACTGTCACGATCCGGATGTGTTCTACGCCGCCGTGGAAACGGCTGTCAAACATGGGGCAAACGTCATCTTCTCGACCTCGCACCGCCTAATGGAATACACGCTCAGGGCTGCCGTTGAGTATCCCCAGGTTCGGTTCCTCAACTGCTCTATCGGCCTTCCCCATCAAAGCGTCCGTTCGTACTTTGGCAAGATGTACGAGGCCAAGTTCCTCCTGGGCGCCCTTGCCGCCAGCATGGCGGACAACCACCGCATCGGCTACCACGCGTCGGTCTTCGCCTCGGGCGCGCTCAGCGAGATCAACGCCTTTGCGATTGGCGCCTCGCTGCTCGACCCCCGCGCGCAGGTAATCCTCACCTGGGGCGATGTGCCTGCCGGTGGTCTTGCCGAGGCCATGTGCCGCGAAGGCGTGAGCGTCATGACCGGCGCCGATATGTCAAAGTCGCTGGAAGATCCCACCGCCTACGGGCTTCACCGCTTGGTCGATGGCAAGGTTACCGGCATCGCCATGCCCGTCTGGAACTGGGGGCGCTACTACGAGCTTATCGTGAAAAGCCTTCTGCACGGCACATGGGACGAGACCAGCGACGACAACCAAGTGCGCGCCGTCAACTACTGGTATGGCATGAGCTCCGGCGTTATCGACATCCGTTACGCTCCGGGCCTACCCTACCAAACGCGCAAACTCGTGCAGTTGCTCCGCAACGGCATTGTTGAGGGATCCATCAACCCCTTTGGCGGCGAGCTCCACAGCCAGAACGGCGTGGTACAGATCGAAGGCTTCCCTCCGCTGCCGAGCACGCAGATTGTCGAGATGAATTGGCTGGCGGACAACGTGGTAGGCACCATTCCGCAGCTCGACGATGAGCCGAAAGTCCCTGCCCTATGAAAATCCTTGCCATAGCCGATACCGAAGAACGATGCCTTTGGGAGTGCTTTCGCAAGGAACGCTTTGAGGGAGTCGACCTGATTTTGTCCGCCGGCGATCTGGACCCGGACTATCTTGAGTTTTTGGTTACGGTCATCAACAAACCGCTCATCTACGTTCGCGGCAATCACGATGACCGCTACGCACGTCATGCACCGGGCGGATGTATCTGCGTGGAAGACAGCGTGTACACGTACCGAGGGATTCGCATTGCGGGCCTTGGCGGGTCCATGCGTTATCGCGACGGCGCCAACATGTACACCGAACGCGAGATGTCCAAGCGCGTGCGTAAGCTGTCGCGTAAGGTTAGGATGGTCGGCGGGTGCGACATTCTGCTTACCCATGCACCCGCCGCCGGTATGGGTGATCTGGACGATCTGCCGCATCGAGGGTTTAAGTGCTTTAACACGGCGCTTGAGTCCTGGGGGGTCGACTACATGGTGCATGGGCATGTACACCAAAGCTACGGTTACGATTTTCAGCGCGAGCGGCAGCATGTGTGTGGAACGACGATCATCAACGCCTGCGGCTATACGCAGTTTGAGCTCGACCAGACGCGCTACCCCATCCGTGGCTGGCAGGCAGCCTGGCTCAACTCGCAAACCATGCGCCGCGAGCTCAAACGCCACGATGCTATCGAGTCCTCAACAGCCAGAACACCCTGGTAACCACCACAAAGAGGACACTGTCCCCTTTGTGGTGCTTTTGACGCGATAGCAAGAAACCCGGTCCTGCACAAGGCAGAACCGGGTTTTTTTAGCAATGCTTGCTGTACTCAGGCAGTAACTAGCAGTTACTCAGCCAGGAAGTCACGCTGGACAGCGGGATCGACCTTGACGCCAGGACCCATGGTGGAAGACACGGAGATGGACTTGACGTACTTGCCCTTAGCAGAAGAGGGCTTGACGCGCAGAATCTCGGTGTACAGGGCAGCGTAGTTCTCGACGAGCTGCTGCTCAGAGAAGGACTTCTTGCCCAGGGGCACGTGGCAGATGCCATAGCGGTCAGCGCGGTACTCAACGCGGCCAGCCTTGAGCTCGGAGACCATCTTGGCGACGTCCATGGTCACGGTGCCGAGCTTGGGGTTCGGCATGAGGCCACGGGGACCAAGGATCTTACCGATGCGGCCAACCTTGGCCATCATGTTCGGCGTAGCGATAGCGGCGTCGAAGTTGATCTCGCCCTTCTGAATCTGGGCGACGAGCTCATCGGAACCGATGATGTCGGCGCCGGCAGCCTCGGCCTCGCGGGCCTTCTCGCCCTCGGCGAAGACGGCAACACGAACGGTCTTGCCGGTGCCGTGGGGCAGGGAGATGGAACCACGGATGTTCTGGTCAGCCTTACGAGTATCGATGCCCAGACGGAAGTGGGCCTCGACGGTCTCGTCGAACTTGGCGGTGTCGAGCTCCTTGATGAGCTTGGCAGCCTGAAGGGGGGTGTAGAGCGTGGCGCGGTCGATCTTCTCGGCAGCGGCGTTAAAGCTCTTACCATGCTTAGCCATGTGCATTACCTCCTGTGGTTAAACGGGCGTGAGCCCTCCCACATCGTATCGTGTGCCCTATTGCACACATATAACGGGCGCCCCGGTCGGAGCACCCGTCATTACCTAAAGAAATCGCTACTCAGCGATGGTGACGCCCATGGAGCGGGCGGTACCGGCGATGATCTTCTTGGCGGCGTCAATGTCGTTGGCATTGAGGTCAGGCATCTTGATCTCGGCAATCTTGGTGAGCTGCTCCTGGGAGAGCTGACCGACCTTGTCGGCCTGGGGCTTAGCGGAACCAGACTTGAGGTTCAGCTCCTTCTTGATGAGGTGAGCCGCCGGCGGGGTCTTGGTGATGAAGGAGAAGGACTTATCCTCGTAGACAGAGATCTCAACGGGGATGATGTCGCCCTTCTTGTCCTGCGTCTCGGCGTTAAATGCCTGGCAGAACTGCATGATGTTCACGCCAGCAGCGCCCAGGGCGGGGCCGACGGGAGGAGCGGGGTTAGCGGCACCAGCAGGAATCTGGAGCTTAATGACGTTGGCAACCTTCTTCTCAGCCATGGTCATTCCTTTCGAATCACGAGTGTGAAGTACTTGCTATATCGTAAGCACGCACGTGTTAGAAGCACTCCTGAGATGAGCAGTCACAGAAGAAGCACGCTCGCGCGAACGGACGAAAACTTAAGCGATGACAGCGACCTGGTTAAAGTCGAGCTCGACCGGCGTCTCGCGGCCAAAGATCATCAGCGTAACCTTGAGCTTGCCAGCCTCGGTGTTAACCTCGGAGACCTTGCCATCAAAGTCGGTAAGCGGACCATCGGTGACGCGGACGGACGTGCCGACCTCAATATCAACCGAGGTGCGCTTGGGCGAATCGCCCTTACCGGGACGACGAGTCATCTTGTTGTACTCGTCGCGGGAAAGCGGAGCGGGCTTGCCGTTGCCGCCCAGGAAACCGGTGACGCCAGGCGTGTTACGAACACACGTCCAAGCATCGTCATCCATCTCCATGCGGACCAGGACATAACCCGGGAAGATCTTGGAATCCTTGGTCTCACGCTTGCCACCCTCTTTAATCTCGGTGACACGCTCCATAGGAATCTCGATATCAAAGATACGGTCCTGCATGCCCATAGTCTCGATGCGATGCTCGAGATCGGACTTAACGCGGTTCTCGTATCCAGAGTAGGTGTGAACGACGTACCAACGCTTAGACATGGTTTAGCCCCTCAATCCAGAGAACAGAGCAAGAGCCTCGCCAAAGCCAGCATCGAGCAGAGCGATGACGACGCCGACGACGATCAGAGAAGCGCAAACGACGACCGAGTAGTTCACGAGCTCCTTCTTATCGGGCCACGTGACACGCTTCATCTCGGACTTGACCGAAGCGAAATACTTCTTGGTGCGGGCGAAGAAACCAGGCTTCTCGTTCTTCTTGGACTTCGCAGCCTTCTCGTTCTTCTTGGCAACGGCCTTCTTGGCCTCAACCTTGGAGTTGGCGGCAGCGTTGTTGGCAGGCGCCTGCTGCTGAGCCTTCTTCTTGTTCTTCTTGTTGGCCATTTGGGTTACCTCCGCGCAATGCGCTTATACATGAGTAAACCGTAAGCCCCCAATTGGGAGCTTACGGAATAATGACTGGCACGCCAGGAAGGACTCGAACCCTCAACACTCGGTTTTGGAGACCGATGCTCTACCAATTGAACTACTGGCGTATGTGACTAGAGACTAGCGAGTCTCTTTGTGCGGCGTGTGGTGACGGCACCAGGGGCAATACTTCTTGATCTCCATACGATCAGGCATGGTCGACTTGTTCTTGGTGGTCGTATAGTTGCGGCGCTTGCACTCAGTGCACGCAAGAGTAACTAGAGTACGCATGTATCCTGAACCTTTCATTTCCGCCCCGTACGGGCACGAGTTGATACTTTATCAGCTCTACGTAAGTGCTGTCAACGAAAACCTCGAATCAATTGGTTCTCGGTGAACCCATTCATATTTGGAACACATCAATGGAGCCAACGAGATCTAATCGACGGTGCACCCAGGACCATAATCGATCCTCTCGACACCAGCAACGGCTCAATATCCATTGCAGAAAAGAACCCGGCACCCATATAAGTGCCGGGTTCTCTAAGTCAGCTATATCAAAGAGCTAATTTACTCAATGATCGTGGAGACGATGCCCGAACCAACGGTGTGACCACCCTCGCGGATAGCGAAGCGCAGGCCCTCCTCCATGGCGATCGGGTGGATGAGGTCGCCCTCGATGGTGATGTGGTCACCAGGCATAGCCATCTCGGTGCCCTCGGGGAGCTTGACCGTACCGGTAACGTCGGTGGTACGGAAGTAGAACTGAGGACGATAACCATCGAAGAACGGGGTGTGACGGCCGCCCTCCTCCTTGGTCAGAACGTAGATCTCGCCGGTGAACTTGGTGTGCGGGGTAACCGAACCGGGCTTGCAGAGAACCTGGCCGCGCTCGATGTCCTCGCGCTTGATGCCGCGGAGCAGCAGACCGACGTTGTCGCCAGCCTCGCAGAAGTCCATGGACTTACGGAACATCTCGATACCGGTAACGACGGTGTTCTGGGTATCCTTGATGCCGACGATCTCGACGGGCTCGTTGAGCTTGAGCTCACCGCGCTCGACACGGCCGGTAGCAACGGTACCACGGCCGGAGATGGTCATAACGTCCTCAACGGCCATCAGGAACGGGAGGTCGTTGTTACGAGCAGGCGTCGGGATGTACTCGTCGACGGCCTTCATGAGCTCGCGAATGGCGTCCATCCACTTGGCGTCGCCCTCGAGAGCGCCCAGAGCGGAACCACGGATGACGGGGATGTCGTCGCCGGGGAAATCGTACTCGGAGAGGAGCTCACGGGTCTCCATCTCGACGAGGTCGATGAGCTCGTCATCGTCGACCATGTCGCACTTGTTCAGGAAGACGACGATGTAGGGAACGCCGACCTGACGGGCGAGCAGGATGTGCTCGCGGGTCTGAGCCATGGGGCCGTCGGTAGCGGCGATGACCAGGATAGCGCCGTCCATCTGAGCAGCACCGGAGATCATGTTCTTGACGTAGTCAGCGTGGCCCGGGCAGTCAACGTGAGCGTAGTGACGGGCAGCGGTCTCGTACTCGACGTGGGAGACGGAAATCGTAATGCCGCGCTCGCGCTCCTCGGGAGCCTTGTCGATGTTCTCGAACGCAGTGAAGTCAGCCTTGCAGCCCTCGGTCTCGGAGAGAACCTTGGTGATGGCAGCGGTCAGCGTGGTCTTGCCGTGGTCGACGTGACCAATGGTGCCGATGTTAACATGCGGCTTAGTGCGCTCAAACTTCTCTTTGGCCATAAAGCCCTCCTCTTAACAGGTCGTCCCCGGACGGGACTTTGCCTTTATACCATAGTGGCCTCTCAACATACTATTGAGAAGCCACCGTGTTACCTATGGTAGCGGTGACTGGATTCGAACCAGTGACGCCACGGGTATGAACCGTGTGCTCTAACCAACTGAGCTACACCGCCGGATGGAGCCTGCAACCAGACTTGAACTGGTGACCTCTTCGTTACCAACGAAGTGCTCTACCGACTGAGCTATACAGGCACTTGACGGGTGGGAGCTATAGGATTCGAACCTATGTAGGCAGAGCCAACGGGTTTACAGCCCGTCCCCATTAACCACTCGGGCAAACTCCCAATCGTTCAAGTATCCGCAGGTCCTTTGGTCTTTTGGACCGCCGCCCCCGCGAACGAAGAAGATAATACGATGCCACCTTGGGGGCTGTCAACGAAAACCTCTAGATACACGGTGCCGGGCGTATCTATATGCTTTTGACCTGCGGTTTTGCTGAGTTTGGATATGAAGGACGGTGAATTTGCATATAGCGGTGACATTTCCCGAGGGAACACTTTTGCGTAGTGGAGTGAGCCTGTAGAATATTACTTCGATAACGACTCATTTGCACCTATATATAGGTCGAGACCGAGCTTCCCAGACAGAATCGAGCGTGGATAATCTCCCACTTTTGGCGTGGCTTCGAGCCCAAAGTGGGAGATTATCCACGCCCATTCACTAGGCGGGAGATTTTCCGCGCTCGTATGTCCGGAAATCCTCGCTCGACCAGGGTGACTTGGACCGGTCCGGCCTATGTCTCAATCTGTAACATTTAGAGAACATTTTCTCCCCTATCTGTTACAGATTGAGATACTACGCAGTAGCCCCGACTTCCGTCTCATTCTGTAACAGTAAGAAAGGTTTTCAGCCTCTTCGTGTTACAGATAGAGATATTACCCGCCAACCCGTCTTAACATCTCAATCTGTAACAGCTTGAAGAGAAATACCGGTCTAGATGTTACAGATTGAGATTGAATCGTTTGGGCCGAATGTCCCCAAGATATTGGCTGGCGGTCACTAGAACTCAATCTCGTCAAAGTCAAAAGCTATCAAAGTGAGTCCAACGAGCTTGTCTGTGCGCTCCTGAATCTGCTCGCTGGTCCAGGTATCCGTGTTTACCAACTCGTCGTTCAGGTTCAACCCGTTGCGGTATCCGACGTTCGCCCCGTTCGCATCCTTGCGGTCTCGCTTGGTCACAAAGGGCATGTTGCTCAGCTTTGAGTTATATCCGGTGATAGTCAGATTTCCAAGCGTATGAACCTGCTTCTCCTGCACCTCAATCGCCCTGGAAACGTCGCCGTCCGCAACCATCTTCACCCATTCGTCGGGAATGTTCTTACCTTGGGGAAAGATGTGCTCGATTGTCCAAACGTAGTTTCCGGAGTCATATCGATCCCAAAGTGGCTTCATCTCCTTCGTAACGCTCGGTGATGCAATAACGGTCAGGATGTAGCGCGTCATATCGGGATTGACATCGTAAATCGGCCCTTCAAGACGTTCTTTGAAGGAAGCGTCACTGGCAGACACGTCGACGAGGCGCTTCTTGATGTATTCCGCGGCCGCAATGCCCTTGAGACCCTCGCTTTCGAGGCTCTCGCAAATACTGATGAAGAGCCTCTCCAGGTCACGCGTGGGAGGCGTATCGGTAAGGTTGCGTCGGACAAAGAAGCAGACAAGGAGCTTAACAAGAAGCGCGAGGGTTTCATCTTTTAGCTCCAACTGGTCCTGCTTCTTGAAAAGGAACAGCAGCATCAGGTAAGATGCGACGCCCTGCGCTCTCGAAAGCTCCAAAAGCTGATGCGAAAGCTCGGAATCCGGGCTCTCTTGATCGAGCCCAATGATCTTCGAGTAGAGTGCGGAATTCTCGGTCAGCTCGTCCAACACCTTAAGGGCGCCGTCATCGGCTTCCATCCGCTTCTCGTAGATTTTCAGAAGGTTGGAACGTGTGGCAACGGAACCGAGGGGGAGTTGGGAACCTGATTCGCCGATAAATGGCTTATTTACCTCCCGGCGGAAGGCATCGTAGTTCTGGCGGAAGAAGCGCTCCTGCGTCTTGTAGTCATCGCCGAGATTGCGGAGCACTTCCTGCCAGCGTTCAAAGTAATAGTCGATCCGTCCGTCATCCACCCCGGCAACCTTGCCGAGAAGCATGTTTTTGATGAGGTCAACGGCGCTCAAGGGGACACCGCGGTTGTTAAGGGACGCGAACAGGGTATAGGCGTCCGCATGGCTATCGACGGTAATCTGGACCACGACTGCGGAGCACACCAGCTTGCAGATATCAAGCAGGGCATGAACACATTCGATCCCGCTCCCGTCTTCAACTTCCTCGCCCAATCGATCGTAAAAATAGTTGAATGCCTTAGACATCTTTCTCAGACCGAGGAACTTCGGCTTTTGCATAACGACGTCTAAACCGATATGTTCCTTCAAGATCCAGCGGTAATCCTCAAGGTTATGATTCTGAACCTGAGGAATAACGCGCGTCCTCGACTTGTCGGATTTCAAGATAAGGCGATTGCGCAGAGGGCGGACATCGTCCAGCATCAGGTCATCGTCGATAGAATCCTTATGCTCCATAACGCGAGCGTAGATGGCAGCAAGGAGAAGGCTGAGCGTCGTCAGGCGTTGCTGGCCATCGATGACTTCATAGTGAATGGTATCCATCTTGGAATTCACAGTCCCGTTCACGACAATAAACGAGCCCAGGAAGTATCCGGCATCGTTTTGGGTGATATCGTCATAGAGATTCGCCCAATCGCGCTGATTCCAAGTGTATTCGCGCTGGTAACGAGGAATGTCATAGATTTTTAGCATATCGGTCGACAGAATAATGGCAACCGTTGGGTCCTCTACGCTATTAATCATCATGAGTCCTTTCAATCACCTTGCTCACAAACGACGGGAAATCCTTGTCGCCCTTGATTTCTCGCGCCGAATTAAATCTAGACTATAGTAATACCCAGGGGCTACAGGAAAGAGCGCCGCGCACGGCGCGCGATCTTTCGAGAGGCAGCATCGGAGCTCTCGGCACCTTGGTCACTTTCCACCCTATCCCAGTTGGAGAAACAAAGCCCAAAACTCTAATGGAGACAGCAACTGTAAGCTTTGCTTTTCCTGCTTCGTTGCACGCATTTATGGACATTGGACATCGGTCACAAAACACACATAAATGCAATTCCGATTTAATTGTTGCATGTTTGTTGCATGAGCTGTTGCATGAAAATGCAAAATCGGGAGCCATACGGCCCCCGACCTGCGAAAACTCATGGAGCCAGTGACAGGAATCGAACCTGCAACCCACTGATTACAAATCAGTTGCGCTACCGTTGCGCCACACTGGCACACTTGGCGCTTTCGCGCGAAGCCTGTTAAGAATAAAGGAATTGCGGACGGGGCGCAACAGACCCTTTGACCGACCACATCTCAAAACCCTTCGCCAGAACGAATAGTTTTATCTGTTCGCCAGAACCAAAAACTATTCGTTCTGGCGAGGCCGACCTGCAACCCACTGATTACAAACCAGTTGGTTGGTCAATCGAGAAAGTAGCCCCCATTGAAGGTCTACCTACCTCCCGCGCAGGGCCTTGAGCTTGGCCAGGGCATCGGGGCTCAGGCGGCTGCCCAGGGTCATCTTGATCTGCGGAGCTTCCTCTGCCTCGTGAACGTCGTTATCGATCTGTTTGATCTCGTCCACCAGCATGCGGCTCGATATGCGCGTGACACCCTTGCCCATGACGACGGCCTGAATCGTGCCGTCGCTCGACACCACGGAGCACGCGCGGCCTTCCTCGCGCGCCTCGATGCAGAGCTTCTGCACCACGGTATCGGCCGATACGCCCGTCGGCGAGAACTCGATGCGCACGCCGCGGGCCGGCAGGTTGGGGCGCTCGTTGGAGATATTGCCCGCGCCGTCGAACACGATCACGGCCTCGTAGCGGCCCTGGGCAAAGGCGGCGACGTCGTTGATGAGGGCAGTGCGCGCCATATCGTGAACGTCGCTGGAATACGGATCGTCGGAATGGTCGTACACGAGCTTTTCGTAGCGCGGCGTGCAGTGGATCACGTTGTAACCGTCGACCACCAGCAGCTCAGGCTTATTGGAGTGCACCGTCGAGACTGGGTCGGCGATAGCCTGCGCAAACGCATTGCCGCCCACGCCATAGGTCGCGGCCGAAACAATCGGCTTGGCCGAGCCCTCGCCAAAGCGCTTGGCCTTGGACTTAGCGCGGTTCTTCTTGGACATGCGCTACTCCTCCCCCATGAGCTCGCCGGCATTGCGGCGCAGCCACTCAAAGCACAGTGCGGTAGTCGCCTGGGCCACGTTGAGACTCTCGGTCATGCCGCGCTGGGGAAGCTTGGTCAAAAAGTCGCATTTCTCGAGCACCAGGCGCGAGATGCCGTCGCCCTCGGAGCCCATGACGAGCGCCACGCGGCCCTCGAAGGGAGCATCCCAGCAGCTGCCCTCGGCGTGCTCGGAAGCACCGCCCACCCAAAAGCCAGCGGCCTTGAGGTCATCGAGCGCACGGGCGATATTGGGAACCTGCGCGATAGGCAGGTGCATGACGGCGCCGGCAGAAGTCTTGTAGCTGCCAACGGTCACGCCGGCGGTGCGCTTGTTGGCAATGATGACGCCCGCCGCGCCCACGACCTCGGCAGAGCGCACGATGGCACCAAAGTTACCGTCGTCGGTCACATGATCGAGCACGACGACGAGCGCCGGTCCGTCACCCGCGCGGCGGAGGATGTCGGCGACGTCGGCATAGGGGAAGTTACCAACCTCGAGCGCAATGCCCTGGTGAGCGCCATGGCTCGACAGCGCATCGAGCTGCGCACGCGGCACATACTTAATGCGGACACCGGCGGCGTTGAGGTCATCGACCAGACGAGACAGGGCGGCATCGCGCTCCCCGCCCTCAGCAATGAGTGCGCACTTGACGGGAAAGCCGGTACGCAGCGCCTCGGCGGCAGCACGACGACCTTCGATAAACTCGCCCTTGGGGACCTGAACGTTGTCGCGGTTGCGATCGCGCTGAGGACGTGCGGCCTGGGTGCGATCGCGCTGGCCCTTGGAAGCGGCAGCGCGGTCGTTACGGCGAATCGGACGCGAGCCAGAAGCAGCCTGCTTGCCTCCACGCGGTGCACGCTTGCGATTGTCGGCCATAAAACGGCCTCCTTAAATAGATAACGGACAAGAATCGACCGTCCGAGCCACGGCACCTTGCCTTTCAATCGTCGGGCATGACCACCAGGTCTATGCCCTCCTCTTTCAAGGCAATCTGCCGCACCTCGAACGGTCGACAAATACTAGAGACTCTTAATACGAGTGCCAGCGGCAGTATCCTCGATCGTCAGGCCCAGATCCTTGAGCTGGTCGCGGATGGCGTCGGCCAGATCCCAGTTCTTGGCGGCGCGGGCCTCGGCGCGGGCCTCGAGAATCTTGGCAGCGGCCTCGTCCACGTCGTCACCCGTGTAGGCAACCAAACCGGCGGCAACTCCCAGCAGGCCCAGCGGCAACTCGACCTTGGGCTCGGGGAGCTCAACGCCAAGCGTATCGAGCAGCTCGGCCAGCGTGTCGGCGGCGGCAAGCGCGGCGGCCTTGTCGGCAGCGTCGCCCGCCTGCTCCAGGTACTGGTTGCACTCGGTCACAAAGCCAAAGACAGCACCCATGGCACCAGCGGTGTTAAAGTCGTCGTCCATGCACTCCTTAAAGGCAGCACGAGTCTCAGCGGCCTTGGCGGCAAATGCCTCGGCGGCAGCCACATCGGCATCGGCCGTCGCATGGTTCGCGGCCCAGCGCAGGTTCTCGACCGTACCGGCGATACGAGTGAGCGAGTTCTCGGCACCCTCCAGGCGCTCCCAAGAAAAGTCGAGCGGCGAGCGATAGCTCGTCTGCAGCATCAGCAGGCGCAGGGCGGCAGCGGAGTGCTGCTCGAGGACCTCGGCCAGCGTAAAGAAGTTGCCGAGCGACTTGGACATCTTCTCGCCGTCTACCAGCAGCATGCCCGTGTGCATCCAGGTGTTGGAGAAGCCCTGGTGCCAGGCGCAGGTGGCCTGGGCGCACTCGTTCTCGTGATGCGGGAAAGCAAGGTCGGAGCCGCCGCCGTGGATGTCAATCGGAGTGCCCAGGTAGCGGTGCACCATGGCGGCACACTCGGTGTGCCAACCGGGACGGCCCTCGCCCCAGGGGCTCGGCCAGCTGGGCTCGCCCGGCTTGGCGGCCTTCCACAGGGCAAAGTCGAGCGGGTCGTTCTTGTCCTCGTTCTCCTCGATGCGCGCGCCAACCATAAGGTCGTCGATGTTGCGGCCCGAGACCTGACCATAGTTGGGATCGCTGCGCACGGCAAAGTACACATCGCCGTTATCGGCTGCGTAAGCGTGGCCCTGCTCGATAAGCGTCTTGATCATGGCGATCATGGGGCCGATCTCCTTGGTGGCGCGGGGGCGCACATCGGGATCGAGCACGTTGGCGGCGCGCATTACGCCGATGAACTTGTCGGAAAACTCCGTCGCGACCTCGGCAGCCGTACGGCCCTGCTCGTTGGCGCGCTTGATGATCTTGTCGTCGACATCGGTGAGGTTCTGGGCGAACGTGACCTCGTAGCCGCTCGCGATGAGCCAGCGTCGAATCACATCGAAGCTGATGAACGTGCGGGCATTGCCGATGTGGATGTTGTCGTAGACCGTGGGGCCGCACACGTACATGCGGACCTTGCCGGACTCGATGGGCTGGAACTCTTCCTTTTTATGGGTAGCGCTGTTGTAGATACGCATTCGTTACTCCTTAACGGTTTTCTGTAGCAGGCAGACGGCCCAGGCGCCGATTCCCTCGCCTTGACCTTCCCAACCGAGCTTTTCGGTCGTGGTGGCGGCAACGCCCACATTTTCGACGTCAACGCCCAGGGCATGGGCAAGGTTGGCGCGCATGGCATCGCGGTGCGGGGTGATCTTGGGTTGCTGACAGGCAATGGTGCAATCGGCATCGACAAACTCAAAGCCCAGCTCGCGCGCATAGTCCATCACGCGAGCGAGCAGCACCATCGAATCAGCACCCTCGTAGGCAGGATCGGTGTCGGGGAATAGCTTGCCGATGTCTCCCCCGCGGCAGGCGCCCAGAATGGCGTCGGCCAAGGCGTGCGCGAGCACATCGGCATCCGAGTGGCCCAGCAGGCCGCGCTCGTAGGGAATGTCGACCCCGCCGATGATACATCGACGCCCCTCCACCAAACGGTGGACGTCGTAGCCGTGGCCAATGCGCAGGTTACTGAACATAGGGAAGGTCCTCTCCCTCGGCCATGCGGCCAAGCAGAATCGCGGTTACGGGACGCAGATCCTCGGGCACCGTCACCTTAAGGTTATCGCGCGGGCTCTGGACACAGCGGACGCGCCCGCCCATGCGCTCGACCAGCGATGAATCGTCGGTACCGATAAAGCCCTCGGCGATAGCAGCGGCGTGAGCGCGCTTCATGGCGTCGACGCTAAAGATCTGCGGCGTCTGCGCGGCCCAGTACAGCTCGCGCGGCGGCGTCTCGACGATATTATCGCCGTCGACGATCTTGAGCGTGTCGATCGCGGGCTGACCGCACACGACACCGTCGAGCGAGCGGTCGCCCACAAGCACGTCGATAGCGTGGTCGATGGCCTCGGTCGTGATGAGCGGACGGGCGCCGTCGTGGATGGCAACGTATTCAAAGCCCGCCGGAACCGCATGCACGCCGGCACGGGTGGAATCCTGACGGGTATCGCCGGCATCGGCAAAACTGATGGGCGTGTCATAGTCAAACGGGTCGATGGCCAGGCGGCGCATCTCGGCACGGCGCTCTGCAGGACACACCACCACGATGTGGCCGACCTTGTCGCTACGGTCGAACGCGCGGATGGACCAGCTCATGAGCGGACGGCCCGCCACGTTAACGAGCTGCTTGCCGCCGGGATTTCCAAAGCGCTGGCCGCTGCCGCCGGCAACGACCACGGCGCATACGGGCGCCATTATGCGTTCCCCTGTTTGGTGCCCTTCATGCGGTACAGCGAGTCCGCAAGAATGGCAGGGTTGTTGACGCCAAAGTCGCCCAGGCGCTCCGGATCCTCGCTAATGTCGTCCATGAGCTCCTGCAGCGAGCCGTACTCGTCGACGATCTTCTCGGCCACGCCGTCGCGCACGACGGACACACGCGAAAGCGTGCGCAGACCCAGCGGCGTCATGACGGAGTCCTCGTCCAGGTCGTCATAGCCCAGAACTGCCGCCACGTGTTGCGGGTCGGACAGGTCCTTAGGCGTCATGCGAGCGAGCTCTGCACGAATCTTCTCGGCGTTTGCCTCGGAGGAATCGCTCGCGTAGTCGCGGATCATCAGGTCGTACTCGGTATCCATGCTGGAGCCGGCGAGCTGCTCGAGCTGCATTTGCACGAGCTTGCCCTGGTTGCCCAGCTTGACAATGCAATCCTTAAGCTCGGTCTTTGCCTGCTGCATGATCTCGAAACTCGAGAAAATACCGGTGATGTCGGCAAGCGTGACGTAGTCGTCGAGCTCAAGGGCCGTCAGGCGCAGCAAGGAGCGGTCGAGCGACTGACGAGTAGTCTGAAGCGTGGCGACGAGCTGGTTGACCGAGCTCATGATGGTGGTGACGGGCTGGATCTCGTAGCTCTTGCCGTGAACGTACACGTTAACGACGGCACGACGGGCTGAGACCGAGATCACGATGGCATCGGTGAGCACCGACATGCGAGCGGCGGTGCGGTGACGCATGCCCGTCTCGCTCGTGGCAAGCGAGGGATCGGGATTGAGGTGGAAGTTGGCGCGCAGGATCTGGGTGAGGTCGCCGTCGATGACGATGGCACCGTCCATCTTGGAGAGCTCGAACAGACGGTTCGAGGTGAACGAAATGTTGAGCGGGAAGCCGTCGTTACCGGCAGCGAGCACGTTTTCGGTGTCGCCGACGCAGATAAGGGCGCCCAGGTGACCGGCGATGATCATGTCGAGGGCGGTGCGGATCGGCTGACCAGGTGCCGTCAGGCGGATGGCCTGTTCCATACGCTTTTGCAGCTCGTTCTTATCCAAGGCATCGCTCCCATCGTATACGCTCCATAAACGCTAAATAGTTTCTCACGGTTTGTCCCCGCGGCGCTTGCGAAATCCGATGCTTACAGAATGAGCGAACACAGCTGAGAGCCCAACCCAAATGGGCTGCTTATGTGGTAGCATCGGGATTCACATGAATGAGGGAGTAGTCGCGTGACCGGATTCGCCTCCGGTGGCGCGGTAAGTCAACACACTGGCCGATGCGGCCTGGCTTGCCTTAATGAACGAGACTCGTGGCTGTGCGCGCAACGCGTACGCCACGGGTCTTTTTTGTTATTCCCTCAAGAGGTACACGCGGGCCCGCCCGCAGAGAGGGAGCCAGACTATGGGACTCGCAGAGCTCGTGTTGCTCGCCGTTGGCCTTTCGATGGACGCCTTTGCCGTTTCCATCTGCAAGGGCCTTGGCATGAAAAAGATCAACCTTAAAGTCGCCGTGGTGCTCGGCCTGTTCTTTGGCGGCTTCCAGGCCGGCATGCCCGTAATCGGATGGGCGCTTGGCAGCCAGTTTATGGGCATCATCGGCCCCATCGACCACTGGATCGCCTTTATCCTGCTCGCCTTCATCGGCGGCAAAATGCTGTGGGAGGCCTTTACCGAGGACGAGGATGAAGGCGACGGCAAGGATGCCGAAAAGATTGACCTGGTCGAGTACCTGATCCTCGCTATCGCCACCTCAATCGACGCCCTAGCCGTGGGCATCTCATTTGCCGCGCTCTCGGTTGACATCGTGCCCGCTGTATCGCTTATCGGCGTCACAACGTTTATCTTCTCCGTCTCCGGCGTAGCGATCGGCCACACCTTTGGCGCGCGCTACGAAAAACCCGCCACCATCGTGGGTGGCGTCGTGCTCATCCTTATCGGCCTCAAGATTCTGCTGGAACACTTGGGTTTTTTGGCGCTGTAAAACACCCTTCAAAACTAAACGTCCGGGCAAGGCCTCATGCAGAGTTTTGCATGAGGCCTTTTCGTGCAGACTTTTGCATGTCATACTGATATGCAAAAGTCTGCACGTTAGGAGATCGCCGTGGATACCCTTCCCATCACCACACCGCGCCAAGCTGGCATCTACGTGCGCCAGGCACGCGAGGCGCAGGGTCTCACCCGGGCGACCCTCGCTAAAAAAGCCGGTGTTTCGGAGCGCCTGCTCGCATCGCTCGAGCTAGGAGACGCCACCGGCATTCGACTCGACAAGTTGCTGACCGTCTTTAACGCACTCGGCATAGGTCTCTTCGCGCAAAGCGATAACGACTCCATCGCATCGCCCTCCGAACATCCGACGACGATAGTGAACCTCCCTATCGCGAACTCGAATACCCTGCCAAAGCCAAGCGTAGGCAGACGACCCACTCGACAAGGAACGCCATCTTCCTATGGTGCCTTGCTGGCCCAAATCGCAGCCGAGCAAGGCCTTTCCGGCACTTCAAACCTCTCCTTTGGCTGTAAGGTTGTGAAATAAATGGCAGAGATGGAGCTCGCGACCCTCATTTGTGGCGAAATCGCCGGCACTCTCCGGCAAGACGAGCATGGACTCTGCAGCTTTGCATACGCCCCAACCTATCGCGGAGCACCGTTATCGCTAACAATGCCGCTTTCCAATCGCACGTATGGCCATAACATCGTCCGCCCGTTCCTATTTGGCCTTTTGCCCGACAGTCAAGAGCAGCGTCGCGCTATTGCCACCGAGCATGATGTTGCATCCAACAACCCCGTCGCCCTCTTGTGCCATATCGGTCTTGACTGCGCGGGGGCCGTTCAGTTTTGTCGAGCCGATCAATTAGACGCCGCCCGCGGCAGGGTCTCGGCATACCGCCCGCTTACCAATTCTCAAATCGCTCACAAGCTCAAAGCAATTCGCGATGACGAAAGAGAGACATGGATGGGCTCCAACGAAAGCTGGTCCCTGGGCGGCAATCAAGGCAAATTTGCACTAGCTCGGCATGATGGCCAATGGTGCGAATGTCTAGGGTCATCCCCCACTACCCATATCTTCAAAAATGGTGTCGTTGGGTTCAAACATCAGGCCTTAAACGAATTCGTCTGCATGAAAACAGCTCGGCGTGTTGGCATTCCAACTGCCAACGTCTCCTATTGCACATTTGAAGACGAAGCCGCGCTCGTCGTTGAACGGTACGACAGAATGGTCAATAGCAGCGGAAATATCGAAAGGCTGCATCAGGAGGACTTTTGCCAAGCGCTCGGTGTATTGCCAAGCCAGAAATACACCGCCGACGGAGGACCAACTACACGAGACATCCAAGAACGACTGATTAACACAGTCCCCCACCACATGAATCTTGTGCTTTTTACCTATATGTTGTTCTATAACGCCATTATCGGAGCGCCTGACGCACACGCTAAAAACTACTCGCTCATCCTTGGCAAAGGCACAAACGCGGCGCTCGCACCCATGTACGATGTCGCATCGGGCTTAGCATACGAACGTATGCGGCGAAAAGCGCGCCTCGCCATGAGCGTTGGCGGCGAGAACCGTGTGGGGCGCATCGGACCCAACGCAATTCGCCGATACCACGGTATGGGCGACCCCGCGCTGGAGGCGGCGCTCACCGATGCCGGGCTATCCGAGAAGTTTTGCTTTGCGACCATGATGGACCTCGCCTACGAGGTACCCATTTGCATGGAAGAGGTCATGGACGAATACGCCGACCTGCCCGGCATGGCGGACCTGCGCGAGCATATGCTCGGCCCCGTCCGCGAAAACTGCCAGCGCACCCTCGACCTCATCAGGGCAGAAATGGGCTAGACGCTCGCAATTTCCCATTTCCCAAAAGAAGAGAGGGGGGCACCTGTCGCAAAGACCGGGTGCCCCCTCTCGTAATGTCATTTGCAATCCGCTAGCACGTGGCTCGGACTGCTGCTAGCGCAACCTTTACGCAGCGAGGCGCTTGAGGACGTCGATGAGCAGCTCGTAGAAGCGCTCGGCAGAAGCGAGCTCCATGCTCTCGTCCGGGGTGTGGACATCGGAGAGCGTCGGGCCCACGGCGATGGCGTCCAGGCCGTGCAGGGCCTCGGCAAACAGGCCGCACTCAAGGCCGGCGTGAATGGACTCGATGCGCAGCTCGGAGCCAAAAAGTTCGCGATAGCTCTCGACAAAGACGTCGCGGACCGGCGAATGCTCGGCATAGCTCCAGCCGGGATACTCGAACTCGAACTTGGCGTCGAAGCCCAGGACATCGGCCAGCGTCTGCAGACGGTCCTTGAACTCGTTCTGCAGTGAGGTGATCGAGGAGCGCGGGGACAGCATGATCTTGACTTGGTCGTCAGAGGTGGCAACCACGCCGATGTTGGAGGAAACCTCGACGGAGCCGTCGGTGGCGACGTTGCGGCGGATCACACCGTTGGGGGCAAGACGCAGGGCGCGGATGAGGGCAAGCGCGGACTTCTGGTCCATGGCCTCGACCTCAGTGTTGTCGGCAATCTCAACCGTGCAGGTAAAGCCGGGGTCGAAGACCTCGAGCTCGGCAGTGACGTCGGCGATGATGCCACGGGCGATCTCGGCCGCTGCCTCGGCGGCAGCATGGTCGGCGTAGACCAGAACAGCCTTGCACTCACGGTTGATGGCGTTGTCCTTGGTGCCGCCGTTAAAGCTAACGATGGCGGGCTCGCCGGCGACCATCAGGCGGTCGATGATGCGAGCCATGATGAGGTTGCCGTTGCCGCGCTCCAGGTTGATATCGCTGCCGGAGTGGCCGCCCAACAGGCCGGAGATGTCGAGCGTGAGGGTGCTACCGGTCTTGTGCTCGCGTACGATTGGGCAGGTGTAGGTAACGACGACGCCGCCGGCGCAGCTGACGGTGGCCACGCCCTCTTCCTCGGAGTCAAGGTTAATCATGGTGCGGGCGCTAATCTGGGACTTGTCGAGCGTCTCGGCGCCGACCAGGCCGGTCTCCTCGTCGGTGGTGAATACGCACTCGAGGGCGGGGTGAACGATCGAATCGTCATCGAGAACAGTGAGCATCAGAGCGACGGCAATACCGTTGTCGGCGCCCAGAGTGGTGCCGTTAGCGGTGAGGACGCCGTCCTTGACGACCAGGTCGATACCATCAGTCGTAAAGTCGTGCTCAACGGAGCCCAGCTTGTCGCACACCATGTCGATGTGGCCCTGCAGCATCACAGTCGGGGCATTCTCGGCGCCGGCAGATGCGGGCTTGCGAATGATAACGTTGTAGACCTCATCCTGATACACATCGAGACCGCGCTCCTTGGCAAACGCGACCAGGAAATCGCTGATGCCCTTCTCGTTGCCAGACCCACGGGGGATCGCGCTGACCTCCTCAAAGAAATGGAACAGCTGGGCGGGCTCGTAGCCGGTAATCTTGTAGTCCATGGTGCCTCCTTGGCGCAACTGGTTAGACAGTAAGACATGCGACTTGTATATTCCCAGACTTTGCGTGCATAAACCAGTCGAAAACGCCGAGCGCCCTCGCATCATCGGCTAACGGTGGACCGTATAGCGTAACGGCCACAACTTCCGCAGCTCTACAAATCGAGGCGCCCTTTCCGGAGCGCCTCGATTGCGCGTATCAAATTGTCGCCACGCCCTACAGCGCGCCGGAACCGGCTTGCATCATGCCGCCGGGGCCCGAGGTCACGCCGCCGCTCACGGGCGCGGCGTTGCCGGTGTGCGGTGCCGCCGGGGCGGTATCGCCACCGAGCGTGCCCGCCGGACGCGGTGCCGGGATCTCGCCCGTGCCGTGGCTAAAGACAAACTTGCCATCGGCCACGTCGCACAGGACGGTATCGCCCTCGCCCCACTCGCCGGCCAGAAGCTCCTCGGACAGCGGGTCCTCGATGAGCTTTTGGATGGCACGGCGCAGCGGACGCGCACCGTTGGTGAGGTCGGTGCCCTCGGCCACGATCTTGTCATAGGCCGCAGCGGTGAGCTTGATGTTCATGCCGTTGGCAATCAAACGCTGACGCAGGTCGTCCACCAGCAGGTGCGCGATCTTGGTGAGATTCTCGCCCGAGAGCTTCTGGAACACCACGATGTCATCGATACGGTTGAGCAGCTCGGGGCGGAACAGGCGCTTGAGCTCGCCCATCGCGCGACCACGGATCTCACTCGACGTGAGACCCTGCTCGCCGGTGGTGCCAAAGCCAACGCTCGCATCCTGCGCAATCTCGCGGGCGCCCACGTTGGACGTCATGATGATCACGGTGTTGCGGAAGTCGACCGTCTTGCCCTGGCTATCGGTCAGGCGGCCCTCCTCCAGCACCTGCAGCAAGATGTTGAAGATATCGGGATGCGCCTTCTCGATCTCGTCGAACAGCACGACCGAGTACGGGTGGCGACGAACGGCCTTGGTGAGCTGGCCGCCCTCGTCGTGACCGACGTAACCCGGAGGGCTACCGATGAGCTTGGAGACCTCGAACTCGCTACCGAACTCGGACATGTCGAAGCTAATGAGCGCGTCCTTGCTGCCAAAGAGATACTCGGCGAGCGTCTTGGCGAGCTCGGTCTTGCCCGTCCCGGTGGGACCCAGGAAGATAAAGCTGCCGCCGGGGCGACGCGGATCCTTGAGCGGCGAGCGGCTGCGGCGCACGGCCTTGGCAACGGCCTCGACAGCCTCATCCTGACCGATGATGCGCGTCTTGAGCACGCTTTCGGCTTGCAGCAGGCGACGGCTCTCGCTCTCGGTAAGCGAGGACACCGGCACGCCCGAAGTCACGGACACGATATCGGCGATCTGACTCACATCGATGGTGAGCGGGCTGGCGTCGAGCTCGGCGGTCCAGGCAGCCTTGGCCTCGGCGAGCTCAATCTCGGCGGCCTTCTGCTGCTCGGTAATCTCGGCGGCCTTGTTCATGTCGTCGCTCTCGGTGGCCTCCTGCGCGGCGGCCTTAAGCTCCTCCACGCGATGCTCGGCCTCGCGCACCGGCTCGGGCGCGCGGTTGGCGGCGATGCGGGCGCGGGCGCCGGCCTCGTCGATGAGGTCGATGGCCTTATCGGGCAGGAAGCGATCCTGGATGTAGCGGTTGGAAAGGTTCGCGGCAGCCTCGATAGCACCCTGCGTATAGCGCACATGGTGATGCTCCTCGTAGCGCGGCTTGAGCGCGGTCAGGATCTTGACCGTGTCCTCGACGCTCGGCTCCTCGACATCGATGGTCTGGAAGCGACGCTCGAAAGCCGGGTCCTTGGTGAGGTACTTGCGGAATTCCTCGGCCGTGGTGGCACCGATGATCTGGAAAGCACCGCGCGCGAGCACCGGCTTGAGCATGGAGCTCGCATCGATAGAACCCTCGGCAGAACCGGCGCCGATGATGGTGTGCATCTCGTCGATAAACAAGATGACGTCGTCGGCATCGGTCGCCTCCTGGATCACGTTCTTAAGGCGCTCCTCAAACTCACCGCGATACTTGGCACCCGCGACAAGACCCGGCAGATCGAGCGTCCAGATATTCTGGTCCATAAGATTCTCGGGCACGTTGCCGGCAGCAATCTGCTGCGCCAGTCCCTCGACGATGGCCGTCTTGCCCACGCCGGGGTCACCCAGGATAAGCGGGTTGTTCTTGGTGCGGCGCGAAAGGATCTCCATCATGCGCTGAACTTCCTTTTCGCGGCCAATCACGGGATCGAGCTCGCCGTCGCGCGCCTTTTGCGTGAGGTTGGTAGCGAACTGCTTGAGCGTGTCGGTGCCGCCCCCCTTTTGCTGAGAGGCATCCGAGCCGCTAAAGAACGGCAGTCCTGCACCAGGACGACCGGCGCCGGCTCCGGCGAGCGGACGCTTCTTGTCCTGGTCCTTGGCGGTGAGTTTCTCGATAGCCTTTTTGATGGAGGCGGACGACACACCCAGGCGCATGAGGATGTCCATGGCCATGCCGTTGCCCTCTTCGACGATGCCGATCAGCAAGTGCTCGGTCGACACGTAGGTCTGGTTGTTCTCACGCGCCACGCGGAATGAACGCTCCATCACGCTAATGACGAGCGGCGTAAAGGCGAGCTTGGCCGCCTCGGTCTCCTCACTGGGCTCGGGAACCGTGGTCTGGACCTCTTTGAGAGTATCCATGATGTCATCGTAGGAGATGTCGAGCGAGCGCAGCGCCTCGGCGGCAATGCCCTCGTCCTCCTTGGCAAGCGCGAGCAGCAGGTGCTCGGTGCCCACCTTATTTGAATGAAGATCGAGCGCCTCTTGCTTGGCCATGGACATGACCTTACGCGCGCGATCGGTAAATCTATCTAACATGCTCGTTTCCTTACATGAGTTCATCGAAATCAAAACGCCCGCCCGTCGGCGGCGCTTTTGTCTCTTTACCCACAGGTCGTCTATGTTAACAGCTGGAGGAATATCTATAAACCCGGCTCACATGAATGCAGGTTATGACCGCATCGCGGGACTCACCGCGCGATGCGCGACGGGCGCCCCGCAAGAGAAACCCTAGACGTCTTTCACCACGTCGGGACTCGTCGCACGCGATGCGCGATAGGCATCGGCCTCCTTGGAGACGCGTTCGAGCAGCTCGGATGTATCGACGCCCTCGACTTGCGCGACCGTTTCCACCGTCTGCATGGCGACCGCCCTCAGGTACGCGCACGCGCTGTCCCCCAGCTGCTCGAGGTCTATCTCCTCGCCGCCCTCCCGGGCAAAGCCGACCGCCATCACAAAGCCCATGATGCCCGAGACCAGAAAGCCCACCGCAAAGCTCGAATCTGCCTTGAGCTCTTCTCCGTCGGGGTGGACGATCTCTCTCACGCGGTCGATGATGATCGTATGGATGCCCTGCACGACCTGCTCGGCGGCACCCGCCCTCATGGTGATGACGATGCGCCGCAGCAGGCAGCGGACGTCGCGCCGGTCGAACGCCGAAAGGTCGCCCTCGCTCGAAAAATGCCAGAGGGCATCGGTGATGAGCTCGTTATCCTGCAGCAGCTGGGCTATGGCGATGGCGACGAGTTCATCGAAATCGTGAAAATAGTAGTAAAACGTTCCGCGATTGCACTGGGCGGCGCGGGTCACCTCGCCAACCGACAGCTCGAAGATGCTGTTGTTCTCGATGAGCTCCCAAAACGCCTCGATGATACGGGTGCGTGCATCGGGCGCATCGGCGTCCTTACGCGGTCTCGCCATGCGCCTCACCGCACCCCTGCGCCTTGGCGTTCATGATGAGCATCTGAAGACGGTTCTCCACGTTGGCGAAGCTCACGTCGGGATCGTAGTCGAGCGGCAGGAACTGCGCCGTGGGATACTGCTCCTTGAGCGCATGGATGAGCCCGCGCCCCACGACATGGTTGGGCAGACACCCGAACGGCTGCAGGATCACGAAGTTGCGGCAGCCGCGCTTGGCGTGCTCGAGGATCTCCGCCGGAATCAGCACGCCCTCGCCCGCATCGAACGTATGGTGTAGGATCTTATCGCTCGCGCGCACGAGCTCGGGCATGCGCGTCGGCGGCTCGTAGAGCGGGCTCGCCGCGCCCAGGCGGTCGCAACGGTCGTGCGCGAGCTCGAACAGGTTGTCCGCTGTGGCGTACCAGGCCTTTTCGGGCAGCGACAGGTCGACGTGGAACTCGCGCGACTGCGCATGCTTGTAGAAATAGGTCTTGCGGATCACGTCGGTCATGCGCGCCTCGATGACCTCGAGCCCGTTGTCCTCGAGGTAGCGCTCGATCTCGTGGTTGGCGCCGAGATGGAAATTGAGCAGGTACTCGCCCACGATGAGAACGGTCGGATGCGGGTTCGAGCGGTCGTACGGAACGGCGTCCATGATCGCAAGCGCGCGTTTGAAGCCCGTCGCCTGGCCTCTCAGCCCGGAGCGCTCCATGCCCTCGATAACCTCATCGAGCGCGCGGTCGAACGCAGCGTCCGCCGCGCCCTTCTCGAGCTCGTAGGGACGGATGCGCCTAAGCATGGCCTCGAGGGCATCGATCATGGGAAGACCGTAGGCGATCTGGATGCTCGGGCCAAGGCCGAGCTTGAAGCCCGGATGCGCATTGTGGGCATCGACGTCGTCGTTGGTGAGCACCGGGACATAGTCGTATCCCGCGTCGTCGAGCGCGCGGCGCAGCAGGGGCATGTAGTGCGTCAGGCGGCAGTCGCCGATATACTTGCCAGTCACCACGGCGACGTCGTGCGGGTCGTACTTACCGCTCTCGAGTGCCGCGAGCGCTTCGCCGATCACGATTTGCGCGGGGAAGCAGATGTCGTTGTGCACATAGCGTTTGCCCAGGCGGATGGCATCCTCGCGCCCGATATCAAGGGCCTCGGCGCGCACGCCCTGATTGCGCATCGCCGCGGTCATGAGCCTGCAGAACGCATGGGAGGTGTTGGGGACCAGCGCGATCTTGTCGTGCCGGTCGCGCTTGGTGTACTTGACCTTATACGGGTCGTCGAGCGGATGGACCGCGTGCACCCGGGCGCCCTCGGCACGCTCCTCCGCGCGACGACGGTTGACCGACTCGATAAACGAACGCACGCGAATGCCCATGGGACCGGCGACGTCGCTCTCATCGAGCTTGATCATCATCGGAACCTTGGAGCCCATCTCGCCCATCATGCGCGCGATCTCGTCGGTGAGATACGCATCGTGGCCGCAGCCGAAGCTGCCCATCTGCACGAGCTCGAGCTCGGGCGTCGATGCGACGATGACCGCGCACGACAGCATGCGCGCATGGTAGTTGTTCACGATGTCGATGCGGCTGTTGGAAAGATCGACGTTGCAGACCCCCGGCACCGCATCGGGCGTCAGCACGGGGATGCCGCGCTCAGAGAAGAGCTTGGGCAGCCCGTGGTTGACCAGCGGGTCGTTGTGGTACGGGCGCGAAGCGATCACCACCGCGTAGCCGCCGTCCTCGCGCACGTTCTCGAGCACCTGCCTGCCGCGCAGCTGCAGCTGGTTCTCAAACGTCTGCTGCGCGCGGTCCGCCTGCTCGGTCGCCTTGGCAACCAGGTCGGCATCGATATCGAAGGTCTCCTTGCACCACGCCTTGAGCTGGCGGTTTCGGTCGCCCTCGTCGTACCAGTGGAACAGCGGCGTATCGAACGGAACGCCGAAACGCTCCTCCGGGTTATCGGAATTGCGCATCACGTAGGGGTATCCCTTTACGACGGCGCACATCCACTCGCTGGTAGAGGCGGTGTTTTCGGTGGGCACCGTCGTGATGATGGGCATGAAGATGCGGTCGACACCGGCGTCGACGAGATTGCGGATGTGCCCGTGGACGAGCTTGGCCGGGAAGCACACGGTGTCGGATGTGACGTGCGCCAGACCGCGCTCGTACATCGCCTTGGTGCTGCGTCCCGAGACGCGCACCTTAAAGCCGAGCGTGCTGAAGAACGTCGACCAGAACGGCATGGTGTCCCAGAACTCGAGCACACGGGGAATGCCGATCGTGACATCGCGCCCCCCGCAGACGGGAACCGTGGGGCACGACTCGAACAGCAGCTTCTCGCGGTCGACAAAGAGATTGGGGGCAGCCGCGGTCCGGTCGCGCCCCGTGCCGGGTGCCTGTGCCTCGCAAGCACCCTGCGGACGCAGCTCCTCCGCCGCGGGAACCTCGCGCACGAGCTCATCCCATGAGATGGCGCCGCCGCGCGGGCAGCGATTGCCCGTGACGTAAAGCGAGCCGTCGCCAAATGCCACGACCGCGCGCTGGCAGCGGTTGTTGCACCGACGGCAGGTAACGCCGCCGAACTCGCGATGCTCGAAGCGCTCCACGGCATCGAGCCCGATAAACGACGTGCCGGCGTCGCCCTTGCGGCATTCCTCGCGCGCGAGCAGGGCGATACCGATAGCGCCCATCAGCCCCGGGTGGGGCGCACGCGTGACGGGTTTGCCCAGATACTGCTCGAATGCGCGCAGCACCGCGTCGTTTCGGAACGTGCCGCCCTGGACGACGACTTTGTCGCCCAGACGGTTGAGATTTGAAACGCGAATGACCTTGGTGAACACGTTCTCGATAATCGAACGGCAGAGACCGGCCATGATGTCGCCCGGACCCTTACCGCGCCGCTGCTCGGAAACGACGCTGCTGTTCATGAACACCGTGCAGCGGCTGCCGAGAACGGCGGGGGCTTTGGACGAAAATGCCTCGGTCGCGATATCCTCAACGGCTATTCCGAGGTTTTTGGCAAAACCCTCGAGGAACGAGCCGCAGCCCGCAGAGCACGCCTCGTTGACGACGATATCGGTCAGCACGCCGTGGTTGAGCCAGATGGCCTTCATATCCTGTCCGCCGATGTCGAGCACGAAGGTCGCATCGGGAACGCATGCGCACGCGGCGCGGGCGTGCGCGACCGTCTCGACCGTATGGTAGTCGGCGTGGAACGCGCGCGCGAAAAGCTCCTCGCCGTATCCCGTGGTGCCCACGGCATCGATCGCAAGCGTGACTCCCGCTGTCTCCCAGCGGTTCTTCAAGCTGACAAGACCCTGTTGGGCGACGTCGAGCGGTCTGCCGTTATTAGACGCGTAGAACGAATCGACAAGCTCACCCGCCTCATCGACCAGGGCGAACTTGGTCGTCGTGCTCCCCGAATCGATACCGAGCGCCACACGCACCGTCTCTCCGGGCGCATACGCATCCGGACCCTTTGCCGGCGTCTCTTTGCCATGGCGTGCCATAAAATCCGCCTGCTCGGCAGGTGTGGCAAAAAAGGGCTGGGCAAGACGTCCCTCCCCGCTTGCGGGCGCGACCGTCTCGAGCTTATCCAGCCGGACAAAAGCGTCGGGAAGGTCGATCGGTTGGGACGATGCGAACATGTCGGTCAGCGACAGGGCGGCACCGCGCGCGACCATGATCTGCGGATCGCGCGGGACGATAACCTGATCGTCCGATAGATTCAGTTGCTCCCGGAACACGCGGACCAGCGTGGGGTTGTAGGCGAGCGTACCGCCCTCGAAGATTACCGGCGGCTCGATGTCGATACCCTGGGCCAGACCGCCGATCGTTTGGCGGGCGACCGCGTGAAGCGCCGAAAGCGCCAGGTCGGTGGTAGGAATGCCCTCGTTGAGCAGCGGCTGGATATCGGTCTTTGCGTACACGCCGCAGCGGCCCGAGACCTCGTGGACGGTCGTTCCCCGGCTTGCGAGCTGCTCGAACTCGCCCGATTCGGTGCCGACCCCCATGAGCTTTGCCATCTCGTCGATAAATGCACCGGTACCGCCTGCGCACGAGCCGTTCATGCGCATGTCGGCAACCTCGATGTCTCCCTTATCGTTGGTGCGGAAGAAGATCATCTTGGCGTCTTGGCCGCCCAGCTCGATGGCGCAGCGCGTCTGCGGATAGAACCTGTTGATCGCGAGCGCGTTGGCGACCACCTCCTGAACGTACGAGGCGCCCAGCGCGGTCGCGATATCGCGCGCACCCGAGCCGGTCACCGCAACGCGCAGCGACTCATGGGGAAAGCGCTCGGCGAGCTCGCCGAGCATGGCGCGCACGCTCGCTGTCTGACACGCCCCGTGGCGGCGATATCCCCACCACGCCTCGGTCATATCCTCGTGCATCGCGTAAACTTTGGTCGTCGTCGACCCTACGTCCAGTCCTACTAGCAACGCCATAATGCTCCGTCTCTCGCATTTTTCCTGCTAGAGATATACCACTCTACGTAATACAACAGACTGTTGTATTTAAACTCCGTATAAAAAGCGGCTGCCGAAACGCTTCAGCAGCCGCCGAATGCACCAACAGATTGTTCTGCGCGCTAGCACGTCGGGCAACGGAGCAGCACGGGCCCTCCGGTCATGCGCACCGCTCACGCCCGCGATGTCGCCGAGAGAGCTATCCACGCTTAGGGCTCCAACCAAGCAAGTCGCCCGCGCTCAGCAGATCCCTAAGCGAGCTACTCGCACTCAGGAGCCATAGCCTGCTCCAAGAGCTCGGCATGCTCCTCCTCGAAAACCGTCCCCACAGGGAAGGCGCGACGGAAGACGAAGTGGGAAATCGGACCGGCTACCAAAAGGTTCCACGGCAGCGCCATCACAAAATTTTGCGGGATGTTGATCATCCAGATCGCGGGCACGGAATACAGGTTCGCAAGGATGCCGCCGGGCATGTGCGTCAGACCCTCGCAGGCACCGTACAGCGACATGATGATGACCATGGGAACGACCATGCAGGAGCTGACGGCGAGCGTCCGGGCAAGTGGCGAGCTCTTGCCCGGCGTGACCAAGTACTTAAAGGCGAAACCCTTGGCGAGCGGGCTGGCGACGAACCAGTCGCAGCACATGGCAAAAATGTAGGCAACGGGGAAGCCGAGCCACGCAGCGGCAACGACCTCGCCGTTGATGGCCCCATGCTGCAGGGCAACGTTGTAGATGCTCATCCAGAGCACCATGCAAAAGCACATGATAAAGGTGAACAGCAGGCTCTCTCGTTTGTTGATAGGCATGAAGGGCAGATTCCTCTCTGTGTTGCGTCGCGGCGCCGCCAACAAAAACGGGCGGGCAAGATGGAGCTGTTGGGACTTCATCTCGCCCGCCCGTGGTACGTGCGTCTGCGACTACTTAT
This sequence comes from Collinsella aerofaciens, assembly GCF_025289055.1. Lineage (GTDB taxonomy): Bacteria > Actinomycetota > Coriobacteriia > Coriobacteriales > Coriobacteriaceae > Collinsella. Next base: position 148,225 of record NZ_JAESIQ010000001.1, read on the forward strand.
GTGGTGGAACCAGCCTAGCACGAAACGCATGCGCTTCGTAAGCGTTGAGTTTATGAAGATGCAGGGCACCGATAATCCCCCGACCCCATAAGTTGCGGTGGAATACGGACTGTTTTGACCCTTTAAGCAGCAATTCAGTCCCTATTTCACCGCAACTCATTTGGTGCAAAGTAACCTGTCCCCCTTGCACCAATTAGCTGGTGTGGCGCCAGCGAGGGTCGGTGAGCGTACGCGCCACACCCAGCCCAACGGGCAGAAACGCCACGATGAGCACTGCGCGCACAAACCAGCCGAGCATATTGACTGTGTCGAAGGTGCACATGTAATACATAGAGCGATAGAGATACAGACCGGGCACCATAATGACAATCGAAGGCACCGTGAGAGCGATGCGCGGGTAGGTGAGCTTGACTTCGGCCAAGCTTGCCAGCAGACCCGATACCAGCGCGCCGATAAACGCTGCTGCCTCGGGAGGCATTCCCGCGCTGAGGCCCAGGAAGGGAATCATCGTCGGCGCATCGACAAGAGTCAGACGCAGGGTATTGGACACGGCGCCGATCAACCCAGCTGCCGCGGCCATCTTTACCGGGCTGTTGAACATCACCGAGAAGCCGAATACGCCAACGAAGCTCATCACCACGCGCAGGAGCGTAAGAGCAAGCGGCGAAAGGCCGAGCGGCGCAAAGTCGTCCGGCGCCAGGCCAACACACTCGGCAACCATCCAACCTACGAGCGTCGCCATCACAATAATCGATACGGCATATGACAGACGTTCGATACCGCTTCGCATGTCGAGCTTAGCGATGTCGAGGCCTGCCGTAATGAGCGGAAAGCCGGGAATCACAAAGAGCATGGCGCCGATATAGCCTTCTTGGTGCGACATTGCCCCCGGTATGACCTGGCCAAGGCCGAGCAATGCCAGCAGATACGAAACGCAAGCGAGCGCAACGCCGGTCGTCAGCGCGCTGAACTGACCAAGGCCTTGCTTGAGAATATGGGAGCGGGCAAAGTTGCCGACACCCGCGCCCACGAACGCGCATGCCATCTCGATAGGGCCGCCGCCGAGCAAAAAGACGAAGGCGCCACAAGCACAAGCCGCCGCAAGGCCCTGTTGCCAAGGCGCGTAATCAGGTTTTGAACTCTCAACGGTCTTGAGCATCTCGTGATACTCGTGCACCGTGAAGCGACGACCATAGGTCTCAATTTCCTTGAGGAAACTCTCCATCATCCAAATGCGATGGGTATTGACGCCCGTTGTGGGCAAGCTGACGACCTCGTTAAAGCAGTGGCCATCTTCGATGCAGGTGCACTCAAACGATAGGAGACTCAGGTCGACGTGGATGGTGACGCCGAGCACGTCAGCAACACGATTCATGGTATCGCGCACGCGCCAGGCACCCGTTCCGCTCGCGAGCATAAGCATACCGGTGCGGCAGACGATGGATGATTTATCGGTGAGCGGCGCATCGACGGCAAGTTCATCGCCTGCCGTCACGATCTGGTGCCAGTCAGTTTTCATATGGAGCGCGCCGGCACGAACGCCGTGGTGCATGGGGGCTCTCGAAAGCAGCGAGTTAAGGCGCGAAGACTGTGGGGGCTCCGTTGATTCGTCCTCAACCTCATCAGCCTCTTCATCGACCAGATCAAAGGAATCAAGCGGCGCTGGCTCGCGACGGTCGATCAGCTCCTCGTCCTCATCATCAAAGTAGTTGAACTGATCGAGCATGTCCTCTTCAATCGCGCGCTCGCTCGCATCGTCCATCCCGGTGCTCCCTTCCTATCGACTAACCCCCATCCTAGACAGCGACGGCTAAAGGAAACATAAAAGAGACGGCTGTCATGCGAGCCATGCGCGCAATAGCCATTGAGTAGTCATTGGGGACGTTCTTGAATGACTAGTCGTTTAAGAACGTCCCCAATGACTACTCCGACAACGTCGATGTATTGGCAACGCCAGCGAGCGGGTCGCATTTGTGACAAGGTGACGTGAAACGAAAGGGCGCTGACCTTCTGGTCGCGCCCTTGAAGTTGAACGTCAGATTGTCCAAATGCGGCCCGCGCAGCGTCGGGCCGTTACGCGGTTCGTAGAACCGCGTAACTAGTTAGTACATCTTTGCGCCGGCAGGGATGGAGGCATCGAGCTGAATCAGGTTGAGGCGCTCCTCGCCCTCCTCCTCGTGGATGGCGCTGATGAGCATGCCGCAGCTGGGGATACCCATCATCTTGCGCGGAGGCAGGTTGGTGATGGCGAGCAGGGTCTTGCCGACCAGGTCCTCGGGCTCGTAATAATCGTGAATACCGGAGAGAATGGTACGGTCGGTGCCGGTACCGTCATCGAGCGTAAAGTTCAGCAGCTTCTTGGACTTCTTGACGGCCTCGCATGCCTTGACCTTCACGGCGCGGAAGTCGCTCTTGGAGAAGGTATCAAAGTCGACGAACTCCTCAAACAGTGGCTCGACGGCAATCTTGGAATAATCAACCGTGGGCTTGAGCGGCTTGACGAAGGGGCTCGCGGTGTTGCCGGCCTCGGCAGCCTTGGCAGCAGCGGCACCGGACTGGAAACCCTTCTCGGGCTTCATGTGCGGGAACAGCAGCACGTCGCGGATGGAAGCCTGGTTGGTGAGCAGCATGACCACGCGGTCGATACCGATGCCGATGCCGCCCGCGGGAGGCATACCGTACTCGAGGGCGCGCACGTAATCCTCGTCGTACTCCATGGCCTCGTCGTCGCCGCCGGCCTTCTCGGCCATCTGGGCAGCGAAGCGCTCGGCCTGGTCGACCGGATCGTTGAGCTCGGAGAACGCGTTCGCGTACTCGTGGCCGGCGATGACCAGCTCAAAGCGATGGGTCAGGCGCGGGTCATCCTCAAAGCGCTTGGCAAGCGGGCTAACCTCGATGGGGTAATCGCACACGAAGGTGGGGTTGACGATGGTGTCCTCGCCCAGCTCATCGTAAATCTCGGCGATGATCTTGCCGGCGGTCCACTCGGGCTTGATCTCCAGGCCCTTCTCACGTGCGGCGGCAGCAAGCTCCTCAACCGGCGTGTCGATGGTGACCTGCTTACCAATCACGTCAGAGACGATATCGGTCATGGGGCGACTTGCCCACTCACCGGACAGGTCGATAGTCTGGCCCTGATACTCAATAACCTCGGGGTTGCCGATAGCCTTGTTAGCGGCCTTGATGACGCCCTGGGCGAGCGCCTTCATGCCCTCGAGATCGGAGAAGGCGCGGTAGGCCTCCATCGTGGTGAACTCGGGATTGTGGGTAAGGTCCATGCCCTCGTTGCGGAAGATACGACCGATCTCGAACACGCGCTCAAAACCACCGACGATGCAGCGCTTGAGGTGCAGCTCGGTGGCGATACGCAGGTAGCACTCCTGATCGAGCGCGTTGAAGTGCGTGATGAACGGCTTGGCAGTAGCTCCGCCCTGGATGGTCTGCAGGATGGGGGTCTCAACCTCCATGTAGCCATCGGACTCCATAAAGCGGCGGAACGTGGAGAGGATCTGCGAGCGCTTGCGGAAGGTCTCGCGAACGTCGTCGTTGGCGATCAGGTCGACATAGCGCTGACGATAGCGGGTCTCCTTGTCGGAGAGACCGTGGAACTTCTCGGGCAGCGGGCGAACGGCCTTGGACAGCAGCGTCGCACTCTTGGGAGCAACGGAAAGCTGGCCACGCTTGGTGCGCACGACTACACCGGTCACGCCCAGGATATCGCCCAGGTCGAGTGCCTTGAGCGTGTTCCAGGCGGCCTCGTCCATATCGTTGATGCGGCAGAACAGCTGGATCTCGCCGGTCGCGTCGCGCACGACGATGAACATAATCTTGCCCTGACCGCGCTTGGCCACCACACGGCCGCCGATCTTCACGACGTCCTCGGTGTCCTCGCCATCGGTGAGCTCAGCGTACTTAGTCTCGATGTCGACGACGTAGTCCTCAATCTCGGAGTGCTCGGGATACGGGTTCTGGCCCGCCTCGAACAGGGAGGCACGCTTTGCCAGCCGGGTGGCGCGCTCGTCGTTGAGCGTCGATGCCTGATCGGCGGCGTTCTGGTTTTCTGCCATAGTTAGCTCCTCAAACTAAAACGCTCCCCAGGATTCGGTCCCAGGGAGCGAAAACATACCTTTACGCGGGACCGTGGTCTAGCGTGCGATCTTGGCGATGGTGTAGATGCGGGTCTTGCCGGAAGGCGTAACGACCTCGACGGAGTCGCCCTCGCCATGACCAATGATGGCGTGGCCGACCGGAGACTCGTTGGAGATCTTGTGCTCGAGCGAGTTGGTCTCGGTGGTACCGACAAGCGTGACCTCCATGACCTCACCGTTGGGATCAATCAACGAAACGGTGGAACCGATGGAGACGGTCAGATCACCCGTGGTGGCAGCAACCTGGGCGTTGGCGAGAATAGCCTGAATCTCGGCGATGCGAGCAGCATTCTGGGCCTGCTTGTCCTTGGCGGCATCGTACTCGGAGTTCTCCGAAAGGTCGCCGAACGCGCGGGCTTCCTTGATGTCCTCGACGATCTCCTTGGCGTAATCGCCCTCACGCCAAGCGAGCTCCTCGACGAGCTTCTGGCGGCCCTCAGCGGTCAGTACGATCTGGCTTGCGTCCATACGGATATCTCCCCAACTATGATGTAACGATCAACTGTCAACAAAAACGAAAAAGACCGGCTAGCCTGCGGGCAAGCCGGTCAGGTGCTCACCCCAAAGGGATGGGACTACTCTGCGTCCGCGTCGCTGTCCTCTGCCTTCTTTTGCTTGGCAGCAGCGAGCTTGGCCTCGAGCTCTGCGATCTCCTTGTCCTCCTTGGACTCCTCGACCACAACGTCCTCGGCCTGCTTGGTTTCGCCCTTATCGTCGCCCTCCATACCCTCGCGGATATTCTTGACGGTAGAGCCGAGGGACTTACCGAGCTTCGGCAGGTTCTTAGGCCCAAAGATAATCAGGACAACAACGAGAATAATGATGAGCTCAGGAGCCCTCAGTCCAAACATGTAGACCTCCACAATACAGCGAGACAAGCTCGAATGAGTATACCGCGGGTATCGCGGTATCACAACAATAGCTAAAAAAAGGGACCGCAAGAAGCGGTCCCTCCTCATGCTCTGGTCGGGTTGACTGGATTTGAACCAGCGACCCCTGCGTCCCGAACGCAGTGCTCTACCAAACTGAGCCACAACCCGTTAGCTCGACTATAGTAACAAAGATTTCCGTCGTGTGCCAGAGAAATTTTTACTTCTTTGGCGCTTCAATGCGAACCGTGTCGGAAACGAGCTCCGTTGCATAAGCCCACCAGCCGTTTTGTTGAGCGGCTGCCGCAAGATTGACTGCCGTGGCGGCGCTATCGCAGAGAGCAAACGAGCAGGCACCCGAACCGCACACGTTTACGGCAACGGTACCGTTCTGCGAACGAAGCCAGTCGAGCACCGTTTGAATCCGCGGCTCCATCTGCGCGGAAATGACACCCAGGTTGTTGTGGACGAGCGCGTAGGCCACCTCTGCATCTCCCGAGCGAAGGGCAGATGCGATCGCTCCGGGCTTGTCCGCAGGCGCAGGGGTCTCGTCAAAACGTCGATAGGCTTCAATTGTTGAAACGCTTGCCTCGCGCGGCTTGACCAGCACGACGGGTGTCGCGGGTAGTGCGGGGTACTCGGTTGCCAGCACGTCTCCCCCACCCACGTAAAATGCAGGGCTGGCATGCAAAAAGAAGGGAACGTCGGCGCCAATGCCGCGCGCGATGTTGTCCAACGCAGGATCGGCACGGTCGATGCCCCAACTCTCTGCCAAGGCGACAATGACCGCCGCGGCATCCGTCGAAGGACCGCCCAGGCCGGCACACAACGGGATGCGCTTCTCGATCGTGATGCAGACATTGGCTTCGCGACCATAATGCTCGGCCATAGCAGCGGCCGCACGATACGCCGTATTCTTTTGCATGGGAAAATCGGATGCCGGAATCGTCTGGACGGTCAGTGCCTGTGCCGGCGTAACCGTAACGGTATCGACAAGACCGACGGCTGCCATCAGGGAATCGACCTTATGGTAGCCGCGGTCGTCGCGCTCGGTATGAACCCCCAGATAGAGGTTGATCTTTGCCGGCGCGGAAAGGGTCAGGGACCAATCGGTCACCGCTAGTGCTCCTCGAGCTGATTGCCGAGCGGGGTAAAAATGTGCTCGCCGCTCTCGGGGTCAAACAGCTCGACCTGGCCGGTGAGAACATCAATATACTGGTAGGACTGACGCGACTTGCGGCCACGGCGCTCGTCGACCTCGACGATAAAGACTGCCGGATGGACGCTCTTGATGGTGCCCATGCGCTCGACGACGCGGGTGCGGCCCATGTTGGCCTTCACCTTAACGCGATCGCCCACCATATCGGTCAGCTTCTCGTGGATGTCGTCGACGTGATTGACTTCCATCTCTTCCATGAACAGGGCCTCCAGAAGGTGCAATTCAAAAAGGGGATAATACCCCTAAGATAGACAAAACTCTAATACTATAGCACCCTGTTGTGGCCATACGCAAGTAGCTAAATAAGCCCCGTCCCAAATTGACTACTTACAGGCTATCGGTGTCCAGGACTATGGTGAATGGACCGTCGTTGACGAGGTCGACCTTCATGTCGGCGCCGAAGATGCCATGCGCTACGTGCTCGACGTCCTCGCGCACAAGCGTCAGGAAGTACTCGTAGAGCTCGTTGGCGACATCGGGGGCGCCGGCATCCGTAAACGATGGGCGGCGGCCGTGACGGCAATCGGCGAACAGCGTGAACTGCGACACCACGAGAACCTCGCCGTCGACATCGGCAAGGGCCAGGTTGGTCTTGCCGTTCTCGTCCTCGTTAATGCGCAAGCCCCGGAGCTTGCCCCACAGCTTATCGGCCTCGGCGCGCGTGTCGCCGTGGCCCACGCCCAGCAGCACCAGATAGCCGCGCCCAATTTTGCCCACGCACTCGCCGTCGACCGTCACGCCGGCGTTGAGCACGCGCTGCACCACCGCACGCACGGCCTACTCCTCGCCCGTCAGTTTGGCGGATAGGTGCTCGAGCGCATGGAATCGATGGCTGATGGCGTTCTTCTCATCCGTCGTCAGCTCGGCCATGGTCTTGCCCGGCGTGTCGACCGGCAGGAACAGCGGGTCGTAGCCAAAGCCGTGATCGCCGCGGCCCTCGTGTGCGATAACGCCCTCGCAGGCGCCCTCACCATAGGTGACCAAACCGTCCGTGTCGATGAGCGCGACGACGCTCATAAAGCGCGCAGTGCGGTCCTCGTCGGCCACGCCCTCCAGATTCACGAGCAGCTTGGCATTGTTGGCGGCATCGTCGCCGTGAACGCCCGCGTAGCGCGCGCTATACACACCGGGCTCACCGTCCAGCGCGTCGACGACCAGGCCCGAATCGTCGGCAATGGCCATAAGGCCCGTCTCCTCCACCGCAGCCTGGGCCTTGATGATGGCGTTCTCCAAAAACGTCGTGCCGTTTTCCTCGGGGTCCTCAAAATCGCCCAGCTGGCCGAGCGCCACAAAGCGAACCTCGGGCATAACCTTGCCCAAAATGGCCTCGATCTCGGTGAGCTTATGGGCGTTGCCCGTTGCCACGACGATGGTCGCCGCCGGGTCGAGGGTGTCGATGTCGATCTTCTCAAGCGCCATGAATGGTCTCCTTGTTCTTATAACAACGCCACACAAAAGGTAATTAGGCTCTCAAGCCCCTCCCCTCGCGCGGCAGCAGCCTTACAGTTCAGCGTTTCCGCAGATAAAACCTGCCAAAATAAACCTGTCCCTTTTTGGCAGGTTAGGCGAGGGCTTGGTGCTGGAGCTCGATGAGCTCGGCAATGCCCTTGTCGCCCAAATCGAGCAGGGCATTGAGGCGCTTGCGGTCGAAGGGCGCCTGCTCGCCAGTGCCCTGGAGCTCGATCATCTCGCCGGTATCGGTGGCGACAAGGTTCATGTCGACCTCGGCGTGACTGTCCTCGGAATAATCCAGGTCGAGCAGGGTGTTGCCGTCGACAACGCCCATGGAAATCGCGGCGACCTGGCCCGTGAGCGGGATGCGCTCGAGCTTACCCGCCTCGACCCACATGGCAAGGGCGTCGTGCAGTGCCACCCAGGCGCCGGTAATGCTCGCCGTTCGCGTGCCGCCGTCTGCCTGAATCACGTCGCAGTCGACGGTGACGGTGTACTCGCCGAGCGCCTTCATGTTGACGACGGTACGCAGGCTGCGGCCGATGAGGCGCTCGATCTCCATGGAGCGACCCTTGCGGTTGGCATGCTCGCGCTTGCAGCGCTTGCCGGTCGATGCCGGCAGCATGGCGTACTCCGCCGTTACCCAACCGGCCTTGGCGCCCTTGCGCCAGCCCGGCACGCCCTCCTCAATTGTGGCGGCGCACAGCACGCGCGTATCGCCAAACTCGGCCAGGCACGAACCATGGGCGTGCTTCATGACGCCGCGGGTAAGCTTGATGGGGCGCAGCTCATCGGCGGCGCGGCCGTTGGCGCGATTGGCCTGCATATACTCCATGGAAAAATCCTTTCGGCAAAAGGTGAACGTGAGCTTTTGGTCGGTGACCTTTTATCTATTTCAGCTCATCGATATCGATATGTTCGATGCTCTTGAGCGGCTGACCAAAGATAAAGCTGCCCGCCACCGCAAACTCGGCAATGTTATCGGCCGTCGTTGCAAAACGATGCTGCGGCTCGGCTGCGTCGCCCGCCAGCTGCTCGCGGCGCGTGAGAATATCGGTCAGCTCACGCGTGGTCTCCTCGGCGGAGCTCACCACGCGCACTCCGGGACCCAGTGCATGGCGAATAGGCCCCACGAGCAGCGGAAAATGCGTGCAGCCGAGCACCACGGTATCGATGCCGTGGTCGCGCAGCGGTTCAACCGTGGCACCGACCAGCGCGCGTACGGCAGGCGTATCAAAGATGTCCTCGTTCTCGAGCCACTGCTCTTGCAGATGCGCACCCGAGGCGAGCTCGTGCTCAACGACCTCGACAAAACTCGAGGCAGGGCAGCCGTATACGTCGACGCCGGCATCCAGGTCCTGAATGGCACGCGTGTAAGCACCTGAGCGAATGGTGAGGTTGGTGGCGAGCACGCCCACCCGGCGCGTGCGGGTGCTGTTGATTGCCGCGCGTGCGCCCGGTGCGATCACACCGATGACGGGGACGTCGAGCACCTGCTGGGCCAAACGCAAGGCCGCAGCGGTCGCCGTATTGCAGGCGATGACCATGATCTTGACGTCGTGCTTCGACAGCCAGCGGCCCGCCTGCAGTGCAAACGAGCGCACCTCGTCCTCGGTGCGGGTGCCGTAGGGGCAGCGCTTGGTGTCGCCAAAGTAGTAGACGGACTCGTGCGGCAACGCCGTTGCGATGGCGCGTGCAACCGTCAGACCGCCCAGACCAGAATCGAACACGCCAATCGGGCGCGTGTCGCCTGCCGGATTCTCGATATCGGACATTACCTCACCAGATTCTCTCTCGAAAAGATATGGCTCAGCGCGATAGGACCGCACTACGAACGGGCCGCGACGAGCAGCTCTGCCGTTGCCGCCCAGCCATCGACAATCTTGCCGCGCGTGACGTAGGCGTTATCGCAAACATCCAGGAACTCGGGCGCGCCGGCGCTGGTCAAACCGTTCTCGACCAGGCAGAACGTGCCCACGTGGTCAGCCATGTAGAAGTCGGACTCGGAATCGCCGAGCGCCAGCGTCTCCTCGCGCTCGATACCCAGGTGCTCACAGAAACGTGCGATGGCAACGCCCTTGTTGAGGCCGGCGGGATTGATGTTAAACGCGCGGCCATCCTCGACGCGTTCGAGCTCGAGCGTCGTCGGTTTGGACAGATGGGTCAGATGGCCGTTGCAGGCCCAGACCAGGCCGCAGCCGGCCTCATCAAGAATGGCCTGGACCTCGTCGTCGGGCACATCGCCGCGCATGCCGACGGTGACCTCGCGGTACTTGTAGCCAGTCGACATGTCGTTGTGGTACTCGATCTTATGCGGCCAGCGGGCGAGAATCTTCTCGCACACGCCGGTCTGCTCGATCACCTGATGCGGCGTGAGGTCGCAGGCGGGGTCGTAGGGCATATCGCCGGTCAGGTACTCCCAATCGTTGGCCTTGAGGTCGTACATGACCAGACCACCCATCTCGCCGATGTAGGAGTTGAGGCCGAGCACGCGCGCATCCTCGTGGATCATGGTGCGGTTGCGGCCCGAGGTGGGAACCACCTGTATGCCGGCGCGGGCAAGTGCCACGACAGCCTCGACGAGCTTGGTCGAGGGGTTGCCGTCGTTGTCGCGCAGCACGCACGAGCCGGGTGCGAGCATCGTGGCGTCCAGGTCGGTAAAGACGTACTTAACCTTGGCAAGACGCTCGCGCATCTCGCCCGAAAGCTCAGCGACGGTCGGCAGGGTATTGTGGGACATGGTCACTCCATTACGTAGAAGGGGCTTCTGGTCTTAGGCGGCGCGCCTCGCTTGAGGGGAAACGCGCTTGCAACGGCAGCGCGCTCAGGACGCCGCCCTCATCGCAGTTCATTAGTCAAACTGGGTAACATCGATTAAACGGTTGGCAAGCGAAAGATCGCTCTCGATGGGCACGAACTCATCGCCCACGTGCATGAGCTCCTCGTCGCCCTTTGCCAACAGCAAGACGATGGTGGGCGCATCGGGGCTGACGTATTCCTCACGCGCCGCCTTGAACGCCTCGTGCACAGCAGCCTCGCGATCGAGGATGATCTTGTTTGGGGTATCGTCGGGAACATGCTCGGCAAGCTCGCGACAGACCTTCATCGGGTCCTCGTGAGCCGGATCCTCGTTGGTAAAGATCAGCAGATCAGAATATGGTGCGGCCTCGCGCGGAAGCTGCTCACGGCGCTCCTGTGCCTTGCCTCCAGCGGCACCAAACAGCGCAATGACCGGGCTGGCGGGAAACGCGCGCTTGACCGACGAAAAGAGCGAGCGGAACGAAAGTTGGTTGTGAGCGTAGTCAACAACGCAAACCACGCGGCCATCCTTCGACTCCACGACCTCCATGCGGCCCGGCACACGCAGCTTGGAGAGGCCCTTCTTGATGGCATCGATACCGATACCCATCTCGCGCGCGGCGGCGATAGCGACCAGCGCGTTTTCCACGTTAAAGTCTCCCGCGATACCCAGCAGGACCTTCTCCCCCTCCTCGGGCTCGTCAGCGCTCATGCCATGCAGGTTAAACTCGATGTTGAAGCCGACCATGCGGACATCGCTTGCCCACAGGCTCGCCTCGGGATGCTCGACGCCAACGGTCACCAAGCGCTCGGCCGTCGACGCGGTCTCCAGCACGCGTTCGACTTCATCGGTGCCCAGATTCACTACGGCGGTCTTAGCCTGATCAAAGATCCTGAGCTTGCTCTTAAAATAATCCCCGAAGGTCGGGTGCTCGATCGGCGAGATGTGGTCACGCCCGATGTTGAGGAAGCACGCTACGTCAAACGGCAGGTTCTCGACGCGCTGGTACTTGAGCGCCTGGCTTGAGACCTCCATGACCATGGACTGGCGACCAGACGCGCGACAGTTGGCGATATGGCGCCAGACCTCGGGGGCCTCGGGCGTGGTGTTGGTGCTCTCGTAGCACTCGATACCATCGTCGGTGTTCACCGAGCCGATCATGCCGCAGGACTCGCCCGCCGCCTTGATGATGGACTGGAGCATAAAAGCGGCCGTGGTCTTTCCCTTGGTACCGGTGATGCCCACGATCTTGACGTCATGGTCGGGACGGTCGTAGACCTCGGGCGGCAACAGCGCCATCGCTGTGCGTACGCTATCAACAACCAACATTGCAGCACCGCTCTCCTGCGCCAGCGGCTCCAGAGACTCGACCAGCGACTCTTCGCACACAAATGCGACGGCGCCCGCATCGAGCGCCATGCTCAAAAACGCGGGCTTAAAGGCAGCGCCCTTGCAAAAGAACACGTCACCCGCCGAAACCGCGCGCGAATCAAACGAACAGCCGGTCACGGCGCGCTCGTCAACCTGCTCCGAAGCACGCAGCTCGCCGCACACATCGAGCAGCTTGGCAAGCGTATCGACCGTGGTCACGGTCGCGGAATCCGAATGGTGCATCTTTCACCTTTCTCAGCCATTTGGCAGGGACGGTTTTCATAGTAACTGAAACGTGCTCGCGCAAAAACGGCTCCCGGAGGAGCCGTTACGCACAGGCATTCGTAAGCCGAGACTAGGCGGCCTTAACAGAAGGCTGGCCCTCGTCGATAAAGAAACGCTTGTACCACACCAGGAACACGAGCGGCGTATAGATCTTGCGCTGGAAATCGCCCTTGCCCGCAAAGTGCAGATCGAGCAGGTGCATGAGCTCGTCGGTATTGAAGAACTCGCTTGCCCACGGCGCGGTGAAGTACTCCTTGACGTAGTCGTACCACTTTTGCTCGCGCAGCCAGTAGACGATCGGTACTGGGAAGCCCACCTTGGGACGGGTGGCCCACTCATCGGGCAGCGACTTGTTGGCAGCGTGGCGGAGTACCTGTTTGTTGCCGTTCTCGTTGATGCGGTAGCGGTCGGGAATGTGCTCGGCGAACTCCATGACTTTGCGGTCCAGGAAGGGCACGCGCAGCTCCAGCGAGTGTGCCATGCACATCTTGTCGGCCTTGAGCAGAATGTCGCCCGGGAGCCACATGTTCATGTCCAGGTACTGCTTCTTGACCAGCTCGGGCTGACCCTTCACGCGCGCATAGATGGGTGCAGCGAGCTCGAAGGCGCCATCGCCGGTGTTGTACTCGGGCTTGAGCACGCCGTCGACCTCGCGCTCCGGCCATACCAGAGCCTGTCCCAGGAACGACTTCTCGGGGATCTCGGCACCCTTGACCAGGAAGTTATGTCCCTTGAAGTACGGCATATGCAGCGCCAGGTTACCGAGCGCGCGACGGATGGGCAGCGGCACCATCTTTTTGTACTTGCGCACCGGGACCGTGTCCTCGTAGTAGGCGTAGCCACCAAAGAGCTCGTCGGCGCCTTCGCCCGAAAGCACGACGGTAACGTCCTTGCGGGCCATCTCGGCCAAGAACCACAGCGGCACAGAAGACAGGTTGGACTGCGGCTCGTCCATGTGATACTGGATGTCCTCGAGCGCACCGAAGAACTCGTCGGCGGTAATCATCTTGCGAACGTTTTCGACGCCGAGCTTATCGGAAAGCTCCTTGGCGTAGTTGGTCTCGTTAAAGTTCTTGTAATCGAAGCCCACCGAGAAGGTCTTGTCGGGCATAAGGCAAGCGGCAATATAGCTGGAGTCGACGCCGCCGGAGAGGAAGGAAGCGACCTTAACATCAGCGATGCGATGGGCCTCGACGCTCTCGTGCACAACCTCATCCAGCTCGTCGACGTACTCCTCGAACGGCTTCTCGACGGCGGAGTAATCGCAATCCCAATAGCGCTCGATGTTCATCTTGCCGGTCGGGATGTCTACGGTAAAGTAATGCGCCGGCGGCAGCTTGTAGACGCCCTCGAAGAAGGTCTCCTCGGTTGCCGAATACTGCAGCGTCATGTACGGACGCAGGGCCTTTTTGTTGACCGCCTTGTGGAAGTGCGGATAGTCCAGGAAGCTCTTGATCTCAGAGCCAAAGAGCACACCCGGCGCGCCGTCGCCCGCATCGGCCATGGGATAGTAGTAGAGCGGCTTGATGCCAAAGATATCGCGGGCGCCAAAGAGCTTGTTCTTCTTCTTGTCCCAGATGACGAAGGCGTACATACCGCGCAAGCGATTGAGTACGGCCTCGCCCCACTCTTCGTAGCCGTGCAGGAGGCTCTCGGTGTCGGCGCCGCAGTGGAACTTATAGCCCTTGGCCTCGAGCTCGGAACGGAGCTCCTGGAAGTTGTAGATCTCGCCGTTGAAGACGATGACGACGCTGCCGTCCTCATTGGCCATGGGCTGAGCGCCGGCCTCGGTCAGGTCGAGGATCGACAGGCGGCGGAAGCCCAGGGCAACGCGGCCGTCGATAAACTGGCCGCCCATGTCGGGACCACGATGGACGATGCGGTCCATCATCTTGGTGAGCACCTCGGATTGGTTATCCGTCCCACCGACAAAACCGACAAAACCGCACATATACTATCCCCTCTGCTGTTGCTGGGTATCAAATCGAATCAGTAGCTTTTGAGTATACCCGAGGGCGTAAAGAGGGACGGAATGTTCAGGCAATCTCAACTGAATCAGCTCCGCGCCGACACGCGCCAGTTACCTTTAATGGATATGAGGTGAATGGGGCGATTGTTTTGCTATACTCTCTCCGCACGGGCGATTGGCGCAACGGTTAGCGCAGGTGCTTTACACGCACAAGGCTGGGGGTTCGAATCCCTCATCGCCCACCATTGAATTGGAAACGGTCCTCGAAAGGGGACCGTTTTTGTTTGGCCCGGCGCATGGGATTCGACCCACCAACACGTCTGCCACGAAGGCCGTGGCCAAAAATGCCAAATATGACATTCAACTGGTGACAGTACTCATATTTGGCATTTTTGTCCAAAGGCTCTCCTGGCCATTGCAGATTTATAGCAAAAAGGGTTCCAGACCGTCCAACCATGCATCAAATGACGCACCGACGATCTGGAACCCGTTCAAACTGGCTATGTTTTACTCTCGCTACGCCAAAACGTCCGACAAAATCTCGATCAGGTTGTCCACGTCGGCTTCCTCGCAGACGAGCGGCGGCAGGAAACGCAGCGTATGGGCACCCGTAGCGTTAATCACGGCACCAGCCCCCAATGCACGGGCCACAACGTCGTGTGCATCACCCGCGGTATCGTCCAGATCGCAGCCGAGCATCAGGCCACGGCCACGCACCTCTACCACGTGCGGAAGCTTAGCCAGCGCCTGCTCCATATAAGCACCCACCTTGGCGGCATGCTCAGCGTAGTCGCCGCGCACGAGCGCGGAGAGCGTCGCAGCGCACGCCGCGACAGCCAAGCAGCTACCGCCAAAGGTCGAGCCGTGGTCACCCGGCTTAAACACGTCGGCAATCTCTTTCTTTGCCACCACGGCACCCATGGGCACGCCATCGGCAATGCCCTTGGCAAGGCTCATAATGTCGGGCTCCACGCCATAGGTCTGGAATGCAAACGGCTTGCCGGAGCGGAAGATGCCACACTGGACCTCGTCGGCGATAAGAACGGCGCCCACCTCGTGTGCCAAGTCGCGCGCCGCCGCCATAAACTCCTCGGTCATGGGGTGCACACCGCTCTCACCCTGAATCGGCTCGAGCATGACGGCGCAGACCTCGCTTCCCAGCTGCTTAAAGATTGCGCGCAGTTCGTCGACATCGTTGGGCGTGCAGGCCACAAAACCGCCCGGCAGCGGACGGAAGCTGTCCTGTAGCCAATCCTGCATGGTGGCCGCAATGGTCTCGAGTGTACGGCCGTGGAAGCCGCCGCGCATGCATACGATGGTGTTGCCGCCGTTACCAGCACGCTTGGCGTACAGACGCGCGAGCTTCATCGAGCCCTCGTTGGCTTCGGCACCAGAATTGGCAAAGAACGTCTCCCACACCTGCTCGTCCGCAGCCGGGGCACCGAGCGCAGCGGCCGTGGTCTCATCGCCGGCGGCAATGGCATCGGCCAGCACGCACGCACCATCTACGTCGTCGTTGGCAAGCTTGGACAGCAGCGCCGCGACCTGTCCACGCTGCTCGATGTAGAAGTAATTGGAGACATGCATGAGCTTTTTGGTCTGCGCCTCGAGCGCCGAGAGCACTGCGGCGTTGCCGTGGCCAAGGCTGCACACACCGATACCGGCAAGAAAATCAAGATACTCACGGCCGTCATCACCGGTGAGCTTCATACCGTGACCTTCGACAAACTCTACCGGAGAACGACCAAAAGTATGCATAACGTAATGGGATTCGAGCGATTGTTGAGTTGCAAGTGACATGGGATGCCTTTCGTTGGGCGCCATACGGCGCAGGGTTATGGGTGCAGGGACGCGACGACCGCGGGTCAGCTAGACCGTCTGGAGCTTCTCGACCTCGTCGAGGTTCTCGGTCAGGCGTGCCGCAAAGGTCGAAAGCGGGTGCGGGTGCGTATCGAACTCGTAAGCCGTCTCGGTGGAGTGGATCACGGTACCGACGCCAGCATCGGTCAGCAGCTCCAGCAGCAGCGAGTGCGGCGTCGTGCCGTTGATGATGTGGGCTCGGAACACACCGGCGGCAAGCGCATCGACAGCGGCGCGTAGCTTGGGAATCATGCCTTTGTCGACCTCGCCCCCATAGAGCATCTCATTAACCTCGTCGAGCGTCAGGTTGGAGATGAGCGAATCCTTGTCGCTAAAGTCCTTATACAGGCCATCGACGTCGGTAAGGAAGATCACCTTATGCGCGTGGAGCGCCGCCGCGACGGCACCGGCGGCGGTATCGGCGTTGATGTTGAAGAAGCCACCGTCCTCCCCCGCCGCGACCGTGGCGATAACGGGAATGTACTCGCTGTCGAGCAAACGCTCGATATAGTCGGTGTTGACGTGCGTGACCTTGCCTACGCGGCCGAGCTCTGGGTCGAGTGGCTCGGCGATAAGGGTGCCGGCGTCGCTGCCGGACACGCCCACGGCCAGGTTGCCGTGGTGGTTGAGCGCCGCGACCAGCTCCTGATTGACCTTGCCACCCAGTACCTCGCGCACGATGTCCATGGTGGCAGGCGTAGTCACGCGCTGGCCGTTCTTAAACTCGACGGGGATGTCGTAGTGGCTGAGCGCCTCGTTGATGGCCTTGCCGCCACCGTGGACGATAACAGGACGCATGCCGATAATCTTGAGCAAGACGATGTCGCTCATCACGTCACGACGCAGTTGCTCGTCGACCATGGCGGCACCGCCGTACTTGATAACGACCGTCTTACCGGTCAGGTTCTTAATCCATGGCAGCGCCTCGAACAGCAGCTGCGCGGTAACTTCGTTGGATTCGTTCGAGCGGCAATCGCGTGCGAACTTCATAGTCTGCCTCGTCTTTCGTGTAGCTATCGCGCCGCACCTCGTTGCCCGCGATTGCAGCGGGACGCGCGGCACATCGGGACTCTAGGAACGGTAATCACCGTTAATGGAGATGTACTCGTGCGTGAGGTCGCAGGTCCACACGGTCGTTGCCGCGTCGCCTGCGCCCAGGTCGGCCGAGACCACGATCTCGGACGCCTCGAAACGTCGTAGAGCCTCGTCCTCGTCAAAGGGAACAGTCAGACCGTCGCGACAGACAGGCATGCCCATCATGTCGATGGAAACGTCTTCCTGATTAAACTTCACGCCGCACTTGCCAAGCGCCATGGCAACGCGACCCCAGTTGCAGTCGTGGCCGGCGATGCAGGTCTTAACGAGCGGCGAGTTGGCAACGGCACGGGCGGCGATATCGGCTTCCTCGTCGTTCACGGCGCCGGTAACGTTGACCGTAACAAGCTTGGATGCGCCCTCACCATCGGCGGCGATATTGCGCGCCAGGCTCTCGCACACCTCG
Source organism: Collinsella aerofaciens (assembly GCF_025289055.1). Taxonomy (GTDB): domain Bacteria; phylum Actinomycetota; class Coriobacteriia; order Coriobacteriales; family Coriobacteriaceae; genus Collinsella. Next base: position 165,699 of record NZ_JAESIQ010000001.1, read on the forward strand.
TGCACGGCAAATGCCAACTCGCCAAAGGCATCGGAGCCCTCGACGATAGGCTCGGCATCTGCGGCAGCGGCGCCGGAGGCAAGCATGATGCAGGTGTCGTTGGTCGAGGTGTCGGAATCGACCGTTACCTTGTTAAAGGTCTGCTTGACGTTCGAGAGCAGCAGGGCATGAAGTGCCGCAGGCTCGACGGGGGCATCGGTGGTGATAACTGCAATCATGGTGGCCATGTTGGGCATGATCATGCCCGAGCCCTTGCACATTCCGCCTACCGTATAGACATTGCCCGCATGACCCGCGGCCTCACTGACGTAGGACACGGCGTACTCCTTGGAGTGCGTGTCGGTCGTCATGATGGCGCGAGCGGCATCGGCGCCACCGTGGGCTGAGAGCGCCTCGTAGGCAGCAGGAATGGCGGTCTCAAACGTGTCGATCGGCAGAATCTGGCCAATCACACCCGTGGAGGCAACCAGAATCTGCTGGGGCTCACAGACGATAACCTGCGATGCGATGTTGCAGGTCTCGCGCGCGCAGGCAAGGCCGGTCTCGCCCGTGGCGGCGTTCGCGTTGCCGGAGTTGATTGAAACACCAGCGATGATACCGTAGCCCTTGTCCGCACCGCCCAGGTTGGCACGGCTCACCTGCACGGGCGCCGCGCAAAAGCGGTTGGTGGTAAACACGCCGGCACCGGGACAGGGTTTATCGGGCACGACGAGCGCGTAATCCAGACGCTCGGGGTTCTTGCGGAACCCAGCGTGGATGCCTGCAGCCTTAAAACCAGCCGCCGCCGTTACGCCGCCCTCGACGGCGCGAATCTTGATATCAAACAGGTCGGTGTTCATCGTCCCTACGACTCCTTATATCAAACAAAAACGGACATCGGTTGGTGCGCCATGCCAGTCGTGATCATGAGACCAGCTTAAGAGTGGCGCCCCACTCGATGCCCGACTACCAAATCGTTAACAATCGAATGTGCTACACCGGGCACGCCACTGTGGGCAAGCCTCGTCGCTCGTCAAAGCCAAAGACGATATTGACGCACTGGACCGCTTGGCCCGCAGCGCCCTTGCACAGATTGTCGATGGCGCCCGTCGCCACCAGCACACCCGCGCGCTTGTTGAGCGCGAGGCCAATCTGGGCAACGTTGGTGCCGACGACCGAAGCCGTCTTGGGCTGCTGGCCGGCATCGAGCACGCACACAAAGGTACGACCGGCATAGAACTTCTTGTAATGGTCTACGACGTCCTCAAGGGTCAACGTGTCGAGAGCCTGCGGCGCAAGCGGCAGCGTCACCGTGGAAAGCAGGCCGCGCTTGAGCGGTGCCAAGTGTGGAGTAAAGACGACGCGGTCGGTCAGGCCCAGGATCTGCTCGATCTCGGGCGTATGGCGATGTTTGCCTACGCCATAGGCTTCCAGGTTCTCGTCCGCGCTGCAAAAGTGGGTGCGGGCGTTGCAGGACTTACCGGCGCCCGTCACGCCGCTAATGGCATCGACAATCACGGGGCCGTTCTCTGCCACCCAGCCCGCACGCACGGCAGGAGCGGCAGCAAGGCTCGTTGCGGTGGGATAGCAGCCGGCGCAGGCGACCAAAACGGGCTTTCCGGCGGCATGGCTGGAAGCAGCGGTCTCCAAGTCCTGGCAGAACAGCTCGGGCAGGCCGAAGGCACGTGTCTTGAGTAGCTCGGGGCTCGTGTGCTCGGCGGCATACCATGCCTCAAAGGTGGCCGGATCGCTCAGGCGATAGTCGGCCGAGAGGTCAATGCAGGAGACTCCCGCGGCAAGCAGGGCGGGCACCTGTGCCATGGCAGCCGTGTGCGGCACGGCCAAAAAGACCGCGTCGCAGTTCTTGAGCTCGGGGGCGTCATGCGTCGTGAAGACAAGATCGCTTACGCCGGTGAAGCTCGGGTACACCGCAGACAACGGCTGGCCGGCATCGGCGTTGGACGTAATGGCAACAAGTTCAAACTCGGGATGGCCGAGCACGAGGCGAATGAGCTCGGCTCCGGCATATCCAGCCGCGCCGACGATTCCAACCTTCAATGACATATCAGACTCCTTGTCTGCGATTTATGCACCGATACGCATTTCGCAGTGGTCGTTATGAGGTGGATTGAAACTTTAGCACCAAAAGATGCATGAACACGTAAATGGCTTGTATGTTCATGCATTGAAACATTCCCGACACATTCGCTTGAAGGAATTGACAAATTGAGCGGGCCCCGTATCGACCGGCGCTCCTAACGGCGCCGGGCAATACGGGGCCCGCCCATGCGAAAACCAAGTTGTTAGGATGAGCCAGCCGGCTAGAGCTCGACCGGCACCCATTCGTCGTGATTGCAGATAAAGGCCTCGGGATCCTCGACGCTAAAGAAGACGAGCGTGGGGTCGTTAGGCCCCTCATAGTGCTCGCCCAGGCGCTCTAGATGCTTCCACCCGGCTTCGCGCATTTCGTCTAAAGCCCGGTCATCCAAGCCGGCACGCCCGCGCAAGATGAGCCAGCCATGGCCCGGCCACCAACTCGTGGCCTCAAAGCGTTGGTTTTGCAGCAGCTCCTGCCACACATCTTTAGTGCGCGCTGTCACAAACCACAGCTTGCCGTCCTGAATCTGTGCAAACGAGAACGGACGCACATGTGGCTGCCCGTCCACGCTCGTCGCCAGATACCACGCCGGCACCGACGTCAGATACTCCAAAACCGTATTCAATCCGTCCACGTTTCCTCCTGTACTAGCTAGTTTGGGAGCCTGGATCGTGCGAGCTAGAGCTCCAGGCGCTCCTCGCTGCCGTCGATATCGCAGAACCGCGCGGCAATGTTGCGGACCGAAAAGAACGCAAGGCGGCCGTCGTTGGCACTCTCGTGTTCCTCGCCAATGCCCACCATGTGCTTAAAGCCTGCTTGACGCACCTTGTCGCTCGCAACTGCGTCGTCCTCAAGTGCGGCCTCGCCGGTCAACACGATCCAACACTCCCCCGGCTTCCAGCCCGAGAGCTCAAACTTGGGATTCGCACTCAGCTCCGCCCACACATCCTTGTCGCGCGATGTGCAAAACCACAGCTTACCGTCATCGACCATGGAAAACGAAAACGGCCTCACGCGAGGCTGATGCCCGTCGCTTGCATCGGTCGTGGCCAGATACCACGCCGGAATGCGCCTGAGATACGAACAGGCGCGCTCAAGCTGAGCTGTGCGGTCGTTGTCGGTCATAGGGACCCCTTTCTTGCGCTCGAATCGCGCCTAAACAAGTTGAAGGTTGATGACGATGACGCAGATGAGCAGCAACGCCGTCACCACCGCCGCCAACGCATCGCCGCGGCCAAATGCAAGCGCATGCAGGCGCGTGCGGCCCTGCTCGCCGTGATAGCAGCGTGCATCCATGGCAGCAGACAGCGTCTCGGCATGGCGGAACACGCCGGTGAACAGCGGAATCGCCACACTGCCGAGCATGCGTACGCCACCGAGCGGACCGCCCGTTACGCGTGCACCGCGGCTTGCCTGCGCGTCCGCCGTCTGCTTCATCTCGGTGGCAAACTGCGGCATAAAGCGCAGCGCGATACCCATAATCATGCCGAACTCGTGCGCAGGAAGTCCCACACGCGCAAACGGCGCGAGCAGGCGCTCAAAGCCCGCGGTGAGGTCGAGTGTCGGTGTGGTGAGCGTAATGGCGCTCATGCCGGCCATCATCAAGCTCAGGCGACACGCCATAAAGGCGGCGGAATGCAGCGAGCCCTCGCTTATCTGCAAAAAGCCGAGCTGCCACAGGATGCGCCCACCCTGATCGGTAAACAAGTTGAGCACCGCGACCACGACGACGATTGCCAGCAGCGGCGCCATCGACGACAGAACGCGACGAACCGGCACCCGAGACACGGCATAGATCAGCACGACAAACATTGCGACAGGGGCCAGTCCGCGGAAGCCGCCGACGGTCAGCGTCGTGATCAGAAACACAAAGCCCAGGAGCAGCTTGGTGCGCGGATCCAGGCGATGGATCGCACTATCGCCGGGATAGTAACTGCCAAACGAAAACGCCTCCATCAGCAGCCCTCCTCTCGCGCGACCGTCTTGGAATTAGCAATGTCCGCGACGTTAGAAGGACCGCCCGAGCGACCGATTAGCAGGTCCACCAACTCGTCTGCCAGCGACTCAACCGTATAGAGGCCGTCAAAGCGCAGCGGCACGCCTGCCTTCGCAAGCGCCAGCGCCATGCGCTGGGCAGCGGGAACACCCAAGCCGATTGATTTAAGCTCATCCGCATGCGCAAAAACCTGAGCGGGCGTGCCCTCGGCAAACACCGCGCCCTCGTTCATCACGACGATGCGGTCGCAGCAATTGGCCAGGTCATCCATGCTGTGCGAAACCATGACAACGGTCAGGCCTTCGCGATGGAGTCGATCGATGAGCCCTAAGAAATCCCTGCGTGCAGCCGGGTCGAGCCCCGCCATGGGTTCATCGAGCACCAGGACTTCGGGCTCCATGGCGAGCACGCCGGCGAATGCCACACGCCGTTGCTGACCGCCCGAAAGCTCAAAGGGACTCTTGTCGCCGACCGTGGAAAGGTCGAGGCCCACGCGCGAGAGCGATGACTCGACACGACGGTCGACTTCATCTTGCGGCAAGCCAAGGTTGTGCGGACCAAACGCCACGTCCTGCGCCACGGTTTCGGCAAACAGCTGACGCTCAGGATATTGAAACACCACGCCGACCTTGGCCTTAACCGCGGCGGCGTCTTTCTTGTTTGACAGATCGAGCCCCAGCGCGCGAACGGATCCCTCCTGGGGGCGAATCAAACCGTTGAGATGCTGGACCAGCGTCGACTTACCCGAACCGGTATGACCTGCCAAGCCCAGGAACTCGCCGCGACGCACCGTCAGCGATACATCGCGCAGCGCCCACGGGCTGCTGGGGTCGTTTCCCCAGAGAGCCTGTTTGCTCGATTTGCCCGCAATGGCCGAGCGCTTATGCCAGCGGCGGCGCTCGCGCGGACTGAGCGAATAACTGTACGAAACACGGGATAGCTCGATGACGGGCTCCGACGCGTTGCCCTCGTTGTCTACCGGAACAGTGCCGTCAGCGATTTCCAACTGGGATGCGGAAGACTGCCCCGCGATGCCTGCCCCACTTCGCTCGGCATAAGCCTGCGCAATCTCGGCGACCATATCCGCCTCACGTACCTGCGCGCAAACGGGCACGCCCTTCGCACGAAGCGCCATGCCCAAACGGCACGACTCTGGCATGTCAAGGTTGAGCTGCGCAAGTTCGTCCGCTCGCGTCAAGATTTCCTCGGGCGTACCGAGCATGGCAACGCGTCCCGCCCGAAACACCGCGACACGATCGGCCTCGGCGGCCTCTTCCATAAAGTGCGTAATCATCACGATGGTCATGCCGCGAGCGTGCAACGCGCGGCAAGCCTTCATGAGGCCCTTGCGTCCACGCGGATCGAGCATCGAGGAAGCCTCGTCCAATATGAGCACGCGCGGTTCCATGGCGAGCACGCCGGCAAGCGCCACGCGCTGCTTTTGGCCGCCCGAAAGCGCATGGGTCTCGTGGCACTCAAAGCCCACCAGGCCCACGCCCTTCAGCGCCTCGCGTACGCGCTGCGCAATTTGCGCCGATGGCACGCCAAGGTTTTCGGGACCAAACGCAACGTCATCTTCGACAAGCGTTGCCACCAGCTGGTCGCCGGGATTCTGGAATACCATGCCCGCGGTCGAACGAATGTCGTAGACCAGCTCGGGCTCGGACGCATCCATGCCGTTGATGCGTACCGTGCCCGCATCGGGCTGCAGCAGCGCATTCAGATGCTTGGCAAACGTCGACTTACCCGACCCATTGCCACCGAGGATGCAGAAAAACTCGCCGTCCTTAATGCTCAGATCGATGCCGTCAAGCGCCTGGGCGGCACCGTCATAGCTAAAGGAAACGCCCCGACACTCAATCATGCGCGGCCTTTGACCTGGTCCTTTTTAGGCGTGATGAGGTTGGAGACTGCTTTATACACCGCCAGCGTCAACACCGAGTTAAGCACGGTCTTGATAAGGTTGAACGGCAGTACGGCAGGAATCATGAGCGGGGCGATCACATCGACCGAGCCATACCAGAACCATACGCCAATGGTAAGGTTTGCGACCATAGACAGCGCTGTAGCGGCAATGACGCCGAGCACCAGGCCAATCACGGCACCCTTATAGGTATGCATCTTCTGGTAGACGATAGCCGCGGGCAGAATGTAGCCCAGCGTGGCAACCAGGTTCATAAGCGCGCCGACCCAGTCACCCGTGGTGAGCGCATGGATAACGATCGCCATGGCGGCAACGGCAGTGCCGGCACCAGGGCCGTACGCAAACCCGCACACCATCGCCGGCACCAGCGACGGGTCGTAGGTCAAAAACGGCGCCGAAGGAAGGATGGGCAGCTGCACGTACATAAACAGGGCACCCAAGGCGCACATCAACGCCATGGTAACGAGCTGTTTGGTGCTCCACCTATTCGTGTTCTCAAAATGGATATGCTGCGACTGTTCAGACATAAGATCACCTGCCTCTTTCATCCGGACTCTAACCGTTGGTACTGGGATCTCACCAGTTCAGCCGGCATGCGAACCAACGCACACACGGGTCGCGGACTCATCGGCTCGGCCGCAGGCACTTTACCTGCGCCACGGCGTCCCTTTGACACCGCCCGATTTACCGCCAGTGGGGAATTTCACCCCGCCCTGAAACAGCAATTGCAAGTGTAGCACGGGCAGGTTTTCGCGCAAGTATGCCAAGGGTAATTTATGATGGGGACCAGTTGCCGCAACAACCACATTCCCCACCCATCCCAAAGTAGCGCGCCTTTCGCGCGAAGCGCGAAACAGCGAAGGGAACACGTACTCCCATCAACCACGTCCTTCTCCGCGAGCCGACCTCAAGGCCGTAAACGCAGGGGATCCGGGGGCGGGACGGGGGCTTCTCTCCGGAACATTCCGCAGGACGCAAAGAGGCTCCGCAGCGCGAAGCGCGATGCGGAGCCTCTTTGCATGTCCGAGGACGTTCCGGAGAGAAGCCCCCGTCCCGCCCCCGGATTCCCGGTGGGAGTTCTAGACCTTGTCGGCCTTAGTACATACCGCCGCCCTGCTGACCAGCGGTAGCAGCAGCGATGGCGTCCTCAAGCTGAGTGTTCTTGGGCACATCGGAGACGGTAGCCTCGGTGATGAGGATCAGGCTGGCGACAGAAGCAGCGTTCTGCAGGGTGACGCGGCTGACCTTGACGGGGTCGAGGACGCCCATCTCGATCATGTCGCCCCACTCGCCGTTGGCAGAGTTGAGACCCTGGCCGGCGGGCAGCTCGGCGACCTTGTCGACCACGACAGCGCCCTCAAAGCCAGCGTTCTTGGCGATGGTGGCGACCGGAGCGGTCAGAGCCTTCTTGACGATGTCGACGCCGATCTTCTCCTCGGGGTCATCGATCTCGACGGCATCGAGCGCAGGAGCAGCGTCCATGAAGGCGACGCCGCCACCGGCGACAATGCCCTCCTCGACAGCAGCGCGGGTGGCCTGCAGGGCGTCCTCGACGCGATGCTTGATCTCCTTGAGCTCGGACTCGGTAGCAGCGCCGACCTTGATGACGGCAACGCCACCGGAGAGCTTGGCCAGGCGCTCCTGGAGCTTCTCACGGTCGAAGTCAGAGGTGGTGTTCTCCATCTCGCCCTTAATCTGAGCGATACGGGCGTCGATGGCCTCCTTGGAGCCAGCGCCGCCGACGACGACGGTGTTGTCCTTAGAGATGGTGACGGACTTAGCGGTACCGAGCATATCGGCGGTAATGTCAGCGACCTTCACGCCCAGCTCGTCCAGAGCGGCCTGGCCACCGGTGAGGACGGCGATGTCCTCGAGGATGCGCTTGCGGCGATCGCCGTAGCCCGGAGCCTTGACGGCGCAGACGTTGAGGGCGCCACGGATCTTGTTGAGGACCAGGGTCGGCAGAGCCTCGCCGTCGATGTCCTCAGCGATGATGAGCAGGCCACGGCCGGCGCGCTGGACAGCCTCAAGAACAGGCATGATGTCCTGGACGCTGGAGATCTTCTGGTCGGTGATGAGGATGTACGGATCCTTCATCACGGCCTCCATGCGGTCGTTATCCGTGACGAAGTAAGCGGAGACGTAGCCCTTGTCGAACTGCATGCCCTCGACGGTGTCGATGGTGATGTCGAACGTCTGGGAATCCTCGACGGTGATGACGCCGTCCTTGCCCACGACCTCCATGGCCTCGGCGATCTTCTCGCCGACCTCGGGGTCACCGGCAGAGATGGTACCGACGGAAGCAATCTGCTCCTTGGTCTCGACCGGCTTGGCCTGCTTCTTCATCTCGGCGACGGCGGCGTTGACGGCCTTGTCGATGCCGCGACGGATGGCCAGCGGGTTGGCGCCAGCGGCGACGTTGCGCAAGCCGTCGTTGACGATGGCCTGAGCGAGCAGGGTTGCGGTGGTGGTACCGTCACCCACGGTGTCGTTGGTCTTGGTGGCGACCTCCTTCACCAGCTGAGCGCCCATGTTCTCGATGTTGTCCTCGAGCTCGATCTCCTTAGCGACGGAAACGCCGTCGTTGGTGATGGTCGGGGCACCGAACGTGCGCTGCAGCGCAACGTAGCGGCCCTTGGGGCCCATGGTGACGGTAACGGCGTCGGCCAGAGTGTTGACGCCCTTGGCAAGCTTAGCGCGGGCATCGGTGTTGAACGTAATGTTCTTTGCCATAGTGGGTAATCCTCCAAAAGAAATGTGACTCGCGTCGCCGCTTCCGAGTCCTATGCGGCGGGCGCGCTCAAAGACGAATCAGAGATTCTGACGAGACTAGGCCTCGACGACGGCGTAGATGTCGTCGGCGCGCATCAGCAGATACTTCTCGCCGTCGACCTTGACCTCGTTGCCACCGAACTTACCGTAGATGACAACGTCGCCGACCTGAACGTCCATGGGGATGCGCTCGCCCTTGTCGTTGACCTTACCGGCGCCAACGGCAACGATAGTGCCGCGCTGCGGCTTCTCCTGAGCGTTGCTGGCGATGTACAGACCAGAAGCGGTCTTCTGCTCGGCCTCGTCGGGCTTGACCAGGACGCGATCTGCAAGCGGCTTCAAAGACGACATGCTTGTTTCCTCCTTTGTGGGCCGCGCGGTTGGGCCGCGCGGGTTTCCCTACTTCGTTTGCGTACGCGTTGAATGGTACCCACGAATGGCGGGTTATACAACACGGAGTCAAAAAATCTTATTTTTTGGCACTTAGATTTTCTGAATGCCGGGGGATAACTTAGAGGTGGCTCCCGGGGCGGACCGGAGGGCATGAAGTTTGCTGCTCTACAGTCCTGCGCAAGACGGAAAGCACATTAAGTGCTTTCCTTTGCGTGCGGAACTCGCGACAAACTTCATGCCCTCCGGTCCGCCCCGGGAGCCAGGTTAACTAATTCGGGCCCGGCATTCAGAAAAGTCAGTGCAGCGAAATGGCGATGCGGGTAGGGCGCACAAGAAAGGGGCACGTTGCTGAAACGTGCCCCTTAAGTTGCGGTGGAATATGGACTGTTTTTGGCTGTTGAGGTGTTATTTAGTCCGTATTTCACCGCAACTGAGGGGTGGGATGTGGGGTTAACGCTCGTAGATTAAGTTACCTGCCAGATAGGTTGCCTGAACTTTGGTGTCTTGGAGCTCTTGGGGGTCAATGGTGAGCGGGTTTTGGTCCAGGACTACCAAGTCGGCGTATTTGCCGGGCTCTAGGCTGCCGAGGTTTTGCTCGTCGCCCGCTGCGTACGCGCTACCAAGCGTGTAGTTGCGCAGGGCCGTTGCCGCATCGATGCGCTCGCTGGGGAGCCAGCCGCCCTCGGGCCAGTGGCTGCGAGGGTCTTGGCGCGTAATAGCCGTGTAGAGCACGTTCATGCTGGTAACGGCCGTGATGGGGCTGTCGGTACCAAAAGCTTGGCGGATGCCGCGCTGCTTATAGGTCGCAAACGGCCACATGATGCGGCTGCGTTCCAGGCCCAGGTCGCGCTCCGGGCCACCCGGGTCGAGCGTGATGTGGCAAGGCTGGCTCGAGGCAATGACGTTGAGCTTGCGCAGACGATCGATGTCCTGAGGCAGCAGATTCTCCAAATGCTCAAGCGTATTATGACCGTGCTGGGGCAGGCCGTAGAGCTCTGCCGCCTCCTCAAAGATATCGAGTGCGGCATGGATGGCACCGTCGCCGATAACGTGGATGCGCACGGTGTGGCCGCGCTCGGCTGCCGCCAGAACCAACTTGCGCATGCGCTCGACAGGAACCGTCAGGCGCCCCTGGTCACCCGGGAAGCGCGGGTTAGTATAGGGCTCAGTGAGGTATGCGGTATGCTCACTCGACACGCCGTCGAAGAACTGTTTAAATCCTGGCGCCGAGAGCAGCGCGTTGTTTGCGTAGCGGGTCTGGAGTTCTTCCAAGCGCGATTGGTCATCCAGCAGCGTGGGGAACAGGTGGGCGCGAATGCCCAGCTTGCCGGCGGCCTGCAGCCTGTCGTAGACATCGTCGCGAATAAAGTCGCAGCCCGGCATGGGCATGAGCGACATATCGCAGATTGAGGTGATGCCTTGCTCGGCCATACGCTTCATCTGGTCGCCGTAAGCGCTCGCGATGCGGTCCTCGCCCAGCCATTCCAGGCAGCGCGGCAGCAGCTGCATAGCAGCTGCCTCGTGGGCAATACCCGTAAGCTCACCGTTTGAGTCTTTGTCGTAACTGCCACCCGCAGGAGGCTCGCTGTCACGCGTCACGCCGAGGGCTTCGAGTGCGCGGCTGTTGAGCCACAGCGTATGCCCATCGCCCGAATACATAACACAGGGGCGACCGGGGAAGGCGGCGTCGAGGGAGGCCTTGGTAGGATGCTCGGGCGGATCCCAGCGGTAATCGCGCCAGCCCTGGGTCACGACCCAGGCGTCGTCGGGCAGGCCCTGGGAAAACTCGAGCGCATGCTGCACCAGTGCCGCCTCGGACGTGCCCATATCCATGAGCATATACGGCGAGGAACCGACCGAGGTATGGAAGAAGTGCAGATGAGCGTCATGGAAACCGGGGCAGACAAACTGCTCGCCGTAATCGACCACCGGCGTGGCGGCAGGTGCGGCGGCAATCACGTCATCGGGCGCGCCGACAGCGACGATGCGATCGCCCGCGATGGCGATCGCCAACTCGCGGGCGGTATCGATGCCGTCTTGGGCGGTAAAAACGTTCTTGGAGCGGATAATCCGATCGATATGCTGCATGGGCATCCCCATCTCTGGCAGGAAATTCAACACTCCCGAGTGTACTCCCCCGCCCTTGCAACAAAACCCCAAGCGGCAAACGGCAACTTTACCAGCCCTAGCGGCAGGTGGCATACTGGAGAGAGCCTGTACGATTTTGCGATCGAGCCAACAAGGAGCAAATCGACCATGACGAAGACCAAGGCACAGCAAATTATGGCGGCAACCGAGGTTCGCGCGGCAGACGACGTCACCGCGGCCATCCAGGATATCGCCGCCGAGTTTGAACCCTACATCATCAAGCAGCGCCGGCACTTCCATAAGCACCCGGAGCTGAGCCTTGCCGAGGAGCGCACGACTTCCGACATCGCCAACCAGCTCGACGCCATGAATATCCCCTACGAGCGTCCGCTCAAGACGGGCCTGGTGGCGACGCTTCGCGGTACCGCGCCGGATGCCTACCGCGAGGACGGCACGCCGCGCCGCCGTATCCTGCTGCGCGCCGATATCGACGCCCTGCCTGTCACCGAGCAGACCGGCGAGGAGTTCGCCAGCGTCAACGAGGGCTGCATGCACGCCTGCGGTCACGACTGCCATATCGCCATGATGCTCGGCACACTGCAGATTCTGCGCCACATGACCGATGACATCCACGGCGAGATTCGCATCGTTTTCCAGCCCAGCGAGGAAAACGGCCAGGGCGCCAAGCTCATGATCGGCACCGGCGTACTCGATGGCGTCGACGGCGCCTACGCCGCGCACATCTGGAGCGAGGTCGACGCCGGCACCGTAAGCTGCGAGCCCGGCCCGCGCATGGCAAACACCGACTGGTTCCGCATCGACGTCCGCGGCACCTCGTGCCATGGCGCCATGCCCCAGCGCGGCCACGACGCCGTTATGGTTGCGGCAGAGATCGTCAACGCCCTGCAGACCATCGTCTCGCGCGAGATTAGCCCCTACGAACCTGCCGTCATCACCGTCGGCGAGCTGCATGGCGGCACCGCGCGCAACGTTATCGCCGGCACGGCGTACCTCGCCGGCACGGTGCGCACCTATGGCGACAAGACGCATGAGGAGATGCCCGAGCTTATGCGCCGCATCGTGGAGCACACCGCGGCTGCTCTGGGCGCCGAGGCCGAACTCACCGACTACACCATCGCCAACTACAAGGTCGAAAACGATGCCGCCTCGAGCGAGCGCTGCCGCCAAGCTGTGCTCAAGTGCCTGGGTCCCGCGGGCGAGGGCCATTACCGCGGCACGCTTTCGGGCGAGGACTTCTCGGAGTATCTGCGCCGCGTACCGGGCGTGCTCGCCTTTGTTGGCACGCGCAACCCCCAGATCGGCGCCACCTATGCCCAGCACTCCTGCTTCTATAAGATCGACGAGAGCGTGCTCGCCAAGGGCTCCATGGTAGCCGCTCAGTATGCCATCGACTTTTTGGCCGAGCCCACGCAAGAAGAGCTCGACGGCCCCACGATCGCCGCGGTTGCCGAGACCAATCCCGACCTGGCAGCCAAGCTGCGCTCTGCCAAGGCAACTGCCGCCGAGGCCCGCGACGCCGTGCACGACGCCCGCACCGCCCGCCATGCCGCAATCAAGGGCATTCACGATGCCCGTGCCGCCGCTCGCCACGATGAGAAGCACGGCGAGTAGCCGTCACGCCCACCTATAACAACCTGGCTATAGCAAAGCGGGGGCGAACGTTATCTCAACGTTCGCCCCCGCTTATGTGTCGACCGCTTTTCTAGCGCGTCCTCCGTCACGACAAGTAAGAGCGAAGGATGGCGAGCCAGCGTGGGGTTTCGAGGTGAATGATATCGGTGGGAACTCCGGCGGGAGCGTGGCCACCAAAGAGCAGGCCCGCGTCTGCCGGGTTGATAAGGCGCACGATCCATACGGCAACGACCAGCACGCACAGAACAATAACCGCAATGTCGATGCCGCGCTTTAGCTTGCTCGACGTCACCTCCTCGCGCACGAACGCGAGCACAAACGCAATCGGCACCACCCAAAACAGCGGATGGTAGGCAAAGGCCGCCGCAAAATCGAGGCGCAGTGCTGCCAGCCAGGCCCTCGTCATGCCACATCCCGGACAGGGAATGCCCGTCATCAGGCGAAACACGCAGCCGATATCGAGCAGGTAGAGTGCGAGCCAGGCGACAAAGAGCGCGCCGATGCAAGAAAGGGCGCGGCGAATGAGTTCCGCCGCGCCCTTATGTCCCTGGGAGCTGTTCACGCCGCTCTTATCGTTAGGCACGAGCGCCAAGACGGACGTTATAAGCCGTTGCCATGGCATTGGTATTCTTGATGATGATGTTCATGGCAAAGATGGTGCCAAGGCCGCACAGCAGCGCGCCGACGATCTGCCACATAAGAACGGTGGTACCGTTCTCCTGGAACATCAGGCCATAGCGAGGAGCATTAGCCTGCAGGCGGTTGCCGATCTTGTAGTACCAGTAGAGTGCGTAGAAGCCGCAGGTCACGAACGACAGCAGGATGAATGCAGCCAGACCCGGTGTGGAATCGCCGTCGTCCTGGCACATGACATTGATGTCGCGCGCGAGGCAATAGAGGAAGTAATACGAATAGATGCCGCAGGTCACGATGGAAAGCAGGAGCCAGCCGATCACGCCACGGTCGGTCTTAATCGGAGCATAGCCCATCGGGGCGGGTGCAGGCTGCTGAGCATACTGCTGCTGACCGGTGTACTGCTGCTGGCCGGTGTACTGCGGCTGAGGCTGAGGCTGAACTGCCTGAACCGGAGTGGGCTGAATCTGCGTGGGCTGCGGAGCAGGCTGGGGCTGAGATGCAGGCTGCGGCGCGGGCTGCGGAGCAGGAGCAGCGGGAGCGGCACCGACGGCAGAACCGCAGACGGGGCAGAATTTGGCATCATCCGAAATGGGAGAACCACAAGTGGGACAGAACATAAGCCTCTCCTTTTCCTAAGGCGTTGCACGCCTTCAAACCTTACACGACTATGTTCTCAACAATAGCCGCGACGTTGTTGCGCAACATTGATCAATTTCCGAGAAATATTGCTGCAACCGTTTTCCCGGGCATTTTCTTGCTTTCGCAGTAGAAAAAGGCACCCCGGGCTCAGTTGCCCAGGGCGCCTCGACCGACTATTCGGTTTGATTGTTTTCGGCAGCAGGATTATCGCCCGGCTCATCCGCCGGCGTGGCAACGGCATTCCAATCGGGCTCCGCAGGCGTCGCCCCGGGTGCCGGGGCAGGTGCCGGAGCAGGTGCAGGCGCGGGTGCCGGGGCAGGGGCAGGCGCAGGGGCAGGCGCAGGGGCAGGCGCAGGGGCAGCACCAGTGGCGGCCGTGGGATTGAACCCCGCAGGAGCAGGCTTCTTCTCACCCGGGAGCACGAACGTCAGGACATCGTCGGTATCCTCATCGGCCCACTCGCTGGCATGGCGCGCGGCCCAGTAGCCAACGGCACGATATTTGAGCATCGTGCCAAACACATTCAGGAACACGGTGACAAAGGCAACGATCATCAGGAACAGGATGAGCGTAATGCCGCCACCCTCGATGATAGCCTCAAGACCCGAAGGACGAGAATAGTAGCCGTAGTAGCCATAGCTGCTAATGCCCAGCGCGGCAACAAAGCCAAAGATGGCGGTGAAAATCCAGGTGATGATATTGGAAACAATGCCCGTCAAAAACTCGGGGAGAATCGAGGCGCAGAACAGCTTGCCCAGGTTGGCCTTATAGGACTTCCAGACCTTCTCGAGCGAAAACGCGCTTTCCACGCGGCCGGCGACTGCAAAGTGCATCACGGCAGCGTCACCAAACATCTTAAAGAAAATGCCCAACACCGCCGATACGATCATGGCAAAGACAAGCAGACCCATCGACCCGATGAGTGCGCCCTCGAGGCCGCTCGAACCGAAGTAATAGTACGAACCAACGGCACCGATCACAGCGCTCTCAAGCACCGAGAACACCACGCCAATCACCGGAATAATGGCCACGAACCCGAGCACGTTCGTAATGACAGACGAGAAGACGCCCAGCCCAAAGGAGGTCGAGCGCAGCAGCGGACGCTCCATGCCGTTATCGTCCTTGAGCGACAGGTCGCGACCCCACTCGATAGCAAAGCCAGCGCCGCACACGCTTGCCACGTAAGCGAGCAAAAAGCCAATGGCCGCCGCGATGCCACCGATAACGGGGATAAACAGCGCCAGCACCGACACGACGCAGATCAGCGCCGGCAAAAAGGCAATCTGGCATACGCGAACCAGGGCGCCGGGAACCTTAATCATGTCGTTGAAGGCCTGAGCCATGCAGCCCTTGGGCACGTTCATAGCCGGCTGGGGCGCAACGAACGGCTGCGGCTGGGGCTGGGCAAACGGCTGACCCTGCGGCTGAGGTTGAGCTTGCGGAGCGGGGCCGGTGGCCTTGGCCTCGGTATTAGGGGCACCGCACACGCCACAGAACTTGTCGTTATCGCCCATGGGGGCGCCACACTGCGAACAGAACATCGAAATCATCCCTTCGTATCTAGAGCGAATCACCTGGACCGCAAACGATGTCTTTGGCATCATTATCGCCCAATGTGGGGACAAATACCCCAAGATGACCGATTTGCAACGCAGCCGGTTAATTCAATGATTCGAAGCGCGCACCAGGGCTAGTTCGTGCCGCGGAAGCCCTTGCCGACGATTTCGGAGCTATCGACGATGGTGATGAAGGCGCCAGGGTCAATCTCGCGGGCATAGCGGCGCAGTTGCACTGCCTCGCGACGGCTCAGCACGCTCATGATCACCGTGACGCACTTGCCCGAGAAAGCGCCGTAGCCACGGCTGATCGTTGCCGTGCGGTTGAGATGCTTGACGATAAACTCCTCGACCTTAAGGGGCTCGGAGCAAATGATCGTACAGACCTTACGAAGGTGAATGCTCTCGATAGCCTTGTCGACCACAAGCGTCTTGGCAAACAGGCCAAGCACGCAGTACAGACCGACGCGCGGGCCATACAGGAAAGCCGCAATGGTCACGATGCCGATATCGACCAGTAACAGGGCACGGCCGATCTCGAGCGTCGTGCGGCGCTTGAGGATCATGGCAAGGATGTCGGTGCCGCCCGTCGAGGCGCCAATGTCAAAGACAATGGCACTGCCCAGCGCCGGCAAGATGACGGCAAAACACAGGTCGAGCCACATATCGCCCGTCATCGAAACATCCGACGGAATGAAGAGCTCAAACAGCGAGACGTAGGCCGAAAGCGCAAACGAGGCAAAGACGCTCCAAAGGATTGCCTTGCGCTCCAAAAAGATAAAACCCAGGATGACCAGGACCGCGTTGATAATCCACATAAATACGCCGACGGGCAGAGTCGGGAACAGCGTGGAAAGAATGACCGACACGCCCGAGGTGCCGCCGAAGGCAAAGTGATTGGGCGTTTTGAAAGCCACGATGGCGAACGCCGTGAGGACCAGGCCCAGATTGAGCTCGGCAAAAAAGCGCGGAAAGCCTGGTTCCTGGCTGCGCTTGCGGCCGGCGCGCTCGCCACGTTCGATATCCTCGCGACCGACAACGCGCTCCATCGGCACCACCGGAGGACGATGCATCTCCTCGGCGGCACGCGACGCCGCCTCTGCCGCAGCGGCTTCAATCGCCCATGCCTTGCTTTCGGTCTCGTGTTCGTCGGCCATTACGGCAACCCTTCGTTAACAATTTGGAAACAATGCGCCCATTAGGGTAACGCGGAACGCGAAGATTGCAACCCTTAGTTAGACGAGCGGTATGCCTGCATCGGGGGCATATAGAAAACGGTCGACCGCACTTTTGCTTGCGCGGTCGACCGTTTAGCGTTTTCGCAGGTAAAACCTATCGAAACAAACCTGTCCCTATTTGGTAGGTTACTCGTGCTGGCTGGTGCGGTGCTCGTACTCCTCGGGGGTGATGACATCCTCGATGCGCAGGTTGACGCCTGCCACCTCAAGGCCGGTCATCGCGGCCAGACGCTCGGTGACGCGCGCCTTAACGTCGTCAAAGATCGCAGGCGCATAGGCGCCGTACTCGATGATGACCGAGATGTTGACGACCACGCGGTTGTCGTCGGTGACCTCGACCGTCACGCCCTTGGTCAGGTTCTCGGCACCAAACTGTTCCTGCACAAAGTGCATAAGGTTACCCTTCATGCCCAGAACATGCGGCACCTCGCGGGTGGCCATGGCAACGATCTTCTCGATCACACCGTTGGAATAGGTCAGCGAGTCCTCGGACTCGTCCGCCTCCTCGTCCATCTCCTCGTTATCCTCGTCCGCATCGGACTCGGCCTCGACGAGTGCCTCGTCCTCGAGCGTTACGTCCTCCGCCTCGGCGGCGACGGCCTCATTCGCCTCGAGCTCGGTATCGGCTACATCGACCTTCGTGTTAAAAGCCATGGTTCCTCCTTATGCCTGCCGCAGATGCGACAGTCGAATTCATATTAGCGGCCGCTAAACAGACGGCCGAAGAAGTTGACGATACCGTTCTCGCCGTCGCGAATCTGGCCGATCACGGCGCCGATCAGCACAAAGAATGCGATGACGAGCGTGTCCCACAGGCCCAACGTAAGTACCAGCACAGCGAGGATAAAGCCTGCCAAGGCGCCGAGCGTAGTGTTGGGGTGGCGCACGGCGTAGCTCCAGATAGCAGCGCCCGTACCTTTGATGAGACCCATGGCCTCGTCAAAGTCGTTGGCGGCGACGTCATGCTGCTCGCCGGCCTCGAGCTTGGTGTCGGCGGACTCGCCTGCCGGCGTAGCGTTCTGGTCGATCGTCAGGCGCGGCGTGCGGGCGGTCTTGTCTTGGTTGGTATCACTCACCGGAAACCTCCACGGTCTGGACGGTAGTCTTGGACGGCAAAAAACGGACGCGCGCGGTCGTGCCCGGCGTGCCGAGCATGGTGTCGCAGGCCTTCTCGATGCGCTGCTGCATCGCGGCTGCAAGGGAGGCCACGTCCCGGTCGTCGAGCGCGATGGCTTCGACCTTAAAACGAACGCGCGATTCGTCGGAGCCTTGAACGCGCGCCTCGATATGCTCAACCATCACGCGATCATCGCACTCTGCCGCGGCACGGGCGCACGAGGAAAGCGCTGCGAGCGTGACCTCGATATTGCGCTCCCCCGCCGGATGCACGCAGGACGGCTCGCGACGCGCGAACATCAGGCGGAAAAAACCGATGAGCACGCCAAGCGCCACGATAGCGGCGCACACCGTAACGACGACGCGAGGCATGGCGTCACGCAGCAGCAGCATAAAGCGATACGTATACGGTCCCCAGAACTGGCAGACAAGCGTACCCAGCGCCACGATGGCGGCGGCAAGATACACGATCGCTAGGGCTCGTTTGAGTACGCGCACGCGCGCTCCCTTCAGGTTTCGGTCCACAGAATGCAAAACGGTTCGCATCATTATAAAAGAGCCGGGTCCGGTGCCATACGCACGCGGATCCGGCTCATCTATTCCACGAGGCTTGCATGCTCGCTTCATTATGCCCAGATATGCACGGCTTAACCCGTGTGGGCGCTACTCCTCCTCGAGGGCAGCGATGACCTCGTCGGTCATGTCCATGGTGCTGTAAACATCCTGGACGTCGTCGAGCTCCTCAAGACGGTCGATGAGGCGCTGGACCTTCTTGGCGTCGGTACCGGAGACCTCGGTCGGGGTGGTCGGGACCATGGTGGTCTCGGAGCCCTTGACCTGGACGCCCTGCTCCTCGAGCGCCTTGGAGACAGCCATGACGTCGTTAGCAGCGGTCCAGACAATCCACTCCTCGCCGGCGTCCTCGTAGTCCTCGCCACCGGCCTCGGCGATGGCCATCATGAACTCATCCTCGTCACCGGCAGGACCGTTGGCGATCATGGTCTCCTTCTTGGCGTTCTCGTCCAGGATCTCCTTGGCGACGACGATCTGGCCCTTGCGCTCAAACTGGAAGGCGACGGAGCCCGAGGTGCCCAGGTTGCCACCAGCGTGGGAGAAGGCGGAACGGACATCAGCGGCGGTGCGGTTGCGGTTGTCGGTCAGGCAGTCAACGTAGACGGCGACACCGGCGGGACCGTAGCCCTCGTACACGATGTTCTCGTAGACGGCGGCGTCGGCACCCGAACCGAAGGCCTTGTCGATAGCGGACTTGATCTTGTCCTTAGGCATGGACTGAGCCTTGGCCTTGGCAACAGCAGCAGCGAGGCTGGCGTTGTTCTCGGGCAGCGGGTCGCCGCCGAGACGGGCAGCAACGGTGATGTTGCGGCTCAGCTTGGAGAAGAGGGCGGAACGCTTGGCGTCCTGCGCGCCCTTACGATGCTTGGTTGTGGCCCACTTAGAGTGTCCGGACATACGTGTCTCCTATCGGTTTCGACCTAAAGCCCAGCGCAGATGCTCGGGCAATATAAACAAACGTCGTTATGATATACCTACTGGCCTGCGAGATAAACCCCAAAATGAAGGCGTCGTGATGATGCGGCCCCTTAGTGCAAAGTAACCTGTCCCCTTTGCACCAAATTAGGACCAGAGGAGGTCGCTGCGGGTGATGGTGGCGCCGATGGCAAAGGGCATGCAGGCGATGACCGGATACAGGTAGCGCATGTAGGTCGAGCCGTTGCAGGGACCGATCAGGCACACGGCGAGCACGCCCAGCAGCGGCACCCAAATGGCCAGCCCGCGCCACGAATGACGACGTAGCAGATAGACCACCACGGCGATCATGATCCACACATAGGTGGCCGAGCTCATGGTGAGCGAGATAAACGGGATGCGCTGTACTGCCACGCGGTACAGGTTAATCAGGTGGTCGCACCAGCGCACAACCTTGCTATCGACCGGATGGAAGTCGAAGTACTTGAGGTTATCGGGCTTCGCCATGATCTCGGCACTGCGCGCCGTGCTGTAGACCCACGCATCGCGGGCACTCGGATAAAAGTAGCCGTAGTAGTTATTGATGAGCGCCGAAATATAGCACTCGGGATCCTTTTTGAACATCTGGGCCCACACCTCAAAATAGGCCTTGATGTCCTCCTGCGAGGCATACTCGTTAAAGCAATTTTTGACGGCGTCCGACTTATCCGGGTTGTAACGGCGGCCCAAGTTCTCGTACTTGAGCACGCGGTCGATCACGGCACGCTCTTCGTCGGTCACCAAGCCGTCGCAAGGAGCCTCCACGATGGTGCCGTCCTCCTTAACCGTGGGGTTGACGCCCGAGTTGAGGCCGTCGTGCTTTTGGACGAAACGAGCCGTCTGCTGGAACGGAATCGAGAGGATTTCGCGCTTGGAACCAGGCGTGATGTCGTGCGCCGGCATAAAGACCTTAGTGAAGTACATGTTGGAGGCAAGGCAGAGTGCAAGCACCGCAAGAACTCCCACCCAGCGGAAACGCGGGATGGCGCCCGAAGGCGCAGCACCAGCCTGCTTGGCTGCACGATGAGCCACATGCGCGTCCCATGCGCAAAACGCCGCCGCGATTACGCATGCCGCCAGGGGAAACACCAGGCCGCCGTTACGCAGAAACGTGGAGCCCATGGCGCCCAGAGCGAGCAGCAGCCAGTCATGGCGCGCAAAGAGCACGGGCCTCTGTTCGCCCGCACGCTCGGCATTGGCATCGCAACGGGGCAGGCCGCAGGCCACGAGCTTCACGGTCTGCACCAACAGCACCAAAAACGCGTCGGCAAACAGCACATCTTTGGTAAGCAGAGCCGCATAGTTGGAGAACATGGGCATAAACACAAAGAACAGCAAGATCACGCCGCGGACCGGCAGGCTCACGCCCAGCTTGCGCAGCGACGAGATGGAATAGGCCATGCAGGCGGCCGTAATGACGAACTGGGCGCAGGTGTAGATGGCAAGACCTGCGTTGGCGCTATTGAACAGCGAAAGCCCCAGCTGGACGCACAAACCGATGATAGCCGTGTGCACCACGGGGTGATGTCCGTTGAGCAACACATTGGGATTGAGCAGACGCAGATAGTCACTCGTGCCATTGGGGTAGTTGAACCACTGGCGGATCTGCGCGCCCGTATCTCCCATAAACAGGCCGGGCAGCGAAGCGATGAGCGTGGGCGCCCAGGCGATCATAAGAACCAGAAAGGGCCCGGCAAAGGGATGGACCGAGAGCACGGCGTGAGCCACACGCCATACGCGGCCAAAGTGCGCTTCGGAAAACGGAATGCGCCGAGAGCTCAGCCAATCTAGACACTCAAAGGCAAGGTAGAAGGCAACGACCGCCAAGAGCATCCAGCCCGCACCGCCTATCCAGGCGCAGATGATGCGGGCCTTGTCGCCGAGCACGATCTCGGCCGAATCGGTGAGGTCGTAGCTGCGGCCAAACACCATGCAGACGGCAAAGAACAGCGACGGAAGGATCACCGAGGGACGCCAAGCGTCGCCGCGGCCAAAGAACACGTAGCGAAACGGCAGCGTGAGCAGGCAGGCAAGCGCAAGCAGCATGACCGCGTCGGTATGGCCGGCAAACGAGAGGAGCACCTCGTAGCACACGTACAGCATGCCCGAGGCTTTGGGGTCAATCGCCAAGACTGCGTTGCTCGACACCGGGGCGGGATCGATGGAAAACGCCGTGGTCGCCAACAGCGCGAGCAAAAATGCGATGAGCGTCTGCTTGGCAGGGTAGCGCTTAAACCAGACGATGCGGGCAGCGTCGCGCGCAGCCGTTGTGGAGAGGTCGGAATCCTTCACAGTCCGAAAGCCTTTCTAGAAACCTATCAAACTCGGCAAAACCACCACAAAGGTGCCTGTCCCCTTTGTGGTGGTTTTGGTGGTTAGGCGTCCAGGTAGACGCGCTGGGGCTGGTTGCGGCGACGGGCGAAGATGATGAGTGCCAGGCCCACGATTACGAGCGGCAGGCTCAGCAGCTGACCCATGGTGATGACGCCGCCCAGCAGATAGCCCAGCTGGGCATCGGGCACGCGCACAAACTCAATGAGGAAGCGGACGATGCCGTAACCCATCACGAACACGCCCATAAACGTACCCTGGGGCAGTAGCGGCTTTTTGCGGCTGAGCACCTGCAAAATACAGAAGAGCACGACGCCCTCCAGGAATGCCTCATAGAGCTGGGAAGGATGACGCGGCATATCGCCCGCGGTGCCGCCAAAGACCACACCCCAGGGCAGATCGGTCGGCTTACCCCACAGCTCACCGTTGACGAAATTGGCACAACGGCCCAGGCACAGGGCCAGCGGGGCGCCGATCACGGCAAGGTCGGCGACGGTCCATGCATCAAGCTTGTACATGCGGCACACGATGATGCCGCCCAAGATGCCGCCCACCAGGCCGCCGTGGAAGCTCATGCCGCCCTCGTTGGTGGCAAAGATTTCGAGCGGGTGGGTCCAATAGTAGCCATCGCCGTAAAAGACGACGTAGAACAGGCGCGCGCCGATGATGAGACCAAAGACCGCGCCGACCACGACGCTCGTCAGGTCATCGATCGTGATGTCGAAGCCCCAACGACGCTGCGTGCGGTACATAACAACCGCCGTGAGCAGAGCGCCGACCACATAGGCCAGACCGTACCAGTAGATCGTGATGGGACCCGCCGAGATCGCAACGGGGTCAAGCATATGGTAGAGGTCGTTGAGCATATCGATCCCCTGCTCCCTACATACAAATGCGGCCGCGGGCCTTGCGCTCGCAGCCGCATATTTGAGCGTAACGTCTATGCGGAGCATGTCGTCCGCAGCTTTCGCATCTTAGAACGGCGCGTACTCGTCGTACAGGTCGTCGGTCTCGCCGGAAGCATTGATCTGCTCGACGCGGGTAACGCCGGGCACGTGCTCCTTCAGGATGCGCTCGATGCCCATGGACAGGGTCAGTGCGCTCATAGGGCAGCCGGCGCAGGCACCCTGCAGTTCCAGCTGGACGACGCCCTCGTCGTCGACGCCCACATACTCCATATCGCCGCCGTCAGCCTGCAGGTTGGGGCGAATCTCCTCAAGAACCTTCTTAAGCAGCTCTTCGTTAACAGCCACAGGGGCTCCTTTCTCACAATAACGCGGGCACGCCCGCGGACAGAAGCTATGTTACTACAGCCATGTACCCGCTCACGAGCCGTCCATGCGCGCAGACGCGACTTTCACGAGTAGTCAATTTGGGACGGGGCTCTTTTGGCTGTTTTGCCGCCAGCTGGCGTTGGCACGCGCTACTGCTGAGCCTGTCCCCCGGTACCAATCTGGACATCGACGATGACCTGGCGGTAGCTGATGCCGCAGGAGTCGAGAATGCGGCGGCTGATACGGCCGTCATCGGTGTCGGCATACTTATTGTCCAGGTAGACGACCTCGCCCACGCCCACCTGCGCCAGGATCTTGGCGCAATCGTGGCACGGGAACAGCGTGACGTAGACCGTGGAACCCTCGAGGTCTTTAAGCGAGCCGCGGTAGTTGAGCACGGCGTTGGCCTCGGCATGCACCACGTAGTTGTGCTTATCCTGCAGCGGGTCGTCGCTCGTGCCCCACGGGAAAAAGTCGTCGTTGAGCGCCGAGGGCGTACCGTTGTAGCCCACCGAAAGGATGCGGTGGTTGGTGTTGGCGATGCACGCGCCCACCTGCGTGTTGGGGTCCTTACTGCGGCGCTGCGCGGCAATGGCCACACTCATAAAGAACTCATCCCAGCTAATGACGTCGCGGCGCTTGCCCGACGCGGTTTGATGAAGATCGTCCGACATGGCAGACACCTCCGAAATCGCAATAGTTTGACCCATTGTAGCAGGTGAAAGGTAGGGGCGCTTATCCCACCAGCTCCTCGCCCTACGCGCGACGGGGCTTTTGGTTGATGTGGTAGAGCTCGGCGAGACCCCGCAACGTCAGCGCGTCGTCGACCGTCAGGCTATGGCCGACCAGCGCCGCAAGTGCCTCGGCATCGTCGCCGGTAATGACGATGGGCACATCGCCCTCCCCCGCGGCCTTGGTCGCACGCATCTCGGCAAGCACCATGTCGAGCATGCCGTCGATGCGGGCTACCTCGCCCAAAACCACGCCCGAGCGCATGGCCTCGCGCGTGTTGCGGCCGATGACGTGTGTCGGCGCCGAGGGCTCAACCTGAGGCAGGCGCGCTGCTGCCGCCGAAAGCGAGCGGGCGCCGAGCGCCAGACCGGGCGCGATGACGCCGCCGACAAAGGTGCCGTGCGCGTCGATCACCTCGATATTGGTCGTCGTGCCCAGGTCGATCACGATGCACGGCGAGCCGTAGACGGCACGGGCCGCCACGGCATCGGCGATGCGGTCGGGGCCGATTTCGGCCGGATCGTCGTAGTGCACGGGCATGCCGGTCTTGAGGCCCGGCCCCACGGTGAGCACGCGCCCCGTGCAGGTGCGGGAAAGCGCCGCCTTCCACGGGCGCTCGAGCGCCGGGACCACGCAGCTCAGCACAGCCGCGGCGGGTACGAGCACCCCGGGCACACCCGCATCGGCGGCGAGCGCGCCCATGACCTGCACGAGACGCATGCGCGCCTCGTCTGCTGTGATGCTCGACGGCGTGGTGATCTCGCACGTCGCAAGCGGGCATTCCTGTGCCGCGGCCGAATCCTCGGCAAACAGGCCAAAGCGAATGAACGTGTTGCCCACGTCGACCGTCAATATATATGCGCACCCATTAAGCATCGTCGACGCTCCTTTCGTCTGCCCAGCAGTATATCGCCTACCCGAACCAGCCATCCCAGGTAGTCATTTTGGGACGTGTCTCTATAGTTTTGTCAACCGCGTGCTTCGCGCCATTTCGGCATGAC
>NZ_JAESIQ010000020.1:0-53671 GCF_025289055.1 Collinsella aerofaciens
CAGGACTCAGCGCAACGCGTTGCGCTGAGTCCTGAGGCTGTTGCAATGAAAATGAGAATCAAGGTTTGGTATGCCTGCAATGTGCAGCGCATAAATTCGATGCCGCAGGGCGATGCTGATGCTATAGTTACTGCGGTTAATGAGGGTCAAGAGAAAGGTTACAGGTGAAATCCAAACCTCGACCATACAGTCGATGACCCCATGCAGGTGCTTTTTGCGCATGCACGGGGTGTAAGCGTCGAGCGGCGTGCCGCCCGCGCATGCGTATACATATCCAGAAGCCCCCGGACGTCGCACATGCGGCCGCGTCCGGAGGAATAATGATGGGGAGCACCATTGAATTATCTGAGTGAGATGCTCAAATTGCCGGTCTTGGACGTCGACGGCGAAAAGCTCGGCGTGGTGAACGATTTTGGTATTGCTACCGGCGAAGTTTTTCCGCACGTGACGTCGCTCGCGTTCCGCGGACCCGGCAAGACGCCGTTTATGATCAGCTGGCGCAAATGGGTCGACCGTATCGACGAGACGGGTGTACACCTTAAGACGTCGGCCACCGAAATCCGTTTTTCGTACCTGCAGCCGACCGAACTCTTGCTTGCCCGCGACGTGCTCAACAAGCAGATTGTCGACACGCAGGGCATGAAGGTCGTGCGCGTAAACGACATCAAGTTTTCCATGTCGGGCGAAAATCAGCTGCGCCTGCTGGGCGCCGAGGTCGGTGCCCGCGGTCTGCTACGCGCCATCAGCCCCGCGCTCGAGCATATCGTCGAAGGCTTTATGAAGCACCTGGGCAAGCCGCTCAGTGAGGACATCATCGCTTGGTCCTACATGGACCTGCTCGACCGCTCGACCAAGAACATTCAACTTTCGGTGTCGCACAAGACGCTCGGCGAGCTGCACCCTGCCGACATCGCCGATATTATCGAGCAGCTCGACCCGCGCCTACGTGCGCAGGTGTTTGCGCAGCTCGATACTGCCCAGGCCGCCGAGGCCATCTCGGAGTTCGATGACGACGAGCTTATGACCGAGATGCTCGAGGGCCTGTCCGACACGGACGCATCGTCGATGCTGGCCATGATGGACCCGGACGATGCAGCCGACCTGATCGACGAGCTCGATTACGAGAAGGCCGAGAAGCTCCTGCGCCTGATGGGCGTCAAGGAGGAGAAGGCGATTCGTAACCTGCTGGGGTATGAGGACAACACCGCCGGCCGCATCATGACCTCGGAGTTTGTCTCCCTGCCCGCCACGGCAACGGTCGGTGACGCCATCGAGGCGATTCGCGAGCTCGACGAGGACTTCGAGAGCGTCTACTACGTCTATACCGAGGATCCGAGCGGCATGCTGACCGGCGTGCTTTCGCTGCGCACGCTGATCGTAGCCGACCGCGACGCCACGCTGGGTCAGCTGGCCTATCGCGACCTGGTTTATGTGTCGCCCGACGAGGACCAGGAAGACGTGACGGACGAGATGACCAAGTACGACCTGGTTGCCATCCCTGTCTGCGACGAGAACCGTCATATCCTGGGTATCGTAACCTTCGATGACGCCATGGACGTTATCGCCGAGGAGCACCAGGAGGACCTGCAGATCGCCGGTGTCGGCTCGGGCGATAGCGCGTCGGACGACTCGACGAACGTGCTCAGCTGGTTCGCGCATCGTCAGTACTGGGTTGTTGTATGGGGCATCGCGTCGTGCATCATGGCGACCGTGCTGGGAACGGCGCTCGGCTCCGCGCATCTGGTGGTGTTCCCCATGTGCGCCATGCCGCTCGTGCTGCTGGCGGCCTCGCGCATGGTGTCGTTCGTCAAGAACTACTTCCTGGAGTATGACGGTCACGACGACGAGCCCAAGCCGTATCTGGGGTTCTTCTTCCAGAGCACGGGCATGGGCCTGATTCTGTCACTCGTGACCTACCTGTGCGCCCAGCTGGTGCGCACCGCTGCGTTCCCCGATGCGCCCATGTTTGAGGAGCAACTCTTTACCGGGTGCTTTAATATCGCTGCCATCATTTGCCTGGTTGGCAACATGAGCGCCGTGATTTACCTGATGGTGCTGTTCTGGCGTGACGAGCATGACCTCAACACGTCGGGCACCGCCATGAACGTTATTGCCGTCATGATCTCGTGCGTAGCGTACTGCGCCGCTGCGGTGCTGCTCACCATGTCGGTCATTGGTTAGGTGGTCGCGTGCAAAATACCAAGCAAAAGTCGGGCACCAAGCAAAAGTTGACCATCGCGGCCATCTTTGGCGCTATGGGTCCCGGTCTGTTGGCTGCGCTTTCGGGCAATGACGCCGGCGGCATTGCAACGTATTCCAGCGCGGGCGCCAGCTATGGCTATAAGATGCTCTGGATGCTTCCCGTCATGACTGTGCTGCTCATCGTGACGCAGGAGACCGCGGCGCGTTGTGGCTGCGTCACAGGCAAGGGCTTGGCCTCGCTCATCCGCGAGCGCTTTGGCGTGCGCAGGAGCGTGTTGGCCATGGCGGCGCTGTTGATCGCCAACACGGCTGTGACCATTTCGGAGTTTGCGGGCATCGCCAGCGGCCTTGCTCTCTTTGGCGTGCCGGCGAGCATCTCGGTGCCGTTGGTGGCGCTGCTGGTGTGGATGCTTACCATGTCGGGTAGTTTCCAGCGCATCGAGAAGATTTTGCTGCTGGTGAGCTGCGTGTTCGTGACCTATGTCGTCGCTGCATTTATGGCTGGCCCCAACTGGGGTGAGGTCGCGGTCGACTTGGTCGTGCCTAACATTCAAAATGACCCCAGCTACGTGTCGCTCGTGGTCGCAACGATCGGTACCACCATCGCGCCGTGGATGATCTTCTTGGCGCAGAACAACGTGGTCGATAAGAACGCGGGCGAGGACGATATCGTGCTGCAGCGCATCGATACCGTGAGCGGCTCGCTTGCCGCCGATGTCATTGCCGGCTTTATTATCATCACGACCGGTACGGTGTTGTTCCCGGCGGGTATTCAGATAAGCGATGCTGCCGATGCTGCCCGCGCGCTGGAGCCTATTGCGGGTCAGTGGTCCACGGTACTGTTTGCCTCGGGCCTGGTCGCGGCGAGCTTCTTGGCCGCCTGCGTGCTGCCGGGCGTTACGTCGAGCGCTATCTGCGAGGCATTTGGCTGGGAGCGCGGTGCCGACCGCAGCTGGGACGAGGCCCCGGTCTATCGCGGCATCATTACGGCCATCATCGGTATCTCTGCCGTGCTGGTGCTTATGCCCGGCGTCGATCTGTTCCAGATTATGATGACCTCGCAGGTCATCAATGGCGTGCTACTGCCCGTGGTTCTGGTGTTCCAGGTGGTTATTGCCGCTGACCGTCACATTATGGGCGCTAACCGCAACGGCCGCGTGTGGAACGTGCTTACTTGGGCGACTATCGCCGTGATTACGGTGCTGACAGTCGTTATGTTTGTGCTGCAAGCGATGGGCTACAGCGCTTAGCGCCTCTTTTGGACTCCAAACAGGCCGCCGCCATGGGCTGCGGCCTGTTTTTTGTCTGCTATAGGGTGTTAGTTATATAGCAATGGACAAAAAATGCCAAATATGAGTACTGTTGCTAAGTGAATAGCGTTTACATCTGAATAGATAATGAACATAACCATTAGTATGTTCACTAAAATTGGCTCCAATACGCCTTAAACCAGTCAGGTTGGCTGTCTTAGGGGGTTGTAGGGTTCGCTCGGACGTCATTTTGGGTGGTTTTGCCTGCTACTAAAATGGTAACAGTACTCATATTTGCCCTTTTTTGCCCACAGACCTTTGAGGGTGCGGCGAAAAGGGCTTGTTTTGATTGTTTGGGGCAGGCGCGAGGCGCGGAAACGATGTCTGGAGCGACGGAGCGGCCTGGAATTCATCCGTAGAGGTCTTCATTGGCTGCGCCAGGAGTGTCCCTAGGTACCGGCACATAAGGAACGTCCCTAACTGCCGGAGGGGGCGTCTGCCGTGGCAGACGCCCCCTCCGGATGTGGGAAGTTTGCGCTGCAGGTTACTTGTCGGTGCCCAGCTTGTGTGGCTTGATAGCGAGAGCATTGACGAGCGCGTCGGTGGCGGACTTGACGGCTGCCGGTTGCGGATCGTTGACGTGATCCTCGGGGTGTACGGGCAGGTCCTTCTTGACAGCATCGTGGATCAAGTTGAGGTACTCAGTCACGCCAGTGGTCGATAGGTGCGTGCCATCGCCATCGAACAGGTCGTTGCGGTTAGCACTGTATCCGTACCAATCGATAACGCGCACGTTCTTGTAGCGCGTAGCGGCGTTGGCGATGGCCTGGTTGGTAGAGCCAACCCACGGCTGCGGGCTGCGCGTGTTCACAAACACCACAATACGCCTATCTCCTGCATCGGCCATGATGGCGTCGATCTGGTCGTCGGTTACCAAGCCGTTGGTGCCCAGGGCAAAGACCACGATCTTGCCGGCAAGGTTCTGCTGGATATAGCCCTCAAATGTCGCGCGCCCCGCATCAAACTGGCGGCCCTTTTCGGCATCGATATGGCTGTGCGGGAACACGCCGTCAAAGGTGTCTACGGCACGCAGCGACATGGAGTCGCCGATCATAAGCAGATCGTAGGAGCCATCGGGGAAGCCGTCGTTGTCCTTGTCGGTGTCGTCGGCCGCCTGCTGGTCGGTGGGCGCGGTGTTTTTGGCTTCCTTGTTCAGAACTTCGGCGCCCTCGCCGCTCAGTGCGGAGGTCTCCGGCACAAAGATCAGACCGCCCAGCGCAACGACCAACACGACGGCGCAGGCTGCGCAGGCAGGGACGTGCGCGCGTGCCCAGTTGGCGGGCGTGGCGGTGCCGTCGCGGAACTCGGATACGGTGCGCCCAAAGGTGCCCTTCCTAAACGGCGTCTCGATAAAGCGATATGAGCATTCGGCCACGGCGACCACCAACAGCACCTGCAAAATGTACTGCCACCACGGTGTATCGTTGATGTTGGCGACCGGGTTCATGAGCAACAGCAGGGGATAGTGCCACAGGTAGATGCTGTACGAGCGCTTGCCAACCCACACGAGCGGTTCGGCGGCAAGGGCGCGCGCGACCATGCCCTGGGGCTGCACGCAGGCCGCGATGACCAAGAGCGTGAGGATCGAGCACAGCAGCGTGCCTCCGCGATACTGGAAGGCGGTGTAGCCGTTGGTGAGCGCGACCATGGCGGCAAGGCCAACCAGACCCACGACGCCCAACACATCGATGGATGCGGGCGAGGACCAAAAGCGCACGAGGGCGCTCGGCTGAACCGGGGTGGTCTCGGCTGCTTCGTCGGCCTTCTCGCCAGGCTTACCCTCGGCGTTCTTGCCGTGCTTGGCGGCGCCAGCCAGTCGATTGAGCCCCAAACGACGAGCGAGACGCACCGGCGCCAGGTCGCAATCGGGGATAAAGGCCATCCAGGCACCCAGCAGCAGCGAGAACACGCGGGTGTCGGTGCCGTAGTACACGCGGCTGGGGTCGGCGGCGGGGTTGTAAAGCACCATCATGGCTAGGGCAGATACCGCGGCAAGGCCCAGAACCACGCGGCGCGTGTTGGGCTTGCTCACATGCATGGATACCATGGCAAACAGCAGTGGCGGCCAAATCAGGTAGAACTGTTCCTCGATGGCAAGCGACCAAAAGTGCGTGAGCGGCGAGGGGTCGCCCAGAGCATTGAAGTACGAGACGTTTTGGGCAATCTGCCACCAGTTGTTGAAGAACAGCAGTGACGGCAGGATGTCGGGGCGCATCTTGGTGAGCATCACGTGGTTAAAGAGAGTGCACAGCGCGCAGGTTACCACCACGACGGTCACCACGGCGGGGACCAGGCGACGGATGCGGCGAATCCAGAAGCTCTTGAGGTCGATGCGTCCGGTCTTAGCGACTTCGTTGAGCAGCAAGCGCGTGATCAGATAGCCCGAAAGCACAAAGAAGATCGTTACGCCAAGCAGGCCGCCCTGAGCCCACGTGAGGTTAAGGTGATAGAGCACCACTGTGACGACGGCGAGCGTACGCAGACCGTCAAGGGCAGGGATGTAGCGGGATTTGGGGCGAGCAGGCGTCTGCTCCGCGGCGGGAGTGTTGGCGCGGCCCGCGTTGTTGGCAGAAGCACGATGGGGGCTCGCGGTGCGTCGCGGCTCGTTGGCACGGCGTTCGTCCTTCACGCGTTCGTGCGACGCCGGCTCGTTGCCCGTGCGGCGTCGACCGCGCGGGCCCGATTGCGAGAATTGTTCCATAAAACATCATCCAATGACGAGAATAATCAGCACGTATTCATTGTAGCTGCCTGCTCCTGTGAATGCTTGCTGCTGGCGCAAGCTCAAGCGCGCGTCCACATCAAAGTGAACTAAAGTTATAGGGGGCGCGAGAGTGCACGATCGACGGCCGACGGTGGGCATAAGGCCCGCAGATGAGGAGGTTTCCATGGCAGATCGCGGCATCGTTGCGGTGTTCGGCAGCATGAACATGGACCTTTCGGTGGCGTGCGAGCGCATACCACGTGCGGGCGAGACGGTCGGCGGCAGCGGGTTTATCACTAACGCCGGCGGCAAGGGCGCCAATCAGGCCGTAGCTGCCGCGCGTATGGGCGCGTGCACGCACATGATCGGCGCGGTCGGTCGCGACGCGTTCGGCGCGTCGCTCGTGGCGGGGCTCCAAGACGCCGGCGCGGACTGTGACTTTGTAGTGCATCGCGATGACGTGGAGACGGGAACGGCGACCATCATTCGCTGCGAGGGCGACAACCGCATCATACTGTCACCGGGCGCCAACCATGCGCTTGCGGGCGCGGACGTTGCCTGCGCGTTGAGGCGTCTGGTGGCCCATGAACTCGACGGCGACGCCAGCGAGATTGCCCCGGCTGCCGGAAGCGTCTTTATCGCCCAGGGCGAATGTGACCTTGCGGCGACGGCCGAGGCGCTTGTTTGCGCTCACGAGCTGGGGTTCTATACGGTCTTTAATCCAGCGCCCGCCTGCGAGCTGCCTGCGGAGGTCTGGTCTGCGGTCGACTTGGTCTGCCCCAACGAGACCGAGTGCCAGGTGCTGACGGGTATCCTGCCCAAGGACGATGAGAGCTGCGTCGCCGCGCTCAAAGCCCTGCTTGCCAAAGGCGCCGGCGCCGCGGTCATCACGTTGGGCGGTGCCGGCTCGGTTACGCTCGGCGATGACGGTGAGCTGCTGCGCATGCCGGCGCTTTCGAGCGCGGTAGTCGATACCACGGCCGCCGGCGATACGTTTATCGGCGCGTTGGCGGCGGCTCGCCTAGAGGGCTTGCCGCTCTTTGAGTGCATGGCCGCGGGTGCTCGCGCCTCGGCAGTGACGGTGTCGCGCCTGGGCGCTCAGCAATCGATTCCCACGCGCGCCGAAGTTGAACATTGGTTTGGTTAAACGATAAAGACGGAGAAGCGGAGTAGAACAATGGCAATCAAGAAGCTGATCCTTGATCTGGATATGGGTGTTGACGATGCGATGGCGCTGGCCTATGCCATCGCGAGCCCCGAGGTGGAGCTCGTGGGCATCACCACGTGCTTTGGTAACGTGCGCGTCGAGCAATCGGCGCACAATTGCCTGGCGGTGCTCGATCTGCTGGGTCGCCCCGAGGTTCCGGTGTACCTGGGTGCCGACCGTCCTCTGCAGGCGACTGAGCCCTATACGCCGCCGGCGTCCACCGTGCTCATTCACGGCAAGAACGGCATCGGCGGCGCAAGCGTGCCCGCCTCTCCGTACGAGCCGGTGGGCGCGACGTCGGCCGATGGCAATGCGGCGGTCGATTACCTGATTGATGCCGCGCGCACCTATGGTCCCGATCTGGTCTACGTAGCGACTGGCCCGCTCTCCAACCTGGCGCTCGCCCTGGAGCGCGATGCGGCGGCGATGATGTCCATCGGCCGCGTGGTCGTGATGGGCGGCGCCCTTACCGTGCCCGGCAACGTGAGTGCGGGTGCCGAGGCCAATATGGCGAGCGACCCCGAGGCAGCCGACGCGGTGCTGCGCTCGGGCCGTAAGCTCACCATGGTGGGTCTGGACGTGACGCATCGCGTGGTGCTCACACGCCGCGACATTGCCGGCTGGACGGGCTCGGGCACTATGGCGGGCTGCGCATTTGCGAGCATGGTCGAGCACTACATTGGCTCGTACGAGATGAACGCACCCTACCTGGGTGGTTGTGCACTGCACGATCCGCTGGCCGTTGCCGTGGCGATCGACCCCACGCTCGTAGGTGCGCTCGGCTGCAACCTGCGTGTTGATCTGCTGGGCGAGTACCGCGGTCGCACCATCTGCGATGAGCGTCGCCTGTCCGATCCGGACAAGAGCGCGCTTGTGGCACTGACCGTGGATGCTCCGCGCTTCCTGTCCGAGTTCAAGACACGTATGGCCCGTGTCCTTGGCTAAGTTGTCTTTTTGGGACGGGGCTTTTTTGACTGGTATGATTGGTGCGACCATTCGAACCAGCTAAAAGAGCCCGTCCCAAATTGACTACCGAGAGGATCTGCCATGGAGCGCATCGCGAG
Source organism: Collinsella aerofaciens (assembly GCF_025289055.1). Classification (GTDB taxonomy): domain Bacteria; phylum Actinomycetota; class Coriobacteriia; order Coriobacteriales; family Coriobacteriaceae; genus Collinsella. The sequence goes on from NZ_JAESIQ010000020.1 coordinate 8,488, forward strand.
TTTTTCCGTTGACCATCTGCTGCTTGAGCCCGGCGTGTATGTGAGCCGCATCGACCGCGATCCGGCGACCGGTGCTGCCGTCACCACGTTTGACCTGCGCCTGACCACGCCCAACAAGGAGCCGGTCATGAACACCGCCGAGTGCCACACCATTGAGCACCTGGGCGCGACGTTCCTTCGCAATCATGCCGAGTGGTCGAGCCGCATTGTCTACTTTGGCCCCATGGGCTGCCGCACGGGCTTTTACCTCGTCGTATTTGGCGAGGTGACGAGCGAGGAGATCCTGCCGCTCGTGCGTGAGCTGTTCGAGTTTGTCGCCGACTTTGAGGGCGATGTCCCCGGTGCCGCACCTGAGGAGTGCGGCAACTACCTGGACCAGAACCTTCCCATGGCTAACTGGCTCGCGCGCCGCTATCTCGACCGTGACCTGGCCGATATCGATGAGAAGCACCTGCATTATCAGCAGGCGTAAGTCCCTCGCAGGAATAGCGTTTGTACTAGAAGCGCTCCCGCTCTTTGCGGAGCGCTTTTTTATGCCGAGTGCTCAAAACAGAACAAGATTGTTCTAGAATGTTCATACTGTCACACAAACGAACAGGAGCGAACATGCATATCTACTCTGTCTCTGATCCCGAGTTCAAGTCCTATGGCAACGTTTGGGATAACGTTCCGTCCGAGCTTACGTCGCCCGTGCTCGAGGCACTTGCCTCCACGCCCATCCCCGAGGGCAGCAAGTATGTGGCCTCTGCGCCCGAGCTCGAGGGCGTCAAGGATGCCGACAAGCTTGGCTTTCTCATGTTTGGTGGCCGTCCCTTCCAGCTCGGCTGGTGCAACGGCCACAACACGCGTCTCAACTGTCTGGAGTACCACCGCGCCAGTGAATTCAACCTGGGCGCTCGCGACTTTATCCTGCTTGTGGCGCATCGCTGGGAGATCGAGGACGGCAAGCTCGACACCGCGTGCGTCAAGGCGTTCCGCGTGCCGGCGGGCAAGGTTGTCGAGGTTTTCAACACCACGCTCCACTACACGCCGTGCATGGTCGACGACGGTGGCTTCCAGGTGATGGTGGCGCTTCCCGCCGGCACCAACGGCCCGCGCCCCGAGGCCGCAGCCGACATGCCTGCCACCGGTGACAGCTACTGCTACTGGAAGGCCGACAAGTGGGTCCTCTGCCACGCCGACAGCCCCAAGGCTGCCGAGGGCGGCTACGTAGGCCTCATCGGCAAAAACCTCGACATCGCCTGCGACTAGAATCTTCTGTCTCGATCTGTAACATCTAGCGGGCTAAATCGTCTCTACTTGTTACAGATTTAGACAAACCGTAGGGGACAGACCGAACAATCTCAATCTGTAACACCAGGCCCGGTTTTGGCGACCTACTTGTTACAGATCGAGACAAACGGGCCCAAACCACCACAAAGGTGCCTGTCCCCATTGCGGTGGCTGCCTAGAGTTGGCTGCGCAGATAGTCAGCCATATATGGAACGGCGAAACGCACGTAACCGCGGCGCGCCTGTTCGATTACGCCGGCGTCGATGAGGCGCCGGCGATACTTTTGCGCATAGTCGGGTGTGACTGACATACGTTTCGCTACATCGGAAATGCGCGAAACGGCGTCTTCGTCATCAGTCATTGCGTCGAGAAACGCGACGTCTTGGTCCGATAGCGCGGCGAGCGTCGTTTCACAAACATCGTTTTCGAAATCGGCTTTTGACGCTTCGATAGCTCCGTCGACTTGCTCTGGCGTTACGTGTTCTCCTGTCTTGCAGCGATTGCCGATGTTATAGCCGATGAGCTGCAGCATATAGGGCGAGCCTTGGGTTGCGCGAGCGGCACGGAGGCGAAGATCGCCTGGAATATCAAGGTCGAGCTCTTCGAAAGCACGCTGATAATAGGCATCGACATCTCCGACTGAAAGCGGTTCGAGCGTGACCTTGCGAGCGCGGTTGAGAAATGTCAGCACGCGGTCATTGAGCGTTGCACAGACGGCTCCCGGGAGACCTGCCATAACAAGCGCGACGTTGAGTCCCTCACCGACCAGCTCTTGATAGGCGGTGACGAGCTGTCTGATCTCAGGTGAATTAGCTTGGAGCTCATCGATAAGGATGAGGATGCCGTGCCCCTGCTCGGTCAGCTTGCGCGCCAGCTGCGTGAGTTTGAACTGGAAACTCTTGGTCTCCTGCACATCGCGTGTGAACTCGAGACCGGCTGAGAAGCCGAAGACGCTCAAGCTACCGCCAGAAAGTTTGGGGAGATGACGCTTGCTGACATAAGGCTCGCCTGCTTCTTGGATTTTTTCAACAATGCGCTCAAGCATATCTTCGGAGGCTACGGTGGGTGTGGCGACAACAAAACCGAGCTTGCGTGCGCGGTCGGCAAGTTCCCACAGAAGAACCGTCTTGCCGCCGCCTCGCTGGCCGAGCATGAGCATGGCTCGGTCTCGATTGCCCGGCTCCTGCTCAAGACCGGAGATGAATGTCGAAATCACGTTCCCGCGACCCACCAGATAGGACGGGCGATTTCCAAATGAGGGGGAGAAGATGGTTTCAGTCATAAGTCTCCTTTCCTTTTTTTCCTATTTTTTCCTTTCTTTCCTATTCAGTCAAATGAATTGCTGAGCGAAGGCGGTTACGTAGGCCTCGTCGGCAAAACCTCGACATCGCCTGCGACTAGAATCTTCTGTCTCGATCTGTAACATCTAGCGGGCTAAATCGTCTCTACTTGTTACAGATTTAGACAAACCGTAGGGGACAGACCGAACAATCTCAATCTGTAACACCAGGCCCGGTTTTGGCGACCTACTTGTTACAGATCGAGACAAACCGCCCCCAACCACCACAAAGGTGCCTGTCCCCTTTGTGGTGGATTGGGCGGGCGGGTATCAAAAAGTGTCAGATGGGGGCGGCTGTCGAGCGCCCGCGTGCGAAAAGAAGTGTCGACCTGCGCCGCTGTCGTTGAGCGAGGCCCTATTTGCGGGGATACTGAAACCACGACAAGCAGCGTGCGAAAGGATTGATGTATGGCTTTCCGTAATGACTTCCTGTGGGGCGGCGCGACGGCTGCCAACCAGTGCGAGGGTGCCTACGACGTGGACGGACGCGGCCTGGCCAACGTGGACGTGGCTCCGCACGGCCCCGAGCGCTATGCGGTGGTCTCTGGCAAGCGCAAGATGCTCGACTTCGAGGACGGCTATTACTATCCCGCGCAGACCGGCATCGATTTCTATCACCACTACAAGGAGGACATCGCCCTCTTTGCCGAGATGGGCTTTAAGACCTTCCGCATGAGTCTGGCGTGGACCCGCATCTTCCCCAACGGTGACGAAACCGAGCCCAACGAGGCTGGCCTGGCCTTCTACGAGGACGTATTCCGCGAGTGTCAGGCGCACGGCATCGAGCCACTCGTTACCATCACGCACTTCGACTGCCCGATTCACCTCATCAAGGAGTACGGCGGCTGGCGCAACCGCAAGCTCATCGACTTCTACAAGAACCTCGCGACCACGATCTTTACCCGCTACAAGGGCCTGGTGAAGTACTGGCTCACCTTTAACGAGATCAATATGATCTTGCACCTGCCGTTTATGGGTGCCGGTCTGGTCTTTGAGGAGGGCGAGAACAAGGAGGCCGTCGAGTACCTGGCCGCCCACAACGAGCTCGTCGCCAGCGCTTGGGCAACCAAGATTGCCCACGAGATCGACCCCGAGGTCAAGATCGGCTGCATGCTCGCCGCAGGTAGCTACTACCCCTACAGCTGCCGTCCGGGCGATGTGCGCCAGGCGCAGCTCGACAACCAGGACAACTACTTCTTCGTCGACGTCCAGAGCCGCGGCTACTACCCGGCCTATGCCGTCAAGAAGCTCGAGCGCCTGGGCATCGATGTGGGCATGACGGACGAGGACCGCGAGATCCTGGCCACCAACACCGTCGACTTCATCAGCTTTAGCTATTACAGCACCCGTTGCTCCGCCGGTGCCGACAACCCCGATGTCGAGCGCACCCAGGGCAACGCCTTCGCCGGCGCCAAGAACCCCTACCTGCAGGAGAGCCAGTGGGGCTGGGCCATCGATCCGCTGGGCTTCCGTATTACGCTCAACGATCTGTACGACCGTTATCAGAAGCCGCTGTTTGTGGTCGAGAACGGCCTGGGCGCCAAGGATGTTGTCGAGGAGGACGGCTCCATCAACGATGACTACCGCATCGACTACCTGCGCCAGCATATCGCCGCGATGCGTGATGCGGTGACCGAGGACGGCGTTGACCTGCTGGGCTACACCACCTGGGGCCCGATCGACCTGGTGTCTGCCGGCACAGGCGAGATGTCCAAGCGCTACGGCTTTATCTATGTCGACCGCGATGATGCGGGCAACGGCACCCTCAAGCGTTCCAAGAAGAAGAGCTTCGACTGGTACAAGAAGGTTATTGCTTCTAATGGTGAGGACCTGTCCTAAGGAAGTTGAGACACTCAACTTCAGAGTCTCCTAACCAAGGCGCCCGGCGAGTAGTTAATGCTCTCCGGGTGCGTTCGCATCGGGATGCCCATCAAGGAAGCGGCGTCGCGCGCGTCCCTTCTGGTCCATGCGGATCAAAACCGCGGCATGATGCGGACGGCTGGGGTCAAATTTGGAGCATTTCGAGCTTGGTTTCGGTATTAGGACTGGTTCTCTAATAGAATAGATTTGCAGACATTTGAGTGGCGGGGGGGGGTATCCATGAGGGGCATGGGAGACACAACCGCATATTTGCGTCGGGGCATTCGGGAGATTATATGCCTGGCGCTGTTCTTCTTCACGTTTTTGGCGTGCGAGTATCTCTTTGACGTGCGCATGGCCGAGTTCGTGTCTCCGAACGAGGTCGTTATTTATGAGAGCTTTGTTATCGGCGCGAGCGTGATTGGCTTTTTTGTACGTCCCATTCTGTACTATCGCCGTCCCCATGCCATTGACGCGACGAGCGACATCACGGGCGTATTGCTGGTGGCGTCATTGCTGCTGTTGATAATGGCGGTTCAGGTTGAGGTGGTAATTGCCGGCGGTTTGGTGGCGTGCTGCGCGCTGGGCTACTGCGGATCGACTGCCCATGCAAATTTTGCGAGGCGCTTTGCGCGAACGCCCTGCTTGGCGCGCGCCGCCGCACTTTCTTACGCTATGGGCGTTCTGGTGCAGGTTCTCAACCACATGGTGATGCCTGTCGGCATTCCTCAGCAGGCTGTTCTGGTCGTCTGTGCGATCGCGCAGGTGGCGTTGCTCCACGGTGCCCGACGCGCCAAGCTGCGCGACGAGTCCGATCCCAACTTTGAACCCAGTGCTGCCGGACTTTCGGTAGATGCTTTGGAATATGGCGCCAAGTGGCAAGACGATCCCAAGGCAAAGGCGGCATTCCGTCGCGCCGTAGTTCGCCTGACCGTGGCGACGGCGTATCTTTCCAGCGTATTCGCCGCTCTCAACGCGGGCTTCACGACCCTGCATGCTGTCGGAGCCGTCGATTTGGGCGATTGGCCGCGCCTGCTGCTTGTCGTGAGCTCGTTGGTCGCTGGCGCACTATTTGACCTGCACGGCCGCTCGTATATGAATATCGGCATGACATGTGCCGCCATACTGTCCACGCTTTCGTTCTTTGTACTTATCGTCGATGGCAATGGCGGCAACGAGCTTGCTGCCACGATCATCTTTTATCTGGGCTCGGGCTTTTTCGTGGTGTTCTTTACCACAAAATATGCCGCCGTCTCGCTCTATGCGCGCTGGTCATATTTTTGGCCGTGCATGGGTCGCGTCGTCAACAACGTGTGCTCGATGTTCGTGACGGCGCCGGCAGTGGCGATTATCTCGAGTCAAAATGTGCTGGCTGCGGTCGGTGCGGCGCTCGTGATGTTTGTGGGCATTGCGATTACGCTGCTGGGGCAGTTGGGGCAACGAGCCGATGATGCCGCGATGCGGGACGGACTGCCGCTTGCCACCGACGATCTTGGTGGGGATCTTGCGCCCACATGCTCCGACCCCGAGCCCGTGGAGGCGGCGGAGCTCACGTCCGATGAACGCCTCGATGCTTTCGTCGCCACCTTTGGACTTACAGAGCGCGAGCGCGATATTCTTGAGGCCTTGGTCGTTTCGGACCAGAGCGTTCAGGACATCGCCACAACGCTTTTCCTTTCGCGCTCCACGCTCTATCGCCACATTTCCTCAATCAACAAGAAGACCGGCACCGCCTCGCGCGTGGCCCTTATCAACTTCTTCTGGTCCTGGACGCCCAAGGACTAGCTAATCCTCCAATAAGTTGCGGTGGAATAGTCCCTAAATTAAAGTCACGGGACCTTAAACAGGAACTATTTCACCGCAACTGCTGAGGGGATAGACTGCGGCAGCGGCAGAGGCAACGGCAGCGGCGTTGGCAGCTGTGGTAGTGGCAACGGCAGCTGGCGGGGTGCTTTCCGTCTACTTGCTACAGCAGCTCGCCGTGGCGGGCAATGTGGCGGCGCTTTGCCAGCTGGGTGAGCGCGATATAGGCGGTAACGATGCCAATGAGCAGCCCAAAAAAGCTCGTGGGCAGCGGCATGAGGCCGAGCGCATCGGCGATGGGGCTTGCCGGCAGACAGGTGACGAGCGCCAGGCCCAGCACGGTAAGAACGCACAATGCGGGCGCGGCGTGGTCGCGCGGGCTCGGCAGATGCGGGGAGCGCAACATGTGGACCACGAGTGTCTGCGACCACATGGACTCGACAAACCAGCCGCTCTGGAAGAGCGCAGCAAAGGTCGCCATACCCGCGACGTCGCCCGCGGCGGCAAGCTCGGACCAGCTTGCGTCCACGGCGGCGGGGCACACGACAAAGAAGAGCGTGGCGAAGGTCACGATGTCAAACAGCGAGCTCACGGGGCCCAGCTCGAGCATAAAGCCCTTGATGGACGCGGCGTCCCAGGCACGCGGGCGGGCAGTCCAGGCGTCATCGACGGTGTCCCACGGCAGTGCGATGCACACGATCTCGTAGACCAGCGACAGCAGTACCAGCTGCAGGGCGCTCATGGGCAAAAACGGCAAGAACAGGCTCGCGACGGTCACGGACAGCACATTGCCAAAGTTGGAGCTCACCGTGGTCTTGAGGTACTTGAGCAGGTTGCCGTAAGTGCGGCGGCCTTCGATGATGCCGCGCTCGAGCACGCCCAGGTCCTTCTGAAGCAAGATGATATCGGCGGATTCCTTGGCAATATCGACGGCCGAATCGACCGAGATGCCGCAATCGCTCGCACGCATGGCGGCGGCGTCGTTGATGCCGTCGCCCATAAAGCCCACGGTGTGGCCGAGCATCTCGCGCATGACACGTACCAGGCGCGCCTTCTGCAGCGGCGAGAGCTTGGCGAAGAGGTGGGTTTTCTCGGCGCGCTCGGCAAGCTCGGCGTCGTCGAGCGCATCGATCTCGGAGCCGAGCAAGACGTTGCTCGCATCGATACCAATCTGTGCGCAGACGGTGGCGGCGACGCGGTCGTTATCGCCGGTCAGTACCTTGACCGCTACGCCCTTGGCCTCGAGGGTGGCGACGGCGCCCGCGGCACTTGCTTTGGGCGGATCGAGGAAGGCCAAAAAGCCCATCAGCACCATGTCGCACTCGTCGGCGATGCCAAACTCGCCCACGCAGAGCGGATCGGTCTTCTGCGCCACGGCAATCACGCGCAGGCCCTCGGCGTTAAGTCCGGCGACCTGCTTGCGAATCTGGGCGAGGTTCTCGTCGGTGAGCGGCTGGGCGATGCCATCGATCTCGACAAAGGAGCAGATCTCGAGCATTTCCTCGGCAGCTCCTTTGGTAACCATCTGGGTTTTGCCTTGGGAGTCGGCGACAACTACGCTCAGGCGACGGCGCGAGAAATCGAAGGGAACCTCGTCGACCTTGGTATAGCGGTCGCGCAGACTCTGGCCCAGCATAGAATCGGGCACTACGGTCGAGGGCGTCACATCGGCACGGTCGATTACGGCCAGGTCGATAAGGTTTTTGAGGCCGGTCTGGAAGAAGCTGTTCAAAAACGCATGGCGCAGCACACGTGCGTCTTCGTTGCCGTCGGTGCTGAGATAGCGCTCGAGCACGATGCGGTCTTCGGTGAGGGTGCCGGTTTTGTCGCAGCACAGGACGTCCATCGCGCCAAGGTTTTGAATCGCCGGCAGCTCCTTGACGATAACCTGGCGACGGGCGAGGTCCTTGGCGCCCTGCGACAGGCTCGTGGTCACGATGACGGGAAGCATCTGCGGCGTGATGCCCACGGCCACGCTCGTGGCGAACAGCAGCGCGTCGATGACGTTGCCCTTGGTGGTGGCGTTGATGGCAAAGACGGCCGGCGCCATAACGAGCATGAGGCGTACGAGCAACATGGAGACGCTCGAGACGCCGTGATCAAACGCGCTCTTTTCGCCGCGCCCGTTGAGCATCTTGGCGATGCCGCCCAGGTAGGTGTCCGAGCCGGTGGCAACGACAAGCGCCATGGCGGTGCCGTTTTGCACGGAGGTGCCGGTAAAGACGATATTCTTGCAGGCAGAGAGTGGCAGTGCGGAGCCGTCGGCGCCCTCGACGACGGTGACGGCGGTGGTCTTCTCGACGGCCTCGCTCTCGCCGGTGAGTGCGGACTCGATCACAAACAGGTCGCGCGCGGTGATGATGCGGGCATCTGCCGGCACCATATCGCCGGCAGAGAGGCGGATTACATCGCCGGGGACGAGCTCGTCGAAGGGGATCTCGATGCGCTCGCCGTCGCGCAGGGCGGTGCAAGTGTTGGAGACCAGGTCCTTGAGGGCCTCTGCCGCATTGCCGCTGCGGGCTTCCTGGATAAACTTCATGCCGCCCGATACCAGCAGCATGATGCCGATGACGATGACCGTGGAGGGGTCGCGCTGCGGTTCGGGCACGGCGAGCACGTCGATGTAGAGCGAGACCAGCGCGAGCGCGGCGAGGATGCCGGCGAAGGGATCGATGAAGGCGTCGGCGATGCGGCGGGCGAGCGTCTTGGTCGGTGCCTCGATGGTGTTGGGGCCGGAGGTGTCCAGGCGCTCGGTTGCCTGCTCGGCGGTGAGGCCGTTTGCCGTGGCTTCGAGCAGTACGAGGGCGTCCTCGGCGCTATGGGTGGCGGCGAATATGGTGTTCTTGGACAGGCCGGTGTGAGCGGCAGGGCGCGCCGTGCGGCGGCGCTTGGAGATAGCTTCGAGTACCGTGGCGGTTTTGAGCATCAGCATAGGGTCCTCCTTGTTGAAGGGAGTTAGCGTACGTGTCGTATTTGCTTCAAAAAACCTAGATGTCGCTCACGTCAAGCTCGCGAACCACCACAAAGGGGACAGGCACCTTTGTGGTGGTTTTGACGATCGGTTCGTGGTGCTTATGCGAATACGGAATCCTCACGGCGTGCCGAGGGCGACATGCAGGTTTTTCGACTAGGACTGCCTTCCATGGCACACCTCCTTAAGGCCGGGCGCAGCGCGCTTTGGGTATCTCGTACCCGTTTCAATCCGCCCGTATTCTTGATGAGGGGTTTTGACATGTCAACCCCCATTGTTCAGAAAACCATCGTCTCCGACAAAGCTCTTACAGAATGCCGTGGCCTCAAAGCGCGCCCGCATCGACGCCCTGCCTGCGCTAAACTGGAGAGCACGTACGCGATTACGAGAGGAGCCCGCATGGAGGCTTACAAGCAAGAGTTCATCAAGTTTATGGTCGAGTCCGACGTCCTTAAGTTCGGCAGCTTTACGCTCAAGAGCGGCCGTCAGTCCCCGTTCTTTATGAACGCCGGCGCTTACGTGACGGGCTATCAGCTCAAGAAGCTGGGCGAGTATTACGCCCAGGCTATCCACGATAACTTTGGCGACGACTTTGACGTGCTGTTTGGGCCGGCCTACAAGGGCATTCCCCTGGCCGTCGTGACCGCGATTGCCTACCACGAGCTGTACGGCAAGGAGGTCAAGTACTGCTGCGACCGCAAGGAGGCCAAGGACCACGGTGCCGATAAGGGCAACCTGCTGGGTTATGAGCCCCAGGACGGCGACCGCGTGGTCATGGTCGAGGACGTCACCACCAGCGGCAAGTCCATCGACGAGACCTATCCCAAGGTTAAGGCTGCTGCCGACGTCGAAATCAAGGGCCTCATCGTGTCCCTCAACCGCATGGAGGTCGGCAAGGGCGGCGTGACCACCGCGCAGAAGGAGATCGAGGCCAAGTACGGTTTCCCCGTCGCGAGCATCGTCTCCATGGCCGAGGTCGTCGAGACCCTCTACAACCACGAGATCGACGGCAAGGTCGTCATCGATGACGAGCTCAAGGCCGCCATCGACGCCTACTACGAGCAGTACGGAGCCCGAGAGTAGTTACGGCGTTTTACCAAACGCCGTAACCGGCCGACGCTGCGCGGGCCGCATTTGGACAATCTGACGTTCAACTTCAAGGGCGCGACCGGAAGGTCAGCGCCCTTTCGTTTCACGTCACCTTGTCACAAATGCGACCCGCTCGCTGGCGTTGCCAAAACATCGGCGTTGCCGTGGTAGTCATTGGTAGTCATTGGGGACGTTCATAAATGACTAGTCAGGAATGAACGTGGATAATCTCCCAGTTTTGGCCTGTGTGCGGGCTCAAAGTGGGAGATTATCCACGCTCGCTTTAATTTGCCTGGGCTGCGATGCCTATCTAATCGGCTCGGCGTCTTCCCTGAGAATCGAAAGATACTCTTCATACCCGTACTGCCGGTATCTCTGTCTTGACTCGTCGAGAGGACGGAGGATACCCAATTCTTCAAATGATTTGACGAGCGAGCTCGCGGTACTCCTGCCGATATCGAGTTGGGCAGCGATGAATGCGGTGTCGACGATGGGGTGCTCTTCAAGAATGCCCAACAGCCTTTGCCCGTTTGCAGCAGTCCTTCCGAGATTTTCGGTAATGGTTGCTGTGGAACGGTTATGGAGGTCAACAAGGTTTTTTAAAGACCCTACCGAGTCCTTCGCACTCTCGAGAAGACTGTTGCAGAAAAACTCTATCCATTCCTCGTAAGTGCCTCTCTCCCTTACGGATGTGAGTTGCCGGTAGTACTCGCTTCGATTTTTCTTGAACTGGAACGATGGATAGAACAAGCAAGAATGAAGAACGCCATCATTGATGAGCATAAGTGTAATGAGAAGCCTGCCCAGGCGACCGTTTCCGTCTAGGAATGGATGGGCAGTTTCAAATTGGTAATGGACGAGCGCCGCCCGCACAATCGGATCCATTTCGACTTGAGGCTCATTGATAAAGCGTTCGAGGTCCTGGAGCGTGTTACTCAAATCTTCAATGTTTGGAGGGACAAACGATGCGGTTGCAATGGTGCAGCCTGAGGGGCCAATCCAGTTTTGTGAGGAGCGCAGCTCGCCTGGATTCTTCTCCGTTCCGCGCACTCCGTCCAGCAGGACCGCATGAACTTGCCTAAGAAGTCTCGTGCACAAGGGCGTCTTTTTGAGCAGTTCTACGCCGCGGTCGACAGCACGGACGTAATTCACGACGTCTGCGACATCTTTATGATGGAGTTGTGTTTGCGATGGACTAAGTAGGTCGTCAAACGTGCACTGGGTTCCCTCAATTTGCGAAGAAAGGAGTGCTTCTTTGCGCACGTACATTGTCAGATACATGTCGGCGTTGGGAACAAAGTAGAGCATGCCTTCAAGCTCTCCAAGCTTTCGTGAGCATGCGGAAAGCGTGCGATAGGTTTCCTCGGTGAGGTTTAGCTGCCTCAATGATTGCAAGGGCGTTGGAAAAAACGAATAGTAAGCCAATTTCCCCGATAGATTATTGCGGAGCGTTCCCTGGCCGTTCTCCTCGATTTGCATCGCGCCCTCCATATCTTTAGTGCCGGAAACTCGTTATTAGGCTAATCATATCAATTCTAATAACGAGTTTAAGGATTAAATAGTTATTAGGATTGATGTAAACAATCTAATGATGAGAAGTCGTTATTACTTGACCATGGAGCTCGGCTTGGTACAAGGGGGTCATCCAAAATGAACGTGGATAATCTCCCGTTTTTGGCTCGGTGACGGCCTCAAAGTCAAAGTGGGAGATTATCCACGCTCGTTAGTTAAGCGTCCGAAAATCCACACTCGCCAAACCTACCAAAAAGGGACGGGTTTATTTTGGCACGTTTCGGTCGGTATCAGGAAGTGTCAGGGACGGGGCGGCGGCAGGACTCGAGAGCGAAAAGAAGTATCGGGTTTGGTGCGCCCGCTTCTGCCCGTCCCGTGCGCGGGCGATACTCGGCTTATCGATCCGCGATGCAAAGGAGACGCTCCATTCCACGAGCGCTACCGGGAAGGGCTCGCGATTCGAGTCCCCACCTTAGCATTTGAACCATTTGGCACTATAATTACCGTAGGCATGCGCACAACGTTGCGCTTAATCAAGAGGAGAAAACGTATGGGTCTGTTTGACATGTTCAAGAAGAAGGCTGAGCCCGCGGCTGCCGCTGCTCCGGCCTCCATCTCTGCTTCTGCTGGCGCCGACGTGCTGTGCTCGCCCGTCAAGGGCAAGGTCATCAAGATGGCCGACGTGCCCGATCCCGTCTTTGGTGGCGAGGTTCTGGGCAAGGGCTGTGCCGTGTGGCCCGAGGACGATCTGGTCTACGCTCCCTGCGACGGTAAGGTGACCGTCACCATGGGTCACGCCGTGGGTCTGCAGTCCGATAGCGGCATCGAGGTTCTGGTGCACGTTGGCGTCGATACCGTCAACATGAACGGCGATGGCTTCGAGGGCTTCGTCAAGGCCGACGACGTTGTGAAGGCTGGCCAGCCCATACTCAAGATCGACCGCGCCAAGATCGCCGCTGCCGGTTACAAGGACTGCGTCGTCGTGGCCGTGTCCAACACCGCCGAGTTTGCCGATGTCGAGCTCACCGTTGAGGCAGAGTCCGCCGTCGCCGCCGGTGACGCCATCGTCAAGGTCGTCCGCAAGTAAACTGCGGCGTCCAAAGGATGTGCAAGGGTGGTCGGGTTTTCCGGCCACCTTTTTTATTGCACCGTGGGGAAGCGTTTTATTGCACGTTGGGCGGGCTTGCAAACCGTTCGGACGCTAAAACGAACCGACCGCGCCTTCGCGTTGCCGAGGGTGTTCATAAGTGGATAGTATGGGCTTACTTATTACAACGTGTGCCGCGTCCGGGAAGCGCGGTGCCGCTCATTGGGAGGAACAACATGAAAAAGAAGCTGCTGCTTGCGCCCCTCATGGCCGTCTTGGTTGCATGCGTGGTCGTGCTTTCCGGCTGTGGAGGTCCTTCGGTTGAGGAGCTCATCACCGAGGATCTTACGACGCAGTTTGACGAGGTCAAGAACGGTGGCGACGACTTCCTCTCTGGTCTGGAGGAGGCTTCGGGCGACGAGTTCGAGCAGCTGGGTATCGATCCCAAGGAGTACGCCAAGACCTATCTCGAGGGCTTTGACTACAAGATCGGCGACGTGACGGTCGACGAGGACAAGGGTGTCGCGACCGCCGAGGTCTCTATCACCTGCAAGTCTATGAACAAGATTGTCGAGGACTTCTCCACCCAGTATCAGGAGAAGGTCGCCGCGCTTGATACGGTTCCTTCCGATGACGAGCTGTACAAGATGGCCGGTCAGGTTATGGTCGATGTGACCAAGGCCACCGAGCCCAGGAAGACCACGGTTATCTTCAAGTACACCTGCAACGACGACGGCGAGTGGTCTGCCGACGACTCCGTCAACTCCGAGATGATGGATGCAATGCTGAGCTAGGGGGTTACGCGGTTCTACGAACCGCGTAACCAGTTGACGCTGCGCGCCGCCCAGGACGACAATTTGTCATTCAAAAGGCGAGGCATGACCAGAAGGTCTATGCCTCGCCTTTTTCATGCCAACTTGTTCGTCCTGGACGTCGCTCGCTGTCCATCCTCTACCTGCGTCGTTGCCATGGTGCGGCACTTGTAGTCATTGGGGACGTTCTTAAATGACCAGGCGGCAGTTGGGGACATTCCTTGTGCTAGCGTTGCATCGAGTGCTTGGGAAACCGCGACCCGGTTTTTGGCCGAATAGTGGGTCGCATTTTCCGGATGGGGTGGGTTGCGGAAAGTGCGACCCGGATTATTGCTCTGAAACGGGATGCGGTTTCCCTGATGCGCCTCAAGTGGAAAGCGCATCCCATTCCGGAGCTCCAAAACGGGATGCGCTTTCCGCGCGGAAGAATTGTCGCAGCTGCGTTAGGCAGCGTCGCTCGTTACTCGCCCAGAATTAGCGCTGCGAGCTCGTCCTGGGTGTCCACCACGTAGTCGGCGCCGGCGGCTTCCAGCTCTGCGCGGCCGCGGAAGCCCCAGCTGACGCCCGCGCTCTTAAGGCCGGCGTTGTGACCGGTCAGAACATCGACATTGGAATCGCCCACATAGAGCGTGGTCGCCGGATCGGCGCCTAGCTCTTCCATCACATGCAGCGTAACAGGCGCCTCGGGCTTGGGGGGAAACGCATCGATGCGGCCCTGCACCAGCGCAAAGCGCTCGGAACCAAAATACTTTTCGATAAGCGGAGCCGCCGAGACGTGGTCCTTGTTAGTGAGCACGGCAAGCTGAACGCCCGCGGCGCGCAAGCGGTCGAGCATCTCGATCGTGCCGGCATAGGGAGCGGTGTGGTCTTCCTTGTGCTCGCCGTAGTAAGCCCTAAACTCGGCAAGCGTCTGCTCAAACATGCGGCCGTCGCCTGCGTACTCGGCGGGCATAAAGCGCTCAACCAGCTTGAGCATGCCGTTTCCCACCTTGTAGCGGTACTCGTCGACGGCAAACGTAGGCCAGCCGTGCGTCTCGCAGGTATGGTTGCCGGCGGCCGCCAGATCCTCGAGCGTGTTGAGAATGGTGCCGTCCAGGTCAAAGATCACATGGGAAAAAGCTGCTGCCATGGGTGCTCCTGCCGCTTGAGTTGTAAAACGCACCCCATGATACTGGGCATGCGTGCCGGGCATGTTTGGAATCTGAATATCTTTAATAGTCCTGAGCCTTTGTTGTTAGCAAATTCTCGGCAGCTGCTCTCCCACGAGCATGTCGAGGATGCGGGTCGAGCCCCAACCGGTACGTACGCGCACGGCGGGGCGGGCGCCCTCGGCAAGTGGCAGCACGCGACCGATGATGGCGGCGTTCTCGCCGTAGCGGGCGGCGCGCATGGCGCTCAGTGCGGCATCGGCTTGCTCGGCCGGTACGACGGCGACCATCTTACCCTCGTTTGCCACCTGCAACACATCGTAGCCGAGCATCTCGCAGGCGGCCTGCACGTCGGGACGCACGGGCACGGCATCCTCGTCGACCTCCATGGCAACATTGCTGGCCTGGGCAAACTCGTTGAGTGTGGACGCTAGGCCACCGCGCGTGGGGTCGCGAAAGCAACGCGTGCCGGGCGCTGCGGCCAGAACGTCGGCAATCAGGTGGTTGAGCGGCGCGGCATCGCTTTCGATCGTGCTCGAAAACGCCAGGCCCTCGCGTTGGCTCATGATGGCGATACCGTGGTCGCCCAGTGTGCCCGACACCAGAATGACGTCGCCGGGCTGGCAGTTTGCGCCGCTGAGCGCCACGCCCGCAGGCACCTCGCCCACGCCGGCGGTATTGATATAGACGCCGTCGGCCCCGCCGCGCTCGACCACCTTGGTGTCGCCCGTGATTATGGACACGCCCGCCTCGCGTGCCGTTTCGGCCATCGTCTGCACAATCTGGTGGAGCTTATCCATGGGATAGCCCTCTTCGAGGATGAAGCCGCACGATAGGTAGCGCACGTTGGCACCCGAGGTCGCGACGT
The DNA here is from genome assembly GCF_025289055.1 of Collinsella aerofaciens. Lineage (GTDB taxonomy): Bacteria > Actinomycetota > Coriobacteriia > Coriobacteriales > Coriobacteriaceae > Collinsella. The sequence continues at coordinate 24,249 of NZ_JAESIQ010000020.1, forward strand.
CGTTGACGGTTCCGCACACGGCGAGGCGGCCGATGTTGCCACCGGGGAAGAACTGCGGCGAGACTACAAAGCTGTCGGTCGACATGGCGATGCGCCCGCTCGCGGGCAGCGCGGCGACGCCGGCATCGTTGCCTTCGAGCAGCTCGGGCGAACCAAAGGCATCTAAAAAGACCTCATCGATGATGCGCTTCATCATCTGTCCGCCGGAGCCGTGGCCCAACAGGACGGTGCTATCGGTAACGCTATGGGACATATCGAAAACTCCAATCGTGGGTGGAATTATATGGGTGAGGCGCAGCGTCGACTGGTCCGCCGTTCGTTAGAACGGCGGAACCTATTAGCCTCGGTAGCGGAAATATGCTGCGCAGCTGCCCTCGGAGCTCACCATGCAGGGGCCGACGGGATGCTCGGGCGTACAAGCGTGGCCGAACAGGGGGCAGTCGCTCGGCGTAATGGCCCCGCGCAGCACGTCGCCGCAGCGGCACCCGCGCGGCTCGACTGTCGCCTCAACGGGCACATCAAAGCGGGTGCGGGCATCAAAGCGCGAGAATTCGGGACGAATGGCGAGTCCCGAAGCCGCAATCGGCCCCAGCCCGCGCCACGTGGTGTCGCATGGCTCAAACACCTGCTCGACCAGCTGGCGCGCCACGGGGTTGCCGTCTGCGTTGACGCCACGGCGGTAGGCGTTGTCAATCGCCGGCCTGTCCTCGACAACCATCTGGACCAGCATGCAGATGCCCTGCAGGATATCGACCGGTTCAAATCCCGTGACCACGCCCGGGGTATTGAATTCGTCGACCAAAAAGCTAAAGGGCGCCAAGCCCGTGATGGTGGCGACGTGTCCCGGCAGGATAAAGCCGTCGATGGCGGTCTCGGGATCGTTAGCGATGGCGCGCAACGCCGGCGGCGTGGTCTTGTGGGCGCAATAGACCGAGAAGTTCAAAAGCCCGCGCGCTTCGGCCTCCAAGATGGCGGCGGCGATGGTGGGCGTTGTGGTCTCAAAGCCCACGCCCATAAAAATAACCGGGCGATCGGGGTTTTGCTCGGCAATGTCGAGTGCATCGAGCGGGGAGTACACAATGCGAATGTCACGCCCTGCCGCCTTTTGTGCAGCGAGCGAGGTGGACGATCCGGGCACGCGCATCATGTCGCCAAAGGTGGTGATGATGGCGCCGTCTATGTTGGCGAGCGCGATTGCGTGGTCGATGTCGCGGTTGGCGGTGACGCAGACGGGGCAGCCCGGGCCGCTCAGCAGCTTGAGCCCGGCCGGCATAATGGAGCGAAAGCCATAGCGCCCGATGCTCACGGTATGCGTGCCGCAGACTTCCATAAGGTTGATGGTGCGGTCGCCGACAAGCTCATGAATGCGCTCGATGAGCTCGCGAGCCAGCTTGGGATCGCGGAATGCCGAGAAATCGATACCGGAGCGCGCCGGCTGCTCGGGCGCCACTAGTAAGCCTCCGCCGGGTTGGTGGTCAGCTGGTCTTCTTCGACCAGCTCGGACATGGCATTAACAAGCTCGAGCGTTTCCTGTGCTTCCTGCTCGTCGACAATCTGGATGCCAAAGCCGGCGTGTACGAGAATATAGTCGCCAACCTGCGCCGTCGGCACGAGTCGCAGCGACACGGGGCGCTCGATGCCCATCATGTCGACGGTGGCCTTGAGGTCGTCGTCGCGTTTGACTACTTTACCGGGAACGGCAAGGCACATATTGTTCCCCTTTTATACGCTTTGCGCTGGACGGGCGCTCAATAATCCATCAGTTGATGGTAGCGCTCGCGGGCGCTGCGGGCAAACGCGCTACACCTGTGAGACGGCGGCTTGCGGGCTGGCCGAACAGCCTACTGCGATGCAACCTGCGCAAGACGAGCGCTTGCGACTGCCGCCTGACCGTAGGCGATGCAGCCGTCATTGACGGGTACGGTGTGGGGGACAAGGACAGTAAGGCCTGCGCTTTTGAGCTCGCGGGCGAGGAGCTGAAGCAGAAGTCGGTTCATGAAGACGCCGCCCGAGAGCGCGACGGTGTCGATGCCCTCGTGCACGCAGATATCGCTGGCGATGCGCGCCGAGGAGCGCGCGACGGAGACATGGAAATCGAGTGCGAGCCTGTCGGCGGGCGCTCCGGCTTCAATTCCTCCCAAAAGTGCCTCAAAGAGTGCTTTCTGGTCCAGAACATAGGGGCCGTCCAGCCACGATGGGCCAGATGCGAAATAGCCGGCGTTGTTGTCGGGAAAATGGGCGATTTCGTTGTCGAGCGCGCGCCAGGCGGCAGCCTCAAGCTCGATGGCGGGTTCGCCCTCGTAGGTTGCCTTGTCGCAGATGCCCAGAATTGCTGCCGCGGCATCAAAGAGACGCCCCATGCTGCTGGTACGCGGGCTGTTGATGCCGCGCTCGATCATGGTGGCTGTCACGCTGCGCGTTTGCTCGTCGAGGCTGTCCAAAAGCCGAGCGGCACCTGGGTGCTCGAGCAGACCGAGCTCACTGAGCAGGGCAAAGGCGTTGCGGCGGGCGTCGCGCACGGAGGCCGCCCCGCCGGGGAGCGCCCAGGTGCGCAAATGCGCGGCGCGTTCAAAGCCGCCAAGGCTGGCAACAAGAAACTCGCCGCCCCAAATGGTCCCATCGGTGCCGGCGCCGGTGCCGTCAAAGGCGATGCCAAGGACGCGCGCGTCGGTTGTAAGCTGGCCCGCGGCGATGGCCTCGGCCATTACGCTCGCGATATGCGCATGATGGTGCTGCACCTCGACGAGCGGCAGATTGCATTTTCGCGCCTGCTCGCGCGCCCACTGGCCCGATAGATAGCTGGGGTGTACATCGCAGGCCAAGGCGGCGGGCGCCAAATCAAAGAGATCTTCCAAGCGCGTGCGCGCGGCGTTCCAGGCATCGAAGGTCCCGCCGTTTTCAACATCGCCGATATGCTGCGACACAAAACAGGGCGCCTCGCCGTTCGTCCCTTCACGTGTGAGCGCAATCGTGGCCTTTTGTTGTGGCCCGCAGGCGAGCACGCAGGACGGAGCGCCGTCGAGCGCCGGCAACGGCAGCGGCTGGGGTGCATATCCCCGAGCGCGGCGCACGGGCATAACGGCGCCGTCGACCACGCGCACCACGGAATCGTCATAGCGCGAGAGAATCGCGCGGTCGTTACCGAGCAACGCGTCGGCGATGCCGGCGGCAACGAGGTGTTCCCAGGCAAGGTCGTCGTCGGTCTCGATGGGTTCTTCGCTCAGGTTTCCGCTGGTCATGACGAGCGCGTGCATACCGCAGACTTCTGCCGCGGCAAGCAACAGATGTTGAAGCGGCGTATAGGGGAGCATGACGCCGAGCTCGGGCAGGTCGTGCGCGACAGATGGCGCGAGGGCGAGGATGTCGGGGGAACCGTCGTTGTCCTCGCTAACAGTGCGCCGGCGCAGCAGCACGATGGGGCGGATACTGCCAGCGAGCAGATCGCGTTCAGCATCATCGATATGACACAGGCGCTCGGTATCAGCAAGACTACGTACCATGACGGCAAGTGGTTTGTTGCTGCGGCGTTTGCGACGGCGCAACTCGGCCACCGCCTGCTCGTTGGCAGCGTCACAGGCTAGATGGAATCCGCCCAGGCCCTTGATGGCGACGATGCCACCGCTGGCCAGCAGCTCAACGCAGCGCTCGATGATAGCGTCGCTGGCCTCGCGTGTGGTGCCGACGGCCGGTGTCGCGGACGAATTCCCGCACGCATTGCCGTTTACAGCCTCGCGCCACGTAATATGCGGCCCGCAATCAAAGCAGGCATCGGGCTGCGCGTGAAAACGCCGGTCGAGTGGGTCGACATACTCCGCAGCGCACTTGGGACACATGGGAAAACAATCCATCGACGTGGCCGCTCGGTCATAAGGCAGCGATCGGATGATGGTAAAGCGTGGGCCGCAGTTAGTGCAGTTGATAAAGGGGTAGTGATAGCGTCGGTCGGCGGGATCGAACAATTCGCGCAAGCAATCGTTGCAGGTGGCGATATCGGGCGAGACGAGCGTCGTGTGCGCGGTCTGGTCCTGCGATGCTACGATGCGAAAGCCCTGTTCGTTGGCGGCATCCCAACCGTTGGCTGCCAAGTCCACAACCTCGACATGCTCTACGCGGGCTGCCGCAGGCGCATGCTCAGAAAGCGCGGCAACAAAAGCATCGAGCGCATCGGCCGGAGCGTGCGCCTCGATATGCACGCCGTCGCCCGCATTGAGCACCCATCCACAAATGCCATGTGCCATGGCCTCGCGATACACAAACGGTCGCATGCCAACGCCCTGCACAATGCCCGTCACATGAATATGCGCATGCCGCATGCGACACCCCTCATCAAAACCGACCAAAAAGGGACAGGTTTATTTTGGTAGGTAAAACTTCTAAACCTGCCAAAACAAACCTGTCCCTTTTTGGCAGGTGCGCTGCGGGAAATCCCGCTATAGCCCCAGGCTCTGCTTGGTGGCGGCGCAGGTGAGCTCGCCGTGCTTAACGCCGCGCAGGCCCAGCAGGCGGTCGGCTAGTTCGTAGACGCGCTCGCCGCGACCCTTGAGCGCCAGAATCTCCAAACAGTTGTGGTGATCCAGATGCACGTGCATGGTCGATACGATCTCGTCGGTGTAGTCGTGCTGCACTTCGTCCAGGCGGCGCGTCAGATCGCCGGTGTGATGGTCGTAGATCATGGTGAGCGACCCGATAACGTGCTCATCGGGCGTGCGCATCTGCTCCTTGGCGATCGAGGCGCGAATCAGGTCGCGCACGGCCTCGGATCGGTTGGCCACGTCGCCGCGGCGTGCGATCTGCTCGTCAAAACGGCGCAGCAGGTCGTCGGGTGCGGTAACCGAAAAACGGACCAGCTCGGAGCCGGAACCACTACAGTGGCAGCCCGCGTCACCGTCCGCCCCGTGCGGATGCTCGTGCTCGTACCCGCAGCTGTGCTCGTGTTCGGCCACCTTACACCAGCTTCACGGAGCCGACGGAGTTGTGGTCGGCCTCGATGGCTTCCTCGTAGCCCTCGAGCGCGTCATGCGCCTCGTGCAGCGCGGCCATGGCGGCCTCGAGCTTGGCGCCGATGCGCTCCATGTCAAAATTCTCGGTCGCATGCAGCAACTGATGGCTCCACTCATGAGCGAGCTCGATGGTGTCGTCGACCTGTTTGACGCTCATGGCAAGCTGGCTCATGTTCATTCCAACATCATGCATGGGAAATCTCCTTTTGTATGGGGCAGTTCAGTGGTTCAGATTTTACTACGCCCGCTCTGCGCACAGCTGCATAAGAAAACGGGTACGAGTCTGTGCGACCCGCACCCGTTCACTGGGGGCTGTTTGTGACTACCATACTATCCGTGGTTGCACTCGGTGCATCCAGAAGTCCGGCGAGCGGTGCAAAAGCGCTCATAGACGGCGGGTAAGTAACAAGCGTATTACAGATGCTTTTCCAGCAGCGCCTGCAGCCTCGCCTTGGGCAGAGCGCCAACTGAGCGGTCAATCTCCTCGCCGTTCTTAAACACAATCAGCGTGGGGATGCTCATGACGCCATACTTCATGGCCAGGTCCTGGTTGTCGTCGACGTTGCATTTGGCAACGGCAAGCTTGCCCGCCAGCTCATCGGCAACCTCGTCAACGATGGGCGAGAGGGATCGACAGGGCCCGCACCACGGTGCCCAAAAATCGACCAGCACGGGCAGGCTGTCGTTAACGATGGAATCGAAGTTCTCGGGGGTAATCTGATTAATGTCAGCCATGGTGACCTCCATAATGCGACGCGGCTCGGCCGCGTAAAACTCAGTACGACCGTGCTTATACCCAGCCGCCCGCAAAGCAACCACTCGCGGGCGGCTCTTTTATATAATGGTGGGCACGCAAACGATTGGAGAGCGCATGCCCACGTCACAAAGCCAGAAAAAAGAAGCCATCGCCCAGGCGACCGAGCAGGAGCTCGCATCGCTCGCGGGTCGTGGCGTGCGTATCGCGGGCAACGCGTGCTCGCCGATCGTGCTGGTCAAAGGCGATCTGGACGAGGCCGAGCGTTCGGGTGGCGAGCTTGCCGCCGGCCCGGATGGCGCGGCGTTGCGCAAGGCGCTTGGGGCCATCGGCTACGCGCCCGAGGATTTTTGCGTGCTGGCAAGCGTCGCCGGCGTGGGTGATGGGACGGTCGCGGTGGGCGAGACTCTGCCGTGCGAGCTGTTCCGTGAGGCGCTTGAGGCTTTGGACCCCGAGGCGGTGCTGCTGCTCGACAACAACGCGGCTGACGCCATGCGCGAGACCTACGCCGATATGCTCGTGGCGATCGATGACTTCGACACCGCCATGCTCAAGCCCGGCCTGGTCGCCCATGTGCAGGGCCGCCGCGTGCTCGCGCTCGATGGCTTTGAGGCGGCGCTGACCGACAAAGCGGCCAAGCAGCGCATGTGGGCCTACATCAAGCAGCTGACCCCGGCGGCCGCTCCGCTGTAGCGGATTGGCGCCGGTGAGCGATTGCCTGGCGGGCAAGACACGCCGCGAGATCGGCGCCGCACTTCTACATCACAGCGCGCAGCTCAAACCGATCGCCGTTAATGCGGAACTGACAGTTGCCGTTCATGCGCTCCACGGCAAGTTTGATGCTCTTGGTGCCAAAGCCGTGGCCCGCATGCCGGGTCACGGGCATGCCGTCGACCATGCGCGGCGCGCGGTCAAACGTGTTGGAAACTAACAGCAGCAGCTGGCCGTCCTCTAATCGCAGGTCAAAGTCGACGAATCGCTTTCCCTGGGGCGCGGCGCTCGCGGCGGTGATAGCGTTTTCCAAGGCATTTGAGAGCACGCTAAACAGGTCGGCGTCACCTACGTGGATGGTTTCGGGTACGGCGGCGCGCAGGTTGGCGGTAATGCCGTTTCTATTGATATCCGAGTTAAATGACGAAAGCGCGATGTTTACGGTCTCGTTGGCGCAGAAGCGGCGTACGGCGGTGCGATCGCCGGCTTCGCAGAGTTCATCGATGCGTTTGAGCGCCTCGTCGGTGTGGCCCTCCTCAATTAAAGCGGCCAGGCCGCGTAGGAAGTGGCGCATATCGTGGCGAAGAATCGACAGCTCGCGCCCAGATTGACGCCAATCCTCGAGCTCTTTGATGGCGGCGCTGTCGCGGGTTTCGAGCATCCAGCGCTCTCGCTCGGCGGTTTCCTTTTCTTCGTATTCGCGCAGGTAAACGGCAAGAAACATAAGATAGAAGGCACAGAGCGCAAATGCCAAAAACTCAACCGTTACCACCGAGCCCGAGTGGAACAGCGTGGTGTAGACGTTGGTGGCATAGTCAAAGACGTAATAGACGAGCGGCAGGATTAAAAGGATGCCCAGCTCGGTGGTGCTTTTAATCGCCAAGCGTGGACCGATGTCGCCGGCCCAATGCAACAGGACGGCAAAGACGGCGAGTGTGGTCGCGATGCGCGCCAGATAGTACGCGATCTGCGAATCGGTTGCGGCAAAGGCGGCGATGCCCATCCAATTGCTGAACTGGCAGCTCAGATAAGCACTCGTAATGCCGAGCGCGGCAAGCAGCGGGCTCAGGCGGTAGCGCGCACACAGGTAGACGATAAGCGGCAGGTGCACGGCAAGTGGATAAACCTGTCGGGCAAATAGTTCGCCGCCAACGACATTGGCGATCGAAAAGGCAGCGCCGGTCACGATGCCGACCAACACCAGTTCAAGCGCATGACGCCGGTTGATCTCGACACCGCACAGCGCCGCCGAGGCAAAGACGCCAAAGAGCAGCGTCGTGGCGTGGTGGATTGCCCAAAGGACCATTTCGACCGAGGAGACCATCAGTGTCTCCCACCCTCAAAGCGCACCGCAAAGTAGGCGTCTTGGAATCCCTGCTTGCAACTGCGCGAAAGCGGGATGCACGCGCCCGAGCGCATGACGATGTCCGTGCGGTCAAAGTGATCGATATTGCGCAGGTTGACCTGGTAGCTGCGGTGGCATTTAAAGAAGACTGCGTTTTGCTCCAAGCGGTCCTCGACGCTGCGGAACGACTCGAGTGCCTCGATATCGCGTCCGTCGCGCAGGTGGAAGACCACGTGCTTGTTGCGCGCCTCGGCATATTCGATGTCGGACAGGCGCAGGGCGTGGTAGCCAAAGGAAGTTTTGATCACGAGCTCGTCGGTTGCCGCCGGGCGCATGCTCGAAAGCTCGTCGAGTAACTGCGCCAGGCGTTCGTAAGTCACGGGCTTGAGCAGATAGTCGAAGGCGCGGACCTCGTAGGATTCCAGTGCGAACTCGGGCGACGAGGTGAGGAACACCAGGCGCACGGCGGTGTCGGCCTGGCGCAGTTCGCGTGCGGTGTCCACGCCGTTGACGAGCGGCATGATCATGTCGAGCAGAATGATGTCGGCGCGCGATGCGGCATGGCGGGCCAGCAGGTCCTCGCCGCGTGTGACGAGCGCAACATCGACCGCCGTGCCCGTCTCGGTCGACCAACGGTCGATCATCCGGTGCAGTCTATCTAGAAAAGCGACATCATCGTCGCAGGCAATAATCTTGAGCATTCGGCCCCCTTAAGTAGTTCGATTTTGCCACATCGGGTACGCGCCGCTTGCGGGGGTGCGGACCGTTTGCGCCCCACGGCGTGCAACTCGCGCCAAGCGGTATTGCGGTGGCGAAAGATGCCTCCTGCGCCATCGAGAGCTCAGCTATCCTCAGCTTGCCAGTTCGAATATGGACCTGCCACATGATTGAATCTTTATTTCAACTTTACACCTAGGTTTACAGCTGTCTTGTCAGCTGTAAACCTAGGTGTCATACTAAAGCCCCAAGATTCGCCAAAAGAGAGGGGCCTTGATGGCACAGAGCGCGAACATGGATGCGTCGGAGCTTGCACGCGATATCGCGGCCGGCTTGGCATCGGCAACGACGGCAACGGAGCGTGCGGCACTGGTGCCCGCAGAGCTCGTCGAGGCCATTCAGCAACTAAAAACCCAACGTGACGCGGTGATCCTGGCGCACTATTACGTGGCGCCCGAGGTCCAAGCCGTTGCCGATTACGTCGGCGATAGCTTCTACCTGGCAAAGCTCGCCAAGAGCCTGCCGCAGCAGACCATCGTGTTGTGCGGCGTGGAGTTTATGGGCGAGAGCGCCAAGCTGCTCAATCCCACTAAGACCGTGCTGCTGCCCGAGCCGGGCGCAGACTGTCCCATGGCGCACATGGTCAAGCGCGAGACGGTTGACGCGGCGCGCGCCGAGTACGGTGACGACCTGGCCGTGGTGTGCTACGTCAACTCCACGGTCGAGATCAAGAGCTGGAGCGACGTGTGCGTCACCAGTTCCAACGCCGTTAAGATCGTGTCCGAGCTGCCGCAGCAGCATATCCTGTTCATTCCCGACCAAAACCTGGGACGCTTCGTAGCCGAGCAGGTGCCGCAAAAGCACGTCATCCTCAACAACGGCTACTGCCCACGCCATCACATCATCACCGTCGAGCAGATCGTCGACGCGACGGAGGCCCACCCCGACGCGCTCGTGCTGGCGCATCCTGAGTGCAAGGCCGACGTTCTGGCCGAGGCCGACTACATCGGCTCCACCGCCGGCATCATCAAGTATGCCGAGGAGTCCGACGCGAGCGAGTTCATTATCGTGACGGTCCGCGGCGTGCTCTACGAGCTCGAGCGCCGCTGCCAGGGCACCGGCAAGAAGTTCTATTTCCCCGCGGTGCAGCCCACCTGCGTCAACATGGACCTCATCACGCTCGAAAAGCTCGTGCGCTGCCTGGAGACGGGCGAGGGCGAGGTGCAGATTGGCGTGTCGGACGAGGCTGCCGACCAGGCCAAGCTCACGCTCGACCGTATGCTCGAGTACGCAGCACGCTAGAACAATGTGGCATGAGGGACGGCCCCTTATGCCACATTACAAGGGAGAGGATTCCTGTGGAAACCAAACAATACCCCGACATGGAGTGCGACGTCGTCGTTGCCGGCTGCGGCGTGGCGGGCCTGTATGCGGCCCTCAATCTGCCGACGAGCACGCGCGTGATTATGCTCTCCAAGGGCGCGGTCGACGAGTGCGATTCGATGCTCGCGCAGGGCGGCATTTGCGTGCTGCCCGAAGGCTCGGACTACGATGCCTTCTTTGAGGACACCATGCACGCCGGCCACTACGAGAACCGCCGCGAGAGCGTCGACATCATGATCCGCTCGAGCCGCTCGGTCATCAACGACCTGCTAGCGATGGGCGTGGATTTTGAGCGCAAGGCCGACGGCAGCCTCGACTTTACCCGCGAGGGCGCGCACAGCCGTCCGCGCATTGCCTTCCATGCCGACATTACGGGCAAGGAGATCACGACTAAGCTGCTCCAGGCCGTTCGCAAGCTGGATAACGTGCAGATTTTGGAGCACGTGGCCATGACCGACATCCTGACGGGCGAGCGTGACGGCGCCACGGTGTGCACCGGCGTCGTCGCCGTTCCCGTGGACGAGGACAACTCGGTTCGTCCCGCCGACGAGCTGGCAAACGCCGCCGAGGGCGTGCATGTCGGCGAGCCGTTTAAGATCCATGCCCGCCACACGCTGTGGGCGACGGGCGGTATCGGCGGCGTATACGACCATTCGACCAACTACCCGCAGCTCACGGGCGATGCCTGCTACATCGCTCAGGAGCATGGCATTAAGATGGAGCACCTGGACTACGTGCAGATCCATCCCACGGGTCTGTTCTCGCCGCAGCCGGGTCGCACGTTCCTGATCAGCGAGAGCTGCCGCGGCGAGGGCGCGATTTTGCTCAACGCCGCCGGCGAGCGCTTTACCGACGAGCTTCAGCCGCGCGATGTGGTCGCCGCCGCTATTCGCGAGCAGATGAAGCAGGACGGCACCGAGCACGAGTGGCTGAGCTTTGCCCCCGTCGAGCGCGACGTGGTGACCGGGCACTTTGCCAATATCCGCGCGCGCTGCCTGGAGGACGGCCGCGACATCTTGGACGAGCCCATCCCCGTTACGCCCACGCAGCACTACTTTATGGGCGGCGTGTGGGTCGACAAGGACGGCCGCACCTCGATGCCCGAGCTCTACGCCGCCGGCGAGACGGCCTGCAACGGCGTTCACGGCAAGAATCGCCTGGCTTCCAACAGCCTGCTCGAGGCGCTGGTCTGGGGTCGTCGCGCCGCGTGGTATATGCGTACCGGCGAGTCACTGGCCGTGGAGCAGGCAGGCGATCCCGCGCTCGATGGCCGTCATCGCGCCCTGAGTGCCGACACCCTGGCAATCGATGATTTGGCCCGTGCCGCCGGCACGCAGGCCGTGGAGGAGTAGACCATGAATCCCATTACCATGAAGCTCGTCGTCGATGATCTGATTCTGCAGGCTCTGCGCGAGGACATTACGTTTGAGGACGTGAGCACGGCGAGCGTGTGCCCCACGGCGCGTCCCGCCACGGTGGAGCTTATCGCCAAGGCCGATGGCATCATCGCGGGCCTGGATGTGTTCGCCCGCACCTTTGAGCTGCTGGATTCGCAGAGCTCGGTGCTGCTCGACGTTGCCGATGGCGACGAGGTGCACGCCGGCGACCATGTGGGTCAGGTGCGCGGCGATGCGCGCGTGTTGCTTTCGGGCGAGCGCGTGGCGCTCAACTACCTGCAGCGCATGAGCGGCATCGCTACCTACACGCACAGCATGGCCGCGGCGCTCGAGGGAACCAAGACCGTGCTCGTCGACACGCGCAAGACCACGCCGGGCATGCGCGTCTTCGAGAAGGCCGCGGTCGAGATCGGCGGCGGCAGCAACCACCGTTACAACCTGTCGACGGCCGTCATGCTCAAGGACAACCACATCGATGCCGCCGGTGGCGTGACGCGTGCGATCGAGATGGCGCGCGCCCATGCATCGTTTACCGCGACGGTCGAGATTGAGTGCGAGAACCTGGACATGGTACGCGAGGCCGTGGAGGCCGGCGCCGATATCATCATGTTCGACAACATGACCCATGACGACATGGCCGCCGCCATAGAGCTTATCGCCGGTCGCGCCAAGACCGAGTGCTCGGGCAACGTGGACGCCGACAATATTCGCTCCCTGGCTGATCTGGGCGTCGACTACATTAGCTCGGGGGCGTTGACGCACTCTGCGCCGATTCTCGACCTCTCGCTTAAGCACCTGCGTCTGCTGGACGGTAAATAATGGACGCCCGCGAGCGTCGCCGTGCCATCATGGGCGTGCTCGAGCGAGCCAAGGGCCCCGTCTCCGGCAGCGCACTTGCCCGCGAGGTGGGTGTGAGCCGCCAGGTCGTGGTGCAGGACATCGCCCTGCTGCGTGCCGATGGGCACGATATCGTGGCGACCAACCGTGGTTATGTGCTGCAGGAGGCCCCCAGCAGCCCCGCCGTGCCCACGCGTCTTGTTAAGGTGCGCCACAGCGTGGAGCAGGCGGGCGACGAACTTACGAGTATCGTCGACGCGGGTGGCGCCGTGCTTAACGTGATCGTCAACCATCGTGTGTACGGCAAGATCACGGCCGACCTGGACATCCGCAATCGTCGCGATGTTGAGCGCTACCTGCACGATATCGAGAGCGGCAAGAGTTTCCCGCTACTAACGGTGACGAGCGGCTATCACTTCCATCGCATCGCGGCGGAGGACGAGCAAACCCTCGACGAGATCGAGGCGATGCTCAAGGAGAAAGGCTACTTGGCGGACCTAATGCCCTACGAAGACGATCTGTCCTAGTAACGACGAATGCAAAAGGAGGCCTCCGCGGCGATGCGGAGGCCTCCTTTTTTGTGCACGGTGTACTTTTGAGTGTGCAAGTGGGGGAGTTGTTACTCCTCGACGATCTCGGTGATCGCGCCAGCGGGGCAAGCGTCCTGGCAAGCGCCACAGGCGACGCAGGAGTCCTCGTCAGCGACGGTAGCGACGTCCTGGAGCTCCAGAACGCCAGCGGGGCAGGAGTCGACGCAAACGCCACAAGCGATGCACTCGTCGGCATCAATTACGGGATGAGCCATGGTAGTTTCCTCTCTGTTGACCGACGCTACAGGCGATGCGCGCCGGTTTGATTCGGGCAAAAACATACCACGGGAGCGACCGTTTGCAATACCCTCTGACCGGCATCTTCATACCGTTCGCCGAGTATGCCAAGGTTTACTAAAAAATGCGCAGGTGGGGCCGTTGAGCTGCGCAAATGTTAGCTAAAGGTGACTTGAAATATTGAGCTATTGAGCGCGCCTGCGGAAAGGGCATCCCGTTATTTGGTCGAAAACCGGGTCGCAGTTTCCGGTTGGGCCCGCTAGCGGAAACTGCGACCCGGTATCAGCTCTCAAAACGGGATGCGGTTTCCGGTTGAGCCTTCAGACGGAAACCGCGGCCCGGAATCCACGCTCAAAACGGGACGAGCTTTCCGCAAGGCAGCCCCAGGCACCCTCGGACCCAAGCCTCAGCCATCTCTACATAGATCTCGATAGATTTGCCTAGAACTCAAACAGCGCATCTACCTGCGCATTTAAGAACCTAAACTCTTGGCAATAAGAAATCTTATATGAATTGACTTAGATTTTGTATATTCCGGCCCATAAGGGGATACACTACATCCTGAAAGACAAGCCGAAACACCGCGCGGCAGACCGCCGAGTCGGTGCAAACGCACAAGAGAGAGGGAATTTCTAATGGGCAAGATTCTTGGTATCGACCTTGGTACTACTAACTCCGCAATGGCCGTTCTCGAGGGCGGTTCTCCGACCATTATCGTGAACGCCGAGGGCGACCGCACCACCCCGTCCGTCGTGGGCTTCCGTGCCGACGGCGACCGCGTCGTGGGTAAGGCCGCTAAGAACCAGGCTGTCACCAACCCCAAGAACACCGTGTTCTCCATCAAGCGCTTCATGGGCCGCAAGTACTCCGAGTGCACCTCCGAGATCAAGACCGTGCCGTATGAGGTCAAGGAGGGTCAGGGTGGCCGTGCCGTCGTCGACATCGAGGGCAAGGATTACACCGCCGAGCAGGTGAGCGCCATGACGCTCGCAAAGATGAAGGCCGACGCCGAGAAGTATCTGGGCGAGACCGTCACCGACGCCGTCATCACCGTCCCGGCCTACTTCAACGACGCCCAGCGTCAGGCCACCAAAGACGCCGGTAAGATCGCCGGCCTCAACGTCAAGCGTATCGTCAACGAGCCGACCGCTGCTGCTCTGGCCTATGGCCTGGACAAGCAGGGCACCGACCAGCGCATCCTGGTCTTCGACCTGGGTGGCGGCACCTTTGACGTCTCCATCCTCGACCTCGCCGACGGCGTGTTTGAGGTTCTGTCCACCTCGGGCGACAACCACCTGGGCGGCGACGACTGGGATCAGCGCGTCATCGATTGGATGGCCGATAAGTTCCAGCAGGAGAACGGTGTCGACCTGCGTCAGGACCCCATGGCCCTGCAGCGTCTGAAGGAGGCCGCCGAGAACGCCAAGAAGGAGCTCTCCGCCGCCCAGCAGACCACCATCAACCTGCCGTTCATTACCATGAACCAGTCCGGCCCGCTGCACCTCAACTACACGCTGACCCGCGCCGAGTTCGAGAAGATCACCCGCGACCTGCTCGAGCGCTGCAAGCAGCCTGTCACCAACGCCCTGCGCGACGCCAAGCTTAAGCTCTCCGATCTGACCGAGGTCATCCTCGTCGGCGGCTCCACCCGTATGCCCGCTGTCCAGGAGCTCGTCAAGACCATGACCGGCAAGCAGCCCAACATGTCCGTGAACCCCGACGAGGTCGTTGCCGACGGCGCTGCCGTTCAGGGCGGCGTGCTCACCGGCGACGTCGAGGGCATCCTGCTGCTCGACGTTACCCCGCTGTCGCTGGGCGTCGAGACCATGGGCGGCATCATGACCAAGATGATTGACCGCAACACCACGATCCCGACCTCCAAGACCGAGGTCTACTCCACCGCTGCCGACAACCAGACCAGCGTCGAGATCAACGTGCTCCAGGGCGAGCGCGAGCTTGCCCGCGACAACAAGTCGCTCGGTAAGTTCCAGCTGACCGGCATCCCGGCTGCCCGCCGCGGCGTGCCGCAGATCGAGGTTACCTTCGACATCGACGCCAACGGCATCGTCAAGGTCTCCGCTAAGGACAAGGGCACCGGCAAGGAGCAGCAGATCACCATCTCCGGCTCCACCGCGCTTTCCGACGACGAAGTCGATCGCATGGTCAAGGACGCCGAGGCTCATGCCGAGGAGGACAAGAAGCAGAAGGAAGAGGTCGAGGTCCGCAACCAGACCGACAGCCTGTGCTACTCCACCGAGCAGACCCTCAACGAGCTGGGCGACAAGGTTTCCGCCGACGTGAAGTCCAAGGCCGAGGCCGCTATCGCCGACGCCAAGAAGGCGCTCGAGGGCTCTGACGTCGAGGCCATCAAGGCCGCCGGCGAGTCCCTGCAGTCTGTGGCCTACGAGCTGGCTCAGGTTGTCTACGCCGACGCTCAGCAGCAGACCGACGGTGCCGCCGGCGCCCAGCCTGCCGACGATGACGTCGTCGACGCCGACTACGAGGTTGTGGACGACGAGGACAAGTAATCATGTCCGCTCGTAAAGCTCGCACGGAGGCGGCTGCCGCTGGCGCCGCCCCCGTTGACTCTGAGGAGAAGGACGTGAAGATTCCCGTAGAGGCCGCAGACGATACCGAGGCCAACGAGGCCGAGGCCGCCGAGGCTGCCGAGAACCAGGTAGAGGATTCCAACAAGGAGGCGACGATGACCGAGGACGAGATGGTGGAAGCTGCTATCCGCGCCGGTGAGGAAGCCGCCGACAACGACTTTAAGCTCAAGTTCGAGCAGGCTCAGAAAGAGCTTGCCGACGTGCGCAATGAGCTCGATGCTGCGGCAGAGGCTCAGAAGGCCGCCGAGGACAAGGCAAAGGACGCCACCGAGCGCACCGCCCGTCTGCAGGCCGACTGGGAGAACTTCCGTCGCCGCACCGCCAACGAGCGCATCGCCGAGCGCGAGCGCGCGACCGAGAAGCTCGTCACCGCGCTGTTGCCGGTGATCGACGATATCGAGCGCGCAATCGACCATGCCCGCAGCCAAGAGCTTTCCGACGACTTTAAGCAGTTCGTCGATGGCGTTGACGCGGTACATGCCAAGCTGCTCGACGTGTTTGCGCATGAGGGCGTTGAGCCCATCGACCCCAAGGGCGAGGCGTTCGATCCGCTCGAGCACCAGGCTGTGGGTCGCGTCGAGGACGCGTCGCAGTACGATGAGACCGTCAACGACGTGTACCAGAAGGGCTACCGCATGGCGGATCGCATCCTGCGTTCCGCGATGGTGACGGTGACCTACGGCGGCGAGAAACGCCCCGCACCGGAGCCCGGAGCGGCGCCCGAGGATGCTGCGGCCGATACGGCCGAGAGCACCGAGGAGTAATTGAGAAGGGCCCCGGGGCAACACCCGGGGCCCTTTCTGGCCTAGTGCCATATGAAAGCATGAGCCGCCGCCCGCTGGGCGGCGGATGAAACAGGAGAGGAGCTACGATGGCTGCAGGCAAAACCTTCTATGACATCCTGGGCGTATCCAAGAGCGCCTCCGACAAAGAGATCAAGAGCGCGTTTCGCAAGCTCGCGCAAAAATATCACCCCGATGCCGGCGGCGACGAGGCCAAGTTCAAGGAGATCAGCGAGGCCTACGAGACGCTTTCGGACGAGAAGAAGCGCAAAGAGTACGACCAGATGCTCATGTTTGGCGGCATGCCGGGCGCGGGCGGCGCGTATGGCGGCGGCTACGGTGCCGGCGCGGGTGCCAGCGGCTGGGGCGACATCTTCGACAGCATCTTTAGCGGCAACGGCGCCTGGGGCAGCGATTGGGGCTCGGGCTTTGCCGGGGCTGCGGGCGCTGCCGGTGCCGGCGCGGGTCGCAGCCGTGCTCGCAAGGGCGGCGACCTGTCGCTGACCGTCGATGTGACGGCCGAGGACGCGTTTCGCGGCGTGACGCACAAGGTCACCTATCGCATTCCCTCGACAGGCGAGCAGCAGACCATTACGGTCTCGGTGCCCGCGGGCGCGGTCGACGGCGGCAAGCTACGCTACAAGCGTCGCGGCGAGTATGGCGTTGCCGGCGGCGAGCGCGGCGACCTGGTCGTGACCACGCATGTGGAGGAGCACCCGCTGTTTAAGCGCAAGGGTGCCGATGTGACCATGGAGGTGCCGATCTCGGTCTACGAGGCGGCGCTCGGCTGCACGGTGGACGTGCCGACGCCCGGCGGGGCGACGGTTCGTCTGAAGGTGCCCGCTGGCACCCAGACGGGCAAGAAGTTCCGCTTTAAGGAGATG
Source organism: Collinsella aerofaciens (assembly GCF_025289055.1). Taxonomy (GTDB): domain Bacteria; phylum Actinomycetota; class Coriobacteriia; order Coriobacteriales; family Coriobacteriaceae; genus Collinsella. Next base: position 41,495 of record NZ_JAESIQ010000020.1, read on the forward strand.
GGTGCGCCCGACGTTAAGCACCGTGGCCGCACAGGCGCGCTGCTCGTCGAAATCAAGGTACAGGTCCCCACGAACCTGTCCGATGACGAGCGCGATGCTATGACCAAGCTGCGCGAGGCCGACACGCGCGATTATCGCGAGAAGGTCAACCGTTACAAGGCGACGTACTAGGGCGGTCGTGGCGCACACCCGCGCCCGCGGGCTTATGATGGACGATAACGAGACGGAAAGGGGTCAGGTAGCATGGCCGAGGACAATAGGAACAAACCGCTGTACATGATCAGCGTGGCGGCCGAGCTGACCGGCATGCATCCGCAGACTCTGCGCGTCTACGAATCCAAGGGCCTGGTGAACCCCCAGCGCTCGGGCGGCAACACGCGCCTGTATTCGCATGCCGATATCGAGCGCCTGGAGCTCATCAACCAGCTGACCGACGAGGGCATCAACCTTGCCGGCGTGGTGCGCATCCTCGATATGAAGGAGCGTGCCGAGGAGCGCGAGCGCGAGAACGAAAAGCTCCGCGCCCGCGTGCGCCAGCTCGAGGACGAGCTGCACGAGTACAAGATGCAGAAGAAGATCACCGCCCTGGCCCCGCGCGACGGCTCAGTTAACCCCGAGCAAGTCATGCGCAAGCTTTTGGGCGCCGGAGGGGATCTCTAGGTTACGCCGTTCTGCCGAACGGCGTAACGGCTCGACGCTGCGCGACGTCCAGAGCGACAATTTGTCATTCAAAAGGCGAGGCATGACCAGAAGGTCAATGCCTCGCCTTTTTCATGCCAACTTGTTCGCTCTGGACGTCGCTCGCTGTCCGTCCTCTACCTGCGGCGTTGCCGGAGTAGGGTAGTTTGGCACTTGGGGACGTTCCTTTTGTGCCGGCACTTTGGGACACTCCTTGTCAGAAGAGTGATGCAAGGTGCTCGTCCTTTACTTTACTGAGATAAAGTGAACGTGTAGATTCGTAACCCACTCGCAACCGTTCTGTGGCACGATATTGAACGAATGTATGCTATGCGCCCAAATCTTTTGGGCAGAGTGGGAGACAGTATGGTCAAGCTGTACGAGGACGGCATCTACCTGCGCGGCGGCAGCGAGGTTGTGCCTGCGGCCGAGGCCGCCGAGCGCGGTATTACGCAGACGCCCGAGGATGCCAAGCGTGGCACCATCGCGTATTCGATCCTCCAGGCACACAACACGTCCGGCGACCCCGAGGCGCTCAAGATTCGCTTCGATGCCATGGCGAGCCATGACATCACCTTTGTCGGCATCATCCAGACGGCGCGCGCCTCGGGCATGGAGCAGTTCCCGCTGCCTTACGTGCTCACCAACTGCCATAACTCGCTGTGCGCCGTGGGCGGCACCATCAACGAGGACGACCACGTCTTTGGCCTTTCCGCGGCCAAGAAGTACGGCGGCATTTTCGTCCCGCCGCACATCGCCGTCATCCACTCCTTTATGCGTGAGAACTTCGCCGGTTGCGGCAAGATGATCTTGGGTTCCGACTCGCACACCCGCTACGGCGCCCTGGGCACCATGGCCGTGGGCGAGGGCGGCGGCGAGTTGGCCAAACAGCTGCTGCGCGACACCTACGACGTTGCCTATCCCGGCGTCGTCGCCATCTACCTCACGGGCGCCCCACGCCCCGGCGTCGGTCCGCACGATGTGGCGCTCGCCATCATCCGCGCCGTCTTTGCCAAGGGCTACGTCAAGAACAAGGTCATGGAGTTTGTGGGCCCCGGCATCGCGAGTATGACGACCGACTACCGCAACGGCGTCGACGTCATGACTACCGAGACCACCTGCCTTTCCTCCATTTGGGCAACTGACGAGGACACACACGCGTTTTTGACCATGCACGGCCGCGGCGACGACTACCGCGAGCTCAAGCCCGCCGATGTTGCCTACTACGACGGTTGCGTCGAGGTCGACCTGTCGAGCATTAAGCCCATGATCGCGCTGCCGTTCCATCCTTCCAATGGCTTTGAGATCGACGAGCTCAACGAGAACCTCGAGGACATCCTGCACGAGGTGGAGCTCGAGGCCGCCAAGATCGGCGAGGGCAAGACACACTTTAGCCTGCTCGACAAGATCGTCGACGGCAAGCTGCACGTGCAGCAGGGCGTTATCGCCGGCTGCTCGGGCGGCAACTACGACTCCGTGGTCCAGGCTGCCCGCGTGCTCAAGGGCGCCAACACCGGCTGCGGCGAGTTTTCGCTGTCGGTCTATCCCACAAGCCAGCCCGTGGCGCTCGAGCTCACGCGCCGTGGCTACATCTACGACCTTATGGAGGCCGGTGCGATCGTGCGCACGGCGTTCTGCGGCCCGTGCTTCGGTGCCGGCGACACGCCCGCCAACAACGGCCTTTCGATCCGCCACACCACGCGCAACTTCCCCAACCGCGAGGGTTCCAAGCCGGGTAATGGCCAGCTGAGCGCCGTGGCCCTGATGGACGCCCGCTCCATTGCGGCGACGGCTGCCAACGGCGGCATCCTGACGCCGGCGACCGACCTGCCCGAGGAGACTTGGGACGAGGCCTGCGAGTACACCTTTGACGATGCGCCGTACAAGAAGCGCGTGTACTGGGGCTTTGGCAAGGCGGAGCCTGCCGACGAGCTGGTCGAGGGTCCCAACATCAAGCCGTGGCCCGCGATGGAGCCCCTCGGCGACGACATCCTGCTTAAGGTGTGCTCCAAGATCATGGACCCGGTCACCACGACCGACGAGCTTATTCCTTCGGGCGAGACGAGTTCCTTCCGCTCCAACCCGCTGGGTCTGGCCGAGTTTACGCTCAGCCGTCGCGATCCGGCCTACGTGGGTCGTTCCAAGGAGGTCGACGCCGTGGAGAAGCGCCGCGTGGCCGGTGAGGCCGCAGGCGACCTGGCGGCAATCGATGCCGAGCTTGCCAGCGTGTTTGAGGCGCTGGCCGGTGCGGGCGTCGCGGCAGACGCCAAGGCGACCGAGTACGGCTCCATGCTCTATGCCAAAAAGCCCGGTGACGGTTCTGCCCGCGAGCAGGCCGCGAGCTGCCAGCGCGTGATTGGCGGTCTGGCCAACATCGTCCACGAGTACGCCACTAAGCGCTATCGCTCCAACGTGATGAATTGGGGCATGGTGCCCTTCCAGATGGAGGCCGAGCCCAACTTTGAGGTGGGCGACTACGTCTTTGTGCCGGGTATACGCGACGCGCTCGATGGCGACCTAAAGGACATCGCCGCCTACGTGGTGCGCGCCGACGGCACGGTCGAGCAGATTGAGCTCTACATTGCCGATATGACGGCAGAGGAGCGTGCCATCGTCAAGGCCGGCTGCCTGATCAACTACAACAAGTTTAAGGCCGCTGCCGAGTAACGCACTTAATTGTCCGCCCGGGGCCACACCTTTCCCTCGTGCTCACGCGCTTCGCGAGGGTCGCCCGAGGGAAAGGTGTGGCCGGGGCTACCGCGACGTTCTCGTTGGGTCTTGAGGGGCGCTAATAATTGACCGGGACCACCACAAAGTTGCCTGCCCGGCGGGACCTTATTTCGATGGGGTCCAGGTTATTTCATCGTCAAATAGCCAAGTGCGTGACGAGCCACTGTTGCGCGCTGTCTGCGGATCGGGCTCGCAAGTTTGTTCGTAGGCATCTTCGGTACACCGATCCATAAAATCGACGACTGCCGTCTGGTCGCCCTCCATGACGTAGATTACGTCGCCATCCGAGATATAGACCCCCGGTCCTTCATTGTCCACGTAGCCGGGGTCGTATGAGACGTTGCACAATCTGCTCCCGTTTGCCGCATCGAGCTCAAGGGTCGAATAATACCCGCCAACCATTTGGCCATTCTTGGCTCGATATATTGCGGCGCCGTACCATCGCTTAAACGTCTTGCCTTTGAGTAAACTGGTTGCCTTGCCGATAAGCTGCTCATCTTGGGTATAGCGCGTGGCTCCAAGTTCGATTCGGGGATAGTTACTGACCCCAAGCGCTGCGGGCGTACCGTCGAAATCGACGGTGATTGAATCGGGTTTGATGATATCGGTGAGGATTTCGATGGGGTAGCTTACGGTTTCAACCGCCGCCTGCGTTGCCGAGGCAGGGAGAAATGCGAGATAGATAATGCCCACGCCGACTGCGGTAATTGCAAACGCTAAGACGAGCAGGCCGATATAGGTGGAGCGTTTCACGGCGGGTACCTCGCAAACAGTATGCATTCATAAAGATAAGTGATACCAGCTTACGACAATATTCAAAAGAAAGCGATCGGTCGAAATGACGGGGCGAAAATGCCCTATTGGGCTTCGATTTGACCTCTAATAGGAATATTTGTCCCACTCATTCTGGGCGAGAGGTCAATAATTGAGTCCACGAGTCTTGAGCGATACTATTCTCACTAAACTCACTATTATCACAGTAAGCACTATAAATACGATAGGGAGGACAACGAGAACGTTGTGACGTGCGATAGCTAAGCCGTTTAAGCCGGACTCTGACCTTGAATCTCCGCCTCTATCTGTGCGAACGGGCTATTGTCGGTTCTCGATTCCATCGCTGCGTTCTCGTTGGGTCTTGGGATCGCCAAACGTAGACTGGGCTTGATGCCTCCTCTTTTAATCGGGGCTGATTCTTCTCTGGACCACCACAAAGGGGACAGGCGCCTTTGTGGTGGTCCTTGGTTTGTCTCGACTTGTAACATCTTGGCCGCTAAAAGTGGGCCTGGTGTTACAGATTTAGATTTTCGACTCAGGTGTCTTCGTTCGTCTCGATTTGTAACAGATAGAGCCCTATTTGCCGACTAGATGTTACAGATTGAGACAAACGGGCGCCGCTGAACAATTCGTCTCGATCTATAACATCTGGAGCCGGAAACGGTCGATAGATGTTACAGATCGAGATAGTTAGGGGACGAGGCCGCAGTGGGTGAGCGTGCCTGCCCCTATCTCTTAATCACTCAGAAAATCTTATATATAGAGACTTAGATTTGTGTATAAGATCGTACAAAGCTGGCAACAATACTTCTCGAACAACGTGAAGCCGCCCCGTAGGGCGGCCACCCCAAGAGAGGTGATTCCATGAGAATCGATAAGCTAGCAATGACGTCGCGCGAGGCGCTGCAGACCGCCATGAGCACGGCTGCCGATGCGCAGGCCGGCGCGGTGGAGCCGATTCATCTGCTGTCTGCCCTGCTCGGTGCCGGCGAGCGCAATATCTCCGTGATCATCGAGCGCATCGGTGCCGACCCGGCTCAGCTCGCACGCTCCACACAGGATGCCATCGACCACGCGCCCAAGGTTTCGGGCGAGGGCCAGCAGATGGGCCTGTCCAACGAGCTCGTCCGCGTCATCGAAAAGGCCGAGAAGAAGGCCACCAAGATGGGCGACAGCTTTGTGGTGACTGAGCATCTGCTGATGGCGCTTGCCGAGGACAAGGGCGAGGCGGGCCGCGTGCTGCGCGACGCCGGCGTCACCAAGGAGCGCATCGAGCAAGTCTACGAGGAGCTGCGTGGCGATGACCGCGTGACGTCTGCCGAGGACAAGACTCAGTTTGAGGCACTGGAGCAGTACGGTCGCAACATCTGCGATCTGGCCCGCGCCGGCAAGCTCGACCCGGTCATCGGCCGTACCGATGAGATTCGCCGCACCATCCAGGTCCTGTCCCGTCGCACCAAGAACAACCCCGTGCTCATCGGTGAGCCGGGCGTCGGCAAGACGGCCATCGTCGAGGGCATCGCCCAGCGTATCGTGGCCGGCGACGTGCCGAGCACCCTGCGCGACCGCGACCTTATCGAGCTCGACATGAGCGCGCTGGTCGCCGGCGCCAAGTACCGCGGCGAGTTCGAGGACCGCTTGAAGGCCGTGCTCAAGGAAGTGCAAAAGTCCGAGGGCAAGGTCATCCTGTTCATCGATGAGCTCCACACCATCGTGGGCGCGGGTGCCACCGAGGGCTCCATGGACGCCGGCAACATCCTCAAGCCGGCGCTCGCCCGTGGCGACCTGCACGCGATCGGCGCGACCACGCTCGACGAATACCGCAAGTACATCGAGAAGGACGCGGCGCTCGCCCGTCGTTTCCAGACCGTTATGGTGAGCGAGCCTACCGTCGAGGACACCATTTCGATCCTGCGTGGTCTGAAGGAGAAGTACGAGATCTTCCACGGTGTGCATATCACCGATAGCGCGCTCGTGGCAGCTGCCGACCTCTCCGATCGCTACATCGCCGACCGCTTCCTGCCCGACAAGGCCATCGATTTGGTCGATGAGGCGGCAAGCCGCCTGCGCATGGAACTCGACAGCATGCCGGTCGAGATCGACGCCACCACGCGTCAGCTCACCCAGCTGCAGATCGAGGAGCAGGCGCTCATGAAGGAGACCGACGACGCCTCCAAGGAGCGCCTGGAAGCCCTGCGCCAGGAAATCGCCGAGGTCCAGGAAAAACTCAACGTGCAAAAGGCCGGCTGGCTCAACCAAAAGAACGCCATCGACCACGTGCAGGAGCTCAAGGGACAGCTCGACGAGGCCAAGAGCGAAGAGGAGCGCGCGACGCGCAACGGCGATTTGGGCCGTGCGTCCGAGCTGCGCTACTCCGTGATTCCGGGTCTGCAGCAGCAGATTCAGGATTCCGAGGCTGCGCTCGAGGCACAAAAGCAGCAGGACGGCGAGGGCCTCAACGAACAGGTGACCTCTGATGAGATCGCCGAGGTCGTGAGTGCCTGGACCGGCGTGCCCGTGTCCAAGATGATGCAGGGCGAGCTCGACAAGCTGAAGGGCTTGGAGGGCGAGCTGCACAAGCGCGTCATCGGCCAGGACGAGGCGGTCTCCGCTGTCGCCGCGGCCGTGCGTCGCAGCCGTGCGGGCCTCTCCGATCCGGACAAGCCCATCGGCAGCTTCTTCTTCCTGGGCCCCACCGGCGTGGGCAAGACCGAGCTCGCCAAGGCGCTGGCCGAGTGCCTGTTCGATGACGAGCGTGCGCTCGTGCGTATCGACATGTCCGAGTACATGGAGAAGTTCAGCGTCCAGCGTCTGATCGGTGCGCCCCCGGGATACGTGGGCTACGACGAGGGCGGCCAGCTCACCGAGGCCGTGCGCCGTCGTCCGTACTCCGTGATCTTGCTCGACGAGATGGAGAAGGCTCATCCGGATGTCTTTAACGTGCTGCTGCAGGTGCTCGACGACGGCCGCCTGACCGATGGCCAGGGTCGCCAGGTGTCCTTCAAGAACACGATCATCATCATGACGTCTAACGTGGGCTCCAAGGCTATCGCTGAGCTTTCCGGCAAGGACGAGGAGGAGATGCGCCATCAGGTCGACGCGGCCATGGCTCAGACCTTCCGCCCCGAGTTTCTCAACCGTATCGACGATATCGTGGTGTTCCATCCGCTCGGCATGGCGCAGATCGAGAAGATCGTCGACATCCAGCTCGCCGACGTCCGCGCGCGTCTGGCCAAGGAGCGCATGACGCTTGCCATCACCCCGGCGGCCAAGCAGATGCTCGCCGTGGGCGGCTTGGACCCGGTCTTTGGCGCCCGTCCGCTCAAGCGTCTGGTTCAGCGCGAGGTCGTGGATGCCATCGCCGCCGCTATCATCGATGGCACGGTGCGTGAGGGCGATCAGGTGACGGTCGATGTCGACAAGGACGGCGGCTTTACCGTCGTGTGCGACAACACGCCGGCGGCCACCTACGAGGTCCCCGACGCCGAGTAGGTTTTGGGCCATGCCTTAAAATCTGCCTTTTGAGCCGAACGCCAAGGGCGGCGGATCCGATTGGGTCCGCCGCCCTTTTTCGTGCGACAATCGATAATGTTGAACGGATGCGATGCAAGGAGCTATGCAGATGAAAGACGAGATTAAGACAAGTGCGCCGGCGACCGATGCCGCACCCGCCGCACCCAAGCCTGTGCCTAAGCCGGCACCCAAGCCGCGCGACCCCTACATCCGTGCCGAGAACGAGGACGACGACGGCTACGATCCCTACAGCGATCGCCGCCCCGAGCGCGAGCCAATGTTCGAAGCCGACCCCTGGCGCTGAGTGCCACCAAAAAGGCCACCAAAAAGTTGCGGTGAAATAGGGACTGTTTTGCGGTTTGACCGGCAAAAACAATCCCTATTTCACCGCAACTGCGTTGGGCGGCTGTCTTCGGGCCGGCTAGTCCTGGGCTTTGATACTCGGCAGGAGAATCTGGGCGAGGTAGTCGGTCTCGAGTTTGGTCGCGGCGTCGGCCTTGCCGTCTTTACCCACCAGGTCGTTCTTGATCTGGCTATACGTATAGCGGTTGCCGGTCGTAAGCTCGACAAGCTCAATGGCCGTGTCCATGGGGTAAGTTGACACGGGGTTCTGCGTCCGTCCGTTGATGGTCTGGGGCACCACGTACGGATAGACGGGGCCGCTGGCGTAGACGGTATAACCGTTGCCTAGATTGGCCGCACCCAAAACCGTATCGCCTTCATCGGGCGTAAAGCTCTCGCCCTCGCGCACCGCGACGAGCGTCACGAGCGGCGTATTGGCGTCGTCGCCCAGATAGATGCATAGCGTGCTTCCGTTTTGCCAAGTTGCGACCTTGCCGTACCACTCGACGGGAATATCGAGCTGGTAGAGGTCGGTTGCCTTGTGGCGAGCGTCAGCATCACGGGACGCCTGTGCCTTTTGCGCGCTCACGGCATTGACGGCGGCGTCGCGCCGCGCGGTTGCTGCCTGCTGGAGCACTTTGGCAGCCGCGGCGGAGCTCGCACCGCCCTCCTCGGCATACTTGGCGGCGGCATCGATCTGGTCGTCAGTCACCGTGTCGGCCGAAGGCACCTTGAGCTTAAAGGTGGCCTGGGCACTTAAATCCTGTCCATCGCTCTTAACGGTGACCTGCGTCTTGGTGGTCGGGACGGTATAGATGGTGCCGTCGGCCGCGATGGGGGAGGCAGCGATGGAGAGCGTGTAATCGCCGGGCAGTAGTTTGATGCCGCGGCCGTGCTCGTCAACATAGAGCGTTTCGCTCACAGAAGAGCCGTCGGAGTCCTGGCCACTCACCTGCACGGGGATCTTTGAGCCAGTGGAACAGTCGAGGCCCGTGGCATGCACGCCAATCTGCACTGACATCATCGTGTGGGCATTGGCGGCGACAGTGGCAGCCTGCTCTTGCTGATATCCGTTCCAGGCAGCATAGCCTGCGCCGCCGGCGACGAGCGCGACGGCCACAACGCCGGCAACCATCAGGTTGCGGCGCTTGGGCGACATCTTGCGATGACGAACCTCGGCCTCGCGTGCCGAAGGAACGGACGGTAGGGGAATATCGCCCATGGCGATGGTCTCGTCCACGGCAGGAGCGGAGCCCAGGCCGGGAAGCTCGCGGGTCAGCGAATCTTCGGCCGGCAAGCTGCCGAGCAAGATGGTTTCCTCGCTCGTGTCGGATTCGGGCTGGTCGTCGGCCTCGCATTCGGATTCCTCGTGCCCCGCCTCGTCTTCGGTGGGCGCGGCGCCATCGTCTTTTGCATCCTGATCATCGGGCTGCGCCTCGATTTCCGGCTCATCCCGCACATCAACGCTCGAATCGTCAAACGCAATCTCGGTCAGCGCGATCTGGTCTAGGCTCTCCAGGGCCTCGGCACACGCTTCTGCATCTTGGGCCGCATCCTCTTGGCCCATCGTCTCATCTTTCATATATCCCCCAAGCTCAATATCGGGACAACACTGTACCCAAAAATGGAGCCATATAAAGCGCGTGCGAAATATAAGATCCGATTTAACTCGAGCGCATCGTTCGGCCGCATCCTCGCGGCAGCAAAAGGCCCCCGGAAAGCGGACGAATCGCTTTCCGGGGGCATGCAATACGTTGCATTGCGCGGAGTCGGCCAGGCGGCTTCACGTTCAAGCGGCGTTTGCACCGGGTATGTTACTCGGCGTGCGCGTAATCAACCCTGGCGCGGCGAGCAGTAGCCTTCTCCCAATCGCTGGTGCCCTCAAAGACATCCTGCTTGTAGGGATTGCGGCCGAGCTTCTTGGCGCGGTAGGCGATGTAGATGATCGCGGCGACGTTGGCGACCAGTGCGGCGACCGAGACCGCGGTGGCGGCGCCGGGGTCGAGCGTGGAGTGGGTCACAAAGATGGACTCCTCCTGGAAGTACGGGAACACCTGGGCAAACATGCACCAAATGGCCAGCGTGAAGGCACGGTTCTGGATCCAGCCGCCCTTGTTCCAGATAAAGGCGGCGACGGTGGGCGCCAGCAGCAGCGCAAAGCCGCAGAACCAGGAGTGGGTGGGCAGGCAGTTGTAGGTGTAGCAGAAGTTCCAGATATCGTAGGCGATGATGTAGACCCAGGTCATGTCGGGCCACAGCATGTCGGTTTGATCCTCGGAGGCGTAGACGCTCCACCAACCGGTCATGCAGAAGATGTTGATGATACCGGCGATGCCGTTGAACACGTTGTTCCAGCCGGCCAGCTGCGTAGCACCTTCGGAGGTGACCCAGGTGGACTCGCCCAGGACAAAGAAGTGGTAGGCGCTCTCGAAGTCGGACACGACGGCGATCATGATGTTGATGGCGACGATCACAAACGGCCACGCACGGAACCAATGCGCCTTGCCGATCTTTCCCCACTGGTACTTAATGGCAATGAAGCCCCAGCAACCGGCCAGCGCAGCGTATACCTTGGCGTAGTGGAACCAGCTGTTCTGGTACACATGGGTGGGGTTGGTGAGCGCCCACTCGGCACCCTGCGAAACGCCGATGGCGATGGCGACGCAGTAGATGGTCATGGCCAGCGGAGCCACGCCAAAGATGATGGCCGCGCCCAGCTTAGTGCGGCGGCCGACCTCGTTGAGCACGATGAGGCCAATAAAGACCATGGCCCAGCCGGCCCAGTGGATAAGGGTATCGCTACCCCAAACATCGAACAGCATGCTGCTCTCCTTTCACACGCCCGCGGCCCCTCTTCCGATCGCGGGCAGTTTGGCCAAATGTCGTCAGTTCTGGGGCTTGCGCTCCGGATACTTGGCGGTATAGCCCTCGATGTGGAGTGTTGAGGCGATGATTTCCTTGACCGTCTCGTCGGGCACATCGGGGTGCGTGCGGATATACATCAATAGCCCCATGATGAGGGTGTAGAACGTCTCGTAGACATGGTCGATGCGTAGCTCATGATGGGCGACAAAATCCACCACGGTGGTGTCGCAAATGTATTGCGCCACGCGCTGAACCACGTTGTGCAGAAAGCCGCCATAGAGCGCGCCGCTGCTCGAGGTGAGCGTGCTCGGCAGCTCATGGCCGCTGGCGACCAGGCGCTTAAAGAGCGGGGCGACGGTGTCGAGTGCGCCCTCGATATCACCGACGGTGCGGTCGGCGTTCCACCGCTCGAGTTCGGAGATAAAGCCGTCGATCGCCTCGTCCATAACAGAGGTGACGGCGGCGTCCATGTCGGCGAAGTAATGGTAGAACAATGAACGCGTGCAGCCGGCTCGCTTGGTCACGGCCGATACCGATAGGTGGGACACGCCCAGCTCGGAGCTTACGGTGCGCACGGCATCGAGGATCTCGCGACGGCGTTCGTCGCCCGTCAGGCGCTTTGCCGCGCTATCGGATGCGGGGACGGCATCGACCACAGAGGTACCTGCTGTGTTGTTGCCCATGTTTTGCCGCCTTTCATCCTCTTTTGCCTGACCGTTCGCCTAACAGTCTTGAATATTGTTGACGGTTCGTCAATACTATTTTTGACACAATGTCAACAATGGCGGGTGAACGGCATGGGGCATGCCCGGCCTGCAAAAAAAAGAGGGGCGCTGCGGCCTCGTCGGGCTGTGGCAAGAGAAGGGACAACCATGATTCTCAACGGACCGGGGATTAGCTACACCGAGCCCGACATCGGTTCGGAGTTCGTGCCGCCGCTGCCGGAGCATCCGCGCGAGGCCATCGTCAAGCTGTGCGAGCACTGCACCAACCGTCTGCTGCATCGCGACGAGCTGTTGGGCTACGAGTACTGGTCGTTTGCCGAGGCCGCGACCGACGAGCAGGCCGAAGTGCTCTGCAAGATGAAGATGCGCCGTCCCTATACGCTGCCCGAGATGGCCAAGCTCACCGGCATGCCCGAGACCCAGATCGAGAAGATGCTCGACGACATGAGCTACACGGGTCTGCTCGAGTACAACTGGGAAAACCCCGAGCGCGCCATGAACTGCCTCCCATTTCTTGGACATGAGAAATGGGAGGCTTTTTATGCGTGTC
>NZ_JAESIQ010000021.1:0-53456 GCF_025289055.1 Collinsella aerofaciens
ACCGGTGGACGGCACCGAGCCGTGCGCTTGAACTGAGAAGGGGGAGGCCTCGCGGCCTCCCCCTTTTTGCGTTTATGGGGCGTAAATGACTCTATTACACCAGACGATCTTATCGTTTTTGGTATTGAGCCTTTATTTAAAGAAGATAAATCGAATAACAAGGGCAACTGCTATGGCCACAATGATCAAAAGCAGGATTGTCAGTCGATGCTGCTTGCGTCGTTTACTTGATGAAACGAAGATTGATTTTCCCTGTTTTGGCGTTTCGAGATAGCGAGCCGAATGCGTCAAGGTTTGCTTTGGTCGAGGACCTCTTTGTAGATGAGTGGCGGATGCTTTCATCGGCTCATCACTAGCTGCGCTGTTTTTAGATAATGGTGCGTCTTTCAGATGTACAGGGTCTCCCGAGGCGACGCCCATATGTTTACGCCCCGTTTGGGCATCCTCGAGTGTTTGATATCGATTTCTCGTCACATACTCGGGCTCCGGATCATTAATGGGCTCTTGCGAGATGTGGGGGCGATGGAACCGTGGCGGCTGCGTGGAAGTATCTTCCCCCTGCGTCGGCATAAACATTTTGTTCTGGTTTTGGTCGTCCATGATGCCCTTTAGCTCGTTACCAACAACGTGTACGCGCTCATTGTAAGCCCCTTGTTATTTGTAGCTGGGGACATACTCGGTATTTAAGCTCTGGTTCAAAAAACCTTAACCTTCCTAAAACCTAAGTCATACGCACTTAGATATGCTTATAGTACTGGACTCAAAAAACTTTATAGTCGATGTATATATGAGCACTGGGTGGGCATATATAAGAGCGTCAAAAGAAGTCCCAGTCACCTGGAAGATGACTCGGCAGTCCTATAAAGGAGTGGTAAACATGGCAAGCATGGTTCCTTATCGTTCGGTTTTTGGCGTTCGTCCCTCTGCAAGCTCGCTGTTCGATCTGTTTGATGATATGAGCGACCTAGCGAACAGCTCGATTGCCTCTAAGGCGTTCCCCGTTGACGTTGAGGATAAGGGCGATGGCTATGAGGTCAAGGCTTATCTGACCGGCGTCGCCAAGGACGATATCGATGTCGAGCTTAACGAGGGCCGTCTGTCCATTAGCGTGAATGTCGAGGAAGACGAGGAGAACGAGGGCAAGAACTTCCTGCAGAAGGAGTTCAGCTCGTACAGCGCGACGCGTGGCGTGTATCTTAAGGACGCTTCGAGCGAGGGCCTCTCGGCTAAGTACGCTGACGGCATCCTGACCGTTACGGTTCCCAAGATCGTCGAGAAGAAGAACGTTACGAAGATCTCCATTGAATAACTTCGTTGGTGTTCTTCGCTATTAAAAGACAACAAAAGGGGCTGGGAAGCGATTCCCGGCCCCTTTTGCTGTTTAGGACAGTCTATTGAATGGTTGCTGGCCGATACTGGCTTGCGGGGCGTATCGAGAGTTTTCGCGATCCTTGGAGAAGGGTGGCGGAGCTGCCGAGCTCGTCATCCAGGGTTGCGGCTAGAGCTTTGGCATAGCTTTTGACGGTAAGGCTCGGACGATTGTTGTCTTGGCTGATATGCATGGCAATGAGCTGTTCGGTGCGATCGGTAACAAGTTCGCGCGCGGCTTCGGCGGCTTGGCCGTTGGAGAGGTGTCCCCTTGCAGACAGGATGCGCTCCTGAAGAAAGCGGGGATATTCTCCCTCGCGCAGCATGGTCACATCGTGGTTGCTTTCGAGCGCGAGGACTCGACAATCTTTGAGGGTGTTCATGGCTTGGCTCGATAGCTCTCCGGTGTCGGTAGCAAAGCCGATGGAATCATCGAGGGCGTCGAATCGAAAGCCGATTGGATTTATGACATCGTGTGATGTTGAGTAGGTTTGCGCGTGGATGCCGGCAATGGATAGGGTGTCACCGGGGTCGAATTCCTCGACAGGCAGATGCGAAAGATTTTCTTTGCTCGAAAGGGTGCCCCTACTGGCAAAGAGGGGACCGTGCCAGTGCTTGCACCAGACATCGAGACCCTTGATGTGATCGCTATGCTCATGAGTAATGAGAAGAGCCGAGACGTTGTCTGCCGAGAGTCCCAGTTCTGCCATGCGCTTTAATGTCTCGCGGCGAGAAAGACCGTCGTCAATCATGATGAGCCCCCGGGGGCCTTCGATGAGCGCGCAGTTGCCTTTTGAGCCGCTGCCAAGGATATGAAGGTGCAGACGAGACATAAGATTCCAAAGGATACAATGGGTGCGGACGAATAGAGGAGGAAGCAAATGCCTACGGTATCACAGCATTACGGACACCATGCCGTGCCCGGGGCAGTCGATGAGACCCGAACGAGGCAGCAGGCTGCTCCTGTCGTGCTCATGGTATCAGGCGGCGCGGACTCGACGGCACTGCTTCTTATGGCGTGCACATCCAAGCTGGATATCCAAGACGGGCGCGGTGTTGCCCCCATTGCTCGCGAGCGCCTGCATGTGCTGCATGTAAACCATCATCTGCGCGGCAAGGCGTCCGATGGCGACGAGGCCTTTGTGCGTGAGCTCTGCGCGAAATATGGTTTACCGCTGTGCGTGGAGCACGCTTATTTTGATGGGGAGTCGGGCAATATTGAGGCCGCGGCCCGCGAAGTGCGCTATGCCGCGGCGCGGAGGTATGTTCGCGAGCTCTGCGCCCAGACGGGGGCACCGCGAACGGCGGCTCGTATCTGCACCGCGCACACGTCTTCGGATCGCGCGGAAACGTTTTTGATGAACGCGATTAAGGGTTCGGGCCCCGCTGGCCTATCGAGCATTCCTCGCCGGAGGAATATCGTGGTACGTCCCTTGCTCGACCTAACTCATGGCGAGCTCGTGGGCTATCTACAGGTACATGGTCAGCCGTGGCGTGAAGACGAGAGCAATGAGGATATCTCGTATCTGCGAAACTACGTGCGCCATCGAGTAATGCCAGTGGTGGCGCAGCGCAACGCGAGCGTCTGCAAGACGATTGGCGCCGCCTGCGAGATCTTAGGCGATGAGGACGCGTTTTTGTCTCAGCTTTCGGCACAGGCGTTTCGAAGCTGTTTGCGCAAAGAGGCAGCGGGTGCGCTGGTGCTCGATGCCAGGCGCCTGGCTGCGGCCGAGGTGGTAATCGCGCGGCGCATCGTGCGACTGGCGATTAAGCGCATCGATCCGGACGCTCGTCCCGAGATGCGACATGTGGAGCGAGTCCTTTCCTGCGTTGCCGAGGGCACCGGCTCGGTCACGCTTCCGGCGGGGATTGACGCACGCATTGAGTTTGGCATGCTGGCGTTTAAGGCGCCGGCGGCTCGCGAGGGCCTGGTCGCGGGCTGGGTTACCGTACCCGGTCGTTTGCCGTTGGGCGGGGGACGTATGCTGGTCACAGAACCGATGGCTGTTGAGCCGGGATGCGATATCGTGCGCCGCGCCCGTGAGCTTGCGGCTGCCGGGGAAGTGACAGCTTTGGTAGACGCGGCTGCCCTGGGTTTTGCCGACAGCGATAGTGAGCGGATCCTGGCGGGCTCGCGTGGCGAGATCCCTGCCGAGGCGCGATTGGCGCGCCTGTGGGTGGACGGTCCCGCGCCGGGAGACGTGATGTGCCCGTTAGGGATGAGTGGCCGAAGCAAGAAGGTATCCGATTTGCTAGGTGAGGCTCGCATTCCCGTTTCCGAGCGCGCCGGCGTGCCCATGGTGAGGACGGCGCCGGGGGGTGCCGTGGTGTGGGTCGCCGGAGTTCGCGCGGACGAGCGTTTTAAGTGCACGGCCGCAACGCGCGTGGCATATCTGCTCCGCGTGGTCGATGCGGAATAGCGTCCCACGCCTGCTATTCTGTGCGACGTTGACGGTATTCCCGCGCTGATGGCGCACGGGCTGGTAAATTTACCCCGTGCGCTGCTAGAATGTGTAGTTCGCGTCCATACGGCGGTGTGTGGGCGATAAGCACAAGAAAGGGTTGTCATGGCTTCTCAACATCCGGATATCGAGAAGGTTCTGTTTACGCAGGAGGATATCGACGGTATCGTCTCTCGCCTGGGCGAGGAGATTACGCGCGACTACGCGGGTAAGGATCTGGTGCTGATTGCGGTCCTGCGCGGCGCCGTGGTCTTTATGGGCGACCTGATGCGTAAGATCGAGCTGCCGACCAACATCGATTTCATGGCTGTTTCGAGCTACGGCGACGGTGTGAAGTCCTCGGGTATCGTGCGTATCATTAAGGACCTGGATATCGACATCCGCGGTCGCGACGTGCTGATCGTCGAGGACATTCTGGACTCGGGCCTGACGCTCAAGTATCTGATGAAGAACCTCGAGAGCCGCAAGCCCGCTTCTCTGGAGGTCGCCGCCTTCCTGTGGAAGGACGTTGAGGACCGCGTCTCGGCCATCACGCCCAAGTATGTTGGAACCCATTGCCCCGATGCCTTTGTGGTGGGCTACGGCCTCGACTATGCCGAGCGCTATCGCAACCTTCCGTATCTGGGCATTTTGAAACCGGAGGTTTATTCGTAAGATGCCCGACGACCGTAACGACAACAATTCCCAGACTCCCCGGGACCCAAAGATACCGGGGATGCCCGGAAGCAAGAAGCCCACGCGTACGGGCTGGCTGTATTTTCTTTTGGCTTGCGCGCTTCTGGGCTATGCCTTCTTTAATATGGGTTCCGGCTTTGCCAGCTCCAGCAATACCGTTAAGCTCGCGACGAGCGAGATGGTCAGCGCCATCAAGCAGGATCGCGTCGAAGATCTGACCTATACGGTTCAAGACGGAAGCGTGACGGGTCATTACTGGAAGACGAAGAAGGACAAGGGCGATACGAGCGAGCTCAAGAGCTTCTCTTCGACCTATGTCGGCTCCGATTCGCTTGCCGAGCTCATGGCGGAGCACCCCGATACCAAGTACATCGTCAACACCAACGATCCCGATTTTTGGGGCGACTTGGCAATGAGTGTGCTTCCGACGATCGCCCTTATCGCCATCATGTTCTACTTTATGCGCCAGATGATGGGCGCCAACAACAGGAACATGCAGTTTGGCAAGACCAACGCCAAGACCAACGAGGCCACACGCCCCAAGGTCAAGTTTGAAGACGTTGCCGGAGTGGACGAGGCAGTCGAGGAGCTCGAGGAGATCCGTGACTTTTTGAGCGATCCGGATCGCTATCGCAAGCTGGGCGCCAAGATCCCGCGTGGCGTGTTGCTGGTTGGCCCTCCGGGCACCGGTAAAACGCTGCTGGCCAAGGCCGTTGCCGGCGAGGCGGGCGTGCCGTTCTTTAGCATCTCGGGTTCCGACTTTGTCGAGATGTTCGTAGGTGTCGGCGCCAGCCGTGTGCGTGACCTCTTTAAGGAGGCCAAGTCCCAGGCCCCGTCGATCATCTTCATCGATGAGATCGATGCCGTGGGACGTCAGCGTGGAGCTGGCTTGGGCGGCGGTCACGACGAGCGCGAGCAGACGCTCAACCAGCTGCTGGTCGAGATGGACGGCTTTGAGGAAAGCGAGTCGGTCATCCTGATCGCTGCGACCAACCGTCCTGACATCCTGGATCCGGCATTGCTGCGTCCCGGCCGTTTTGACCGTCAGGTTACGGTCGACCGTCCGGATGTGAAGGGCCGCGAGCAGATCTTGCGCGTGCATGCCGAGAACAAGCCGATGGACGAGGACGTTAAGTTTGAGAAGCTCGCCCAGATGACCGTTGGCTTTACTGGCGCCGATTTGGCGAACCTGCTCAACGAGTCTGCGCTGCTGGCTGCTCGCCGTCATCGTTCCGTGATCTCGATGGACGAGGTCGAGGAATCGATGGAGCGTGTGATTGCCGGACCGCAGCGCAAGGGTCGCGTGATGACCGAGGCCGAGCGCACCACGATTGCCTACCACGAGAGCGGTCACGCTTTGGTGGGCCACATCCTGGAGCACTCCGATCCGGTCCACAAGATCTCGATCGTCAGCCGCGGTCAGGCTCTGGGCTACACGCTGCAGCTTCCGCAGGAGGACCACTTCCTCAAGACCAAGAACGAGATGCTCGACGAGCTCGCCGTGTTCTTGGGCGGCCGCGTTGCCGAGGAGCTCATGTGCGATGACATCACGTCGGGCGCGAGCAACGATCTGGAGCGCGCAACCAAGATGGCGCGCGAGATGGTCACGCGCTTGGGCATGAGCGAGGAGCTGGGCACGCAAGTGTTTGGCGAGGCGCAACATCAGGTGTTCCTTGGTCGCGATTACGCCGATCACCAGGATTACTCCGAGGAGACGGCGCGCCGCATCGATATCGAGGTTCAGCGCATTATGCGTGAGGCCCATCGTCGTGCGGTCGAGATCCTGGACGCCCGTCGCGATCAGCTCGATCTGATGGCGAAGGTGCTGCTTGAGCGCGAGACCGTCGAAGGCGACGCCGTGAACGCCCTGCTCGACAACGAGTGGGATGCCTACCTTGAGCGCGAGGGTGATATCCTGGCGGCCAAGGAGGAGCGCAATGCCAAGGCGGCCGGCATGCCGACCAAGAAGCGCGCGCCTCGTATGAGCGAGGAGGAGCTGGCGGCTGATGCCGCGGCCTTTGCGCAGGCGGCCATGCAGGAGGATGCCGAAGCCGCATCCGATGATGCTGACGATGACCATGCCGTCGTCGATGCCGATACCGATACCGACGCCGACGCCGACAAATAGTCTTTGTGGCGAAAGCCTCTGCGGGGAAACCTGCGGAGGCTTTTTCTTTTGAGCGATATGGGGCCGTCTGTTGATTGGGGACAGACTTAAATGAGCGTTTTCACGCATTTAAGTCTGCCCCCAATTTCCATTGCTGCGGCACTTTGCTCGGCTAAAGCGTACAATAGCGCATATGCGAAAGGGGAACAGATGATCAACGAAACTATGTATGCTCGCGGCGCGGAAAGCTCCATCATCCGTGAGATTTTTAGCTATGGCCTTGAGCGCAAGGCGCAGATCGGTGCGGAAAACGTATTCGATTTTTCGCTGGGCAATCCGAGCGTTCCGGCGCCCGCTGCTGTGACTGAGTCGATTAAGAAGGCCCTGGAGCTGCCGAGCGACCAGCTGCACGGCTACACGCCCGCACCGGGCCTGCCGCAATGTCGTGCCGCTGTGGCCGAATCGCTCAACCGCCGCTTTGGCACGAGCTATGAGGGCAAAGACGTATTTATGACGGTGGGTGCCGCGGCTTCGCTCACCTGCACGCTCAACGCCGTTACGAACCCGGGCGACGAGGTTATTGTTATCGCCCCGTACTTTCCGGAGTATCGCGTTTGGATTGAGAAGGCCGGCTGTACGTGTGTTGAGGCGCTCGCCGATGAAGATACGTTCCAGCTGAGCGTGGACAACGTGCTCAAGGCGATCAGCGATAAGACGGCGGCCGTCATCATTGACTCTCCCAACAATCCGACCGGTGCCGTATATACATGCGACACGCTGACGCGACTGGCCAATGTTCTGCGCGAGGCCAACGCTCAGCGCGATCCCGAGAATCCGATTATGCTCATCTCGGATGAGCCGTACCGCGAGATTGTGTACGGTGCCGAGGTGCCTTGGGTGCCCTCGATCTACGAGCACACCATCGTGTGCTACTCGTATTCCAAGTCGCTGTCGCTGCCGGGCGAGCGCGTGGGGTGGATCTTGGTTCCCAACACCAATCCGCAGGCTGCCCGTCTGATGCCGGCTGTTGCGGGTGCTGCCCGTACGCTAGGTTTTGTATGCGCACCGGCACTCTTCCAGCGCGTAATCATCGATTGCATCGATGAGCCGAGTGATGTCGAGGCCTATGCGCGCAACCGCACCGCGCTTACCGACGCACTAGCGGAGTACGGCTACACCTATGTTGAGCCGGATGGTGCATTCTACCTGTGGGTGAAGGCGCTGGAACCCGATGCGAATGCGTTTTGCGAGCGTGCAAAGAAGTATGAGTTGCTTGCGGTTCCCTCGGACAGCTTTGGTATGCCGGGTTGGTTCCGCCTGGGCTATTGCGTGAGTTACGAAACGATTATCAATTCGCTACCCGCTTGGAAACAGTTGGCGGACGAGTATCGTTAAAAGTAAAGCGCTCTGCCTACAATGTTTTACGTGAAACGGGGTTTGGTGTTAAGCCAGACCCCGTTGTCATGGACGTTGTGTCTTTGGGATGGAGTGGTTTTACGACTATCGAAGGCTATGCGTACAATGAATATAAGCGACGGCCGTGCCAGATAAGGAGACCTGATGCCCTACCTGCTTTCTTGTGACATTCATACCCATACGATATTCTCTGCGCATGCATATTCGACCATTGAGGAGAATGTGTACTGGGCGGCAGAGCGTGGCCTGCAGGTGCTCGGATCTGCCGACCATCTGAGCTCTATGGTTACGGCTTGCCCCAATGACCTGCGCAGTTACCAATTCTTTATCAACCAGGATATCTGGCCGCGCATTTGGAGCGGCGTGCTGGTGCTGCGTGGTGCCGAGGCCGATATCGTTTCGCTGGACGGAAGCCTGTTTGGCGAGGACACTCCTGTCACGCTCGATATTGCCGGCGATTCGTACAGCCGTCAGCATTCGCTGTTCGATTTGGTTACGCGAAATTTGGATTATTTGGTTGCGAGCGTGCATAATCCGCAGATTGCTGAAGGCGCGACGCTGGCCCAGACGACCGAGATGTATATCAATGCCCTGGAGCACCCCAAGGTGTTCATGCTGGGTCACACGGGGCGTTCGGGCGTGCCGTTCGATATCGACGAGGTGCTGTTGGCAGCTAAGGCCAAGCACAAGATTATCGAGATCAACAACCATAGTCTTGAACACGGTGTCGACACTGAGCATTGGGCCGTATGCCGCAAGATCGCCGAGTGCTGCGCCGAGCTGGGCGTGGGCATTGGCGTGTCAACCGATGCCCACATTGGCATGGCCATTGGCAAGCTCGATCACGCGCGCAAGATGCTCGACGAGATTCACTTCCCGCTGGATTTGATCGTGACGCGCGACCGCGAGACGCTGCTGCGCGAGATGGCGGCAGCCGGCGTGTGCGATCTGCGCAAGGGGATGTAGCGGAATTTATAAACCAAGCGAAGGGGGCGGCCCAGACGGGTCGCCCCCTTTCTTGTCCCAAAAATCTACTGAGGTTGGTTAGCGGCGTTCGAGGACCGCTGCGGTTTCGGTGTGGTCGGTGTGAGGAAACATGTCGACGGGCGTGATCTTGAGCAGGCGATAGCCTCCGTCGAGAAGCTGATGCAGGTCGCGCTCTTGAGTCACGGGGTTGCAGCTGATATAGGTGATGCGGCGCGGCTTAAGCGCGCAGGCAGCTTCGAGGAACTCGGGGGTAGAGCCGGCGCGCGGCGGATCGATGGAAAGGACATCGACCCGCTCGTTGTTGTCGGCGGCATCTAGGATGTAGTCGGTGGCATCGTCAGCCATAAACCAAGCGCTGCGGGTGAGGCCGTTGAGCTCGGCATTACGACGTGCGTCGGCAATGCCGGCGTGGTTGCGCTCCACGCCAAGCAGCATAATGCCGACGCCCTTGTCCTGGGCGGCTTTGGCTGCGCACAGGCCGATAGTTCCGCTACCGCAATAGGCATCCATGAGTACGTCGCCCTGCTGCAGGTCCATGCCGTCAATCGCGAGCTGATAGAGCAGCTCGGTCTGCTGCGGGTTGGTCTGGTAGAACGCGGTGGGGGAGATATCGAACTCGCAGCCGAGCAGCTGGTCGCGCATGCACTCGGCGCCATATACAATGCGGGTTTCCTCGCCGAGGATGGCGTTGCCGGGACGTCCGTTGATGTTTTGGGCGACGGTGACGATGTGCGGATTGAGCGCGGCGACAGCCTCAAAGAACTCCTGCGCATGCGGCAAGTCGCGCTGAGCGGTCACGAGCGTGACCATGACCTGGTCGGTACGCCAACCGCAGCGGACGACGGCATAGCGAAGCAAACCAAGATGCTTGTCCTCATTAAAGGCGGGAATATGCAGCCGCTCAGCTTCGCGTGCGATGCCGTTGAGAATCTGACGGGCACCCGGTGCCTCGACAGGACACTCGGGTACGGCAACGATCTTGTGCGTGCCGCGCTCAAAGAAACCGCAACGGACAGCACCCTCCTTACCGGGAGCAAAGGGAGTGGCGGCCTTATGGCGAAAACCGCGCGGCGCAGGATATTTGCCCGGGTCGCCCAGGGAGACGCCCATACCGCGAATGGGGTCGACGCTAATGCCCTCGCGCTCGCAAAGCGAAGCAAAAAGCTCCTCCATGGCGGCCTGCTTGGCTGCCAACTGCTTTTTATAAGGACGATTGAGCGCCGTGCATCCACCGCAAGCCTTCATAATCGAACAGGGAGACTTGGGGTCCACAGCCTTACGCGCAGACGAAGCCGGATCTTTATGCAAGCGCTTGGAGCGAGTCTGAGACGCCTTGTCCTCGCTCCGACGAGAGCCGGGACGCTTGGCCTTAGCCTTGCCCTTAGCCGATTTGCTTTTTGCAGCTTTAGAAGACTTGGATTTCGTAGAAGATTTCTCCTCCTTCGACCCCTCAACCGCCTCCACCAAAGCACGACGAGCCCTACGCTCCGCACGAGATTCTGCCATCAATAACTCCACTAATTCATGAATTAAAGCTGCAAGTATTGTACCGTGCCAAGCCAGCAGACGATATGCAAGCGGTTTAATCGTGTCAGCGATAAGCCCAACGACGGTTGCCCGCCGCGTGAGGGGTGTGGGGGTTAAGTTTATCGCGAGTTCCGCACGAACAGGAGGCCACTTAATGTGGCCTCCGTCGTGAGCAGGACTGTAGAGCAGGAAACTTAACCCCCACACCCCTCACGCGGCGGGCAAACTCGCCTTGTGCTCTATCACGCTAAAGTGTATGATTCTGGACGTTACACGACTCACTTTACTTAACTAAAGTGCCATCAAGGGGGAATACCATGAACACCGATATGTCTCGTCGTCAGTTTGTTGGTCTAGCCGGCTCGCTCGCCACGGTGCTTGGCCTTGGTCTTGTCGGTTGCGGCGGTGGTGCCGGCAAGGGCTCCGCTGCTGGCTCTGCCGCGGCCAAGGATGTGAAGGGTGCTGCGGAGTCCAAGAAGCTCGTGGTGGGCTTCGATAAGTCCTATCCTCCGTACGGCTTTGTGGGCGACGATGGCGAGTACACCGGCTTTGATCTCGATCTGGCCAAGGCTGTTGCCGATAAGCAGGGCTGGGAGGTCAAATACGAGGCCATCGACTGGGACGCCAAGGATACGCTGCTTAACTCGGGCGCCATCAACTGCATCTGGAACGGCTTTACCATGGAGGGCCGTGAGGACGACTACACGTTCTCCGAGCCGTACATGCTCAACGAGCAGGTGCTGGTGGTCAAGAAGGATGCGGGCATCAAGGGCTGGGACGATCTTGCCGGCAAGACTGTGATTACCCAGACTGATTCCGCTGCGCAGGACGTGCTTGAGGGTGACCAGAAGGATCTGGCAGCGACGTTTGCCACGCTCGACACGATCGGCGAGTACAACACGGCCTTTATGCAGCTCGAGAGCGGCGCGGTCGATGCCGTGGCGTGCGACCTTTCGATTGCCCAGTATCAGCTTGCCGCCAAGCCCGATGCTTATACGCAGCTTGATGAGCCGCTGTCCAGCGAGCACTACGCCGTCGGCTTTAAGAAGGGCGACACCAAGTCGGCCGACGCCGTGACCGAGTCGCTCAAGGCACTCTATGAGGACGGCACGGTTCAGGACCTGTGCGACAAGTATGCAAGCTACGGCCTGTCCTTCGACAACTGGGCTCTCAAATAGCCGCAGCACCCAACCTTGCGGCTCCAACCCTCCTCGCGTACCAAAGTACGCTTCGTCGGGCTTGTCGCTCGCAATCTTGGGCACTGTGCCTATTTGAGAATAAGATTAGCCGTTCTGTTGCTGCGAAGGAGAAGGTAGGTTGTCTATTCAGGTCATGATGCAGATGCTTGGCCAGGGATTCTTGGTCAGTTTGCAGCTGTTTGTGCTGACGCTGCTGGGGTCGATTCCGCTGGGAATTCCCGTGGCGTTTATGCGCATGAGCAAAATCGCGCCGCTTCGCTGGATTGCGCGCATCTATATCTCGGTCATGCGCGGTACGCCGCTCATGCTGCAGATGTTTGCCATCTACTTTGCCCCGTACTACGTGTTTGGCATTTCGCTCACGCCCGATTCCAAGTGGACGGCGTGCATCGTGGCGTTCATCATCAACTACGCCGGTTACTTTGCCGAGATCTATCGCTCGGGCTTGCAGTCCATTCCGCGCGGTCAATACGAGGCTGCCGAGGTGCTGGGCTATTCGCGCGTGCAGACGTTTCTGTATATCGTGATGCCGCAGGTCGCCAAGCGTATTCTGCCGGCGATGGGCAACGAGATCATCACGCTGGTCAAGGACACGTCGCTGGCGTTTGCCATTGGCGTGGGTGAGATGTTCTCGACGGCCAAGGCGCTGGTCGCCTCGCAGGTGAGCATGGTGCCGTTTGCGATCGCGGCGCTGATCTACTGGGTCTTTAACTTTGTGGTCGAGATGCTGCTGGGCGCCGCCGAAAAGAAGCTGGACTATTATCATGACTAGCTCAGTGATGAAAATCGAAAACGCGCGCAAGGCGTTTGGCGGCAATGAGGTGCTCAAGGATATCTCGCTTGAGGTGAAGCGTGGCGAGGTCGTGGCGATTATCGGGCCTTCGGGCGGCGGCAAGTCCACGCTGCTGCGGTGTGCCACGCTGCTCGAGACACTCGACGGAGGCTCGCTCTCGTTTGGCGACCTTACCGTTGCGACGGATGCGGGTTCGGGCGCGGTCTATGCGAAGGGCGATGTGCCCAAGCAGGCGCGCTCGCGATTCGGCCTGGTGTTCCAAAATTACAACCTGTTCCCGCACTATACCGTGATGAAAAACATCATTGACGCGCCGATCCGCGTGCTTAAGCGCCCGCGCGAGCAGGCGGAAGCCCGCGCTCACGAGCTGATTGCGCAAATGGGGCTGACGGGCAACGAGAACAAGGTGCCGTGTGAGCTTTCGGGTGGCCAGCAACAGCGTGTGAGTATCGCCCGCGCCTTGGCGCTCGATCCGGAGATCCTGTTCTTTGACGAGCCGACCTCGGCACTCGATCCCGAGCTGACGGCCGAGGTGCTGCGTGTCATTAAAGACCTTGCCGCGCAGAATATGACGATGGTGATTGTGACCCACGCAATGCAGTTTGCGCGCGATGTTGCCGACCGCGTGGTCTTTATGGATGGCGGCCGCATTGTCGAGGAGGGTCCTGCCGAGCAGGTCATCGACCATCCGCGTGAGCAGCGCACCCGTGAGTTCTTGAGCCGTATCGAGGGCTAAGCTCAGCTATGTATTGAGAAGAAGCCGCCGCGGGTCTTATGGACTGCGGCGGCTTTTATTTGTATCGATGGGGTTTAATAATCGCCTGGCATACTTGCTCTGTCCTCTCGCCGCCTGTATTCATACGTGCGCCGAAAGGTATGCATGGACAGCCGCCCGTGAGGGTAGGGTGGTGGCATAGGACATTTGGAGGGTGAGTCGGCTCGGCTGCCGACCATGCTGCTCCCGGGATGGCACCGACCGCGAACTCTCCCCGTTGGCGTCGCGCATTGCGCGCGGCCCTGCAAGGAGGTCATCATGGGTGCTCCCAAGACCGGTAACGTAAGGAACGTGGTGCTCGTAGGCCAAGGCGGGGTGGGCAAGACTTCACTCGCCGAGGCCATGCTCCACCTTTCCGGCAAGACCGCCCGCCTGGGCGGCCACGACGGCACCAAGCCCACGCTCGACTATGACCCCGAAGAGGTCAAGCGTGCATTTTCCATCTCGACGACCATCGCGCCGATCGACTGGAAGGGCGCGCGCATCAATGTGCTCGATGCCCCGTGCTACCCCGATTTTATCGGCGACGCCTTTGCCGCGATGAGCGTCTGCGAGACGGCTCTGTTTGTGGTCGACGCCGAGGCCGGCCCGCAGCCTACGACGGTTAAGCTCTGGTATGCCGCCGAGGACCTGCGACTGGCGCGTGCGGTGTTCGTAAACCGCCTGTCGCGCTCCGAGGCCAGCTTTGCGACCACGATGGACCTGCTGCAAGAGCGCTTTGGCACGCGCCTGGGCGCCGTGACCCTTCCCTGGGGCGAGGGCGAGGACTTTGACGGCATCATCGACCTGGTGCGCATGAAGGCGCGCCATTGCAACGGCACCGAAGCCGTTGAGTCGGAGATTCCCGAGGAGTATCGTGCCCAGGCCGAGGAAGCCCATGACCATCTGTGCGAGCTGGTGGCCGAGGCTGACGATGAACTGATGATGAAGTACTTGGAAGGCGAGGAGACGCTGACGCAGGAGGAGCTTGAAGGCCTGCTGTCGAAGGCGATCGCCGAGCGCATCTTTGTGCCGGTCTTTGCGGGCGATTGCATTAAGGAGCAGGGCGTCAACTCGCTGATGGACGACATCGCCACATACTTCCCGGCGCCGACCGACTACGGCGAGATGCCGCTTATCGACGGCGATTCGCTCAAGATTTCAAGCGACGATGATCGTCCGGTGGCGTTTGTGTTTAAGACCCTGGCCGATCCGCAGCAGGGTCGCATCAGCTTTATTAAGGTGCTGACGGGTACGCTTGAGCCGGGCCTTGAGCTGGTCAACGCGCGCACGCGCAAGGGCGACCGTCTGGCTCACCTGTATGTGATGTGCGGCCGCGACATGACCGAGGTCGGTCACGCCTATGCCGGCGACATTATCGTGGCACCCAAGCTGGCGGCCGAGACGGGCGATACGCTCTCGATTACCGGCAAGGTCGAGGCTGCGGCGTTTAAGTTCCCCAACTCGCAGTACCGCATCGCCATCGAGGCCGAGAATCGCGGCGACGAAGAGAAGCTCTACACGTTTATCGAGAAGGCCTGCAAGGCCGATCCGACCATGAGCATCGATCGTGACGAGGAGACGGGCCAGACCATTATCTCCGCCGTTGGTGAGGCGCAGGTTTCGGTGCTGCTCAACCGTTTGGAGGATCGCACCAAGGTCGTGGCCAAGAGCGTGCCGATCCGCATTCCGTATCGCGAGACCATTCGCCGTACGGCAAGCGCGCAGGGCCGCCACAAGAAACAGACTGGCGGTGCCGGTCAGTATGGCGACTGCTGGCTGCGCGTTGAGCCGCTCATTGGGCCCGACGGCACGAGCGATGGCTATGAGTTTGTAGACGAGGTCGTGGGTGGCCGCATCCCGCGCTCGCTCATCCCCGCCGTGGACAAGGGTGTCCAGGAGACCATGAAGGACGGCATCATTGCCGGCTACCCGCTCACGGGCATTCGCGTGGCTGTGTACGACGGCTCGTATCACAGCGTCGACTCCAACGAGATGGCGTTCCGCGCGGCGGCTCGCATCGGCCTGCGCAAGGCGTGCGCCGATGCCGACCCGGTGGTGCTGGAGCCCATCGAGGAAATCACGGTGACTATTCCCGAAAGCTACGCCGGCGCTGTGATGGGCGACATCTCGGCATCGCGCGGTCGCGTGACGGGTATGGAGACCGATGAGCGCGGCGACACCGTGGTCATTGCCCAGGCGCCGCTGGCAGAGCTGACGGATTATTCGACGCGCCTGCGCTCTATCACGCGCGGCACGGGTGACTTTACCATGAAGCCCGCTGGCTACGAGCAGGTTCCCTACGATGTTCAGGCCAAGCTGGTCGAGCGCTATGAGGAGGGCCGCGCCAAGTAGCGTGTGGTTTTGCCTGCAATGTGGACGCTGACGAAAAGGCCGCCCTGGGTAATCCTGGGCGGCCTTTTTTGATCCCATGGGGATGGAGGAAAACGAATCATTTTTGGGTTACGGGCGGTGCGGTCGGCACTAGTCTCCGGATGCCTGGTTGCGGCCGGTGGCGTAGTCGATCTGCACGTGCGGCTGCAGGTTGTAGCAGTACACGTGGAAGCAGAGGGTCTTGCCGTGGTCCTCGACCGATTGCGCCTCAAGGCGCACGCCGCGGCAGACAAGTTCCTCTTCGTTATACATGGGTGTGACGCGATAGAGCACGTGGTTGCCCGTCTCGAGGATGTAGCCGAGAATCTGCTCCTCAAACGGCAGCATGCCTGTCTCGTTGAGATAACGCGTGCCGGTGAGGAGATTCTTGCGGTTGGCGTTTTCGCCGCAGAGCGACCAGGCGATGAGATGGCAGCGGTTGTAGAGGCTCTGGCCCGGAATAAAGTCGTAGCGCTGCTGGCGCCATCCAGCGGGATGGATACGCGAGATATCGCCGCGCTCGCCTTGACCGAGTGATTCGGGGCCCACGCAGGCGAGCGCTTTGCGGGTGCGGCCCAGGCTGTCAAGCTTGGAGAACTTCTTAAAGCAACCCTCTTCTGTAGCGCGCTCGTATTCATCGAGCGTGAATGATGGTGTGCCGAGCGGGTGCGTGCTGTCGGCGCGCAGGGCAACGTAGGGGTTGCCGGCGTAGTCGGGAATGCTGCTGAGATAAACACCGCGGGCGCGGTTGAGGTCGGGGTTTTCGACCTCGTCGATGGGGGTGGCGGCGCTGTCCGCGGAAGCGCCGTCGCCGGTGTCGGTTGTGGCGGAATCGGAGCCATCGCCAGAGTCCTGGCTGTTTTGAGGGTCCGGGGAGCTCGCCGTTCCTGATTCGAGCCGATCGACCAGGTCCGCCTCGTCGTCGGTGCGGCTGGGACTTTCGTTTTGTTTTTCGGCCAGAGCTGCCGCCTGTTCATCACTTTGCGGCGACAACAACTTGGGCGCTCCGTCGAGCGACCCTGTGAACAGCGCAAACCCCAGCACCACGGCGGCGCCGATGGAAAGTACTTGCTTGTAGGCGGACTTGCGCGACATTGCGGCTCCTGGATGGACGGTTGGGAATCTACCAGTCTAGCAGGAGCCGGCAGGGGCCGTTCTGTCGAACAAATACTCAAGATTTGGGATAGACGCTACTGATTCATTTGCCTCATATGGAGCTGCGGTGGTTGTGTATGTGGGGCTATTTTGCGTTTCCCCAGATAAAACCCGCCAAAATAAACCTGTCCCTTTTTGGCAGGTCAGTTAACGCAGTCCAGGTTGAGCATATGCGAGCGAGCGGGCTTCGGGTGCGGTAAGGTGATGTGAAACAAGCGGGCGCTGACCTTTTGGTCGCGCCCGTGAAGTTGAACGTCAGATTGCCGTGCCCGGAGCCCGCGCAGCGCCGAGCAGTTACGCCGTTTGTAAAACGGCGTAACCTAAAGGTTCATGTTGCCGTGGATGTAGGGGGTGACCTTGGGGGAGATATGGCCGCAGCCCAGCTCTCGCAGCGCGGACTCGATGGCGGCGGGCAGCGGGGTCTTGCCTTCGGCATCGACGGCGGTACCGCCGAGGGCGGCAATCTTGGCGACATCTGCGGGCGCGGCCTCGATATGCATGCAGCCGCCGACCAAGCGCGCGCGAACCTGCGTCAGACCAAGATCGTGCAGGTAGTCCTCGCAGACGCGGATTAAATCGACCTTCTCGCGCGTAAGCTCCTCGCCCGTGGGGACGCGCGTGGCAAGACAGGCTCCCGCCGGCAGGTTCCAAACGGGATAGCCCCATGCGCGCAGCAACTCGCGCTCCTCATCCTTGGTAAATCCAACCTCCATAAGAGGGGAGCGTACGCCGAGCTCTTCTGCCGCGCGCATGCCAGGGCGGTAGTCGCCGCGATCGCTTGCATTGCTGCCATCGATGACGGTGGGAAAGCCGAGCGACTTGGCGTGGTTGACGATAGCGGTAAAGCCGGCGTGCTTGCAGTGGTAGCAGCGATTAGCATCGTTGCAGGCTACTTGGGGGAGCTGCAACTGATCGACCGAAAGATTGAGCACGGGGAGCTTAAAGTGCGGCTCCTCATTGGCTTGCCCGTCAACGGAGCGCTCAAACGAAGCCTGTTCAGGCGTGCCGATGAGCGGCGTGGTGAGGTGAACGAGAAGCGTGCTGGCAGGCATGATGCGGGCGCAGACCGCGGCTAAAAAGCTGCTGTCGACGCCGCCGGAAAAGCCGATGGCGACGCGTCCATATGCCAAAAGCAGCTGTTCGAGCGCTGCGAGTTTGTCCTGAAGCTCCTCTGCAGGTGCGGTGATGTTTGAAAGCATGAAACGTTCCTTACCAATATGTGCTCGGTCGAAAACTATAATCCTATCGGGCTGCTTGTCATAAGACTTCTATCTATGTAACGAAGGCACAATATGCTATATACGTTATATACAAGTTTGTAAAGTGCGGTAGAGTGTCAGTAATGCAATCCGGTGAGGGGGCCGATATGATCAAGGCTGTAATTTTTGACATGGACGGAACGCTGGTCGATACCGAGCGTTTGGGCATTAAGGCATGGAAGGCGGGCGCTGCCGAGCTGGGGGTCGCGATTGATGAAGCGCTGATCCATCAGTTTATCGGTCGCACCCTACCCGATGTCATGGACATCCTTGATAAGCATTACGGCAGCCACGAAACCACCGAGGCGGTCTATGCCCGCCACAAGGAGATTCGCGATGAGATGGTCAAGACCGAACTGGAGCTTAAGGCCGGCGCCGCCGAGTGCCTAGACGAGCTGCTGGCTGCAGGCTATCACGTTGGTCTAGCGACGTCGTCGCGCCTCGTTACGGCCGAGCGCAACCTTAAGATGGTTGGCCTCTTTGACAAGTTTGAAACGGTAACGTGTGGCGAGGACGTCGTGCACGGCAAGCCTGACCCCGAGATGTACCTGCTCGCCTGCGAGCGCGCGGGCTTTGCTCCCGAGGAATGTGCCGTGGTCGAGGATTCGCGCAACGGCTGCGTCTCGGGCATTACGGCCGGCTGCCACGTCTTTGCCGTCCCCGATATCGTGCCGCTGCCGCAGGACGTGGTGGATGGCTGCGAGGCCGTGCTCGATACGCTGTTCGACCTTACGGCGGCGGTCAAGGCCGTGCGCTAGCGTCTGCATGTAAGCCATTTCAATAGCATTTTAAAGATGCGGCCATCCGCTTAACACGGGTGGCCGCATCTTTGTATCTATAGGGTTCAAACCAAAAAAGACTACCGTTTACCGATTGAAAACAACCGCTCACCGGACTGGATATGACTCATATTGAAATTGAAACGGTTCAAATAATAATGAAAACCGTAAATGAATCGCTTCAAAAAGGGAGAGCACATGGAGAGTCGCATCGAGTCCAAGCATTACGCAGCAGTCGATATCGGTGCTTCGAGCGGTCGCGTCCTTGCTGGCTGGGTCGAGGAGGGCAAGATGTCCTACCAGGAGGTTTACCGCTTCGATAACGAGCAGAAGCGCATAGGCGATCACGACTGCTGGGACGTTGAGGCTCTGTTCGACCATGTTGTCGCAGGCCTGCGTGCCGTCAAGGATCAGACCGGACAGGCTCCGGCCACCATCGGTATTGATACCTGGGGCGTTGACTTCGTGCTGCTCGATGAGCATAACAAGATCGTCGGTGACACGGTCGCCTACCGTGATGCCCGCACTGACGGCATCTACGAAGTTGCCGACCAAATTATGGATCCGGCCGAGGTCTATGCCCGTACCGGTATTCAACGTCAGCCTTTCAATACGCTCTACCAGCTGCTCGCCCTTAAGAACGAGCATCCCGAGCAACTCGAGGCAGCCCGAACCTTCCTGATGATTCCGGATTATCTCAACTGGCGTCTGACCGGCATTAAGGCCAACGAGTACACCAACGCGAGCACCACCGGCATGCTCGACGCCGAGAAGTGCACGTGGGACACCGAGATCCTCTCGCGCTTTGGTATTCCCCAGGGCATCTTCTTGGAGCCGACGATGCCTGGTGCCGTGCTCGGCGAGCTTACGGCCGACATCTCCGAGAAGATCGGCTATTCCGCGACTGTCGTGCTGCCCGCTACGCACGACACCGGCTCCGCCTTCCTGGCCGTTCCCGCCAAGGATGACAACGCCGTCTATATCTCGAGCGGTACGTGGAGCCTGCTGGGCGTTGAGAACCAGCACGCCATCACCAACGAGCTCGCCCGCAAGCAGAACTTTACCAACGAGGGCGGCTACCTCAAGCGCTACCGCTTCCTCAAGAACATCATGGGCTTGTGGATGAACCAGTCCGTTCGCCGCGAGATCAACGGCGTCGACTATGTCGAGGGCAAGACCTCGCACAAGGCGCTCATGGATCACAAGGTCGGCTTTGACGAGCTCCGTGCGCTCTGTCGCGAGGCCGAGCCCTTCGAGGCCTATGTCGATGTCGATGACGATCGTTTCCTGGCTCCCGACTCCATGATCCAGGAGATTAAGCAGGCCTGCGCCGAGGGTGGCGAACCGGTTCCGCGCACCGTGGGCGAGATCATGCGCACCAACTACTGCAGCCTGTCCCGTTCGTATGCTAAGGCCATCGAGGGCCTGCGCGAGCTTTCGGGTCACGACTACACGAGCATCAACATCGTGGGCGGCGGTTGCCAGGATTACTACCTCAACCAGATGACGGCCGACACCTGCGGGCTCCCCGTGTTCGCCGGCCCCATCGAGGGTACCTGCATCGGCAACTTTATCGTGCAGATGATCGCCGGCGGCGATTTTGCCGACCTGGCCGATGCCCGCGCCTGCGTTGCCCGCTCCTTCGATGTCAAGCGCATTGACCCCAAGGGCGTCCAGGCCTAACCGAGAGTGGGGCTTGCCCCCCCCCGACTCACCTTTCACCTACCCCCAGCCCCGCGTGCGGCAAGTGACTCCTGCCGGGCACGAGTGGCTCTCTCCGATGACATACGGCGCGGAGGCCCTACATGACACCATGCTCCGCGCCGCCGTCAATCGGCTTTTCACGTTTTTCAATTGGACCTGCGGGTCCCGGAGAGGAGACAGACAATGGCAATGGAAGATCTGGCGTTTATCAAGGGCTTCTGCCGCTTGTGCGATGACGGCTTTAGGCAGGGCTGGCATGAGCGCAACGGCGGCAACCTTACCTACCGCATGACCGACGACGAGGTCGCCGAGGCCAAACCGTTCTTTGAGGAGCCTCGCGAGTGGGTCAAGATGGGCGTGCGTGGCGAGAATCTTGCCGGCCAGTACTTCGTGAGCACCGGCTCGGGCAAGTATATGCGTAATGTCCTGGAGGATCCGCATGCCAACATCGGCATCGTCGAGATCAACGAGACCGGCGACGCCTTCCGCGTTGTGTGGGGTCTTGCCAACGGCGCCCGCCCGACCAGTGAGTTCGAGAGCCATTACATGAACCACTGCGTCGCCGCCGCCCGTACCGATGGCGCCGACCGTGTGATTTACCACGCTCATACCCCCGGCATCATCGAGATGTCCTTCGTGGTGCCGCTGGAGGACCGCGCTTTTACCCGTATCCTGTGGCAGATGATGACCGAATGCGTCGTCGTTTTCCCGACCGGCGTGGGCGTTGTGCCCTGGATGGTCCCAGGTGGCCCGGCCATCGCCGAGGCAAGCTCCGAGCTCATGAAGACCTACGACACCATCGTCTGGGCGCACCACGGCCTGTTCGCCGCTGGTCCTGACTTCGACACGACCTTTGGCCTGGCGCACACCGTCGAGAAGGCCGCCGAGATTTACCTGGCCGCGCGTGCTGCCAACGGCGGTTCGGATGACTTCCTCAACAAGATTAGCGACAAGGGCCTCAAGGATACCTGCCGTGACTTTGGCATCAAGATCAACGAAGCATTTGTTGATTAGTAGGTAAGAAAAGCCGGCGGTTCCGGTTGCTGGGGAGCTCGTGGAAACCGCCGTCTTATCGCTGCTGTTTGGGCAGCTTGGAAACATTGTAAGGGGAAATAGAATGGGAAACACTCGCAACCGCCACGTGAACCCTTGGTGGGTAGCCGTCGTCTCGGGCATGGCATCCTACATCGATTCGTGCGCGATCATCTCTTCTGGTACGGCGCTGGTCATTTACCAGCAGACCTTTGGCCTCGATAACGGTCAGTTCGGTCTGATTTCCGCGGCGCTCACCTTCTGCATCGCCATCGGTTCCATCCTGGGCGGCAGCCTGGGCGACCGCTTTGGCCGCAAGCCGGTCTTCTCGGTCACCATGGGCATGCTCATCATCGGTGCCGTCACTATGATCTTTGCTCAGACCTTCCCGCTGCTGCTGTTGGGCGAGATTCTGATGGGTCTGGGTGTCGGCGCCGACCTGCCGGTTTCACTGGCGACCATCGCCGAGGAGGCGCCCGATGACAAACGCGGCAAGATGCTGCTGTTCTCGGACATCCTGTGGGTTGTCGGTATTGTCGTTGCCCAGGGCATTGGCGCCGTTGTCGGTGACTGGGGTTACCTGGGCGGCCAGATCATGTTCACCCAGCTTGCCGTTGTCTCCATCCTGGTGCTTATCGCCCGCCAGACCATCCCGGAGTCTCCGGTTTGGATTAAGGCGCACGAGGACCGTCTGGCAGGCAAGGTGAGCGAGCAGGCCCAGGGTAAGATTTCCGACCTGTTCAAGAGCCCCTACGCCAAGCCGTTCATCGCCCTTGCCATCTTCTACATTGGTACCAACATCCCAGCCAACTCTCTCGGTCAGTTCTCCACGTGGATCGGCGCCAACGTCGTGTCGCTGCCTATCTCCGTCGTGTCTACCATCGGCCTGATCTGCTACCCGATTCGCGCCATCCTCGACTTCGTCTTTATGAAGTTTGTCGATACCGACAAGCGTATGCCGCTGTTCTACATGGGTGCCGCACTCTACTTGCTCGGCTTCCTCATGTTCCCGCTCTTTGGTGCTTCGACGGTCACCTACGTTGCCACGCAGCTGCTCTACTGCATCGGTGCCGCCTTTGCCTTCGAGGGCATCCTGAAGGTCTGGATGCAGGAGTGCTTCCCGACGCTGCTGCGCACCACTGCTAACGGCGCCATCGTGTTCTCCTCGCGTTTCCTGTGCGCCGTCGCCGGCTCCTTCACTGCCACGTTCATCGCCGTGGCCGGCTACAAGGCCGCCTTCCTGGTTCTGTCGCTGCTGTGCCTGATTGGCTTTGCCGCCGCTATCTGGGCCTTCCATGGCGAGCGCTACAACGCGTTCGACGACGCCGAGTAATTTGCTTTATCCCGCCGCCTTGTCGCGGCAACCTCTGGGGCGAAGGCTTAGTCCCATACCCTCGCCCCACCCTCTGCGCAACTGCAGGCGGACGCGGTAGAAACATGTCTGTTGCGCTGATCTGATAACCGCCGCGTCCGCTTGCTTGCAATCATCAACTTTTCTCATTGGAGGAAATCATGCTCGTTAACACCAAGGCCAAGGTTGGCGTCTTTTCTATCGCCCTCGGTGCCTATCTTCCGCAGTTCCCGCAGCTCGTTCCCAACTTTGAGCAGCAGTACGAGGACTTTAAGGCCACGCTGCCTACGACCGTCGAGCTTATCGACGGCGGTATGGTGACCACCAAGGAACAGGCTCAGGTCGCGGGCGACAAGTTCCGCGCCGAGGATGTCGACTTGGTCATCCTGCAGATGCTCACCTATGCCACGAGCTACAACGTGCTGCCGGTCGTACGCGACCTGGACGTGCCCGTCGTCGTGGTCAACGTGCAAAAGAAGGCCCAGCCCGACTACGCCAACACCGA
Source organism: Collinsella aerofaciens (assembly GCF_025289055.1). GTDB lineage: Bacteria > Actinomycetota > Coriobacteriia > Coriobacteriales > Coriobacteriaceae > Collinsella. The sequence continues at coordinate 23,447 of NZ_JAESIQ010000021.1, forward strand.
TATCCCCACGTGGCTGGGCGATCTGTACGCCTGCGGTGCTCCCGGTGAGGTCGTAGCCGACCTTAACCGTGCCGGCAAGCGTCACGCCGTGGTGACCGGTGTTGTCGAGGGCGGCGACCCGGCCGTGGCCGAGCAGCTCGAGCAGTGGTGCCGTGCCGCCCAGGTGCGCCGTCGTCTGCGTCGCACCAATATCGCCCAGATCGGCCGTCCGTATCCGGGCATGATGGACCTCTACATCGACGAGACCAACCTCTACAACCGTCTGGGTCTCTACACCAAGCAGTTCGATTGGGAGAAGATGTGGGCTATCGCCGACAACATCGATGACCAGGCTGCCGTGGACGCTAAGGCCGCCGAGATTCTCGACACCTTCGACGTCGAGGGCGGCGCCAAGGTCACCGACGAGCCTATCCAGGAGATGGCCAAGTACGTCGTCGCCTTTGAGCAGTGGGTTAAGGACGAGGAGATCGGTCTGGTCGCCAGCCACTACGACGGCTATGCCAAGGGCCAGGCCGGCGTGCTCGACTCCATGCTCATCCCGGCGTTCTCCATGCTCATCAAGCAGGGCACGAGCTGCGCGGTCGAGGGCGATATGAAGGTCGCCATCGCCATGAGCATCCTCAAGACCATCTCTGGCACCGGCCAGCTTTCCGAGATGTATTCCATCGACTTTCCCGAGGACATTGTCATCATCGGCCACTCCGGCTCCGGCGATGCCGACATCTCGACCGCCAAGAAGCCGACGCTCAAGGTTGTTCCCGTGTTCCACGGCAAGACCGGTGGCGGCTACCTCACCCAGTTCTATCCCGGCCACGGCACCATCACCTTCCTTGGTATCACTCAGGACGGCGACGGCAACTTTAAGTTCGTGGTTGCCGAGGGCGAGAACGTTAACGGTCCGATCTTTACCTTCGGCGACACCAATATGCGCATGAAGTTCTCGATCGGCGCCCGCGAGTTCATGGATCGCTGGAACGAGACCGGCCCGACTCACCACATGGCCGCCTGCCTAGGCAGCCAGACCGACACGATTCTCAAGGTCGCCAAGATCCTGAACGTGCCCGTGGACGTTGTCTGCCGCTAATGGTGTTCCGTCGTCCTGACGAACGGCGGACTCGTTGAACGCTGTGCGGGTCTCGAGCGCCGTATCTTGCCGCTTAAGTCATCGCTTGCGTACATGAAGTACGCAGCGCTACGCTTTCGCGACAACCTGCGGCACTCGAGGTCCGCTCGCTTCGTTTGGACGACTCGATGATTTTCCCTGCTGAAACGATAGAGACAGAAGGGCCCGACAAGCGTTTTGCTTGCCGGGCCCTTCTGCTTAGCGGAGTTTGAGGTGAGCTGAAAAGGCTATAGATATGCACCGAGGTTGATGGCCGTGGCGTCGGTCTGGCTGCTTGCCTGGGTGCTGGCGCGTTCCAGCAGGAACGGCCGCACGAGTTCTTGGCGGTTGATGTCCTCGATGGTCGTGACCGCGGTGACGGTGCGCGCTGCAGAGCCGATGTGGACGTGCTTGGTCTTTGCCGGGGTCTTGTTCTCGATTTGCTCCATGAGCAATTGAACGCCCTTGCGGCCAATCTCGTAGCCCGGGGGCGCTACCGTAGTGAGCGGGACCGATCCGCTCCAAGCGAGTGGGTTGCCGTCGCATCCGGCCACGCGAACCTGCTCGGGGACGGAGATGCCTTTGTCGACCAATGCCGAGATAACGCCCGAGGCTAACACGTCGGTTAGGCCGACGACAAAATCGGGGCGTTCGTCGGCAGGGCGCCCGGCAATCTGAGCGCCAATGCTGTAGCCGTCGGCTGCGGTATTCCACTCTCCGGCGTCAATGACCTCAATTTTGATATCGGGATGCAGGGCGAGGGCCTTGTGAATGCCAAGTACGCGCAGGGTGAGCTGCATAAATGCTGCTCGGCCGACGACGACAATATGATGCGCGCCGCGGGCGATGGCGAGCTCGGCGATAATGCGCCCCTGTGCCTCGTTGTCGGCCGCTACGTAGTAACCGGGCTCGGAGCAATGGATGTCCAGATGGACGATCGGCACGGGCATCTTGGTCATAGCGGGGTGCCAGTCGGGGGATGCCATGGGCTGAACCATGACGCCGGACATTTGCGTGCCCATAAAGTAGCGCAGGTAATGGTCCTGGAGAATATCGTCGTTATCGGCGTTGGCGATGAGTAGGTCGTAACCGTGCTTGCGGGCCTCGTTATGGGCGCCGCTGGCAATTTGGAGCGAAAAACCGTGGTCGAGACGGGGGAGCACCAAGCCAAAGGACTTGGTGGCGCCGCCCGCGAGCTGACGAGCGCTTTGGTTGGGCAGGTAGCCAAGGCGATTGATGGTCTCGTTAATGAGCTTGAGGGTCTCGGGGCGCAGCTTTTCGGGATGGTTGAGCGCGTTGGAAACCGTGCCCAACGAAACCCCGGCCTCGCGCGCGACGTCGCTGATTTTTACCTTTGCCATAGCGGCCCCTTTGATGCGTTTCAAGTACAAGCCAGATTGTAGCATCGCCCGCCCCTAGGGTGTCAAAACCTGCCAATTAGGGACAGGTTTATTTTGGCAGGTTTTATCTGGGTAAACGCTGGAGCCCAGGCCACCACAAAGGTGCCTGTCCCCATTGTGGTGGTTTGGACCGGCTGGACGTGTGTGTATCGAGTGGTATCCAAGTTGAGGTACCACTTCTGGTATATCAGCTTGCGCTTGCGTGAGTACAATACTCGAACGTTATGCGTCTCAGCGCCCATGTGCGTGGACGTTTTGCAGTCACGCGGACGAAGGGATTTATCCTATGTGCGGAATTGTCGGCTACACCGGCTCTGATATTGCAAAGAACATCCTGGTCACAGGCCTTAAGCGCATGGAGTATCGCGGCTATGACTCCTCGGGCGTCGCGCTTGAGGTGGGCGAGGGCGCCGCGGCGCATCTCGACGTTATCCGCCGCGTGGGTAAGGTCGCGGGTCTGGAGAGCGAGCTTTCCAATATCGATAGCGACGCTACCTGCGGTATCGGCCACACCCGTTGGGCCACCCACGGCAAGCCTTCCGTCGTTAACGCTCATCCCCACACCAGCTGCGATGGTCGCATCGCCATCGTCCACAACGGCATTATCGAGAACTTCGCCGAACTGCGCGAGGAGCTGGAGGGCCGCGGCCATCACTTTAAGAGCGAGACCGATACGGAGGTCTTCGCTCATCTGATCGAAGAAGCCTATGCCGAGACGCACGACCTGATGGCCTCTGTGCGCGAGGCCTGCACCCACGTGGTGGGCGCCTACGGCCTGGCCGCCGTGTGCGCCGACGAGCCTGGCGTAATCGCCGTTGCCCGCAAGGACTCCCCGATTGTGGTCGGCGTGGGCGAGACCGGCTCCTACGTTGCCTCCGACGTCATCGCGCTCATCGACGCCACCCGCGATGTCGTGGTGCTCGAGGACGGTCAGTTTGCCAAGCTTACGCCTGCGGGCGTCGAGTACACCGACGAGGCCGGCAATGCCATCGAGCCCAAGGTCACCCATATCGATTGGGATCTGGACATGGCCGAAAAGGGCGGCTATCCCGACTTTATGCTCAAGGAGATCCACGAGCAGCCGCGCGTCGTGCGCGACACGCTGGTTGGCCGTATGACCCCCGCCGGCGAGCTCGACATCGATGAGTTGGGCCTGTCCCTCGAGGAGCTCAACGACATCGACCGTGTCTACGTGATCGCCTGCGGCACCAGCTATCATGCCGGCCTCATCGCAAAGAACCTTATTGAGGGCTGGGCTCGCATTCCCACCGAGGTTGAGGCTGCCAGCGAGTTCCGCTATCGCAACCCCATCATCACGCCGACGACGCTCGTCGTTGCCGTGTCCCAGTCGGGCGAGACGGCCGATACCCTCGCCGCCATTCGCGATGCGCGCATCAAGGGCGCCAAGGTCTTTGGCATCACCAACGTAGTGGGCAGCCCCGTGGCGCGCGAGAGCGACGGCGTCATCTATACCAAGGCCAACAAGGAGATCGCGGTCGCCTCGACCAAGAGCTTCATCGGCCAGGTTGTGAGCCTGACGCTGCTTGCTCTGCTGCTGGCGCAGGTTAAGTACCGTCTGACCACCAAGCAGGCGCGCATGCTGTTCCGCGAACTTTCCGATACGGCCGAGCAGATCCAGTGGATTTTGGATACCCAGACCGAGGCCGTGCACGAGGCCGCCCTGCTGTGCAAGGACGCGCAGTCGGCGCTGTTCGTGGGCCGCGGTATGGGCGCTGCCATCTCCTACGAGGGCGCACTCAAGCTCAAGGAAGTCAGCTACCTGCATGCCGAGGCGTATGCTGCCGGCGAGATGAAGCACGGTCCCATCGCGCTGATCGATCCGGGTTTCCCCGTCATCGCCGTGGCCACCAAGAGCGCCACCTACGACAAGACCGTGTCGAACCTTATGGAGTGCAAGGCGCGCGGTGCCAAGGTCATCGTCGTTGCCACCGAGGGCGACGAGGAGATCAACAAGATCGCTGACTGTATCATCCGCGTGCCGGCCGTCCGCGACGTGTTCAGTCCCATTACGGCGAGCGTCCCGCTGCAGCTGCTCGCCCGTGAGGTCGCCATCCTGCGCGGCTGCGACGTCGACCAGCCCCGTAACCTCGCTAAGAGCGTGACCGTGGAATAGTTGGTTCCGCCATCCTAACAACTAAGGCCCGGTTCCGCGTCATCAGACGGAGCCGGGCCTTAGTTGTGCGGAAAAACCACCACAAAGGTGCCTGTCCCCTTTGTGGTGGTTTTGGCAGGTTAGCGGAGCTTGCTGGTCTCGAAGTACTCGGGGAACTGGTCCAGGACCTCGGTTTGGTTGCGGAACATCATATGCAGGTGCTTGCTGACCAAAAAGCTCGCCTCGATGGGGTCGCGGCCGGCGATGGCGCGGCGGATTTGCTTGTGCTCGTTAACAATCTCCTGATTGTCGAGCGTCTGCGTGGCGGCGCGCAGCCAGCGGAAGCGCTCCAGGTCGGCATTGGTCTCTTCGAGCCACGACCACACGGTGCTGCGGCACGCGATGCTAAAGATCATGCGGTGCATGAGGTTGTCGCTTAAAAAGAAGCCGATGCGATCCTCTTCGGCCATGGTCTTTTCCTGCAGCGCGATGGCTCGGTCGAGCTGCTCGATGCCTGCCGAGGTGGCACGGGCGCAGCACTCCACGATCACCTGCTTTTCCAGGTGCTCGCGAATGTAGCAGGCGCTTTCGGCAAGGGTGAGGTTGATGGGTGAGACGTAGGTGCCGCTTTGGGGCACGGTGCGCACCAGGCCCTCTTGCGCCAGACGCACCAGTGCCTCGCGCACAGGGGTGCGCCCCATATCCAGGTCGTCGCAAAGCTGCTTGACGCCCAGCTTTTCGCCCGGCTTGTAGTCCAGGTAGACGATTTTGCGTCGAATGGTGTGGTAGGACTGGTCCTGCAGGCTCGTTTCCTGCTCGCCGACGTGCATCGATTCTTCCATAGTGCCTCGCAACCGTTCTATCACACTCATATATCAGCTGTTAATTATGCCGCGAATCAGCTCTCCGTGGTGGGTAATTCGGCTGTCGTCCGAGAACTATTGCGGCATCTTAGCCTTTGTTTGCGCAGGGCTGTGCTCAATATTGCCGTATCATAAGCCGTCGCAAACGTGAAATAGAAAGAAGGAATCCCATATGCAATTGGCGAATATCGTACGCGAGCGCTGGAAGGGTGTCTTGTTCTGCCTGATCATCGCCATCCCCGCGACGTTGCTCGGCAAACAGGTTGAGGTGGTCGGCGGGCCGGTGTTTGCCATCCTCTTTGGTATGGTTCTGGCGCTCGTCTTTCCCAAGAATCGTCGCGAACAGCTCGCCGCCGGTGTCACCTATACGTCTAAAAAAGTCTTGCAGTACGCGGTAATCCTGCTTGGCTTTGGCATGAACCTCTCGCAGATTCTGTCCAAAGGCGCTCAGTCGCTGCCGATTATCGTGGCAACGATCTCGACCTCGCTCGTCATTGCCTTCGTGCTCTGCCGCGTTATGAACGTGCCGGGCAAGATCGCGACGCTTGTGGGCGTGGGTTCGTCGATTTGCGGCGGTTCTGCCATCGCCGCGACCGCGCCCGTCATCGATGCCGACGATCGCGAGATTGCCCAGGCTATTTCGGTCATCTTCCTGTTTAACGTTATCGCGGCGCTCGTGTTTCCGACGCTCGGCGGCATGCTCGGGCTGACCAACGAGGGCTTTGGCTTGTTTGCCGGCACTGCCATCAACGACACCTCGTCGGTAACGGCTGCGGCGAGCGCCTGGGACAGTATGCATCCCGGCGCCAATGTGCTCGAAAGCGCCACGGTGGTCAAGCTCACCAGGACGCTGGCCATTATTCCCATTACGTTGGTTCTCGCATGCTGGCAGATGCATCTGGCGCGCAAGGCCGGCGGCGACGCCAAAAGCACGTTCTCGCTTAAACGCGCGTTTCCCATGTTCGTGCTGTTCTTTGTGCTGGCGAGCGTGATCACCACGGTGCTTCAGCTTCCTGCATCCATTACGGCGCCCATCAAGGAGCTGTCGAAGTTCTTTATCGTGATGGCCATGGCTGCTATTGGCTTTAATACCGATATCGTCGAGCTGGTCAAAAAGGGCGGCAAGCCCATCGCATTGGGCTTTTGCTGCTGGATTGGCATTGCGTGCATGAGTTTGGGAATGCAGCACGTGCTGGGAATCTGGTAGAGAGTAGCATATTTGCGTGCTGCGTGCTGGCGAGCGCATGTCCGCGGTGGAGCGATAGGAGCTCTTGCGGGTATGGCTTGTCCGCAGGTTGATAGGTCCCGAAGAGCTCTTATCGCCCCGCCAGGATGGCGATGCGGGGCAACTCATATACTCGCAGGACGGCGGCTTCTGCCCTATAGTGTTTGGTGAGCAATATCGTTCAATTTTGAAACACTCGCCCGCGCGGCCGTCGCCGGCGGCGTGGCGCCGAGGACGGGGGCAAATCATGGATAGCGATGCCAAGCTGAACATCTTGACCGATGCCCTGGCTGCTGCCGGGGCATCGGCATTGGCAATCGATGCGCGTGGGGACGTCGCGATCTCGACCATGAATGACGCGGCGCTTGAGCGGGATGTGGCGGTTTTTGTCGCTGAGCGCCTCGACCGTATAGGAGACGGTGCGCGTCTGGTTATGGGGCGTGCGGGTGCGCGCCTGAGCCTGACCGTTCGCCCCACCGACAAAGAGGGCGGGGGCCTTTGGGTCGTCGTGGTCCGCAAGGTGCGCGGCGCCGCGGCGCATGCGGGTATCGAGTGGCTCAACGCCGACGAGGTTGAGGCCCGCTACGAATCGAGTGCGTACGGCATCGTTGAGGGGGCGACCTCGGTGGCTGCGCCGGTTGCAGAGAGTTACGCGCGCGGTGTGCCCCTTATGCTCGAGGGTGAGCTGGGAGCGGGCCAGGTCGAGATCGCCAAGCGCCTCTATCTGGACGGTCCTTTTGCCGGTCAGCCCTTTGTTTCCGTTGCGCTCGATGAGCTCACCGAGCGCGGTTGGCGCCATGTGCTCAAAAGCGCCGAATCGCCGCTGTTCCAAACGGGGCTGACCCTTTGCATTGAGGGCTGGAACGCGGTTGGCCCCCAGCGCCTCCGCGAGCTGGTCTCCACGATGACCGACACCGCGTTGGCGACGCGCTGCCATGTGGTGCTGACGGCGAATGACATCCCGGGCGGCGGCGAAAGTGATCAAGCCGCCTTTGTGACCGAGCGCTTCGCCTGTGCGGTGAGCGTGGCGCCGGCAATCGCCGAGCAGGGAGCCGCGTCGACGAAGGTTGCGCGCTATTTGGAATATCTCGCTGATGCATTTGGGACGGCAGCGCCCACGCTGTCTGCCGCGGCGACGAAGACGCTCGATGCTTACCGCTGGCCGCGCAATTATCTGCAGCTCCGCGAGGTCTCGGAACGACTGTATATATTGGTGGGGACGGGCACGGTGGACCGCGCTGTGGCGGAGGAAGTGCTCGCCCAAGAGGACGTGATTAAGACCGCAACCTTTGGCGCCCCGACGCTCGAAAGCGACCTGTATATCCTGCGACCGCTGGCCGATACCGAGCGAGATATCGCGCATCTGGTTGTAGACCATCTCCACGGCAACCGAACCCGTGCGGCGGAGGTACTGGACATAAGCCGTACAACGCTGTGGCGCTTGCTGAAGGACGATGACCGTTGAGCGAGGCGCCCGTGACCGCGCGCGACGCGTGTGCTACAGTCCAAAGCGTTATTGTTTCGATTTGGTTACGGCGTGCGAGGGTATATGGCTGAGACTTCAAAACCGAGCCGCAGAAGGCGGAGTGCCGCGCCGGTCAACCGACGCACGACATCGGTGACGTGGGGTAAACACGCCTCGGGGTTTGATGGCTCGTTCAAGCGCACTAAATACGGCTATCCTTCGGCAAGCGCCCGCTTGGCAATGCAGGCAGAGTCCTCGCTGTGGGGCCGCAAACGCGTGGTGGGCTCAAAGCTCAAGCACGACGGCACGCTTGGTTACATCAGTCGCGGGGCGGCTCGCCGCAGCGGGCTCAACCCGGCTGGTTGGCATCGTTATGTGCCGATCGTGGCCGTCGTTGCAGTGATCGTCATCGCACTCGCCGCGCTCGGCTACGCCGGCGGTGGCGCCAACTTGGACGCAGTGTTTAAATCGCCCGAGCTCGCGCATGCAGGCACAGAAGTTATCGAGGGCGCTCAGACCCAGACGGGCGTTGCGCCCCAGCGCGGTATCGTCGCGGCGGCCTCCACCATCGCCGATGCGCAAAAGGACGAAGACGAACAAGGCAGCGAAGCCGAAACGGCCCAGACGAACGAAACGACGACAACTCAAATATCAACATAGCTTGCCGGCAGAAGGGGACGTTCCTTTTAATATGAGCAGGACATTGTCAAGAGGCAAAATCGGGCCTGGCCCCAACGATATGGGGTCAGGCCCTCTCCCTATATCAGCCCGTCCGCGGCGACCTCGGCGTGTCTTACCGACGCTCGTCTTTGCAGTTTAATATCCGCCCGCGGCGATCTCTCGCTGGGCAATCCGTTGCTACGGCTGAGGCTTCTACGTCGAACCGACAGTCTGTGCACGCGTGTGGCGCCCTGGGCGCTCGCAGAAAAGGGACCTGAGGTTCGCCTCAACGGCTTCGGATCGAACCGCTTCCGGGGTGACTGGCTTATGTGCGGGGGACCGCCCCCCCCTACGCCTCCTCGGCCATGAGGCCGACCGCCCATACCCAGCAGGCGAGCTCGCGCGCCGTGGCCACGTTCGCCTTGTTGCCGTGGACCCCGCGCGCGAGCAGCGCCTCCCGCCTCTCGACCAGCCTCCGCACGCCCTTGGCGGCATGCCTCCGGGCGCCCCGGTCCGGGGCCTGGCCCTTGGCGAGGCCCTTCGGCCGCCCCGAGCACGTCAGGTAGTGCCACGCGGCCTCAACCAGCGTCTTCCTCAGGTGCTTGTTGCCAGCCTTGGTGATCGCGCCCCTGCGGTCGCTCTCCCCGCTGGAGTGCTCGGAGGGCGTCAGGCCGACCCACGCCGCGAACGAGCGGGCATTCCTGAACCTCGAGAACTCGCCGGCCTCGAACACGAGGTCGGCGGCGGACGCGGTGTCTACGCCCTTGAGGCAGCGGAGGGAGTCGACCCTCTTCCTCCACCTGGGCTTGCGGGCCTCGGCCTCGACGAGCCCCTCGAGCCTCGCCTTCTCCTCCGCCGCCCGCCTGACCGCGTCGACGTAGTAGGCGAGCACGTCGTTGTCGGCCCTCTCCGCGAACCTTATCGACTCGATCCAGGACCAGTGCGCCCGGGTCCAGTTGCCCTTCCTGCGGCCGGTGGGCGTCCTCTCGACGAAGACGAGCCCGTGCCTGAGCAGGAACTTGGAGAGCCGCTGCTTCGAGCGCGAGAGGTCGTCCCTCGCGTCCTCGAGCGCCCTGGTCAGGTCGCGGGCGGCCTCGCACTCGTCGTCGGGGACCCACACCTCGACCACGTTGCCGACCGACAGCATGCGGGCGAGGAACTCGGCGTCGTTGCGGTCGTTCTTCCTGCGCCTGTCCGCGCTGGGCTTGATCATCTTCGAGACGGCGCCGACCACGCAGTCGACCCCCAGGCCGGAAAGCCTCTTCTGCAGGTCGAAGCCCGTGACCCCGGACTCGTACACGCACCTGGCCCTGGGGTCCACGGAACGGACCCACTCCGCGACGGCGCCGGCGTCGTAGCCGAAGGTCGCGGCACGTACCTCCCCGGTCATGACGTCGAGGGAGACGGCCTTTATCGAGCGGGCGTGGACGTCGAGGCCGATGAAGGTGGTAGTATCGAGCATGGGAGCCCCTTCCATGAATGCGGCGTGGCCGCCACGGTTGGATTAGACACTCACCATTGTCGGCCTAATCCGCGGTCTTTCATGCAGCAGGGGCTCTCAATGTTTTTATGTCCTGCTCATATCGTCTGTGCCGGCAGTTTGGGACACTCCTGCGCTACTTGACGTATACCACGTTGTCGCGGCGCGGCTTTGCCTCGGGTAGCGTGTCCTCGGCGTAGCCAAGAATGCAGTTACCGACACCGCGCAGGCTGCCGTCGGCGGGCAGGCCCCAGCTGGCCAGCAGCTCCAGGCCCTCGGGCGAGTCAAAGACCTCATGCGCGCGGTGAATCCAGCACGAATCGACACCCAGTGCATAGGCGGCGTTGAGCAGGTTGCCCATGGCGAGCGAGCCGTCTTCCAGATGTGTGGGCACGCTGCGGTCAACCAGCACCACCACAACGGTCTTGGCGCCATAGAAGGGGTCGCTGTTGCTGCCCATGACTTGCGCGTTGAGCTGCGAGAGACGCTCGACGGTCGCGGGGTCGGTGACGGCGACAAACGTCACCGGCTGGCGGCCCATGCCGCTCGGTGCATATTGGCCGGCTTCGATAATACGTGCAAGCTTTTCGGCCTCGACGGGACGATCGCTGTAGTTGCGGCAGCTGCGGCGGTGAATGAGTGCTTCGATAGTCTCCATGGTGTCTCCTTGCGGTGGCGTTGCAGATGCCCCGTTCATACCCGTCGGGCTCAAACGATAGACGGTCAATTGCCCGGCCAAAAGGATAGATTCCAATTGGGAAAGTAGGTTTGCATAAAAGTACCTTCAGAATGTGACAAACAAATGGGATGGTTAAACGTTTTATCCCGTCTACCCTGCGGTTTTTTACCACTTGCCTAAATGACGAACGCATAACCTCTGATAAAGGTTTTACTAAAGGAGTACCAACGTTTATCAATGCGCCGTGGTGGCGCCGGGCCAGGAGGTAACATCATGTTCCAGGCTGGAGATGTCGTCGAGACCGATTTCGAAGGATTTCTGAAGCTGCTGCGTTCCAAGACGCGCGCTTTCGTGTCGATCAACGATCACGAGTACTACATCACGCACACCGATGGCTATTGGCGTGTTCAGGATTGCGAGGCCCTCAACGACAAGGGCCACTTTACTGACTGTTCTGAGTTGGTCAACACGGTCTGCGAGGTCGTCGAGCTGCCGTGGATTGCCGGCAAGAGCCTGCATGACAGCTTCTCGGGCGCTACGGTCTATGAGGCCGTCGCCGCTTAACAGGCAATAAAACCCGATTTTCACGTGACCGCTGGCGCCGCCCCCGCGCCGGCGGTCTTTTTCTGCCGATAGGCCATAAAAGTGCACGCATTTGCGGAGAGGCTGTTGACGATAGTCAAAACTCGGACTAATCTAGAGACATAAAATTGGTCAAAAATCGGACAATCGAATGGTGGGATAGATGAATGGTGCGGTTAAACTGGTCGACTTCGACCGGTTGCTCAATGGACTCGACCATATCTATTCGGAGTTCTCGCGTGCCTGCGGCCTTTCGGACTGCGCTTACTGGATGCTCGTCGATACCAGCACGGCGGGCGGCAGTATTGCCGTAAGCCGTCTGACAAGCGAATGGTTCTACAGCAAGCAGACCATCAACTCGGCAATTAAAACCTTGACGGCGCGGGGCTTCGCAACGTTGGAGTTTGCCGAAGGCAGTCGTAAGAACAAGGTTGTGAGCCTGACCGAAGAGGGCAGGCGATTTGCCGAGCGTTATGCGCTGCCGGCACTCAAGGCCGAGCAGCGAGCCTTTGGCGCGCTTGAGCCGTGTGAGCAGCGCGAAATCATGCGCCTAATCGGAAAATTTTCCCATGCGCTCGGCGATGAGTGCGATGCCTTTAAGCAGCATATCGCTGCCGAGAGCCAGGCCGAGAATCAAGGTGAGGGGGAGTCGTGCGACTGTTAATGAGGTTTATGAAGCCATATCGAGGGCTTGTCGCAGTGACGCTGCTGGTGCTGCTGGTGGATAACGTCGGTACGCTGTTGGTTCCCACGATGCTGGCGAACATGGTCAACACCGGTATTACCACGGGCGATGTCGACTACATTTTACGCAACGGCCTATACATGTTTATCGCGACCAGCATGGCTAGCGGCGGCACGGTGCTGGGCTGCTATCTTTCGGCGCGCCTGGCCGCCAACGTGGCTTGCGATATCCGCAATGCCGTGTACGACAAGTCGCTCGAACTCGCGGCCAGCGATTTTGAGCGCTTTGGCACCGGATCGATGATCACGCGCTCGCTCAACGACATCAACGTGATTCAGCAGGCGATTCTGCAGACGATTCAGCTGGTGCTGCCCGTGCCGTTTTTGGCTGTGGCAGGCATCATCTTCGCCTGGTTTATCGATCCTGCCATGGGCACGCTTCTGGGCGTAGTCGTTGCGATTGTGCTGGTGGCGGCGGTCTTTACGGTTGCCAACGCGGCTCCGATCTTTATGCGCTTGCAGAGCTTTATCGACCGCATGAACGTGGTGCTGCGCGAAAACATTGTGGGCGTGCGCGTCATCCGTGCGTTTAACAAGGAACGCCATGAGGAGCAACGCCTAGACGAGGTGTTTAGCGATTACGCCGCCAACGCCATCAAGGTCAACCACCTGTTTGTGGGCCTCGACAGCTCCAGCTTCTTTTTGATGAACATCGCCGAGGTGGCGGTGCTGTGGGTGGGCGGCAACCGCGTGGGCGCCCATGCGATGCAGATTGCGAGCATCTCTGCGGTGCTGGAGTATGCAATCCTGATCCTGTTCTTTGTGATGATGGCGCAGATGGTGGTGCTAACGCTGCCACGCGCCGCGGCATGCCTAAGCCGTGCGCAGCAAGTGCTGGAGATTGAGCCGAGCATCGTCGATGGCGAGCGCACGCTGGGTGACGGGGCGCCTGCCTCCGAGGACGATGCGGATGCTGTTGCCGTGTTCGATCATATGTCGTTTCGCTTTGACGATGCCGACGAGGACACCCTGTGCGACCTGAGCTTTGCCTGTCGTCGCGGTCAGACGACCGCAATCGTCGGCTCGACGGGTTCGGGCAAGTCGACGGTGGCAAAGCTTTTGCTGCGTTTTCACGATGCCACGAAGGGCGCCATTCGATTGGTCGGCGTCGATCTGCGCGAGCTTCCGCAAGATGAGATCCGTGGATGCATCGCCTATGTGCCGCAGAAGGCGTGGCTGTTCTCGGGCACGGTGGCGAGCAACCTTCGCTTTGGTAACGAAGGCGCGACCGAGGGCGACATGCTTCACGCGCTTGAGGTTGCCCAGAGCACCTTTGTACTCGACCAACCGCAGGGGCTCGATACCCCGGTTGCCCAGGGCGGTACGAACTTTTCGGGCGGCCAGCGCCAGCGCCTGGCCATTGCTCGCGCGCTCATGAAGCGCGCCGACCTGTATATCTTCGACGATAGTTTTTCGGCCCTGGACTTTAAGACCGATGCGGCCCTGCGCCATGCGCTGCAGGACGAGACGCGCGACGCCGCGGTGCTCATCATCGCGCAGCGCATCTCGACTATTTTGCATGCCGACCAGATCGTTGTGCTCAAGGACGGCGAGGTCGTGGGCTTGGGCACGCATGGCGAGCTTATGGAAACCTGCGAGGTGTACCGCGCCATCGCGGAATCGCAAATGAAGGGAGGTGAGTAGCATGACCAAGGAGCTCAAGAAACAGGGCGGCCTTGTCGATGCCGCCGCTGCGGGCGCGGTCGAGGAAGCGGTCGAGCAGGCTGCCGTGGCACCCGAGCTGGATGACGCCGCCAAGGCTGCAGCCGAGTGCGAGGCTCGCCGCCAAGCGCTCTACGAGGAAAACGAACGTGCCGAGGACGAGCGCGCCCGCGCCGAGGCAGAGCGTATGCGCGACGTGGACGACGAGGACGAGGACGAGAAACCCCGCGACACCTGGGCGACGGTGCGCCGCCTGTGGAGCGAGGCTGCCGGCGACCATTGGCGCTTCTATATCGTGTTCGCGAGCATTGTGTTCTATGCCATCTTTAACACCGCCGCGCCGGCATATAGCGCCCGCGTGATCGATGAGCTGTGGGGCCACATTCAGGTGGCGTTTGCCAACAACGCCACCTTCAACATCACCTGGGAGAACTGCGGCAGGACCATCTTCATCTACTTTATGATTTGGACGGCCGCCGCCTCGTTCTACGCGCTCCAGAGCTTTTTGATGTCGAGCGTTGCCGAGCGCCTCAACCTGTGCCTACGCAACCGCATCGCACAAAAGCTCAACCGTCTGCCGCTTGCCTTTTTTGACGCGCATCGTCCCGGTGAGGTCGTCAGCCGTGCGACCAACGACTTGGACAAGATGTCCGAGAGCATGCAGCGCGGCTTGCTGCAGCTGCTGGTGTCGATTGGCACCGTGGTGGGCGCCGTGAGCGTGATGTTCGTGTTTAGCGTGCCACTTACGCTGGTCTTTTTGTTCTTTACGGCGTTGTCGCTGCTGGTGACCAAGGTGGTCTCGCGCCGCACGCATGACGTAACCGGTGAGCGCCAAGAGTGGGTGTCCAAGATTACGAGCGCGGTCGAGGAAGGCTACTCGGGCCGTCTGGTGATTCGCGCGTTTAACCGCGAGCGCCAGAGCTCTGCCGAGGTGCACGAGGCCTCGGGCGAGCTGGCACGTGTGAGTGCCAAGGCCGACTTCATGATTAACGCCGTCGGCCCCGCGGTGCGCTTTATCGGCCGCTTGGCACAGATCGTGATTGCGATTGTGGGCTGCAGCATGCTGGTTGCCGGCCACATGACTGTCGGCGTGTTCCAGGCGTTCTTCCAGTTTATCTACGAGGCATCTGAGCCCATGACGCAGCTGTCGTTTACCTTCAACTCGCTGCAGAGCGCGCTGGCGAGTGCGGAGCGCGTGTTCGACCTGCTCGATGAGCCCGAGATGGAGGTGGATCCGCAGCCGGGCGAGGCTGCCAGGCTACCGGGTCGCGTGGAGGGCCGCGTCGCCTTTGAGCACGTGCGCTTTGGCTACACGCCCGAAAAGCCGCTTATGCGCGACGTGTCGTTTACCGCCGAGCCGGGCCAGAAGATTGCCGTGGTGGGAACCACGGGCGCGGGCAAGACCACGCTCATCAACCTGCTCATGCGCTTCTACGAGATCGACGGCGGGCGCATTACGCTCGACGGCGTGGATACGCGCCTTATGAACCGTGGCGAGCTACGTCAGCAGTTTGGCATGGTGCTGCAGGACGCCTGGCTGTTCGACGGCACGATTGCCGAAAACATCGCCTACGGCTGCCCCGAGGCAACGCACGACGAAATTGTGGCGGCTGCGCGCGCCGCGCGGGTCGACTTCTTCGTGCGCACCATGCCGCAGGGCTACGACACGCGCGTGGCCAACGATGCCGAGAGCATTAGTCAAGGCCAGCGCCAGTTGCTGACCATCGCGCGCGTGCTGCTCAACAACCCGGCGATTCTCATCCTGGACGAGGCGACCTCAAGCGTGGACACGCGTACCGAGCTTGCCATCGGCCGTGCCATGGACGCGCTTATGCGCGGGCGCACGAGCTTTGTGATCGCGCATCGCCTGTCGACGATCGTGGACGCCGACCTGATCTTGGTCATGGACCACGGCAACATTATCGAGCAGGGCACGCATAAGGAGCTGCTCGCAGCCGAGGGCGCTTATGCCGACCTCTATCTGAGTCAGTTCGCATAATGTGACAAAGGGACAGTCCCGCATGTCACATCACAAATAAGGCGCGCCGGGGGTGAATCCTCTGGCGCGCCTTTGCGTTGGCGTCAATGTTGTCGGTGGTCGTCCGCCTCTAGCGTTCGTCCACGAGCTTGGCGACGAGGGCTTTGAGCTCGGCCACCTCTCGCTCGAGTTCCTTGACGCGGCGGGCGTTCTCGGTGATGCCCTGGCGGTTGAGCGCGGACTGCTCGGCGGCGTCGTCGGGCATGTACTCGCGATGCTGCTTGGCATCGAAGCTCTCCTCGAACACGCGGCAGCCGTTGCGCTTGATGATGCGTCCCGGCACGCCCACGACGGTGCAGTTGTCGGGGACGTCCTTAACGACGACCGAGTTGCCGCCGATTTTGACGTTGTTGCCGATGCGGATGTTGCCGAGCACCTTGGCACCCGTGCCCACGGTGACGTTGTTGCCCAGGGTGGGGTGGCGTTTGCCGGTCTCGTTGCCGGTACCGCCGAGCGTGACGCCCTGATAGAGCACGCAGTTGTCGCCCACAATGGTGGTCTCGCCGATGACGACGCCCATGGCGTGATCGATAAAGAAGTGCTTGCCAATCTGCGCGGCAGGGTGAATCTCGACGCCGGTGATGTGGCGGGTGATTTGCGAGAGCACGCGGGCGAGCGAGCGATGACCGTGCTCCCACAGCCAGTGCTCGGGCACGTGGTTCCACTTGGCGTGCAGGCCAGGATAGGAAAGGAAGATGACCAGACCGTTTTGCGCGGCGGGGTCCTGCGCCTGGACGGTCTTGATGTCCTCGCGAATGGTATTGATAAAGCTCACCGGCCGCCCTCCCTTAGCGCCATGGCAATGCGATTCAATAAAGTATAGCGATTCGCTAGGGATTAAAAAGGACAATCTTGGCGGCTTTGCGCTACAAGTGTCAGTTATGCAAACTTGCTGGTAATGGAGTCATGCTTTTGTGGGGTTGCGCACGAGGGGGCACCGCAACCGTATACTGGTCAACTTGGACGTATCCGCGCCCACAACTGAGAGGTTTTACTTCATGGGTTTCATCAATTTTATCGCCGAGCTGCTTAAGGACCCGCGCACCGCGATCGCCAGCTGGATCGCCGCCGGCCCGCTTATGGCCTACGGCTGCGTGTTCCTGATCATCTTTATCGAGACGGGCGTGGTGTTCTTCCCGTTCCTTCCCGGTGATTCGCTGCTGTTCGCCTCGGGTTTCTTTGCCCACAACGGCGGCTTTAACATCGTGGCGCTTCTGGCCACCGCATGGGCCGCTGCCATTTTGGGCGATCAGTGCAACTTTATGATCGGTCACTTCTTTGGCCGCAAGATCATCGCTTCGGGCAAGGTCAAGGCCATGACGCCCGAGCGCATCAAAAAGTCCGAGGACTTCTTGGACAAGTGGGGTCACCTGGCCATCTTCCTGGGTCGCTTCTTCCCGTTTATCCGCACCTTTGTGCCCTTTATCGCTGGCATGGGCGGCATGCACTGGCGCAACTTTGTCGTCTTTAACGTGCTGGGCGGCATTACCTGGTCGACGGTCTTTACGCTGCTGGGCTACTTCTTTGGCGGCATTCCCTTTGTGCAGGAGCACTTTGAGCTGCTGATTATCGGCATCGTTGCCGTGTCGATCATCCCGACCGTGGTCGGTCTGGTTAAGGCCAAGCTGGGTAAATAGAACGCCTAGCTCGAGCCAGCGCGCAGACCGTACAGTTGAGGCCCGTCACCGCTTACGGTGGCGGGCCTCTTTAGCTTCGGTCAAATGAAAATACTTTAGTTAGTTAAAGAAAAAACGTTTTATCCGACGCGCGTGCGGAGTACAATCTCGTGCATGCGAATCGACGTGCCATCGGCTTTGATGCCGTTTGCGTGTCCCGTCCGGCTCTACGCTCCGGGCGTGTGACGTTGCGACGCGGTCGGCCTCGGTCCTTGCGTGCGGGTTCGCGAGTTTGCAACTGTGTATGTAAGGAGCGGCATATGACTGTCGAGAAGAAGGATATCGATTGGGGTAGCCTCGGCTTTGGCTACATGAAGACCGATTACAGCTACGAGGCCCATTGGAAGGATGGCGAGTGGGACGAGGGCGGCCTGACCACCGACCACACCCTGCACGTCTCCGAGTGCGGCGGCATCTTCCATTACTGCCAGGAGGTCTTTGAGGGCCTGAAGGCCTACACCGCCGAGGACGGCAGCATCGTCTGCTTCCGTCCCGACATGAACGCCGAGCGTATGTACAACTCTGCCCAGCGCCTCGAGATGCCCCCGTTCCCCAAGGACAAGTTCGTTGAGGCCGTCAAGCAGGTCGTTTCTGCCAACGCCGCCTGGGTTCCGCCCTTCGGTTCCGGCGCGACCCTGTACGTGCGTCCGTTTATGATCGGTTCCGGTGACGTGATCGGCGTGGCTCCCGCTCCTGAGTACACGTTCCGCATTCTCGTGACCCCGGTCGGTCCGTACTTTAAGGGTGGCCTCAAGCCCGTCAAGCTGCGCGTTTCCGAGTACGACCGCGCCGCACCGCACGGCACCGGCAACATCAAGGCCGGCCTGAACTACGCCATGTCCCTCAAGCCCACGATGGAGGCCCATCGCGAGGGCTATGCCGAGAACCTGTATCTCGACTCCGAGTCCCGCACCTATGTCGAGGAGACCGGCGGCGCCAACGTCCTGTTCGTGAAGGAGGACGGCACCCTCGTCGTTCCGCAGTCGCACACCGACTCCATCCTGCCCTCCATCACCCGCCGTTCGCTCGTTCAGGTTGCTCAGGACCTGGGCATGACCGTCGATCAGCGTCCCGTCGAGTGGGCCGAGGTCAAGGCCGGCACCTTTGTTGAGTGCGGCCTGTGCGGCACCGCTGCCGTCATCTCCCCGGTTGGCGAGATCGACAACAAGGTTTACGGCGCCGACGAGACCGTGACCTTCCCGGCTGGCTACACCGAGATCGGTCCTGTGATGAAGAAGCTCCGCGAGACCCTGACCGGCATCCAGTCTGGTGCTGTTGAGGACAAGCACAACTGGGTTTACACCGTCGCGTAATTTGTCTTACCTATCCGGGCAGAGAGCAAGTTCCCTCCCGGCGCGTCCTCGGACATGCAAGAAGCCCTCGCTGCGCACTTCGTGCGGCGAGGGCTTCTTGCGTCCTGCGGAGTGCGCCGGAAAGGAAGGTCGCCCTTTTGTTTTGCTTCGCG
The DNA here is from genome assembly GCF_025289055.1 of Collinsella aerofaciens. Lineage (GTDB taxonomy): Bacteria > Actinomycetota > Coriobacteriia > Coriobacteriales > Coriobacteriaceae > Collinsella. The sequence continues at coordinate 42,601 of NZ_JAESIQ010000021.1, forward strand.
CCATGTGGGGGCGGTGGCGACGTGCATTTTTGCGAGTATTCTGCAATCGAAGGCCCCTGCATACCGACCTCGGGCAAAAAATCGGGATTTCTCGATGTTTTCTACGGATGATGGGCGGGGTTATGGGCTGACAGCGGTTGATTTGCAGGGATATTCGCGGTCTTTGGCATTTATCGTGGCACCCGAAGCTCTCGGTTATGTTGAATACTCCTAAAAATGCACGGCGCTTAGAGGGGGACCTTCGCGAAAAGGAAACTGCCCCGTCGAAGTATGCATTCGACGGGGCAGTTTATACATTTGGCCGATTAAGGATGCGCTGTCAAACTATTAGAACTTGACGGTCGGGGCCTGGCGGGCTGCTTCGGCGGCCTCGAAGCCCTGGCGCTCCTTAAACTGGAAGATGCCAGCAAAGATGACAGCCGGGAACGTCTGAATGGCGTTGTTGTAGCTGAGCACGCAGTCGTTGTAGCTCTGGCGTGCATAGCTAATCTTGTTTTCGGTATCCTCGAGCGATGCCTGCAGCTGCGTAAAGTTGGTGTTTGCCTTAAGATCGGGATAGGCCTCGGCCACGGCGAAGAGCTGGCGCAGCGCACCGGTCAGCACGTTGTCGGCTTCCATCTTGGCCTCGGGCGTGGTGGCCTTGACGGCGGTGTTACGCGCGCTGATCACGGCGGAGAGCGTCTCCTGCTCGTGCTTGGCGTAGCCCTTGACGGTCTCGACCAGGTTGGGGATCAGGTCGTTGCGGCGCTGCAGCTGCGTATCGATGTTCTGCCAGGCGTTATCGATGCGGTTACGCTTGGTGACCATGTTGTTGTAGATGCCGGCGATGGCGCAGGCAATCACAATGACAACAACGATGCCGATGATGACGGGAAGCATGATGTCTCCGTTTCGAATGGCCGCGGCGGCATGCGCCAGCTGCCGTTGGTATAACGCTACTAGTATACCCGCAACGTTTTGCCGTGCCGAACTTTCCGGTAAGCGTTGTGTTTTCGGCGGGGCCGGCACCGGGGCAAAGCGCGCGAGGTACAGGTGTACGATATGCGACAGATTGACGAGTGTTGTCTTTGCCCTGAGGATGGCGATACCAGTGGACCTTCGCATTAAGAAAACCTACCGCGCCCTGTTCGATGCCTTCACCGAGCTTCTCGAGGAGCATCGTTTTGAGGACCTGACGGTTGCCATGCTGTGCGACCGCGCCATGATTCGCCGTACGACGTTCTACAAGCACTTTCGCGACAAAAACGATTACTTTGCCTTTTATATCGATGAGCTCATGTCGGGCTTGCCGCAAAAACAGCCCGATGAGGCCGGCGCAGTGTCTGCCGAGGACGTGCGCGCGCTTCGGCACGCGATTTTGGACGATGCCATGGATTTGATTCTTGCGCACGAGCAGCTCATGGATAACATTTTGGCAAGCAGCATGTCGGGCATGTTGACCAATGTTATTTGCGACCGCATTGCCCGCTCCATCCGCGAGCGTGTGATGAACGTGCTTGCCGAGGATGCCCTGGCCCCCGTGTCACTCGAGACGACGTCTGAGTTTGTTGCCGGCGGTATTATTCGACTTTTCACGATATGGTGGGAATCGGGCCACGATCTTGAGCGTCGACCCGAGATAGCCGACGTGGTCGATGCGCTGTTTGAGCGGACCATGACACCGGTGAATCACTAAAGTGGCGGAGAGAGGGGGATTCGAACCCCCGGAACGCTCTCGCGCTCAACGGTTTTCAAGACCGCCGCATTCAACCGCTCTGCCATCTCTCCGTGAGTCGTAATGATAGCATCGTTTTGAATTTGCAACAGGGAAGGCGAACGATGACGATCACCGAAATCGACGAGAAGTTCATGCGCGAGGCGCTGGCCGAGGCGCGAGCCGCCGCGGCGGTGGGCGAGGTGCCCATCGGAGCCGTAGTGGTGCGCGACGGCGAGATTGTCGCGCGGGCGCATAATCGTCGCGAGCTCGACCAGGATCCTTCGGCTCATGCCGAGTTCGCGGCCTTGTGCGCTGCCGCTCGGTCGCTCGGTCGCTGGCGCCTTTCCGACTGTACGATCTATGTAACGCTCGAGCCCTGCTGCATGTGCGCGGGTCTTATGGTTAACGCGCGCGTGGGGCGCTGCGTGTATGGCGCGGCCGATGCCAAGGCGGGCGCGTTGGGATCCCTATACGATTTGAATGCCGACTCGCGCCTGAACCATCGGTTTAACATGACGGCTGGGGTCCTGGAAGATGAATGCCGCGAGCTGCTGAGTAGCTATTTTGGCGGTCTGCGCGGAGCGGGCGGTGCTGATTGCGGCTGTGGGGCCGATCTTGAAGCTCACGCCGCTCACGCCGCAGCGCTTGCAGGTGCCGGTGAGGATGCTGGCACGGCGGTTGACTTTGGCCCTGCGTGCCGCCGGCCCCGCCGCGTGTTGCTGGCGATCGACTCCTTTAAGGGCAGCGTTTCGAGCGCGCAGGCGGAGGCGGCGGTTGCCGAAGGCGTGCGCCGCGTTTGGCCCGATGCCGAGGTGCGTGCATTGCCGCTGGCAGATGGTGGCGAGGGAACGCTCGATGCCATCGCCGCATGCGGTGGCGAGCTCTCAACCTGCGATGTCGCAGGCCCCGTGGGCGACCGCGTGTCTGCCCGGATGCTGGTGGACGGCGAGCACGAGTCGGCTGTAATTGAGATGGCCGAGGCGGCCGGCATCGGGTATTCGCCTTGCACGGAGTCGGCGGCGTTGGCGGCCACAACCTATGGCGTGGGCGAACTGATGCTTCATGCGGTTCGCGCGGGTGCAAAGACTATCTATATTGGCTTGGGCGGCAGTGCCACCAACGACGGTGGCGCCGGCATGCTGCAGGCGCTGGGCGCGCGTGTGGTCGATGATCGGGGCTGCGATGTCGCCCCCGGTCTTGCTGGCCTTGAGCGGGTGGCGAGCGTTGATTTGGAGCCGGCGCTGCAGGCTTTGGATGGCGCTCGCATCGTTGTACTCTCCGATGTCGAGAATCCGCTCGTAGGGCGCCGCGGCGCGCTTGCGGTGTTCGGCGGACAGAAGGGTCTGCCGGCGGATGATGCCGAGGCGCTGAGCAGGTGTGACAGCTGGATGGTCGGCTATGGTCGCTTGCTCGATACGGCGATTTTCGAGGCGCGGACCCAAGGGTTGTTGCGCGCGTCCGAGGGTGTGCGGACATTTGGTTCGGTGCTCGGTGTGCCCGGTGCCGGTGCCGCCGGCGGCCTGGGTGCCGCGCTGTTGGCGCTCGGCGCGGAGCTGCGTTCGGGCGTGGAGACGGTGCTCGATCTCGTGGGATTTGACGAGCGCGTGCGCGATGTCGACCTGGTCATTACAGGCGAGGGCAATATGGATGAGCAATCCGCCGCCGGTAAGGCGCCGGTGGGCGTGGCGCGCCGTGCCAAGCGGTGTGGCAAACCGGTGATCGCTGTCGTGGGCGGTCGCGCTGACAACCTGGATGCGGTGTGTGTGCAGGGCATCGACTTGGTGCTTCCGATCTGCCGCAAGCCCATGGGCCTGGAACAGGCACTCGATCCGCAAGAAGCCACAACCAACCTCATCTGCGCCGGCGAAGCGGCCGCTCGATCCTACGACCTTGGCCGTATCTAAAACCCATCCCCTCGATAAGTTGCGGTGAAATACGGAGCGTTTTTGCCTTAAAGGGGCCAATTCAGTCCGTATTCCACCGCAACTTCGAGAATGGCCATTCGAGGTTGGCTGCCTTGGGTCTTGGATCGGACCGTTTGCCACGAAACGTGGCCATCTACTACGTTAAACCGGCCACTCTCGACCATCCCGGAATTTACAAAACAAAACCGCAGGTAGAAAGCTTGCCGATTTTCGAAAAAGTCGGCTATGGTCGACCCCTGTGGCCTAAACGTAGTAGATGGGTCCTTTCTGTGGTGCGGCACCAAGCCGGTCATTTTGGGATGGGACTATTTTGACTACTCATTGGCTGCTCTGGCAATCGGGCTGCAAAAGTAGTCAAAAAAGCTCCGTCCCAAATTAGCTACCTTGCTCTGGCGGGCGGGAGCAGGTAAGATATACCGAGCGCCTAGCGCGTTCGATGGGTTCGGATGACGACATGTTCCGAATCTGGTCAGGTCCGGAAGGAAGCAGCCATAAGGAGCCTCTGTCGGGCATCCGAATCCATCGAGCGCACGGGCGTTTTTTGGTGCCGCGACATGGCCCGGCCGGCGGCGAGGTGTTTGGTGTCTCGCTGGTCCTCGGCTTCGCCTGCGGGATCGCTCGACTACCAAACACCTCGCCGCCGACCGGGCCCCGTCGTCCAAAAATCATCCGTAAAGGCGCGTTTATCTAATTTAAATCTATCCCTTGTGGAATGCGGCTTGCTGGTGTTGTCTGGGCATTGATGGCTATGTGGTTCAAGAGGCGGCGGTGCTGTTGCTTGAATTTTTGCAGTTAAAGAGGCCCGTTTCCCTGGGTTGGGGAAACGGGCCTCTTTTCTCTCTGGGTTTGTGGATTGGCGAAGGTGGTATGCTCTGGCAGCTATTTTGAGTTCCTGATGCGGCGTGTGGCTGTGGCGGTTATTCCGAGGCCTGCGGCGGCGACTGCTGCGAGTGCGATTGCGCTCGGCGCTGTGTCGCCTGTGTTTGCGAGCTTGCCGGTGGTCGTATTTGCTTGCTTGGTGGAGCTCGATGGAGCGTCTTTGCCGGTCGCGGGCGAGCTGGCGGGCTGCGCCGTCTCGGCCGGTTGCACTGAGCTGGAGGGTTTTGTCGTCTCGGCGGGTTTCGTTATCTCGGGCGAGGTGGCCTTATCTGCTGCGGCTTTTGCCTCTTCGTATGCCTTGCAGGCGTCGTTATAGGCCGCTTGTGCCTTTTCCAAATCGCCGAGGAGCGCATCTCGCTTGGCTATGTCCTCGTCGATATGGGCTTTGACATTCTCCGCATCACTTTCAAGGTTATTAATCACTCTTTCCTGGCTCTCGAGCCTATGCCGAACTTGGTCAAGCTCCTCTTCACAAAACTCTTCTTGCCGTTTTGCCGCCATGATCTCCGAACGCAACTGCTTAATGGTTTCGCTAATAGCTTTGCTAGGCTCCTCGTCGCCGAGGTCCTTAAGCACCTTATCTAATTTTGCCTGAAGGCCGCTTGTCCGGTTGCGGGCCTCATCGTATCTGGCTTGGGCTGCATCGACGTTCGCTTGCATGGCGGGAAGGGGTCCCCTGCATTTGGCGGCTTCCGCCACCAGCTTGTCGTAGATCTCTTGAAGAGCGGCAATGTCAGCATCGATTCCCGCAAGTTTCTCGGAACTTGCGGCGTCTTTTGCGGCTTCGAGGTTTTTGAGCGCTTCCTGCATGGCCGCGTACGCCTTTTCTTTTGCGGCGGCCGCATCTTCCGTCTGCAAGGCAACTGCATCGATGGGGGAGCTCGTTTCTGCCGCGATTGCCGTTACGGGGGCGATTCCCGCGACAAGTGCCGCGGAAAGGGCGATGCCCACAGTTGCTCGTCTTGCTCTTCTTGCGAGAATGTCGTTCATCTCGGCACCTCATTTCAAGGGTCGGCGACTAACTTGGTAGCACTAATGTAAATATACCATGCTAGTTGACCCGACACTGGCTGGGTGTGCGCGTATACCCCTCTGAAAACTGAATCCCGTTAGAAATGACGAGTTGTTTACGCTTCTTTTGGGGTGGCGGTACTATCATGGTTCGAATTGAATGTGGATGATGATAGGGAGCGCCTATACATGATTGAGCTGCTCAGGCGTTTTGGTGGTAAGTATCGCCGGTATATGGTGATTGGTCCTGCGTGCAAGTTGATCGAAGTAATCTTTGACCTGCTTACGCCGCTGGTGATTGCCCAGATGATTGATAGGGGCATCGGCGTGCACGATGTGAACGCTGTCGTCCACTACGGTATATTGCTCGCCGCCATGGCCGTGATCGGCATCTCGTTTACGCTCGTCTGCCAAAAGATGGCGGCGCTCACCTCGCAGGGCATGGGTACTGACATTCGCGGCGCACTCTGCCAGCACATCAACAAGCTGAGCTATGCCGAACTTGACCGCTTTGGCACGCCGTCGCTCATCACGCGCATTACCAACGACGTCAACCAGGTGCAGCTTGCTGTGGCGCTGGGCGTGCGCATGCTCATCCGCTGGCCCTTCTTGGCGGTGGGTTCCATGGTCGCGGCCCTTGCCATCGACCTTAAGCTCGGCATCATCTTTTTGATTTGCACGCCCGCCATCGGCCTGGTGTTTTGGTTTGTCATGGCGCGCTGCATCCCGTACTACAAGCAGCTGCAGGCAAAGCTCGACCGCATCGCGCTCATTTGCCGCGAGGGGCTTTCGGGCGCCCGCGTGGTCCGGGCGTTTGTGCGCGAGGGTCACGAACGTGAGCGTTTTGCCCAGGCGGCCGATGACCAGGCGCGTGTCGCAATCGCGGTGGGCAAGCTCTCGTCGATCCTCAACCCCGTCACGTTTTTGGTGATGAACCTGGGCGTGTGCGCCATCCTGTGGGTGGGCGGCATCCAGGTCAACGTGGGCGAGCTCACGCAGGGCCAGGTCATGGCATTCGTCAACTACATGACGCAGACCCTGACCTCCATCGTGTATGTCGCCAACCTGGTCGTGGTCTTTACCAAGGCGAGCGCCAGTGCGTCGCGTCTCAACGAGGTGCTCAATTGCGTGCCGAGCATTACCGACGAGGGCAACCAGCCGGTTGCGCTGCCCGAGCCGGGCGCACTGGCGGGTGGCGCTGTTCCGGTCCCCGCGCTGAGCTTGAGCCATGCGAGCTTCTCCTTTGGCGCGGGCGCCGCCAACGCCGTCAATGACGTGACCCTGGAGCTGCCGCTGGGCAAAACGCTCGGCATTATCGGCGGCACGGGCAGCGGTAAGTCGACGCTCGTCTCGCTTATCCCGCGCCTGTACGATGCGAGCACCGGCAGCGTGAGCGTGATGGGCGCCGACGTGCGCGCCTGGCCGCTCGACCAGCTGCGCCGTGTGGTCGCGACCGTCCCACAGCGCGCGTCGCTGGTGAGCGGCACCATCCGCAGCAACCTGACCTGGCGTGATGAGGCGGCAACCGACGAGGAACTCTGGGCGGCACTCGACATGGCGCAAGCGAGTGAGTTCGTGCGCAACAAGCCGCAGGGGCTCGGCGCCCCGGTCGAGGCGGGCGGCAAGAACTTCAGCGGTGGCCAGCGCCAGCGCCTGACCATTGCGCGTGCCCTGGTGGGCTCGCCGCAGATTCTGATTATGGATGACTCCGCCTCGGCGCTCGACTTTAAGACCGATGCAGCGCTTCGCCACGCCATCCGCGAGCGCAGCGTACGCGGTGCCGCCGCGGGCGGACTCCCGCTAACCACGGTGATCGTGAGCCAGCGCGTCTCGACCGTGCGCGATGCCGACATGATCTGCGTGCTCGACCACGGCTCGGTCGCGGGCCTGGGTACGCACGAAGAGCTGTACGCAAGCTGCCAACTCTATCGCGAGATTTGCCAGTCGCAGCTTCGTCGCGAGGAGCTCGAGGGTCAGCAGGGGAGCACGACGCCCGCGTCCGCCCCGGCTGCCCCGGCATCCACTTGCGCAAAGGAGGGCTGCTAAATGAATCCGTATACTTCTTCCGGTTCGGTCGCCACGATGACGGCCAACGTGTCCGGCAACGATAACCTTAACGACCTGGGCGACGGCCCGCGTCAGCCCGGCGACCCCGAGCGCTACCCCGTGGGCGCGGTGACCCGCCGTCTGCTGGGCTACGTCCGTCCGCATCGCATTTCGTTTACGGCGTCGTTTGTGAGCGCCGCCATCTCGGTGGTCTTGCAACTCTATACGCCCATCCTCATCGGCGAGGGCATCGACCTCATCGTTGCCGCCGGGCAGGTGGACTTCGGGTCGCTGCTGCCGCTTGTTACCAAGCTCGCAATCGTCGTGGTGGGCGCGGCAGCCTTCCAGTGGCTGCAGGGCTACTGCGTCAACCGTCTATCCTACGAAACGGTGCGCGACATGCGCGTGGAGGCGAGCGACAAGCTCAGCCGCATGCCGCTCAGCTTTATTGACGGCCATGCCCACGGCGACCTCATGAGCCGCGTGGTCAACGATGTCGACCAGGTGGGCGATGGCCTGCTGCAGGGCTTTACGCAGCTCTTTACCGGCGTCATCACCATCGTGGGCACGCTCGCATTTATGCTCTCCATCAACCTGACCATGACGCTCGTGGTGGTGCTCGTTACGCCGCTTTCCATCTTTGCGGCCGGTGCCATCGCCAAGCTTTCCAATAAGAGCTTCACTGCTCAACAGCGCATCCAGGGCCAACTCGGCGGTCATATCGAGGAGTATGTGGGTGAGCAAAAGCTCGTGGACGCCTTCGCCTACGGCCCGCACGCTCAACAGCGCTTTGATGCCCTTAACGCCGAGCTCTATACGGCGGGCGAGCGCGCGCAGTTTATGGGCTCGCTCTCCAACCCCGGTACGCGCTTTATCAACAACATCATCTACGCCGTGGTTGCCGTGATCGGCTGCGCGGGCGTGATCACGGGCGTGCCTGCGGCGCTTACGGTGGGCGGCGTGCAAATCTTTCTGTCCTATGCTAACCAGTACACCAAGCCATTCAACGAGGTCACCAACGTCATTACGCAAATCCAGACGGCGTATGCCTCGGCGCGCCGCATGTTCGCGTTGCTCGATGCACGCGAGCAGGAGCCCGACGCTGTGGATGCCATTGAGCTCGCCGCCCCGAAGGGCGAGGTTTCGTTTGAGCATGTGGACTTTAGCTATGTGCCCGACCGCAAGCTGCTGCAGGATATCTGCATCGAGGCCAAGCCCGGCATGCGTTTTGCCCTGGTCGGCCCCACGGGCTGCGGAAAGACAACGCTCATCAATTTGCTGCTGCGTTTTTACGATATCGATGCCGGTCGCATTACGGTCGATGGTCGTTCTTCGCGTGACTACACGCGCGCAAGCCTGCGCCGCGCCTTTGGCATGGTGTTGCAGGACACTTGGCTGTTCGAGGGCACGGTGGCGGAAAACATCGCCTACGGCTGTCCCGACGCCACGCGCGAGCAGGTTATCGAAGCTGCCAAGCGCGCGCACGCGCACAAGTTTATCGTGCAGCTGCCAAGCGGCTACGATACGGTCATCGGCGAGGACGGCGGCACGTTTAGCCAGGGCCAAAAGCAGCTGCTGTGCATCGCACGCGTCATGCTCACCGACCCGGCGATTCTGCTGCTGGACGAGGCGACCTCGAGTATCGACACACGCACCGAGCTGCAGGTGCAGGCGGCGTTCGACAAGCTCATGGCTGGCCGCACAAGCTTTGTCGTGGCGCACCGCCTGAGCACCATCCGCAACGCCGACTGCATTCTGGTGATGCGCGACGGCGAGATTATCGAGCGCGGCACGCACGACGAGCTGCTGGCGGCAGACGGCTTCTACGCCGAGCTCTACCGCAGCCAGTTTGCCCAGTGAGCAAGCCAGTGGGGCAAATTAATCAATCGACAGACGGTGGTTTACATCTGTCACGTTAGTACTAAGATATTCATCTAATAAATTGCATTAGTGGCTTTAGTTTTGGGGGAAACGAGGCAACGTGACTATGACGTGCTCTTTGGTGGTTAACAGCAAGAGCGGTAATACCAGGATGGTTTCGGGCGCGATCAAGCGCACTCTGCAGGCTGCGGGTGTTGAGTTTGTCCATGCCGCGGCGTTGAGCGACGATGCGGATGCAGATCAGGTTGCGCTCGAGGCGCAGGGCGCCTGCGCGGCCGACACGGTGCTCGTCGGTTTTTGGTGCGACAAGGGCGCGTGCACGCCTTCGGTCGCGGCGTTGCTCTCCGCTTTGCACGGCAAGCGCGTCTTCCTGTTTGGCACCTGCGGCTTTGGGGCCGATCAGAGCTATTACCAGCAGATTATCGACCGCGTAACTTCCAATTTGGCTGGGGATGCCGAGCTTGCGGGCTGGGCGATGTGCCAGGGCAAGATGGGCCCCGCGGTCAAGCAGCGCTACGAGGCCATGCTCGAGCAAGATCCCGACAATGTCCGCTTTAAGATGCTGCTCGATAACTGGGTCGCCGCAAAGGATCACCCCACCAAGGAAGATCTGGACAACATGGCTGCAGCCGCCAAAAAGGCCGTGCTGGGGGAGTAGCTCCCATCGCTGACGGCGGTCGGTCCATCTTTCTAAATGAAACGTCCTCCCGGGCGTCGGGGCACGAAGTTCCCTGCTCTACAGTCCTGCGCAAGACGAAGGCCACATTAAGTGGCCTTCTTTGCGTGCGGAACTCGCGATGAACTTCGTGCCCCGCCGTCCGGGAGGACGCCTCTTTATTGATGGGAGGCCTGATAGGTCGATGGTTCCGTGCCCGGATGCGTCCAAAGTGGGACGGGCTTTCCGGATGGGCAGGCTTTCGAAAAATGCGTCCCGGAATTTGCCTTTGGAATGGGACGTAGTTTCCCGTTGAGGTGCTTTGCGGAAAGTGCATCCCACTCTGGGCGGTCGAAGTGGGACACACTTTCCCAAAGGCGCTCCAACGGGAAATTGCGTCCCATTATTCGGTCAAGAAACGGGATGCATTTTCCCAATGAGAGCAAAACCGGAAAATGCATCCCACAATCAGCCCTCAAAGTGGGACGCCGTTTCCCAATGAGGCTCAAGCGGAAAATGCGTCCCGGAATTTGCGCTCAAAGTGGGGTGCGGTTTCCGGTTGAGGATCTAAGGGGAAAATGCGTCCCAGAATCGACGCTTGAAATGGGATGCAGTTTCCCGATGAGGCACTCGACGGAAAATACATCCCAGAAATGGCCTTTGAGCTGGGATAAGATTTCCGCGGCATCTCGGATTCTCAAAAATGAGGGTAGCGCGCACAGTCGTGGTGTAAGAAGCAAGGGAGGGCCATCGCCTAGAATCG
>NZ_JAESIQ010000022.1:0-52692 GCF_025289055.1 Collinsella aerofaciens
CGACACGCATAAAAAGCCTCCCATTTCTCATGTCCAAGAAATGGGAGGCAGTTCAATAAGCTGCTCGGGGGCGTTGTTGCTAATGGCCGGATGAATTTCTAGCCAACAGTATCGTCAGGCGTGGGCGAGGGGTCGGGAGTGGGCGTAGGCGTAGGCGTGCCGCCATCGCCACCGGTCGAACCACCAGTGGAGCCGCCCGTCGAGCCACCGGTCGTACCGGTGCCGCCGGTGGTGTCGCCGCCCGTGGTGTCGGTGGTCGTGGTCGTCGTGGTAGTCGTTGTGGTGGTTTCCTCTTCCTCTTCCTCTTCCTCTTCCTCTTCGTCCTTGTCCTTGCCGTCGTTCTCCGACTTCTTGGTGTTGTTGGTGCCGTAGAACTTCCAGACGCTGTTGTTCTTGTAGGTGGGCGCCGTTCCGGTCGCAAACTCCTCGCGCTCGGTACCGGTCAGAACGGTGTTCATAAACCGCTTAAAGACAGGCAGGTTGGTGCTGTCGCCCAGCAGGTCCGTGCCGTACTTTTGGATGGGGATCTCGCCCGCGGAATAGCCGGTCCACAGGGCGCACGCCAGCTGCGGGGTATAGCCGCAGAACCACAGGTTGGTGGTGTTGTCGGTGGTGCCCGTCTTGCCGGCATAGGGCTGGTTGACACTCAGGGCGCCGGCAGCACCCGTACCGCTGCCCTTCATGACGCCGGACAGAACATCGGTGACCGCGGCGGCCTCGCCCTCGGTAAGCACCTGTGAGGGATTGTCGGTGTGCTGGTACAGCACCGAACCGGTACGAGAGTCAATCTCGGTGATGGCGATCGGCTGGCGATAGTAGCCGCCGTTGGCAAACGTCGCGTAGGCGGCGGCCATCTCGAGCGGCGAGATCGAGCCGGTGCCGAGGGTCATGACGGGAACGTCCTCGATGTTGTCCTTGGCGGGGTCGATGCCGAGCTTTTTGACGAGCGAGATGATCTTGCTGTTGCCGACGGCTTCCGCCACCTGGATGTAGCCGGTGTTGGAGGAGTATGCCGTCGCCTGCTTAAGCGTGATGTTGCCATAGCTCTGGTTGGCGTAATTTTGGACCTCGGTCGTGGTGCCCTTGGCCTTGAGCGGCGAGTTGCAGTTGAGGGTGACGTTGGGGTTCATGCCGTTTTGGATGGCAGTTGCCAGCGTAAAGGCCTTAAAGGTGGAGCCGACGGGACGCTTGGCCGTGGCATGGTTTACGTGGTTCTCGTCAGCGTTGTAGTCGTAGCCGCCCACCATGCACTTGATGTAGCCGGTCTTGGGGTCGACGACGACCATGCCCATGTCCAGGCCGTCAAGCGAGAGCGTGTCGAGCTGCTCGCGGACGGCATTCTCTGCCACCTGCTGCATCGTGGGGTCGATGGTGGTCTTGACGGTCAGGCCGCCCTTAAAGAGCACGTCGGTCGAGAACTCCTGCTCCAGCAGCTGCTTGACGTAGGAGACAAAGTAGGGCTGCGAGTAAACGTCGACGCCGCTGCCCGAGATTTCGGTCACGTTGAGGGTGATGGGCTCGGCCTGTGCGGCATCGTGCTCCTCCTGGGTGATGTGGCCCAGGCGCAACATGTTGTCGAGGACCTTGTTGCGACGGGACAGCGCCAGGTCGGGGTTGACCGTGGGGTCGTACTGCGAGGGCGAGTTGGGAAGGCCGATCAACAGCGCGGCCTCGCTCAGGGTGAGGTCGGCGGCGCTCTTGGACAGATAGGTCTCGGCTGCGGCCTCGATGCCGTAGGCGCCGTGGCCGTAATAGATGGTGTTGAGGTACATCATGAGGATCTCGTCTTTGGAGTACATGTCCTCCATTTTGATGGCGATGTAGGCCTCGCGCACCTTACGCTCAATGGTCGAGTCGAATTGCTCCTCCTGCAGGATGGTGTTGCGCACAAGCTGCTGGGTGATCGTCGAGGCGCCTTCGTGCCCGCCGCCGAGGGTTGCCACCGCAGCACGCGCGATACCCCACAGGTCGATACCGCCGTGCTCGTAGAAGCGCTCGTCCTCGACGTCAACGGTGCCCTGCAGCACGTAGGGGGAGACCTCGTCCTTGGTGATGGACTTGCGGTTTTGCGTGTAGAAGCTCGCGATCTTGTTGCCGTTGCAGTCGACGATCTCGGTGGGCTCGCTCACCAGATACGCGTTGGCGTCGGTGTAGTCGGGCAGATCGGACAGCCAGCGGTTGACGTTACCGACCATGCCGATGCCAAACGCCACGCCCGCAATCAGCAGAAAGCCCAAAAACGAGAGCAGGATTATGGGCAGGGCGTGCGTCTTTGAACGGCTGTGTCCCTGTCGTTGGCGAGGACCCATATATTGACCTCCAGGTATGTCGTGCCAGACGGTGGATGTGCCGTCGGGGCAGGATGGACATAAGTTATTACACGATAAACCAAACGGGGCGCGCGAGGCCTCGTGTATGCTGGAAGACGGCATTTTTCAGAGTGAATGCATACCTTGGTAAGGAGTTTGTCGATGGCGATTCGGACGATGGGGCCGAGCGGACAATACGAGACTGGATTGGATGCTGCCGGTGCGGCGCTGCCCGAGCTGCTGGCGCCGGCGGGCGGGCTCGACCAGATGCTTGCGGCCATCGCCGCGGGCGCCGATGCCATCTATGCGGGGTTGGGCGGCTTTAACGCCCGTGTGAGCGCCCATGGCTTTACGGATAACGAGTTTGCGCGCGGCTGCGCCGTGGCGCATGCCCATGGCGTGCGTGTGTACGTAACGCTCAACGTGTTCGTGTTTGACGATGAGTTGTCCGACGCGGTGGCGTTGGGAGCTCATGCACTGGAGCTGGGCGCCGATGCTCTGATTGTCGCCGATGCCGGGTTGGCCTGCGCGCTGCGCGCGGCGATTCCCGGGGTCGAGATTCACCTGTCCACGCAGGCGGGCGCTCATAGCGAGGGTGCCGTGCGGCTTGCCGCCGATGAGCTGGGGGTCGAGCGCGTGACGACGGCACGCGAGCTGACGGTCGACGAGATTGCGGCGCTATGTGCCACGGGCGTGCCCATCGAGGTATTCTGCCACGGTGCGATTTGCATCGGCTATTCGGGGGCGTGCGAGTTCTCGGCCCTGCGGCGTGGACGATCGGCGATGCGCGGCGACTGCACGCAGCCGTGCCGTCTGGCGTACGACCTAGTGGACGAGGCGGGGCAGAGCGTTGTCGCCGTTGAGGGGGATCGTCTGCTGTGTCCGCATGACTATCTGGGTATTGCGCATCTGCCCGAGCTTGTAGATGCTGGCGTTGCGTCGCTCAAGATCGAGGGACGCATGAAGAACCCCGATTACGTATTCAACGTGGTGCGGGTTTGGCGCCGGGCGCTCGATATGCTGCGCGACGGCGCGTGGGACCCCGGTGCCGTGGAAGAGCTTGAGCGCGAGCTGGGAAGGTCGTTTAACCGTGGGTTTACCGATGCGTACCTGCGAGGGCGTTCGGGTGCCGAGCTGATGAGCTTTGAGCGTGCAATTAACCAGGGCGTGCGCGTGGGGCGCTTGGTCGCTGTGGGCCACGAAGAGGTGACCGTTGAGCTCGATGCCGCCGTGGCGGCGGGTGACACGCTCGAGATTCGGTTCTATCCGGGTGTCGACGCGCGTCCCGATGTGCCCAAGCGCTGGCCGCAGGTGCCCTGCCCGGTGGATGCCGCAGCGGGGAAGCGCGTCGTCGTGCATTGCAAGCGTAAGGTGGACGCGGGCTGCGAGGTATACCTGATTCGTAGCGCCGGCGTGTTGGATCAGACGGCGGCGGTGTTGGAGCGCATGCGGGCCGAGGCGGATGCGATTGCGCCCGTTGCACGTTCCGTTGAGGTGCTGCCCTTTGAGGACGTTGCGGTGGATAGCGGTGCGTCGCCGGAGTTGGTGGAGTGCGCGGTTCCCGCTCGCATGGTTTTTGCTTGGCAGCTGATGGATACCGACCCGCGCAGAGAACTCGATTTGTCCGACACCGTTGTGGTGCTTGACGAGGTGTGCCGCACGGGTGACGCTGACCGGACCCGCTCGCTGATGCAGCGTGCCGGGCGCGTCGTCTGCCGCAACCTGGGACAGGTGGTGATTGCTCGCGAGCTGGGCGTGACGTTTGACGTGGCGGCGCCGGTGTTCTGCGCGAATCGGGCCACGCTTACCTGGCTGCGCGGACTCGGTGCGGGGCGGGTGTACTTGCCGGCCGAGTTGCTCGGCAATGATGTGGAGCGTATTGCCGAACTGGCTGCTGAACCCGGCGTCTGGGGTCCGGTCGACGCCGACCGTCCCGAGCTTATGGTGTGCGAGCACTGCCTGCTGACCGCCGAGGGCGTCTGCGCTACCGATGCGACGGGACAGGTCCGTTGCCGCGACTGCTTGCGCCGTCGGCAGGTACGCTATCTGGTCGAGCGTGACGGTACACGTCTGCCGGTCGCCGTTGACGCGTGCGGCAGGACGAGGATTTTCCTGTCGTAGGTGCCGCGTCGCGTCAGTTTGTTATCATATGAGAGTTTATGGACTTCCAGCACCGCCGTATCCGGTGAGGGTGCTATAGCAAAAGGAGGATACCCAATGCTGTCTGTTGACGAGCAAATGCGTATCATCACCTCGGGCGCCGCGCAGATCGTTCCCGAGGCCGACCTTCGCAAGAAGCTTGAGAAGGGCGAGCCCCTCAACATCAAGCTCGGCGTCGACCCCACCAGCCCCGACCTGCACCTGGGCCATGCCGTGCCGCTGCGCAAGATGCGCCAGTTCCAGGACCTGGGCCACAACGTCACCCTCATCATCGGCAACGGCACCGCGCTGATCGGCGATCCCTCGGGCAAGAACTCCACGCGTCCGCAGCTTTCGCAGGAGCAGATCGAGGCCAACGCCGAGACCTACGTGAGCCAGGCCATGAAGATCCTGGACCCCGAGAAGACCACCATCGTGCACAACGGCGATTGGATCCTTTCGATGGATCTGGCCGGCCTGCTGCAGGTGTGCTCCAAGTTCACCGTTGCCCGCATTCTTGAGCGCGACGACTTTACCAAGCGCTACCAGTCTCAGACGCCGATCGCCCTGCACGAGTTCCTGTACCCCGTGATGCAGGCCTTCGACTCCGTTCAGATTAAGGCCGACGTCGAGATGGGCGGCACCGACCAGCTCTTCAACCTGCTCGCCGGCCGCGAGCTCATGGAGAAGATGGGTATGGAGCCGCAGATCGCGCTCACCATGCCGCTGCTCGAGGGCACCGACG
Source organism: Collinsella aerofaciens (assembly GCF_025289055.1). Lineage (GTDB taxonomy): Bacteria > Actinomycetota > Coriobacteriia > Coriobacteriales > Coriobacteriaceae > Collinsella. Next base: position 5,194 of record NZ_JAESIQ010000022.1, read on the forward strand.
GCGTGCGCAAGATGTCCAAGTCCTATGGCAACTACATCGGCCTGACCGACGCTCCCAAGGATATGTTCGGCAAGACCATGTCCATCCCCGACGAGATGATCGGCAAGTACTATCGTCTGGCCAGCTCGCTCACCCCGGCCGAGGTCGACAAGATCGACGCCGCCCTGGCCGATGGTTCTGCCGACCCCTACGAGCTCAAGCGCGCTCTGGGCCGCGACCTGTGCGACACCTACCACGGCGCCGGCGCCGGCGACGAGGCTCAGGCCGAGTTCGACCGCGTGTTCAAGGAGGGCCAGCTCGCCGACTTCCCCGAGAAGCACGTTGAGCTGACCGTCAACGACGAGGGCCAGATCTACCTCGCCGGCTTGCTCAAGGACCTGGGTCTTTCGGCGAGCGCCGGCCAGGCTCGTCGCGATATCGACGGCGGCGGCGTCAAAATCAACGGCAAGGCCGTGGCTCCCAAGAGCTATAACATCGATCCCAGCGCCCTCAAGCTGGGCGACACCCTCTCCGTGGGCAAGCGCAAGGGCTTCAAGTTGATTTAGTTCCGCCGTTCTACCGAACGGCGGACCGGCCGACGCTGCGCGGGCCGCATTTGGACAATCTGACGTTCAACTTCAAGGGCGCGACCAGAAGGTCAGCGCCCTTTCGTTTCACGTCACCTTGTCTCAAATGCGACCCGCTCGCTGGCGATGCCAAAACATCGGCGTTTTTGTTGTCGGGACGGCAGTTAGTAGTCGTCGAGTAGTCATTGGTGCTCAGCGGCAGTCCCCATTGCACCAAGTGGCGTGTGCCGTTAAGCGGAGAGGCGTATTGTTGACCCATCGTTTGGGCATACAATGGCTATTGGTTTGCTGCGGTGAAGGTCTGTCCGCTCCGCAGCTTTTTTCTACGGTTAAAGGAGTATGTATGTCCGTTGAGGTCATGAGGTCTGTGATCGAGGCCGCCGAGGGCCGCGTGCCCGTCGACACGCTGTTTATCAATGCGCAGATTGTCGACGTGTATGGCCAGCGTGTGGCGCCCGGCAGCGTTGCCGTCAAGGACGGTGTGATCGTCGGCGTGCTCTACGATGGTCGCGACGATGCCGCCGGCACCTACGAGGCTGCCGAGGTCATTGACTGCCAGGGCCGCTATCTCGCCCCCGGCTTTATCGACGGACATCTGCACATTGAGTCCTCGAACATCCGTCCCGCCGAGTATGCGCGCATGGCGGCGACGCGCGGTACCACCACCGCCATTGCCGACAGCCACGAGATCGCCAACGTGGCGGGGCTCGACGGCCTGCGCTTTATGATCGAGGACGGTCGCCGCGCGCCCATTTCCATCAAGTACATGATGCCCTCATGCGTGCCCGCGCTGCCCGATGAGCAAGCGGGCGCTGTGATTACCGCTGCTGACATGCAGGCGTTTTTTGCCGAGCATCCGGGCGACGTTTTTGGCCTGGGCGAGATGATGAACCTGCCGGGCGTCTTTATGGCCGATCCCGAGACCTGCGCTCGCATCGATGCTGCCAACCAGACGCCGTCCAAGCAGGTCGACGGCCATGCGCCGCTCGTTGCCGGCAAGGACCTCAATGCCTATGCCGCGGCGGGTATTATTGCCGACCACGAGTCGACGATTCCCGAGGAGGCGCTCGACAAGCTGTCTCGCGGCATGTACGTGATGCTGCGCGAGGGTACGTGCAGCCATGATCTGGCCAACCTGTCGCCGATGCTGCTGGAGAATCCCGCGCGCGCCCGCCGCTGCTGCTTTGCGACTGACGACCGCGCTCCTTCCGATGCGCTTGCAACCGGCATGATCGACAATGCCTGCCGCGTGGCGATTGAGGCCGGTATCGACCCCGTGGTCGCTATCTCTATGGCGTCCCTCTCCACGGCCGAGGCGTTTGGCCTGGATCACGGCTGCCGCGACCCGCACGAGCTCCGCGGTGCGATTGCCCCGGGCAAGCGTGCCGACCTGCTGGTGCTCAATGACCTGACGTTTGCCACGGCTCCGCATCGTGTATATGCCGCCGGTGCCCTGGTGGCGCAGGACGGCACCTTTGTGGGCGAGATCGCACCCGAGATGGCCGAGGTTGCGGCCCTTGCCGATGAGCTGCGCGCCTCCGTTAAGCTGCCGAAGCTTTCGCTCGACGTGTTCGACTATGCCTTTAAGCCGGGCGAGGCCGTGATCGACGTGGTGCCGGGCAAGGCCATCACGGGTATGGCTCGCCCCGAGAGTGCCGAGGGCCTGCGCCGCATTATGCTGATCGAGCGCCACGGCCGCGGCGTGTCGCTGCAGGCCGAGGGCGCCGATGGCGACGGCCCCGCTGGCCTGGGCCTGGTCGGCAAGCATATCGGTCGCGGCTGGGTGCGCGGCTTTACCATCACGGGCGGTGCCATCGCCTCGACGATCGGCCACGACTCGCACAACGTGTGCGTGGTGGGCGACAGCGCGGCTGATATGATGGCTGCCGTCGAGGCCGTGGGCCAGGGCGGCCACGTGCTGGTGCGCAACGGCAAGGTCGTGGCGCGTATTCCGCTGGCGCTCGGTGGCCTTATGAGCGAAGGCACGGCCGAGGACGTTGCTGCGCAGCACGACGACTTTATGGTCAAGGCGCGCGCCATGGGTATTGAGCCGCCGCTCGACCCCATCATGGGCATCATCTTCCTGCCCCTGCCGGTCATCCCGACGCTCCGCATCCGCCCCGAGGGCATGTTCGACGTCACAACCTTCACCTACGCCGACTAGTCATCGGGGACGTTCTTAAACGACTAGTCATCGGGGACACTCTTTGGCGCGCTGCCTGACGCCGCGACCGTAGGACCTCTGGCATGTGTGAGCTATTTGCCAGGTCCTTGTAACGTTTACGCCCGCGGAGTCTTATTTGAGCTCCCTTTGGGTACGTTGGAATCGGATACGCGTTTGATTCCAACAAGCCCGAAGGGAGCTTTTCTATGTTTAAACTGATTGCATCCGATATGGACGGCACACTGCTTGACGAAAACGGCCAGGTGCCTCCCGAGACCTACGAACTGATTCTGGCGCTACACGAGCATGGCGTGCATTTCGCTGCATCGTCCGGTCGTCGCTACGATCGCCTGTGCGAGTTCTTTGCGCCCGTTCGCGACAAGATGGACTTTGTCGCCGCTAACGGCGCCCAAGTCTACGCCGACGGTAAGATGGTGGACCGTGAGGTGTATTCCCACCTGGCGATTCGAAGGCTCGCCCAAGCCGTCAGGACGTTTCCCAATCTGCATCTTGCGCTCTTTGACCGAACCAAGTCCTTCCTGCTCGATGACGAGTGCAAGTTCGTGCGTGAGGTCGATAAGGACCTTCCCAATGCCGAGCGCATTTGGGAGCTGCCCGATCCCAGCGTAAATATCATCAAGGCGAGTATCTTTTGCGATGACTGTGCCGTTATGGACAGTGCCTACGTACTGCAGCGCGAGCTTGGCCAGCTCTTTACCTTTGCGCCTTCTGGAAACGCATGGATCGATGCCATGCAGCCCGGTGTGTCGAAAGCCTCGGGAATCGAGCAGCTCATGGAGCACTATGGCGTCGAACGCGACGAGGTCATGGCGTTTGGCGACTCGATGAACGACTACGAGATCATTCGCTTTGTCGGCACGGGCTGCGCGATGGAAAATGCGCGCCCCGCGCTCAAGGCGGTGGCCGATCGCGTGGTGGGTTGTAACCGCGACCACGCCGTCCAGCAGGAGCTCCGTCGCGTGCTGGAGAGTCTCTCCTAATCCGGCAGATGGGGACGTTCCTTTTCTGCCGACAGTGGGGGACAATCCTTGCAGCTTTTTGCGAAGAGTGTCCCCAACGACTAGTCATTCAAGAACGTCCCCAATGACTGTTTTAGCTACCCTGCCGGGTTGCTGCTGCTAGGCGAGAGCGGCCATGATGGTGCGGGCGACGCCGTCGTGGTCGTTGTCGTATTCGGTGATGGCGTCGGCGGCCTCGCGGTCCTCGGGCTCGGCGTTGATCATGGCCATGCCGTGGCCCGCTGCCTGCAGCATGGGGATGTCGTTGATGTTGTCGCCGAACGCCCAAGCGTCGGCGAGACGCTCGCCCAGGTGCTCGCAGAGCCACGTGAGGGCCGTTCCCTTGGTGGCGCCCTCGCCCATGACCTCGATATTCATGGCGTACGAACGCGTGACTTCAATGCCTCCGAGCGTGTCGAGTTCCGCCGCGATGGCGTCGCGATCAGCCGGGTTGTGCCAGTACATGGCGATGCGCTCGAGCGTCTCGACCTCGTCGATCTTGCTGTCGATATCCATGTCGATCGGTGTTCGTGTGCGCTTGAGCGAAGCCGCGATGTGGGGGTCGCCGCCGCAGAATTCGTCCAGGCGCGTGTAGAGCGAGCGGGGGAGGAAGCACTGCCCATCCGCGAAGATATCGAAGGTCACATCGTGGCCGGCGGCGATGCGATGGATGCGATGGGCAATGCCGCAATCGAGCGGACGGCTCAAGATGCACGTGGCGCGCGAGGCGTCGGTGGGCACATCGTCGTCGAGCTGCCAGACGCTGGCGCCATTGGCGCAAACGGCATAGTGCACGGCGGTATGGGCGAGGATGGGCTCAAAGATGCCCGACAGCGGACGTCCCGTGCAGGGCACAAATTCAATCCCGCGTCGAGCGAGCTCGTCGAGCATCGCCCAGGTGGCATCGCTCATCTGCTTATCGCTCGTCAACAGCGTTCCGTCCATATCGGAAAACACAATCATTTGATGCAGCCCTTTCTGCTGGCATAAAAAGCGTGGCCGAGGGCGATGATGCCCTGGCCACGCTCGGGTTCTATAACGGTCCGCGTCCTAGCGATCGGCGAGCGGCTTGTACTCCAGCGGCTCGATAACCGGGCGATACGCGGGGCGAATAATGCGGTGCGCGCAGAAGAGCTCTTCCATGCGGTGCGCCGACCAGCCGGCCATGCGGGCGACGGCGAACAGCGGCGTAAAGAGCGTCTCGGGTACGCCGAGCATCTTGTAGATAAAGCCCGTGTACAGGTCGATGTTGGCGCAGATGGGCTTGGTCATGCCGTGATCGCGCATCACCTGCGGGGCCAGACGCTCGATACGCTCGATGAGTGCGAACTCTTCGCCCAAGTCCTTCTTGGCGGCAAGCGTGCGCGCGTAACGGCGGCAGACCTCGGCGCGCGGGTCGCTGAGCGTATAGACGGCGTGGCCCATGCCGTAGATGAGGCCCGTGCCGTCGAAGGCCTGCTTGTCGAGGATCTTGCCCAGGTAGGCTGCGACCTCGTCCTCGTCTTCCCAATTGGAGACGTGCGCACGGATATCCTCGTGCATAGACACGACCTTGGCATTGGCGCCGCCGTGGCGCGGGCCCTTGAGCGAGCCGATAGCCGCGGCGTAGGCGGAATACGGGTCGGTGGCCGATGAGGACAGCACGCGGCAGGCGAACGTGGAGTTGTTGCCGCCGCCGTGCTCGGCATGCAGCATGAGCATCACGTCGAGCAGCATCGCCTCATCGCGGGTGAACGCCATGCCGCCGCGTAGCACCTGCAGGATGGTTTCGGCGGTTGAGAGGCCGGGTGTGGGGTGCGGTACATGAACCTCGGAGCCGCGGCGCTTGGCGACCGAGGCCATATGCGCGAAGGCGGCGATGCGGGGGAGACGGGCGAGCATGGAGATGGCGACGTCGATTTCGTGCTCGGGTGTAATGGCGTCGGGCTCGGCGTCGAAGGCGTAGAGCAGCAGCACGGCGCGCTGAAGCACATTCATGATGCTCGACGACACCGTGGTCATGGGGAACTCGCGGACGTATTCGTCGCTCAGGTGCCTAAAAGCACCCAGGCGTCCGCAAAAACCGTCGAGTTCCTCTTTGGTGGGCAGCGAGCCCGTGATGAGCAGATAGGCGACCTCTTCGTAGCCGTAGCGGTTCTCGGCCTGGGCGTTGTTGACCAGATCCTCGATGCTGTAGCCACGAAGCGTGAGCTTGCCCTGATCGGGCACGACTTTGCCGTCGACCTTGTTGTAGCCGTGCACGTCCGAGATGCGGGTAAGGCCCGCGACCACGCCCGAGCCATCGGCATTGCGCAGACCGCGCTTGACGTTGTGCTCTACGAACAGGTCCTCGTCGTACGGGGCGGTCGGCAGGCCGTGGTAGAGGTTTTCGCTTTCGGGCGAAATCTGACGGCTCGCCTCGTAATCCAGAACCAGGCGGCTCAGGTGATCGTCGAAGCGGTAGTAGATTTTCTTGGCGTCGTAGGCCATGTGCGCTCCTCTCCGGTCCGCTTTGGGGGCGCGCTTGGACGATATGACGTCAAGCTGCCCCGAGCGGCTCGTTCGCTACAGGCGGTACATAAAGTTGAAGACGTCCTCGCGCTGGATGGACACGTTGACGCCCGAAAGCTCGCCGGCCTCGGCCAGCGCCTTCTGCAGCTCGGCGAAGTCGAGCTTGGACTCGGCGGTGTCGGCCAGCATGGTCATGGTGAAGATGTCCTCGATAATGGACTGCGTGATGTCGCGGATGTCGACGTTGGCCTCGCCTAGAACACGGGTGACGCCGGCGACGATACCGGGGCGGTTCTTGCCAAGGACGGTGATGACGATACGGGAGGACGAGATCTCGGCCATGGGAAACCCTTTCGCGTGGTTGCGGCGCGCGCGGGCGCTCCGCTACGGTACAGTGTTCATCATTGTACCTGTCTGGCGCCAAAAGGGGTGTGCTTACTGCGGCGTTACACGTCTGCAACATGGGTGAAGGCTCGTCGGGGTGCGTGCTCGCTGCGGTTGGTCACGCCGCCCTGCACAAAGACCGTGAACCTTTTGTGGGACGCGCGGCGCCGTGGTATCATAGCCAAGTTTGTTGTCTTGGTCGGAAACCAAGACGCCTTATGCGCTGATCGGTAACCAGCGCCTGACCAATAAGGAGTCCTACCATGAAGCAGGGTATCCATCCCCAGTATGTCGAGTGCACGGTGACGTGCTCCTGCGGCAACACCTTCAAGACGCACGCTACCGTGTCTGAGATGAAGGTCGAGCTTTGCAACGAGTGCCACCCGTTCTACACCGGCCAGCAGAAGTTCGTCGACACCGGTGGACGCGTCCAGCGCTTCGCCGACAAGTTCGGTGGCGCCGCTGCCGCCCAGCTCAAGAAGGCTGAGGAGGCCAAGGCTGCCAAGGCTGCCAAGGCTGCTGAGGCCGAGGCCGCTCGCAAGGCCGCCGCTGAGGCTAAGGCTGCCGAGAAGGCTAAGCGTGCTGCTAAGTTTGCCGAGGAGGCTGCCAAGCAGGCCGCCGAGGCTCCCGCAGAGGCTCCCGTCGAGGAGGCCGCTGCCGAGGCCGAGACCACCGAGGCTGCTGAGTAAATAGCTCGCCGAGGAATCGCTCGCATTCATGGCAAAAGGGCCGTGCATCCGTTTGGGTGCGCGGCCCTTTTCTTTTTATTGGTGCAGGCTAACCCGTTCCCATTGCACCAGATTGGTGCGAAGGGGACGGGTTGGTTTGCACCAAATGGCAGAGTGACGGCGTTTTCCCAGATAAAACCTGCCAAAATAAACCAGTCCCTTTTTGGCAGGTCGGTCGGGTCGTAGTTATTACGTGGCGGTCGAGGTCGACCGTATAGGCCGCGCCTTGTTTGGCTAAAGTACAATCATCTGTGTTTAACTCGCCCGCAGCTGCACGGCGTGGGCGATGGCCAAAAAGGAAAACCACATGGGATTCATGTCAAAGCTGCTGTCCTTTGGATCCGATAAGGACCTTAAGCGCTACTACAAGATCGTCGACCAGATCAACGGTCTTGAGCCCCAGTTTGAGAAGATGACCGAGGAGGAACTCCGCGCCCAGACCGATAAGTTCCGCGAGCGTTACGCCAACGGCGAGTCGCTCGACGACATGCTTCCCGAGGTCTTTGCCACCGTGCGCGAGGCTTCCAAGCGCATCACGGGCATGCGCCACTTTGACGTACAGCTCATCGGCGCCATGGCGCTTCATGAGGGTCATATTGCCGAGATGAAGACCGGCGAGGGCAAGACGCTCGTCTCCACCTTGGCCGGCTACCTCAACGCTATCGCCGGCAAGGGCGTGCATGTCGTTACCGTCAACGATTACCTGGCAAAGCGCGACTCCGAGTGGATGGGCCGCATCTACAAGTACCTGGGCATGACCGTCGGTCTGCTCCAGAACAACATGCCGCTCGAGCTCAAGCGCCCGGCCTACCAGGCAGACGTCACTTACGGCACCAACTCCGAGTTCGGTTTCGACTACCTGCGCGACAACATGGTCACCCGTCCCGAGCAGCGCGTGCAGCGCGGCCACCATTACGCCATCGTCGACGAGGTCGACTCCATCCTGATCGATGAGGCCAGAACGCCGCTCATCATCTCGGGTGCCGGCACCAAGTCCGCCAGCACCTACAAGGACTTCGCGCGTGCCGTGCGCGGCCTTGAGCGCGGCGAGGACGTGTCGCACGACATGCTCACCGCCACCGAGGACGTGGAGCCCACGGGCGACTATGTCATGGACGAGGCCAAGCACACCATTGCCGCCACCGAGCGCGGCCTTAAGAAGATCGAGCGCCGCCTGGGTATCGAGGACATCTATGCCGACCTTTCGGGCCAGCTGGTCAACCACCTGCAGCAGGCGCTGAAGGCCCAGTACATGTTCCATCGCGACAAGCAGTACGTGGTCACCAACGGCGAGGTCAAGATCGTCGACGAGTTCACCGGCCGCATCATGGAGGGCCGCCGCTATTCTGAGGGCCTGCACCAGGCCATCGAGGCCAAAGAGGGCGTGCTCGTACGCGAGGAGAACCAGACCCTGGCCACCATCACCCTGCAGAACTACTTCCGTCTGTATGACAAGCTTTCCGGTATGACCGGCACGGCACTTACCGAGGATGCCGAGTTCCGCGAGATCTACAAGCTGCCCGTCGAGGTCATCCCCTCCAACAAGCCCGTGCAGCGCGTGGACCACGAGGACCTGGTATATCGTACCATCCAGGCCAAGTACAACGCCGTTGCCGACGACGTCGAGCGACGTCACGCCAAGGGACAGCCGGTCCTGGTGGGCACCGTCTCCATCGAAAGCTCCGAGAAGCTGTCCGCCGCCCTTACCAAGCGCGGCATCGCGCACGAGGTTCTCAACGCCAAGCATCACGAGCGCGAGGCCCACATCGTTGCCCAGGCCGGACGCTACGGCGCCGTGACCATCGCTACTAACATGGCCGGTCGTGGTACCGACATCCTGCTGGGCGGCAACCCCGACGAGCTGGTGCGCGAGCGCCTTGAGTACGAGGGCCTGACCATGGAGGACGTGACGCCCGAGCAGCTCGAGCAGTTTAACGCCGAGGCCAAGGAGACCTGCAAGGCCGAGCGCGAGCGCGTGCTTGCCGCCGGCGGCCTGACCGTTATCGGAACCGAGCGCCACGAGTCCCGTCGTATCGACAACCAGCTGCGCGGCCGCTCCGGCCGTCAGGGCGATCCGGGAGAGACCCAGTTCTACCTGTCGCTCGAGGACGACCTCATGCGCCTGTTCGGCGGCGACAAGATGGACCGCGTCTCCAAGATGATGGTCACGGCCGACATGGGCGACGACATGCCCATCCAGCACAAGATCATCTCCAAGGCCGTCGAGAGCGCCCAGCACAAGGTCGAGAGCATCAACTTCTCCATGCGTAAGAGCGTCCTTGAGTACGACGACGTCATGAACAAGCAGCGCCAGGTCATCTACGCCGAGCGCAATAAGATTCTGGACGGCAAGGACCTGACCGACCACATCACCGAGGTCATGCACGACACCGTGTACCGCTGCGTGCAGGAGTTCTGCACCAAGGACAGCCACGATGGCGAGCGCGACCTGGAGGGCCTGCGCAAGTGGGTTGTGGAGCTCACCGGCCACATCGATACGCCGAAGTTCCCTGACGAGGATTATGAGGCCCTGGCTGCCGATGTCCTGGCTTACGTGGAGAAGTGCTACAACATGAAGGCCGAGCGCTTGGGTGAGGACCTGATGCGCGAGCTCAACACCCAGGTCATGCTGCGCGTCATCGATACCCGCTGGATGAACTACCTGCAGGAGATGGACTACCTCAAGACCGGCATCGGCCTGCGCGGCTTTGGCCAGCGCGACCCGCTGGTTGAGTACAAGACCGAGGCCTACGGCGCGTTCCAGATACTCGTCGATACCATGTATGAGGATTACCTGCGCACGGTTCTGCGCATCGAGATCAAGGCTGCCCCGCGTGCCGTGGAGCACAAGGAGGAGCCCGCGCTCGAGGGTGCGCGCTTCTCCGGTCCTGCCGAGGTCGATGGTGACAACGGCGACTCGGTGCTGCGCAAGCAGGCGCAGGTGCAGGCCCGCACGGCTGTCCAGGGTGGTCCGGCTGCCGTCAACAACGGTGGCAAGGTGACCACCTATCGCAAGTCCGAGAGCGACGATCCGTACGTCAACGTGGGCCGCAACGACCCGTGCCCCTGCGGTAGCGGCAAGAAGTTTAAGTACTGCCACGGCAGGAATCGTTAATGGCTGAGGCTTTAGAGGTAACGCCCGCCGAGCTGGACGCGTTCGCGGACCGGCTCGGTGAGGTCGAGTCGTATCTCCACCTGGACGAGAAGCGTACCCGCGTGTTCGAGCTCGAGGCCAAAAGTGTTGCCCCTGGCTTTTGGGATGACGCCGACGCCGCCCGTGCCACCATGGAGGAGATCGCGCGCACCAAGGAAGATATCGCTGCCGTGGACACCGCGCGCGGCGAGCTTTCCGATGCCCGCGCCGCGCTGGAGCTTGCCGAGGAGATGGGGGATGACCCCGACGCCGCCGCCCTTCGCGAGGAGGCTGCAGCCACGGCTGAGCGCCTGGCCCGTGCCATCGATGAGCTTGAGCTTTCGAGCTGGTTTACCGGTGAGTTCGATCACGGCGATGCCATCGTGACCATCAAGCCCGGACAGGGTGGTCTGGAGGCCCAGGACTGGACCTTCATGCTCTTTAAGATGTACATGAAGTACTGCCAGCGTCGCGGCTGGAAGGTCACCATCAACGACTGTCCCGCGGCCGAGGTCATCGGCATCGACCGCGCGACCTTTACCGTCGAGGGCAAGGACGCATTTGGCATGCTGCGCGCCGAGGCCGGCGTCCACCGCTTGGTTCGCATTAGCCCCACCGACGACAAGAAGCGCCGCCAGACCACGTTTGCCGGCGTCGAGGTCATCCCCGTGCTACCCGATGATATCGACATCGAGATCAGTCCTGATGACATCCGCGTGGACGTGTACCACGCGAGCGGCCCGGGCGGTCAGGGCGTCAACACCACCGACTCCGCCGTGCGCGTGACGCATTTCCCCAGCGGCATTGTGGTCACCTGCCAAAACGAGCGCAGCCAGATCCAGAACAAGGCCGCGTGCATGCAGATCCTCAAGGCTCGCCTGTACGAGATTGAGCTCGAGAAGCGCGCCGAGGCCCTGGATGAGATTCGTGGACCCAAGACCACGATCGGCTTTGGCAACCAGATTCGCAGCTACGTGCTCTACCCGTATCAGATGGTTAAGGACCTACGCACGGGCGTGGAGACCAGCAATGTCGAGGCAGTTCTTGACGATGGCGACCTGGACCCGTTTGTTATTGGCTACCATCGCTGGGCGACCGGCAACGCCGATGCAGAAGGCTCGGAGGTCTAAAACATCGGGCGGCTTCAAGCCGATGCCAAGCCTAACGGTTGGACGGGTTTGTATCCAGAACAAACCCTGCGCAGGGGTGGTTTTTGTTCGGCGAATCGGTAGAATCGAATACAGCAAGAAGTTCAAAGCGCATCCGTTTGGGTGCGCTTTTTTGAGGGAGGCAGCATGGCATATCGTCTGGACATCAAGCGCATTCTTTCGATGAACTTCTTTCACGACCTGCCCCAGATCATGTTGGGGTGTGCCTTGGCCGCCATCGCGACCGACTTGTTTTTGATTCCCAACGGTCTTGCCGCCGGTGGCGTTACGGGCCTTGCGACTATTATCCAGGCTGTCGGCGCGGCGCGAGGCGTGTCGCTTCCCGTCGGTATCCAGACCATCGTGATGAACGCCTTGCTGTTGTTGGTCGTTATGCGCGAGGGTGGCATGTTCTACGTGGTGCAGACCGCGACGGGCTTTGTGCTGCTGGGCTTCTTTACCGATCTGTTCGCCCCGTTTGTAGCACCTCTGGCGGATGCGGACCTGATGCTCCCTGCCATGTGGGGCGGCATTATTACGGGCATCGGTTACGGCATGGTGTTGCGCGCCGGCGCCAACACCGGCGGCTCGGACACGATTGGCCAAATCATCTCGCGTAACACCTCGCTGCCGGTGGGCTCGACCGTCATGGCGATCGATGTTGCCGTATGCGCGCTATCGGCTCCGGTCTTTTCAATCGAAAACGCACTATATGCAGGCCTTTCGATGGTCATTAGCGGCTACGTGATCGATGCCGTGGTCGATGGTGGCAACAAACGCCGTATGGTACTCATCATCTCGGACAAGTTCCCTGATATCGCTGCCGATATCATGTATGGCCTGGGTCGTGGTTGTACCAAGTTTAAGGCGACTGGCATGTATTCGGGTGCCGAGAAGCCGGTGATTATGGTCATCGTGAGCCGTCGAGAGCTCAATACCCTCAAGACGATCGTGCGCGAGCGCGATCCTCACGCCATTGTGACGGTCGCTGACGTTACGGAAGCCTTCGGCGAGGGATTCAAGGACATTAGCGCGTAGGGTCGACCGCGTTCCATCCAAAAGACGTTCACATTGATAAACCGTTTCATCAGCGGTTCTGCCTGCTAAATTGTTCAAATAATGATAAAAACTCTGGTAAAGCCATCAGTTTCCAGCATAATGAATGACGTACGTGCATTGCGGCTGTGTTGGGACTACCTTTCCGTGCCGTGCGCATTTTGTCTAATGAGGATGAAAGGAAGGCACAATGAGCGACGAAGAGCTCAAAAAGGTTGCCAACGAGGTAAGGAAGGGCATCGTCACCGGCGTGCACGCTGCCAAGTCCGGCCATCCGGGCGGTTCGCTCGGCGCTGCCGACATCATGACCTATCTGTACTTTGAGGAAATGAACGTCGACCCGGCCGATCCCCGCAAGGCCGACCGCGATCGCTTTGTGCTCTCCAAGGGCCATTGCGCTCCGGGCCTGTACGCCGTGCTCGCCGAGCGTGGGTTCTTCCCCAAGGAGGATCTCGAGACGCTGCGCCATATCGGCAGCCACCTGCAAGGTCATCCCAACATGAACGACACCCCGGGCGTCGATATGTCCACCGGCTCGCTCGGCCAGGGCATCTCCGCCGCCGTGGGCATGGCGGTTGCCGCCAAGCACTGGGGCGATACTTACCGCACGTACGCCCTGCTGGGTGATGGCGAGAGCGAGGAGGGCCAGGTCTGGGAGGCAGCCATGTTTGCCGGCAACCAGCAGCTCGATAACCTCTGCGTGATCGTCGACCACAACGGCCTGCAGATCGACGGCCCCGTCGAGGAGGTCAACGACCCCATGCCGCTCGCCGACAAGTTCCGCGCCTTTAAGTTCCACGTGGTGGAGCTTGCCGACGGCAACGATTTCGATCAGATCCGCGCCGCCTTTGCCGAGGCCCGCGCCACCAAGGGTCAGCCGACCGCTATCATCGCCGAGACCATGAAGGGCAAGGGCGTTTCCTTTATGGAGAACCAGGTTGGTTGGCACGGCAAGGCCCCCAACGATGAACAGTTTGAGCAGGCCATGGCAGAGCTCACGGCCGCCGGAGAGGAGCTCTAGGATGGCAGACGTCAAAAAAATCGCCACGCGCGTAAGCTACGGCGAGGCCCTCGTCGAGCTCGCCAACGAGCACGATGACTTTGTGGTCCTCGACGCCGACCTGGCCGCCGCCACGCAGACCGGCAAGTTCAAGGCCGCCTGCCCCGACCGCTTCTTCGACGTGGGTATCGCCGAGAGCAACCTGATGGGCGTCGCCGCCGGTATCGCGACCACCGGCCGCGTTGCCTTCGCGAGCACCTTTGCCATGTTCGCAGCCGGCCGCGCTTTTGAGCAGGTCCGTAACTCCATCGGCTACCCGCACCTCAACGTTAAGATTGGTGCCACGCACGCCGGTATCTCGGTGGGCGAGGATGGTGCCACGCACCAGTGCTGCGAGGATATCGCCCTCATGCGCGTCATCCCCGGCATGACTGTGATCGTTCCTGCCGACGACGTCGAGGCCCGCGCCGTGACGCGCGCCGCCTACGAGTGCGACGGTCCGGTGTACATGCGCTTCGCTCGTTTGGCCTCGCCGGTTATCAACGACCCCGAGACCTACAACTTCGAGTTGGGTAAGGGCATTGTCATGCGCGAGGGCGCCGACGTCACCATCATCGCCTGCGGCCTGATGGTCGGCGAGGCTCTCGAGGCCGCCGAGCAGCTCGCTGCCGAGGGCATCGACGCCGAGGTCATCAACATGCACACCATCAAGCCCATCGATGCCGACCTGATCGTCAAGAGCGCCACCAAGACCGGCCACGTCGTGACCGTCGAGGAGCATTCTGTAATCGGTGGCCTGGGCAGCGCCGTTGCCGACGTCCTGTGCGAGCAGTGCCCGACGCCCCTCAAGAAGATCGGCGTCAACGACACCTTTGGCGAGTCCGGCCCGGGTGCCGAGCTCTTGCACAAGTATGGCCTGGACGCCGCCAACATCGTGGCGACCACCAAGGAGTTCTTGGCATAAGGCAAGGCGGATCTCAAGGACTGCTTCGCCAGAACTATGGAAACCCGGCAGGGGCGCTCTCTTGGAGAGCGCCCCTGTTTCAGTTGCGGTGAAATAGGGACTGATTAGACCTTTTAACTGGTAAAACAGTCCCTATTTCACCGCAACTCATGAAGACGCCCCTCAAGCACGGTCCCATCAGGAAAAAGGGCATATATCGACAAAGCGCAATTCAGACCCTTCCAGCTTTGTATATGCAGCACCTCAAGATAAACGCGGCGACCCCTTAGTTATCGCAGGCCGGGCACAGGGTTACTCTCCAAATCTTTCCGCAGGACGGAGGAGCCCCCGCCGCGCGAAGCGCGCAGCGGGGGCTCCGACATGTCCGAGGACGATTTGGAGAGTAACCCTGTGTCCGGCCGACGGGATCCCTAACCACGCCATGCTTCTTATGTGCAGCAAAGCTAATGCTGCTAAAATACAAAGCGCTCATGTAGTTTAAACGCACGACGATAAGGAGCACCAGTGGGTAACCACTTCCGTACCTCCGGTGCGGGCGATGATGCCCCCAAGACGCAGGCAGGCGTCCAGGGCAGTCGTTTCGTCACTCCGGATTCAGAGGGCCAGCCTGTTGCTCAGGCCCCCGCTCAGCCGGCAGATCAGGCACAGCCGGCATCCGATCCCTTTGCCTACAATCCAACCAGCGATGTCGCGCTTTCCGGCACGGCGGGTTTTGAGCCCGTTCAGGCCGTGACCGCTCGCGTGGAGCAGCCTCAGGCTGGTGCCGCCACGCCGCAGCCTACCATGGCCGGCATTCCCGACCCCTTGGCCCCTGCGACGCCGGCTCCTCAGCCTGCGCAGTCCGGTCTCTTTGCCGCTATTCCCGACCCCACGCAGCCTGCTGCCCCGGTGGTCGAGAGCGATCAGGCAGCCGAGGTCGCAAGCCTCGATAACGCGCTCAACAACCCCGATTTTACGTCGGTGTTTGCGCCCATCGATCCGCAGGCCAGCCGCAAGAAGATGGCCAAGCAGGCCGGTGTCGAGCCCGTCATCCTTATGGAGCATGTCACCAAGATCTATCCGGCACAGCCCAACAAGCCTGCACTCGACGACATCAACATCGAGATCTATCCGGGCGAGTTCGTCTTCCTGGTCGGTCACTCCGGCTCGGGTAAGACCACGCTGCTGTCGACGCTCAACCGCGACGTCAAGCCGACGAGCGGCCGCATCCTGGTTGCCGGTCAGGACCTCATGAAGATCAAGAACCGCAAGGTTCCGTTCCTGCGCCGCCAGATTGGCGCCGTGTTCCAGGACTTTAAGCTTCTGCCGCAAAAGACCGCCTACGAAAACGTGGCGTTTGCCCTGCAGTGCATCGGCAAGCCCAAGGGCGTCATTCGCAGCCAGGTGCCCGAGGTGCTGCGCCTGGTCGGTCTGGCCGATCAGATGGACTCGCTGCCCGACCAGCTTTCCGGTGGCGAGCAGCAGCGCGTTGCCGTCGCCCGTGCTATGGTCAACCGTCCGCCGCTGCTGATCTGCGACGAGCCCACGGGCAACCTCGACCCGGCGATCTCGCTGGGCATCATGAAGCTGCTTGAGCGTATTAACCGCACCGGCACCACCGTGATCGTCGCCACGCACGACCGCGAGATGGTCGATAGCATGCACCGTCGCGTGATCGCCCTCGAGGGCGGCCACGTCATCCGCGACCAGGAGAGGGGAGGTTACGGCAACTATGGCACCAACTAACGTGGGCTACTCCTTCAAAGAGGCAATCAGCCACTTCTTCCGTAACTGGACTACCTCGCTCGGCGCCGTCATCACGATCTTCCTTTCGCTGTTTATCATCGGCCTGTTCATCATGGGCTCTGCGATGCTGAACTCCGTGATCGGCACCGTCGAGGATCAGGTTGTCATCAACGCGTTCATTAGTGATGACGCCGATCAGGCCGATGTTCAGGCTTTTGAGGCCGAGCTTAAGACGTGGAATAACGTCAAGTCCGTGACCTATAAGGACAAGGACGACGCGCTGGCCGAGTATACGAGCAAGATGTCGGGCAACGCCGACGCCACCATGAGCGCGCTCGATGGCCAGAACCCGCTGCCGGCTTCCTTCGCTATTGAGATGGACGATCCGTCCAAGGTCGAGAGCACGGCAAAGAAGCTCAAGAAGGATGCCGATTTCCAGAAGATCGCGGATGACGGCGACGTCAACGCGAGCGTGCTGTACGGCCAGGAGGAAGTGAGCCGCCTGTTCCAGGTGACCAACTACATCCGCATCGCCGCCGTGGTGCTCGTTGGTCTTCTGACCTTTATCGCATTCATCTTCATCAACAACACGATTCGCCTGTCCATCACGGCGCGTCGTCGTGAGATTGCGATTATGCGTCTGGTCGGCGCCAGCAACGGCTTCATTCGTGGCCCGTTTATCACCGAGGGCGTGCTGCAGGCCATTTTGGGCTCGCTGCTTTCCATCGGCGTTCTGGAGCTGCTGCGCAATTTGATGATTCCGCGTCTGCAGGAGAGCATCGGCTGGATGTCGTTTGCCCTGCCGATGCAGTACTACCTGGTGACCTATGCTGCGCTGATTCTGGTCGGCGTGATTATCGGTCTCTTTGGTTCTGCCATCGCCATGCGCCGCTACCTGCGCGTGTAAGCATGCCTGGAATTCACCCCTTCCAACGGGTCGTCTCTTATGGGGCGGCCCGTTTTTTGATCCCTAGGGGACGAAGGAAACGAATCATCGTAGCGCTGGTCTATCTATGTGATCCGTTTTCCTTCATCCCCTAGGGATCATTTGGGTAGACTCTTGGGATGTAAACGGCAATCGATAGTTAGGAGGCGCCATGGGGCGCAATAACAAGCATAAGCGTGGAGCTCGCAATAAGCGCGGGCCGGTGCGCAGCGAACGCCGTCCGAGCCTGACCGGGCGCGTGCAGCTCCATGAGCACAGTGCCTATGTCATAACCGAGAATGGCGACTACAAGGTCATGGGTCGCGGCAAGCGTGAGATCATGGACGGCGATACCGTTGCCGTGAGCATTAAGAATAGCCCGCATGGCGAGCGTCGCGCCGTGATCGAGGGCGTGGTTGAGCGCGCAGCTATAAGCGTGGTGGGCACGTACCAGACCGCTGGTCCGCTCGGTGTGATTGAGCCGCTCGATTCGCGTCTGAAGGCCGACTTCTTCATTCTGCCCGAGGATACCTCGGCGGATCGTCTGGGCGTCCACCCGGGTGATGCCGTTGTCGCGCGCATTTTGACCTACCCGACGCGCCTGGAATCGGGCACCGTGACGATCGAACGCCGCATTGGCGGAGATGACGCGCCCGATTTGGGCGTTCAATATGTGATGGCGCGTTACGGCTATACCGATAGCTATCCCGAGGCCGCGCTGGACGAGGCCGAGGGGCTTTCGCTCGATGTGTCCGCGGCGCTTAAGGACCCGCTCCGCCGCGATCTGCGCGACCGCTTCGTCATCACGATCGACCCGGTCGACGCGCGCGACTTTGACGACGCCATTTCGCTGGAGCGCACGCCCGAGGGTGGCTACAAGCTGGGTGTGCATATCGCCGACGTTTCACACTATGTGGCTTGGGACGGGCATATCGATCTTGAGGCTCGCCATCGTACGACATCGGTGTATCTGGCCGATCGCGTGCTTCCCATGCTGCCCGAACGCCTGTCCTGTGACCTGTGCTCGCTTCGCCCTGACGAGGACCGCCTTGCGTTTACCGTTGACATTGAGCTCGATGCGCAGGGTCGCGTGCGGCATTACGATCCGTACCCCAGCGTGATTCGCTCGCGTGTGCGTATGGACTATGACGGCGCCGAGGCACTGCTGGTGCGTGCCGGCGCGGTTGAGTATTCGGTGCTGGAGGGTGCGGCCGAGGATGTTGCGGCTGCCGAGACCTCGCGCGAGGAAGCGCTTGAGCGCGGTCTTGCGTGCGAGGAGGCCGCCCGCGGCTACAACGTCGACCTCGGCGATTTCCTTGTCGCCGCCAACGAACTCGCCGAACTCCGCCGTCGTATCCGTCGCGCCCGCGGCTCAGTCGATTTTGACACGGCCGAGATTCGTGCTCTGCTGGATGAGGACGGAGTACCCGTGCAGATTGTGGCGCGTGAGCGTTCGTGTGCCACGTCGCTTATCGAGGAAGCCATGCTGCTCGCCAACGAGTGCGTTGCAGAGTGGCTGGCAGACCGTGATATCGAGGCCTGCTATCGCGTGCATGAGGATCCGAGCCCCGATAGCCTGCACGGTGCCGCCGTTGCGCTGGCGCAGCTAGGCATCATCGACGATCGCCGTGCTGCCGGTATTGCCATGGGGAGCCCCGATGAGCTGCAGGCTGCAGTTGATGCTGCCGCCGGTACGGCCAACGCACCGCTCGTCAACACGCTGCTTCTGCGCAGCATGCAGCGCGCGCTGTACAAGCCGTGCAACGAGGGCCACTTTGCGCTCGCCGCGCCGTGCTACTGTCACTTTACGAGTCCCATCCGTCGCTACCCCGATCTGGTGGTGCACCGCGTGCTCAAACTGCAGTTGGCCTATGAGCAGCTCGGCGGCAAGGACGCCTTGGTCCGTACGTCGCGGCTGATCGGCAAGGGGCGCGAGTCGCTGCCGCGCATTCTGCCGCAGATCTGCCGCACATGCAGCGATGCCGAGCGCGCGGCAGATGCGGCCAGCCATGCGACGCAAAAGATCAAGATTGCCCAGTACTATGAGGACCGTCTGGGCGAGCGCTATGCCGGAACCGTCTCGTGGGTTAGCAGCATGGGCCTTTTTGTGCGCTTGGACCTAACGCAGGTCGAAGGCTTGGTTTCGATCAAGAGTCTGGGCAACGAGTGGTTCGAGTTCGACGAGGACGCGCTCACGCTCACAGGTGCCGACACGGGCACCCGTTACGAGCTGGGGCAGCGCGTGATTGTCGAGGTCTCGCGCGTCAATACCACGCGTGGGCACTTGGACTTTAAGCTTATCCATTAGCCAAATCCCGACTCATGGTGGGGGAGCGGAGGGCGGCCTTTCGGGACCGCCCTTCGCATTTGAATCGTGGCTACCTTGCCGTCTGCTCGGCCGCCCGCTTACCTGCTATTTGAGAGGTAAAACCTACCAAAATAAACCTGTCCCTTTTTGGCAGGTTTACAAGAAAGCGGGGATGAGATGGCGACGGTGTACGGTTATGCGCGGGTGAGTTCGCGCGATCAGAACCTTAATCGGCAGCTGGATGCGCTGGGCGCCTATGGCGTGGGCTCGGCGAATATTTATGCCGACCATGCGAGCGGCAAGGACTTCGATCGACCGCGTTATCGCGAGCTGCTGCACGTCCTGGGAGACGGGGACGTACTGGTGGTGCTTTCTATCGACCGGCTTGGCCGTAATTACTCCGAGATTCTTGAGGAATGGCGACGCATTACCAAGGAGCTCGGGGTTGCCATTGTGGTGTTGGACATGCCATTGCTTGACACGCGCGCTAGGGCCAGCGGCGCGCCGGATGTGACCAACGTCCTGATTGCCGATATTGTGCTGCAACTGCTGAGCTACGTGGCGCAGGTAGAGCGCGAGAATATCCATCGGCGCCAAGCGGAGGGAATTGCAGCGGCGCGGGCGCGAGGGGTCCGTTTCGGTCGACCTCGCAAGCCGTGCCCTCCTCAGTTTGAGCTGGTGCGCGATAGCTATGAGGCGGGCGATATTACCCGCAGCCAGGCGGCAAAGTGCCTGGGCGTGTGCGTGGGGACGTTCGATCGCTGGATGCGCGAGGCGGGGTAGGGGTTTGCGTCGCTTTGTCGCTTCCTGTTGCGATTCAAATTTTGATACGGTGACGATGCCATTTGGGGCTACACTCGCTGATATTCAAAAAAGGAGGTTGGCCCTTGGCGCGCGTAAAACAAATAATCGGATGGACCGCGATCGTTCTGTTCGCTGCAACGCTGGCGGGCATCTGGGTGCTGACGGAGCAAAATGCGGTGGAGACGTCGTTGCTGAGCGAGTCCACCGCGCGTGTGGTGGAGGGCCAGGCTACGGGCGTTCAGGCTGCTGATGCCACGGGTGAAGCCCAGACAGAGAACGGAATGACCGGGGGCGCCGATTCGGCTGCCTCGAATGTCCGGTCTGGCCGACTTGCTTCCATTCGCATGTGGGTGGGCACAAACGTCCGTCGCGTTGCCCATACCGTAGAGTTTTTCTTCGTCGGATTATTCGCCTCCGTGGTCGTGGTTTGCCTTTCCAGGCGTCCGTGGAGCGTATGCTCCCGTTGCGTGCCCGTATTGCTCTTTTGCGCCGCCTGCTCCGTTGGCGATCAGGTGCATAAGATCTTTGTTCCCGGCAGGCATTTCGACGTTATCGATTTAGGATTCGATGCTGCGGGCTATGTCACCGCCATGCTGTTGGTATTGCTGGCAGCGGCGTTGGTGCGCCATGCGACTCGGCCGATCGGCGCCCATGCGAGGCGCTAGCCGGTAACAAACCCGTTTCTGATAATGCGACCTTGTTGAATTATTTTGTGTCGCGCGTATTTCCGAGCGGTCGGATTTGAGGGGCGAGCGGTAGAACGCTCGCCCTTTGTGCGCCACGATGCGGCACAATGTACCGCAAAAGATGTTTGTATCCGGTACGAATCGTTCGTTGGTCTTTAATTCTTCTCAACGGAGGTGTTTGAGATGGCAAACGGATTGCTTTTGCGGCTTCGCGAGCGTGAGCTCAGCGCGAGCCCGGCGGAACGCAATGTCATCGCATATGTAAGCGCTCATCCGCACGAGGTGGTCGGGCTGTCCGTCCGCGGTCTTGCCGATGTCACGTTCTCCTCGCCCTCGAGCATTTTGCGCTTTTGCAAGCGTTTGGGTTTTGCGGGCTACAAGGAGTTCCAGCGCGAACTGATTGCCGAGCTGGCGCTCTTAGGTGACAAGAAAGACGTAGCCCTCGAGGACATCTCCATGGATGATAGCGTCGAACGTATCGTGGGGAAGGTGATGAAAAGCAACGTGCGCACGATCGAGGCGACGGCGCGAACGCTCGATTACACCGTCTTGGAGCGATGCGCGGCCCGTCTTAAGCGGGCACGCGCGGTCAATCTGTTCGGTATTGGTGCCTCTCGTTTGGTCGCGCACGACCTGGCGCAAAAGCTCATGCGTGTCGACAAAGAGTGCCATCTGTACGACGACTGGCATGATCAGCTCTTATGTGCCAAGAACATGCATGAGGGCGATATGGCAATCGCCTTTAGCTACTCGGGCTTGACGCAAGAGGTGCTGGACTGCACCGCTGAGGCTCAACGTCACAACTGTCCCGTTGTGGCCGTTACCAAAGTAGATGGATCATCCAAGCTTGCCACCATGGCCGATGCCGTGCTCGGCGTTGCTGCGAGTGAACCCTTGGTCCGCAGCGGTGCCATGGCTTCGCGTATGGCCCAGCTTATGGTTGTCGATGCCCTGTACGCTGCTTACGTTGCCAGCGACTACGAACGGGCGACGCATGTCATAAAGCAAAACTACATCGAGAAACAGGAAAGATGAGGTGAATGAAATGCTCGATTTAACAAAATTCACGACCGAACAGCGTAATCAAAGGTCAATGGACCTCGATACGATGACATCGCTGCAAATCGTCACGACGATGAACGATGAGGATCTCCGTGCCGTCCAGTCGGTCACGAAAGTGTTGCAACAGGTTGCCACGGCAATCGACTGGGCTGCCGAGGCGCTTGAGCGCGGCGGTCGCGTCTTTTACATGGGCGCGGGCACTAGTGGTCGTTTGGGCGTGCTTGACGCTTCGGAGTGCCCGCCTACGTTTGGCGTATCGCCCGATCTGGTCGTCGGGCTCATTGCTGGGGGCGAGACGGCGTTTATCAAGGCTGTCGAAGGTGCCGAAGACAGCGAGGAGCTTGGCGCGAGCGACCTGCGGGAGCGTGGACTCTCGGACAAGGATCTTGTCGTTGGCCTGGCGGCAAGCGGTCGTACTCCCTATGTGGTGGGCGGCCTTGTGTACGCCAAGGCAACTGGGTGCAAGACCATTGCAATTGCCTGTAACCAAGGGTCGAAGATCGGGGAGAGCGCAGATCTTGCCATTGAGCCCGTGCCCGGTCCCGAGGTGCTGACCGGCTCAACGAGGCTCAAGGCGGGAACGGTCCAGAAGCTCATTCTCAACATGATTTCGACCGGTGCCATGGTCAAGATCGGCAAGGTATACCAAAACCTGATGGTCGATGTGCAGCAGACGAACGAGAAGTTGGTGGTGCGCGGCCAGAACATCGTGATGGAGGCGACCGGCTGCACGCGCGAGCGCGCTGTTCAGGCGCTTGCA
This sequence comes from Collinsella aerofaciens, assembly GCF_025289055.1. GTDB lineage: Bacteria > Actinomycetota > Coriobacteriia > Coriobacteriales > Coriobacteriaceae > Collinsella. The sequence goes on from NZ_JAESIQ010000022.1 coordinate 28,116, forward strand.
GATGCCGGCGGCCACGTAAAAACCGCTATTGTCTCGGTGCTGCTGGACTGCGATGCCGAGCAGGCCGCGGTAGCTCTTGAGCGGGCGCGAGGCCATGTCCGTGCTGCGGTGAGTGGCCATGAGAAGAGCAATGCCGACGCCCGATAGGTGCGCGGCGTGAGCTGATATGACATCCAGACGAGATATCCAATACAAGGAGGAGTTATGACGAACAAAGAGCTGGCTCAAAAGCTGCTGGATCTTTTGGGCGGTAAAGACAACGTGCTAGCAAACGCGGCGTGCATGACGCGCCTGCGCGTGACCGTCAAAGACGCGGGCAACGTCGACACGGAGGGCATTAAGGCGCTCGACGGCGTGATGGGCCTGGTCGAGGACGACACGATGCAGATCGTGCTGGGTCCGGGCAAGGTGAATAAGGTGCTCGAGGAGTTCTCCAAGCTCACCGGCCTTGCGAAAGGCGTTGCCGACGAGAGCGTGGTTGACGCTGCGGCCACGAACAAGGCCGCGCAGAAGGCCAAGTACGAGTCCAAGCCGGTTCAGGCCTTCCTCAAGAAGATTTCCAATGTCTTCGTCGCCCTGCTTCCCGGCATCATTGCGGCTGGCCTCATCAACGGTATCTGCAACGTCATTAACGTCTCGACGGCAGGCGCGCTTGCAGGCGAGTGGTGGTACCAGGGCATTCGTTCCATGGGCTGGGCCCTGTTCGCCTATCTGCCCATCTTGGTGGGTTATAACGCGGCACGTGAGTTTGGTGGCTCCGCTGCGCTGGGCGGCATCGCCGGCATGATGTGTATCGCCAACAGTGCCATGCCCCTGCTTGCGCCTGGCGCGGCTGATCCTGCCACTGCCATTCTGCTGCCGCTCACCAGTGCGCAGTACAACCCCGCAGCGGGCGGCATGATCGCGGCTCTCATCGCTGGCGCATTTTTTGCCTGGATGGAGCGTCAGATTCGCAAGGTTATGCCCAACGCACTCGACACGTTCTTGTCTCCGCTGCTGGTGCTCATCATCGGCGCCTTTGCTCTGATGCTCGTCATCCAGCCGGTTGGCGCATGGCTGACGACTGCCATCTTTAGCGTTTTGACCTTTATCTTCGAGAAGCTGGGCGTCCTGGGCGGCTATATCCTGTCGGCAGGCTTCTTGCCGCTGGTTTCCGTCGGCCTGCATCAGGCGCTCACGCCGATCCACGCTATGCTCAACGATCCCGACGGCGCTACCAAGGGTATCAATTACCTGCTTCCCATCCTTATGATGGCTGGCGGCGGCCAGGTCGGTGCCGGTTTGGCGCTGTACTTTAAGACCAAGAACGCCAAGCTCAAGAAGTACGTCGCAGAGTCCATTCCCGTTGGAATCCTGGGTGTGGGCGAGCCTCTGATGTATGCTGTTACGCTGCCGCTCGTTCGTCCGTTTGTGACGGCCTGCCTGGGTGCCGGATTTGGCGGCGCGCTCGCGGCGCTGCTTCACATCGGCACGGTTTCTCAGGGCGTTTCCGGTCTGTTTGGCCTGCTGATCGTCGTTCCTGGCCAGCAGCTCGGCTACGTTGCCGCTATGCTGCTTGCCTATGCCGCCGGCTTTGTCCTGACGTGGTTCTTTGGCGTCGACGAGCAGAAAATCAACGAGTTCTTTGGCGAGTAGTTTGATATCGCGAGCCGTGTTGCTCGGGGTTCGCGGCGCGCGGCAGATTTCTTGATGTTATGGTTGTGCCGGCGGGGCTAGCTGCTCCGCCGGCCTTTTTTAAAGGAGCGTTGAAGCGTGAAAACGGGTATTTCGATTTATCTTTCCAGCCCTCTGCAGGATATTGAGCGGACGATTGAACATGGTGCCGCGGCGGGTGCGCGCTATGCGTTCACCTCGCTGCATATTCCCGAGGATGGGGGAGCGGCGTATGCCGATAAGGTCCGTCATGTGCTGTCGCTGCTTTCCGCCCGCGGCATTGCGCTCATTGCCGATGTGGGGCCTCGCACGTGCGATTTGCTCGGGCTTGAGCGCATCGAGGACCTGCGCGATCTGGGGTTGGAATACCTTCGTTTGGACTATGGCTTTAGCGCCCAGCGGGTCGCGGAGCTGTCCGGTGTATTTCACATTGTGGTCAATGCATCGACGGTGAGTTCTGATGAAATCGCATCGTGGCGTGAGGCCGGTGCCGATGTGACTCGTTTTGCCGCCTGCCACAATTTTTACCCCAAGCCTTATACCGGTTTAGCTCTGGAGGACATTGCTCGGGTGAATCTTCGTCTTGCGGCGCTTGGATTCGAAATCATGGCTTTTGTGCCGGGTGATGCTAACGTTCGCGGGCCGGTATTCGAGGGACTGCCGACGGTCGAGGCGCAGCGCGGTCGCGCGTCAAAGGTTGCTCTCAATATGCTTGAGCTTGCACATGGCGCCGATTGCGACATTGTGTTGGTCGGCGACCCCGATCTATCCGATGCGGGCTGGGCGCAGTTTGCTCAAGTTTCCGCCGGATACGTGGATTTGCAATGCGAGCTTGAGCCCGGTTATGCCTATGTGCGCGGGCAGATTCATCACGACCGGCCCGACTCGAGCGTCCTCATTTTTAGGTCTCAGGAGTCACGTACGACGCTTAAGCCGGATTCCGTGCCGACGGATGTCGGAGCCGGCCTGCCGCGAAAGGCGGGGTCGATCGCTGTGAGCAATAGCGGATATGGGCGCTACGAAGGCGAGCTTGAGATTGCGCGGGTCGATCTTCCCGGTGACGAGCGCATGAACGTTGCGGGCCATATCACGACCGAGGCAATGGAGCTGCTGCCGTTCATTAAACGCGGATTCGGGGTACGGTTCGTTTAGCGTGTGACCCGTGGGCTACAATTGGCCCATCATACGAAGGCGCCTCGTGTGGCGTGTGCCTGCGTTGGCCGATCTATATTCGGAGGATTCCCATGACCGTACTGTTTGTTGAATATCCCAAGTGCTCGACCTGTAAGAAGGCCAAGGCATGGCTGGACGAACATGGGGTAGAGTATATCGATCGCGATATCGTTTTGGACAATCCCACGGCTGATGAGCTTGCGACCTGGATTGCTCGTTCGGGGCTGCCGGTGCGGCGCTTCTTTAATTCGTCGGGCATGAAATATCGAGAGCTGGGCCTGAAGGCGCGTCTGGATGCGGGCATGACGGATCGGGAGTGCTACGAGCTGCTGGCGACCGACGGCATGCTGGTCAAGCGTCCGCTGCTGGTGGGCGACGACTTTGCGATTCCCGGCTTTAGGGAATCGGCTTGGGCCGAGGCGTTGCTGTAGCGGCTGCGGAAAGTGCGACCCGGAATTCGCTTCCAGAATGGGATGCACTTTCCCAAAGTGGCCGGTTGCGGAAAGCACGTCCCATTCTGAGCTTCGATTGTGGGGCACGGTTTCCGGTTGAGGGCTCGACGGGAAAGTGGGGACCAGTTTGAGCTTGAAATCTGGGATGCACTTTCCGTCGGCGGGCCTGCCCCAGTCAGTCCGCCAGCTGTGCCCATTCGTGCGGATCGTAGACCTTTACGTGCTTGTTGGGCTTGCCGCTCCAGTACTCCTCGTCCATAAAGGGCAGATATGCCTGAACGCCAGGGCAGATAAAGGGAATCCGCTGCTGTTGCAGTCGCTCGCGCTGGCGCTGCTCCAGGTGCGCCTCGGATATGACGGTCGGCATGCCGGACAGCTCGACGAGGCTTGCCTGGATTCGCTTAAGGTCGGGGAGTCCCGCGTGCCATGACATCCGCATGATTAAAAAGGATGCACGGCGGTATTTTGCCTGCACCACAGTAATGGCGGGGCGTAACGTGGGGTGAATTTTGTCCCGTTCGGGCCAAAGGTCGGCAGTGATCTCGAGGCCCAGGGTCTCCCATAGGTAATCAAGCTCTTCGTCCATGGCGCCTCGATATCTACGCGATCATTGATACTTCGATTGTGTTGCCTGGTGCTATCGTTTTCACGGTAGAATCTGCCAACGGTTGACGGCTACCGCTCACGGCGTTTTGCCCTTCGTGTACAGCGGTTGGCTTCACAGGTCCTTCACGGGTTGGACTAAATTAGGCCAATTTGACTGAATTTCAAAAAAGTCAAAATTGGGGCTTGCGTCACGGCGAGACTTCCCGTATATTTCTTTCTTGCGCAAAGGCACAGCCGAGCGCAGCGATGCAGTCATTGGGATGTCGTCTAATGGCAGGACAGCGGATTCTGGTTCCGTCAATGGGGGTTCGACTCCCTCCATCCCAGCCATTGCATTTGCTACATATGGCCCGTTCGTCTAGCGGTTTAGGACGCCGCCCTCTCAAGGCGGAGATCACCAGTTCGAATCTGGTACGGGCTACCAAAATTGAACGCCCGGGCCTCGTAAGAGACCCGGGTTTTGTGTATTGACCGTATATACGGCGCCTGCCGTGTTTCGCTCAGATCGAGGAGTAGCCATGGATCTGCCCATCAGCTTGCAAGACATCACGTATGCCGAGAACTATCTGGCGCAGGGCGACCTAGCTACGGCGACGCCGCTGCTGGAGCGTCTGGTGGAGCTCGCCGAGGAGTATATCGACGCCGAGTGCAAGACGGAGGAGAAGCGTCAATACTTTAGCTTCGATAGCAAGTTTGAGCGCTTGGCCTATCGCCGCGTGGAGAAGGATCCGCGCGAGCTCGTGCAGGTCGAGGTGCCGTTTGACCGCCTGTACTCTGACATGGCGTTTGCCTACATTCGCCAGCAGGATTATGTAAGCGCTCGTAATGCCCTGATGCAGGCTGTGCGTTGGGACCCCATGAACTGCAACTATCGCTTGGATTTGGCCGAGCTGTTCCGCGCACTCGAGGACAAGCAGGAATGGGCATCGCTCTCGTTCTCGGTGCTGGAGCGTGCAAGCGATGGCAAGTGCGCCGCCCGCGCTTACGCCAATCTAGGTCAGTACTTCTTGGAGCCCGAGACCGAGAACGTTTCGGCTGCCGTGGGCTGCGCGCGTCTGGCGCTGCGCCTGGCGCCCAACGATGCGCATACGACGCGCCTGCTCAACAAGATCCATACCACCTATCCGGATGCCGCTGATGAGAGCGACGACCACGTGATGGGTGAATTGGCCCTGCAAGCCGTGCCGACCTCGCCTTCGGCCGAGATTGCCATCTGCCTGATCATGTGTGCGACCGATGCTGCAAGCGACGGCGACAAGCAGGAGGCGACGCGCCTGACGGTGCGTGCTCGCGACTTGGTGGGCGAGGAGGCCTGCGCGGCGATTATCAAACTGGTGCGCGAGAGCGATGCCGAGCTCAATGCCGAGCGCAAGGCAAAGCGCGAGGCTGCGGGCTCAAACGCCGATGGCGCCAAGGAGGCCGGCGATGCCCAGTAAGCGCGAGCGCAAGCTCATTTCCAAGAATCGCTCGGCACATCACGAGTACTTTATCGATGAGACGTTCGAATGCGGCATTGAACTGAGCGGCACCGAGGTCAAGTCGATTCGCGAGCGCGCCTGCCAGATCACTGACACTTTTGCGCTGATTCGTGGCGGCGAGTGCTGGCTCATCGGACTGCATATCCACCCTTATAGCCATGGTGGCGTGTGGAATCGCGATCCCGACCGTCGGCGTCGTTTGCTGCTGCACCGCAAGGAGATCGACTTTCTTGACGGCAAACTTCGCAACCGTGGTTATGCGCTGGTTCCGTTGGAGCTCTACTTTAATACGGACGGCCGCGTAAAGCTGCTGCTGGGTCTGGGTCGCGGCAAGAAGCTCTACGACAAGCGCGAGGACATGGCCAAGCGTGATGTCCAACGCGAGATCGACCGCGCCCTTAAGGAACGCAACCGCTAGGCACTCTGTATAAGTTGCGGTGGAATACGGACTGTTTTGCCTGTTTGAGGGGCTATTCAGTCCCTATTTCACCGCAACTGCGGGCGTCTCATCTTTCTTACTGTTCTGACACATATGTCTTAAAGGCGGCGTCCGTTATGGGTGCCGCCTTTTTTGTGGGTACATACATTCATGAGGTTCCAACCCGAGCTAGGGGAGTGATCGTTATGGACAAAACTGCGTTCTTTACCATGCCGAGCGGTCTGTACGTGGCGAGCGCTGCGGCAGACGGGCTGCGCGCCGGCTGCGTCATCAACACTGCGGTGCAGGTGACGTCCATGCCGCCGCGTATTTCGGTTGCCGTGAACAAGGACAATGTCACCTCGGGCGTCATCGCATCGGCCAAAGCGTTCGCGCTGACCGTGATCGATCAGACCGCCGACATGCTCTACATCGGTAACTTTGGGTTCCGCACCAGCAGCGATTATGACAAGTTTGCCAAATACGAGACCCGCGAGACGGCTCTGGGCATGCCCTATGTGCCTGAGCGCGCGGCGGCCCTGTTTAGCTGCCGTTTGATCGACACTGTGGATGTGGGCACGCATCTGCTGTTTATTGGCGAGGTCGAGGATGCCGAGCGCCTGAGCGACGAGACGCCGCTGACGTACGACTACTATCACAAGGTGCTAAAGGGCAAGACGCCGCCCAAAGCCTCGTCGTATCAAGGCTAGAAATGTTCTAAAAATACTTGCATTATGTTATTGAGAATATATACTAATAAGTAAGTACACCAGCAGTCACGTTCGAGAGGAGAACATCATGGCTGAGGAGAAGAAGACGTATAAGTTTGTGTGCACCGTTTGCGGTTACGAGGTTGAGGTCGACACGCCCGAGCTGCCCGAGGACTACGTGTGCCCGGTCTGCGGCGTCGGTCCCGATCAGTTTGAGCTCGTCGAGGAGTAGCTCGTAGACACACGGCGATTAGCCATACAGAGCTCTGTCCAAGGGCCCCGGCTGGATATTCCGGCTGGGACCCTTTTGATTTATCTGACGGTTTAAAACGGCCTTACGTGTTACAGATTAAGACGTTATATCTGGACAGCCACGCCATCCCAATTACATTCCCGTTAGCAGCACGATGTCGAGAATCGTCACGATGACGCCGATCCCTACGAGCAGCGCGTTGAGCGGGCGCGAGTTGGCGTATTTGCCCATAACGCGGGGCGAACTGGTGAGTCGTATGAGCACAAAGACCGTAATTGGCAGCTGAAGCGACAGCAGCGCCTGACTCCAGATGAGACCCTCAAAAGGATTCGGGACGACCAAGCACGCCGCCACTGCGCCGACGAAACAAGCCGCCGCCCCGATCGAGGAATGTCGGTCGTGGATGTCGTATTCCTCGTCGAACATGCCCGCGGTGATGGTTCCCGCCGCCATGCCCACCGTCACACTACTCGATATGCCCGCAAACAGCAGTGCCACCGCAAAGATGGTCGAGCTTGCCGGGCCCAGAATGGGGGAGAGCGTGTCCGCTGCGACGGCGAGGTCGTCTACGACAATGCCATGCGCAAAGAAGGTCGTTGCGGCCAGGATGACCATGGCCGAGTTGATTGCCCAGCCCACGCCCATCGAAAAGAGCGTGTCGAAGAGCTCGTAGTGCAGACGCTCTTCGATAACTTGCTCGCCTTGGCCTTCGAAGTGCATGGATTGGATGACCTCGGAGTGCAGGAAGAGGTTGTGGGGCATAACGACCGCACCCAGGACACTCACGATAATCGCGGCAGAGCCAGTGGGCATACTGGGCGTGATCCAGCTTGCGGCGGCTTGCGGCCAGTCGACCTTGACTAGTGCAAGCTCGGCCAAAAACGAGAGTCCTACCACGCCGACGAAGGCGATGATCCAGCGTTCGGCACGCTTGTAGGAGTTCGTCATGAGCATCGCCATCGATACTGTCGCCACGATGACGCAGCCCGCGCGCACGGGCAGCCCAAAGAGCATCTGGAGCGCGATCGCACCGCCCAGGACTTCGGCCATGGCGGTGGCGATGGTCGCGAGGTAGGCGCTGGCAAGCACCGTGCGCCCAACGAAGCGGGGAAGGTAACGTGTCGTGGCCTCGGCAAGACAGGTGCCCGTGGCGATACCCAGGTGTGCCGCGTTGTGCTGCAGCACAATGAGCATGATCGTGGACAGCGTGACGATCCACAGCAGCGCGTAGCCAAACTGCGAGCCGGCGGCCATGTTGGAGGCCCAGTTGCCCGGATCGATAAAGCCGACGGTCACGAGCAGCCCGGGGCCGATATGCCGGGCGATATCCAGACCTCCGTGGCCTCCGGTGCGGTGCGAGCCAAAGTGTTGTTTGAGATGGTTGAGCATGGTGAGCTCCTGCGTGCCGTTTGTTTGACGCCGCAAAGGATACCCGTTTTATGCTAAAAAGTTAACCAAGACTAACAAAATTGTTGCATTTGAATAGGATGGTGAAAGGGGATTACCGAAATGTCTTGATCTGTAACAACTAAGGATGGAAATTGGGTCTAGGTGTTACAGATCAAGACAGGAAGAAATGGTCCTATGAAAAATCTTGATTTGTAACAGCTGACCGCCAAAACCGGCTCTTCGTGTTACAGATTGAGACAAACCAAAACCGTCCTGCAGAAGATCTCAATCTGTAACATCTAGGCGCCAAAATTGGGTCTTCCTGTTACAGATTGAGATGTTAGATGCAGTGAGTTTACAGACCACCCGGTACGCGGAAGGTGGCGTTGTCGATGGGCTCCATCGACATCTCGGGCGCATGCTCAACCTGCGGCACCCACTCGTAGGGCGTGCGTTACGCGATTGTTTCGAAACGGGTGGGAAACACAACGGGCCGGCGATGCTCCTAGTATGCCTATTCAACTGACTGACTAAATATCTAGGGGAGGATCGCGATGCAGGCAGATTCCGCTCAGCAGCAGGGCCTTTATCGCCCCGAATTCGACCACGATGCGTGTGGCATCGGCGCGCTCGCCGATATCAACGGTGAGCGCCATCACCAGATTCTGGACGATGCACTGTCCATTCTGGTCAACTTGGAGCACCGCGGCGGTACGGGACTCGAGAAGAACACCGGCGACGGCGCCGGCATCCTGTTCCAGGTTCCGCATCATTTTTTTCGCAAAGAGGCTCAAAAGTGCGGCCAGATTCTGCCGGCAGAGGGCGACTATGGCGTGGCCATGCTGTTCTTCCCGCAGGACGACAAGGGCGTAGAGGATGCCCGCCGCGTGTTTGAGGAGGGCTGCGCCGAGGCCGGCGTGCCGCTGCTCTTTTGGCGCGAGGTGCCGGTCGACCCGCACGACCTGGGCGAGACGGCCCGCGCCTGCATGCCCACCATCTTGCAGGCCTTCCTGGGCCGTCCGGACGACACGCCGGCGGGCGACGCCTTCGAGCGCCGTCTGTATGTGTGCCGCCGCACCATCGAGAAGAAGGCCGACGCCGAGTTTGCCCTGCGCGATAAGATCTTCTACGTGTGCTCCATGAGCTCGCATACCATCGTGTACAAGGGCATGCTGGTCGCCACGCAGATGCGCCGCTTCTTCATCGACCTCAACGACGCCGCCGTCAAGACGGCCGTAGCGCTCGTCCACTCGCGCTACTCCACTAACACCACGCCCAGCTGGGAGCGCGCGCACCCCAACCGCTTTATCATCCATAACGGCGAGATCAACACCCTCAAGGGCAACGTCAACTGGATTCGCGCCCGCGAACCCAACCTGTACAGCCCCGTGTTGCAGCATGATCTTGAGCGTGTGATGCCCATCATCAACCGCGAGGGTTCCGACTCCGCGATTCTGGACAATGTGCTCGAGTTCCTGGTCATGAATGGTCGTCCGCTCACGCGTGCCGCGTCCATGTTGCTGCCCGAGCCGTGGGACCACAACGACAGCCTGAGTGAGGAGCGCCGCGCCTACGACGCCTACCAGTCCATGCTCATGGAGCCGTGGGACGGCCCGGCGGCCATCGCCTTTACCGACGGTCGCACGCTGGGCGCCGCCCTCGACCGTAACGGCCTGCGTCCTGCCCGCTACTATGTGACGCGCGACGGTCGCTTTATGCTGGCAAGCGAGGTGGGCACCATCGAGGTAAGCCCCGAGAACATCCTGACGAGCGGCTGTCTGGGGCCGGGCCAGATGCTCGAGGTCGACTTTGCCCGCGGCCGCGTCATCTACAACGACGAGCTGCGCGCCCGTTACGCCAAGGAAAAGCCCTATCGCGACTGGATCGCCGAGGAGACGCTGACCGTCGACGCGCTCGACAAGCCCGTCGCGCCCACGCCCGCCGAGGATACCGAGGTGCCCGCCGCCGTGCGCATGGCCAAGCTCGGGTATCACTGGGATGATGTTGACGAGGTCGTGCGCCCCATGGCCCAGCAGGGCAAGGCGCCGCTCGCCTCGATGGGTATCGATGCGCCGCTGGCCTGCCTGTCCAAGAAGACGCGCTCGTTCTTCGACTACTTCTATCAGCTGTTCGCTCAGGTCACGAATCCGCCCATCGACGCTCTTCGCGAGCATATGGTTACCTCGACCACGCTCTACCTGGGCAACCACGGCAACCTGCTCGAGGACTCCCGTACGGCCTGTCAGCTGGTGCGCCTGGAGCGTCCGCTGCTGAGCGAGGAGGAGTTCGACCGCATTTGCGCCATCGACCGCGTGGGCTTTAAAACCCGCCGTTTCCGTGCCGTCTACCGCCGCGATGCCGGCGAGGGTGCGCTGCAGGCTGCGCTCAAGCAGCTTGCAGAGGACGTTGAGGCCGCGGTCCGCGACGGCGTGAACATCGTGGTGTTGAGCGATCGTGCCGCTGCGGGCGAGGTGCCCGTACCGTCGCTGCTCGCCGTGGGCTGCGTGCACAACCACCTGATTCGCGCCGGCGTGCGTACCTTTGCCGACATCGTGGTGGAGTGCGGCGATGCCGTGTCCCCGCACGACTTTGCGGCGCTGGTGGGCTACTCCGCGAGCGGCATCTATCCGTACAACGCGCATGCGTGCATTCGCGACCTGGCGGCGCACGGCGACCTGGACGTGACGGCCGAACAGGGCATCGACAACTACAACAAGGCTGCAACCGCCGGTATCGTCTCCATCATGTCCAAGATGGGCATCTCCACGGTGCAGAGCTACCATTCGGCGCAGATCTTCGAGGCCGTGGGCTTTACGCCGGAGTTCGTCAACGCGTACTTCGCCGGCACGGTGAGCCGTGTGGGCGGTATGGGTGTCGAGGACGTCGAGCGCGAGCAGAATGAACGCTATGACGCCGCGCTCGCCATCCTTAAGAGCCCGGCTCCCGATCAGCTGCCCACGCTGGGTCTGACCAAGTGGCGCCCGCTCGGTGGCGAGGACCACCTGATTGACCCCCAGACCGTCTACCTGCTGCAGACCGCCTGTCGCGAGGACAGCTACGACGCCTTTAAGGAGTACAGCGCCCGCCTGCATCGCACCGGCCGTGCCGTGCGCCTGCGCGACCTGCTGGACTTTGATGCCAGCGGCCGCACCCCGGTGGCACTCGACGAGGTCGAGCCCGCGCTCAACATCGTCCGCCGCTTTAACACCGGCGCCATGTCGTACGGCTCTATCAGCAAGGAAGCACACGAGTGCATGGCCATCGCCATGAACCGCCTGCATGGCCGTTCCAACTCGGGCGAGGGCGGCGAGGATCCGCGTCGCGAGACCCCGCTGGCCAACGGTGACTCCAAGAATTCCGCCATCAAGCAGGTGGCAAGCGCGCGCTTTGGCGTGACGAGCCGCTACCTGTGCAGCGCCTTCGAGATTCAGATCAAGATGGCCCAGGGCGCCAAGCCCGGCGAGGGCGGCCACCTGCCCGGCAAGAAGGTCTACCCCTGGATCGCCGAGGTCCGTCAGTCCACGCCCGGCATCGGTCTGATCTCGCCCCCGCCGCACCACGATATTTACTCTATCGAGGACCTGGCAGAGCTGATCTTTGACCTTAAGAACGCCAACCCCGGCGCACGCGTGTCGGTCAAGCTGGTCAGCGAGGCCGGCGTCGGCACCATCGCCACCGGTGTGGCCAAGGGTGCCGCCGACAAGATCTTGATCAGCGGCCATAATGGCGGCTCGGGTGCCGCTGCGCGCGACTCTATCTGGCACGCGGGTCTGCCGCTGGAGCTTGGCCTTGCCGAGGCCCAGCAGACGCTGCTGCAAAACGGCCTGCGCTCACGCGTGGTGCTCGAAGCCGACGGCAAGCTCATGGACGGCACCGATGTCGCCGTCGCCTGCCTGCTGGGTGCCGAGGAGTTTGGCTTTGCGACCATGCCGCTCATCTCCATGGGCTGCCTTATGCAGCGCGACTGCCAGCAGGATACCTGCCCGGCCGGCATCGCCACGCAAAACTGTCGCCTGCGTCGCGGCTTCCGCGGCAAGCCCGAGCACGTCGAGCACTTTATGCTCTTTGTTGCCGAGCAGCTGCGCGAGGTCATGGCGAGCCTGGGCTTCCGCACCGTCGACGAGATGGTCGGCCATCCCGAGTGCTTGCGCCAGATTGAGGTCCCGGGCAACCGCAAGGCCAACCTGCTCGATCTGTCGCCCGTGCTGGCGAGCGCAACCTGCGAGTTCGGTGCCCACATCCCGGGTGCCGACGGTCGTCACTTCCTGCCGCAGATGGCTGCGGACAGCGAGCTCGAAAAGACGCTCGACTCCACGTTGTTTGTGCCCTATACGGCCGATGCCCGTGCGCACCTGCGTCCGATTCGCTTCCGCGCCGATATCGCCAACGTCAACCGCTGCGTGGGCACCATCTTGGGCAACGCGGTGACCAAGGCGCATCCCGAGGGCCTGCCCGCCGGCTCCATCACCATCGATTGCGATGGTTCGGCCGGTCAGAGCTTTGGCGCCTTCCTGCCGCGCGGCATTACGCTCAACGTGTGCGGCGACGCCAACGACTACTTTGGCAAGGGCCTTTCGGGCGGCGAGGTGTCGGTGCGCCCCAACCCGCATGCGACCTACAAGTTCGACGAGAACATCATCGTGGGCAACGTTGCGTTCTTTGGCGCTACGAGTGGCCGCGGCTTCATTAACGGCCTGGCCGGCCAGCGCTTTGGCGTACGCAACTCCGGTGCCACGGTGGTGGTCGAGGGCTGCGGCAACCATGGCTGCGAGTACATGACGGGAGGTCTGGCGCTCATTCTGGGCGAGGTCGGGCAGAACTTCGCCGCCGGCATGACGGGCGGCGTGGCTTACGTCTTTGACCAGTACGGCACGCTCGATGCCCGTGTGAACCACGAGAGCGTTGAGCTTAAAGCCCCGACGGCCGGTGAGCTGGCGCAGATTCGTGCGCTCGTCCAGGAGCACGTGGACGCGACGCAGAGCCCGCGCGGCATTAAGTTGCTCTACAGCTTTGAGACGATGAGCAAGCACTTTGTGAAGGTCATTCCGACCGAGTACGAGCGCGTGCTGGCGATTGTCGCCGCCGCCGAGGCCGTCGGCAAGACGCATGAGCAGGCCGAGGAGCTGGCGTTTGACATTGTGACCGGTCGCGCCGACGCCGCCGATGTCGCTCGCTTTGATGTGGCGGGTGGTGTCGCTGGCGCTGTGCCCGCCGCCGCCAGCTCTGTTGCTTCGACCAAGAAGGAGGCGTAAGTGCCATGGGTAAGCCCGGTGCTTTTCTTGATATCGATCGCGTGACCCACGAGCTGCGCCCCGTGGAGGAGCGCAGCCGCGATTTCGATCCGCTGTACGTGGAGCTCGACGACGATGCGCGCCGTGCCCAGGCGAGCCGCTGCATGATGTGCGGTGTGGCGTTTTGTCAGATGGGCGCGAGCTTTGGCAAGGCACGTCCGAGCGGCTGTCCGCTGCACAACCTGATTCCCGAGTGGAACGAGCTGGTGTACCGCGGCCGTTGGGACGAGGCTGCCGAGCGCCTGTCACTCACCTCGCCCATGCCCGAGTTCACGAGTCGCGTGTGCCCGGCGCTGTGCGAGGCCGCATGCAACCTGGGCTCGGTCGATGGCCAGCCCACGACGATTCATGACAACGAGCGCGCGATCAGCGACCATGAGTGGGCCAACGGCGGTCCGCACCGCTTTGAGCCGGCAGGGGAGGGTGCACCCACGGTTGCCGTGGTGGGTTCCGGTCCCGCTGGTCTGGTGGCAGCATGGGAGCTTGCGCGTCGTGGCGCCCGCGTGACGGTGTTTGAGCGCGACGACCGCCCGGGCGGTCTGCTCATGTACGGCATTCCCAACATGAAGCTCGAGAAGTCCGTGGTCGAGCGTCGCGTGGCGCTCATGCGCGAGCTGGGCATTGTGTTCGAGCTGAGTGCCGACGTGAGCGATTCCAAGGTTACCGCCAAGCTCGACGACTTTGACGCCGTCGTGGTGGCTGCCGGCGCCCGTGCTCCGCGTGGGCTTTCGGCTGCGAACATTGATGCCCCGGGCGTGGTGTATGCCGTGGACTACCTGGCGGCTTCGATCGTCTCGGTGCTCGATGGCGGCGAGCCCGCGGTGAACGCGCGCGGCCTGGACGTTGTGGTCATTGGCGGCGGCGATACCGGTAACGACTGCGTGGGCACCGCGGTACGTCAGGGTGCGCGCAGCGTGCGCCAGTTTGAGTTCTTGCCGGCGGCGCCTGATGCGCGCGCGGCGAGCAACCCCTGGCCGCAGTGGCCCAACGTGAAGAAGACCGATTATGGCCAGCAGGAGGCCATCGCTGCCATGGGCGGCGAGATGCGCGCTTGGGGTGTGGATACGCTCGAGGTACTGTTGGACAAGAAGGGCGCGGCCGCGGGCCTGCGCGTGGTCGATCTGGATTGGTCGGCTGGCAAGCCCGAGCGCATCGCGGGCTCCGAGCACGAGGTGCCGGCCCAGCTGGTGCTCATCGCCTGCGGCTTTACGGGTCCCGAGCATGGCGTGTTCGACGCCGTTGGCGTGCCTGTTGCCACCGCTGGTCGTCCGCTGCCGGTGATGGCTGCCGAGGGCTCGCACCTTGCGGCCCGTGTCGACGGCGTCGCCGCGGGCGCCACACCGGTATACGTGGCCGGCGATGCTCGCAATGGCAGTTCGCTCGTGGTAAGCGCCATGGCCGACGCCCTGGCCTGCGCTGCCGAAGTCGCCGAGGCGCTGGAGCTGTAAAGTAGTCATTTAAGAACGTCCCCAATGACTAGTCATTTTTTGTCTAGTCGTTGGGGACACTCTTTGCGAGCGATTTGCTCGTTTGTCGACGTACGGGTGTTTATTTGTCGACTTCTTGGGCTGTGGTCACCTGTTGTTTCTGTGGTGGCTGTGGGTATCTGGCTCAAAAGGGCGGGTTGGCCGTCTATGTTTACCTGCGGTTTTGTTGCGGTGCGTATTTTCGGTCAAGCTTTTCGTCAAGTGTTTGGTCAGCATCTGGTTTGCAGCCGGAGGCCTATTTTGCCCGCGCTGGTCGTGGCCGACCACCCTCCTCGTAAGCTCAAATTGAGGTCTATCAGTTTGAGGAGGATGCCATGACTGACCACGCTTTAGACCGAGCGCAGCTAGCCGAAGCCGTCGGCAACGATATTGCCGACATAGCCCATTTTTGGATGCTGCGGAAGTTCCAGTTTTTGGAGCCGGCGCGCGAACAGTTCGAGATCATTGTCGACCCGTGGCTCAGCTATTGCACCGAGCCTTCGCAAAACGAAATCATGGCCTACAACATGGCGTTTACCGATTGGCTGCTCTTCGAGCGCTCCTATCGCCATGGCAAGACGCTGCTCGAGCTGTATGTTGACGAGCCGCCGGCATCGCTTTCGCCTGCCTCGCTCAAGCGGCTCGAGCAGGTACGCGACACGCAGTATTTCTCGCGCTTTGGCATTTTGGACAAGGATCCTGCGAACGGCATAGTTGCGCTGAAGGATACGCGCACCGACCGTCGCTTTGATGTCTACGACCCGCATATCGTGCAAAAGGAGCATTGGAGCGACGGCGCGATTGCGGTGCGCCTCGCTTGCGTCGACGATGTCTGGCTGACGGCGGGACAGCTCTATCTGTACGACATCGCGCGCCTGAGTGACACGGCAGTCGATGGGCCGGGTGCGGTGCATCCGGAGGACCTGCAGGATGGCTTTGACACCTCGTGCATCAGCTTCTTTTTGCGCCTGGTCCGCGACATCATGGGCGCCCAGGGGCGCTACGTAAAGTCCCTCAACATCTACGAACAAGAATGGGAGTAGGGGATGTGACTGGTGTCGCCCTACAGCCCTGACTTTGTCTCAATCTGTAACGTTTAGCGGCTGTTTGAGCCCGTAACTGTTACAGATTGAGACGGAAGGTTGGCGGCTGTCGAAAGATCTTGTTCTGTAACAACTAGAGGCTCAAAGACTGTCTTCCTGTTACAGATCAAGACATTTGTCAGCGGAGGCAACGGTGACGATGGTCCATTTGTCTGACGTGGTGGTGACGAAAGTGTCTAATACCGTTCTCAAACACAAACATGCGACTCGCAACACGTTGGCGCGGAATAGAATGCTCGCGCGGCTCACGGAGACGGCCAAGCAAGGTGCGCTGCTCGCAACGCATGACAATACCGAGCTCATGTGGCTGCGACGCCATGTTGGAACCGACGATATCGCGGAGCCCGAGCCGTACCTGTTCTGTTTTCAGCATGATTGGGATGCATTGACGCCGGCGGAGCGAGCGCTGAGGACTATCAAAGGGCTTGCGGAATTTCATCCCGATTGGGCGTTTTGGGGCTATGACGCGGCGCTTTTGTGGGGTCTGGAGGTGCCGAATGATCTGCTCGGGCCGCGCTTTCTTGTTAAGACGGGTTGTTCGGTGACGTTGAGCGGCGGGTGCAGGTTGTTGCGTCCGCAGATGGCGGGCGTGCTCGAGCGTGTTGATGGCGTGCGGGTGACGTCGTTTTGGCGCACGGTGGAGGATTGCTTACTGCGTGCGCCGTTCTCCTACGGGTTGGCGATTGCCGATTCTGCACTGCGGGCGAAAGGCGTATCACGTTGGGATTTGTGCGAGCGCCTCCGCGCCGATTGCGAGGGCAGGCGAGGGTGTTGCAGGGCACAGGTGATTGCGTCGTATGCGGACGGGCTGTCCGAAAACGGCGGCGAGTCTCGGTTCCGAGCGTTCTTTATTGCGTACGGCTTTCCAGTTCCGGAGCTGCAGGTGGAGTTTCGCGACCCGCTCGATTCGAGCCAGGTGTTTCGCGTCGACTATTTTTGGCGGCTCGAGAACGGGACGTGTGTCATCGGCGAGCTCGACGGGAAGGGAAAGTATACCCTGCAGGATGGTGGGGATCGGGGGTCGGTCGACCCATTCGTGGCAGAACGTCAGCGAGAGTCTCATCTGACGATGCTCGGGCACAAGGTGCTTCGGTTTACGTTTGATGAACTCAAGAACCCGGGGAAGCTGGCTGAAAAGATGAGACTGGCGGGAATTCAACAGCGGGCCGATCTGGCTGAGGAATGGAGACGCCAGTGGTATGGGCGCTGAGAGGTTTTGTCTCGATCTGTAACGTTTAGAAGTTGTTTGAGTTCGTAATTGTTACAGATCGAGACAAACCGGTGAAACGTCGACCGAATGTCTTGATCTGTAACATCAAGGGGCCCAATAACCCTGTACCTGTTACAGATCGAGACATTCCCCTGATGTTGCTGGGGTGGGGCTGCAACGTATTCCGTCCCCCCCACATCCCCTCTTCCCTCCGTTAACCGATATGTCCGCAGCAATCCTGCCGCACTGGATAATAATGGACAGATGTTCAAGTTTTCTGAGGGGGAGGAGCTCGATATGGCGTCTGCCGATCGTTCTACGTTGTTTATCAATGCGACCGTCCTGGATGGCTCGAAACATATGGAGCCACAGCCCGACATGGCCGTGGCCGTTGAGCGCGGTCTCATCACGTGGATGGGGCCGAGTGCTGTGGCGCAGGCGCCTGCAGGTGCCGAGGTCATCGACCTGGCAGGGGCGTATCTCATGCCAGGCCTCATCAATATGCATGTGCATCTGTGCGGCTCGGGCAAGCCGGTTTCGGCGGGCGATGCGGGCGCGCTGATGAAGAAGCTCGATAATCCCGTGGGGCGCGCCATCGTGTGCCATATCCTCAAAGGTAGCGCCCAGCAGCAGCTGGCAAGTGGCGTGACTACGGTGCGCGGCGCGGGCGACCCGCTGTTTGCCGATCTTGCCGTGCGCGATGCTATCGATGCCGGCAAGTATCAAGGTCCTCGCCTGGTGGCGCCGGGAACGGGCGTCACGGTGCCGGGCGGCCATGGTGCGGGCTTGTTCGCCCAGGTGGCCAACGGTCCCGCCGAGGCAGCCGAGCAGGTGCGCGACCTGTATGCGCGCGGTGCCGACGTCATTAAGCTGTTCGTAACGGGCGGCGTGTTCGACGCGACCGAGGTGGGCGAGCCGGGCGTGCTGCGTATGCCGGTGGAGGTTGCCACAGCGGCGTGCAAGGCGGCGCACGAGGTTGGCCTTCCGGTTATGGCCCATGTCGAGAGTACCGAGGGCGTGAGGGCCGCGCTTGAGGCCGGCGTTGACACGATTGAGCACGGCGCTCCGTTGACGCCCGAGATCCTGGAACTGTACCGTGGCGCCGCGGGCACGCAGCTTGAGGGGCGTGCGCCCAGCGTGACCTGCACCATCAGCCCGGCGCTGCCGTTTGTATTGCTCGACCCGGAAAAGACCCATTCGACCGATACGCAAAAGAAGAACGGCGATATCGTGTGCTCGGGCATTATCGAGAGCGCTCGTGCCGCACTGGAAGCTGGCGTTAAGGTGGGCCTTGGCACAGATTCGAGCTGCCCGTTTGTGACGCAGTATGACATGTGGCGTGAAGTGGCCTATTTTGCCAAGTATGTCGGCGTGAGCAACGCCTTCGCGCTGCATACGGCCACGCAAGTCAATGCCGAGCTACTGGGGCTGGGCGGCGAGACCGGCACAATCGAGTGCGGTAAGGCCGCCGATATCCTGGTGACGCGCAAGAACCCGCTCGATGACCCGTGCGCCCTGCGTGAGCCGATGCACGTGATGTGCCGTGGTGATCTGGTGCGCAAACTCAAGGTGAAGCGTATTCCCGAGGTGGACGCCGAGCTCGACGCGATTATGGCCATGCCTGCCGAGGCGTTGGCCGAGGAGCTTGCCCGCGATGGCGTGGCGTAAGCGCGCGATATGGCGATGCGACAAAGGGACAATCCTTTTGTCATAATCAGAAAAAGCCGAGGTCCCAGTGCGAGGCCTCGGCTTTTATTTGTCCCATAGTATGGCAGCTATGAGCGCGTCTCCATCTTGGCATGGCACTTGGGGCAGGTGACGCGGATCTTGCCTTTGCCCTTGGGAACGGAGAGCATCTGGCCGCAGTTGGGGCACTTAAGATAGGCCGTGGTCTTGCGGCCCTTCCACATCTTCTTGGCTGTGCGCTTGGCACGTTCAAAGTCTTCCTTGCTAGTACCGGCTGCGCGCGAGGCGTTGGCCGCTGCAGCTCCGCCGCCCAAGCTAGCTACAAACTTGCCCAAGCCGGGTACGTTTGCAGTCGCGGCGACAAAGGCCTCGTTCTCCTTGTGACGTGCGTCGATATTTTTGGACAGGCCGCGCAGCACGCCAATCACGATTACGGCGATGGCAATCCAGCTGAGCCACTGGATGCGGGCTATCGATCCGATCATCGCGATGACGATGCCGGCAAAACCCATCACGATGGTGAGTTCATCGGCACCATTGCGACCCTTCATAAAGTCATTCATGCAAATTGCCTTTCGTTCGATATGCTGCACGCCTTTATACCCGATTTAGAGCAAGGGGGACAGGTTAATCTGCACCAATGTGGTGCAAACATACCTGTCCCCGGAATACCAAGACGGTGCAAAGAAATCTGTCCCCAATGCCCCTATTACTTGGAGAGCTTGTCGACGACGCGTTCGATTTCGGCGAGCTTGGCGGCTTTGAGGTCTTCGTCGCCCGATTCGATTGCCGAAGTCACGCAGCCCTCGATATGCGCCTTGAGCACGTCGGCGTTAATGCGCGCGAGGAGCGCCTGCGTTGCCATGAGCTGCGTGGAAATATCGACGCAGTAACGGTCCTCCTCGACCATCCGCAAGATGCCGTCGATCTGGCCGCGTGCCGTCTTGAGCATGCGGGTCACCGATTTATGGTCTGCCATCATGTCGGGTCCTCGTTTCTGGTCGATCTTCCGGATGTCCCCGTCAGTTGCGGTGAAATACGGACCGTTTAAAGGCCTAGGGCGGCACAACAGTCCGTATTTCACCGCAACTTCTGAGGATTCAGTAGGCAGCGACTGCTATGCGGCGGTCACCGAAAGGGCGTGGAACTTCTCGCCGGCGCCCTCGACAGCGGCGGTGAGCTGCTCGACGGTCACGGTGTCGGCGCACTCCACCTGGACGGTCTGGGTCTCGTGATCGGCGTCGGCGTCGGTCACGCCGGCCACGTTGAGCAACGCCGTCTCGACGGTGGCGTCGCAATGGCCGCACATGAGGCCGGAAGTCTTGATTGTGTAACGCATGGGTATTCCTCCCTGTTGTGTCGGCTTTCCCAGGCACCCGACCTTGACCTTCAAGCCGTCGCTCGCGTACCAAAGTGCGCGTCGCTCCTCTTTCGGGTCAATCTCGGGCGTCTGGAAAACCCGTTCTAGATGGACTTAATGGTGAGCCTATTTTGCCACTTTTGGCTTAAAGGATTTTAAGCGCAGCGCATTGCTTACGACGCAGACACTCGACAGGCTCATGGCCGCGGCGCCAAACATCGGCGAGAGCTGCCAACCGGTGAGCGGGAAGAACACGCCCGCCGCCAGCGGAATGCCGATGCCGTTGTAGAACAGCGCCCAGAACAGGTCCTGCTTGATGTTGCGAATTGTGGCGCGCGACAGCTCGATGGCACGGGCGACGTCCATGAGGTCGCTGCGCATGAGTACCACGTCGGCGCCCTCCTTGGCGATGTCTGCGCCGGTGCCGATAGCAAGGCCCACGTCGGCGCGCGCCAGGGCGGGGGAGTCATTGATACCGTCGCCCACCATGGCGACCTTGCTGCCCGCATCCTGCAGCTCGCGTACGTGGTGCTCCTTGTCGGCGGGGAGGACGTCGGCGATGACCTGTTCGCTGCTCAGCCCCACGCGGCGGGCGATTGCTTCGGCGGTGACTCGGTTGTCGCCGGTGAGCATGCGCACGTCGACGCCAAGCGAGCGCAGTGCGGCGATGGCTCCGGCACTCGTTTCCTTGACCTCGTCAGCCACGGCGATGGTGCCGGCAAGCTCGCCGTTCTTGGCAAAGAACAGCGGCGTCTTGCCCTCGGCGGCAAATTGTTCGGCAAGACCCGCGGGCACGGTAACGCTCAGCTCGTCCATCAGGCGTACGTTGCCGGCTGCAATGGCGTTTTGCCCCTCGCGCGCCGTAACGCCTCGCCCGGGCACGGCAGTAAAGTCCTCGACCATGCGCGCGACGATCCCGCGTGTCTCGCACTCGGCTATAATCGCCTCGGCCAGCGGGTGCTCGCTCGAGCGCTCCAACGCGGCGGCCAACTTGAGCAGCGCCTTTTCGCTCATGGCGGGCGAGCCGTCAGCGCGCGTGGCTACCACGATATCGGTCACGGCAGGCTTGCCGCGGGTGACGGTGCCCGTCTTATCGAGCACCACGGTGCCCACGCTGCGCAGGTTCTCCAGCGCCTCGGCGCTCTTGAACAGAATGCCCATCTCGGCGCCCTTGCCGGTGCCGACCATAATGGCGACGGGCGTGGCCAGGCCCAGCGCGCACGGGCAGCTGATCACCAGTGCGGCGACGGCGGAGGTGAGCGCTTCGTTGACGCTTCCGGTCAGCACCATCCACGCCACAAAAGTTACGGCAGAGATTACAAACACCACGGGCACGAACACGCCGGCGACCTTGTCGACCATGCGGGCGATGGGCGCCTTGGTGGCGTTGGCGTCCTCGACGAGCTGGATAATCTTGGCGAGCGACGTGTCGGCACCCACACGCGTGGCGCGGAAGGTAAACGAGCCGGTGCGGTTGACAGTGGCGGCGTTGACAGTGTCGCCGGCGGTCTTCTCCACGGGGATGGACTCGCCGGTGAGCGCGCTCTCGTCCACGGCCGAGCTGCCCTCGAGCACCACGCCATCGACAGGGATGGACTCGCCGGGGCGCACACGCAGCACCTGGCCGGGCAGAATGGCATCGACGTCGACGGTGGCCTCGCTGCCGTCCTCTGCCACGACGGTCGCGGTCTTGGGTGCTAAGTCGATGAGCGCCTCGATAGCGCCGCCGGTCTTGGACTTGCTGCGCGTCTCGAGGTATTTGCCCACGGTGACGAGCGACAGGATGGTGCCAGCGCTCTCAAAATACAGGTTGTCCATGCTCGTCATCATGGCCTCGTGCACCTGACCTGCGGCTAGCTGGTCGGCCATGATGAACATGGCGTAGAGCGACCAGGCGATGGAGGCGGTGGCGCCCACGGCAATAAGGGCGTCCATGGTGGGCGCGCCGTGCGCGAGCGATTTAAACCCGTTGATAAAGTACGCGTCGTTGACGTAGACGATGGGAATGAGCAGGACGAGCTCGGTGAGCGCGAGCGTCATGCTGTGGGTGTGGTCGGTGAAGATGCCGGGCAGCGGCCAGCCGAGCATGTGCCCCATGCCTATGTAGAACAGTGGGATGAGGAATACGATCGAGACGATGAGGCGGGTGCGCATGGCAGAGGCGGCGGCCTCCAACTTTTTGGTCGGTGACTCCATATGGGCGGCGCCGGACCTGGCTTGCGCACTTCCGCTTTGGACAGCGTCGGTGCCCGTGCTGATGGGTGAGGCCGAGTAGCCCGCGCGGTCGACAGCGGTGCAGATGTCGTCGGGGGAGACCTGCGCAGGGTCGTAGTCCACCAGCATAGAGCCGGCGAGCAGATTGACCGCGACGCTTTGGACGCCGTCGAGTTTGCTCACGGCGCGATCCACATGCGCCTGGCAGGCGGCGCATGTCATGCCGCCCACGTCGAACTTATCTTGAGCCATGGCTTCTCCTTTCTGTGACGTAGTGTCGGAAATGTTAACCTGCCGATACTATACACCCATACCCCCTGGGGGTGTCCAGTACAGAAAGAAATGTATGACATTTCGCTACAGATGAGGGTGGCTGCCGGGTTGGTGCACCATCCCCGCCCTTCGTCTCAATCTGTAACATCTAGCCCAGTTTTTGCCGAGCTGCTGTTACAGAATGAGACAAACTCTCCGGCGGCAAATCAATATCTCGATCTGTAACATCTAGCGGGGAAAATGACCTCTAACTGTTACAGATTGAGATTTTGTTTTGAGAGGTTTGAGTTTGTCTCCATCTGTAACAGTTAGACCGGTTTTTGGATTCCAGATGTTACAGATCGAGACGAACCTTCAGCAATAAACTCAATGTCTCAATCTGTAACATCTGGCGGGAAATATGACCCCTTACTGTTACAGATTGAGATGTTGTCTCGCGGGATTGGGGTTTGTCTCGTTCTGTAGCATCTAGACCTGTATCTGCCGAGCTAGTGTTACAAATCGAGACAACTGCCGGGGAGGGGTCCCGTCACGGCAAGACGCCCGCCGCCTAGATACAGAACCCGGGAATCACACAGGTTAGCTTGTTTGGCTTTTCCGCAGGCGTTGCGTACGTAAAGACGTCGCCGTCGTGGCCCACACGGTTTATGTAGAGCGTGCCTTCGGTCTCCGATGAGTCGGGGCTCACCGTGCGCTCCCACCAGCAGGTGTCCTTGCCCTTCCACTGGCGGACCATCGTCTCGTTCGTGGAATACGGGCTCACCTTGAGCTCGCGGAAGAGCTGATACTCCTTGCCCTCGCCGTTGTAGATTTCTGCCAGGTAGTGATAGTCCTTGGCAAACGAATCGGGCGGTTGCGTACCGCACAGCTCGACCATGGCGGGCAGCCAAAGGGTTGCGGGCAACTCGCTCAGACACGATGCACTGTTGGCGGCGCCAGCGTTATTCGAGACCTTTTTGACAGATTTGATGAGCGCGCGCAACTTGTTGGGCAGCAGCTTAAGGCCGTCGCCGTCGAGCCATTCCCGCAGCTCGCAAACTGCCCAGCCGGCGCTCGGCGGTTCAGCCGCAGCGTTGCGCTCGGCAATACCCGCGTCGAACATAAACGTCAGTCCGGCCTTGCCCGTCCCGTCCAGAAGCTCATCGTGACGGATGCCCACAAGCTGCGCGCCGACCTCCAGCCCGTTGGTGAGTTTCACGCGCTTGGTACACGGATAGGGGATATGCCCATCGGCATCGAGCAGGTGATAGCGCTTGGCAATCTCGCGTGCCTCGCTACGGGTCTCGGCGGCCTTAATCTTGAGCGAAATCTCCTGCAGCTGATCCCAGGTGTAGTCGTCAAGTGAACCGCGGATGCCGTCGAGGTAGTCGGGGATGCCAAAGCCATGGGTTGCCGCCCCGATAACGCTGAGCCCCGCAACGGCTGCGATAGCGCCGCCGATAATAAAGCGGCGGCGGGTCATGGCATCGTGGCGGGCCTGATTCAGGATCTCTCGTGCGTGCTCGCCGGCGACGTCGACCTTAAGGTGCGTGCCAGAATCGATATCAATTGCGGCCTCGTCTCCTGCACCTTCGCGGCCTTCGGATTCGGCGTCGGTGAGGTATGCCGAGAGCACCTCGAGCATCTGCTGCTCGGTGGGACGATCGCACTGCTCGACTGAGAGACCCTTCATGATGATCTGGACGAGCGCCTCATCGCCCTCGCAGCGCGGCTCGAGCGGTGCCGGCTTGGTCTTGGTCTTTACGAGATAGAACGAGCCGGTTGCAGCGGCGTCCGTCGACTCAAAGGGGGGTGCGGACAGAAAGTTGGACCGTGGGGCGGTCCGGACTGGAGGTTCGCATG
>NZ_JAESIQ010000023.1:0-47511 GCF_025289055.1 Collinsella aerofaciens
ACCGCAGGAAGCTTGGATACGCCTAGGCGCGGTCCAAGAAATCGTCCGCACCCCCGATTAGCCGCAAAAGCTGTTATCCAGGAACTATTTCACCGCAACTTATTGAGGCCGAGCGGGCTGGGTCGATGATGGGTTCTGTTGTCGAGAAGATGAGGGCAGCCGGTCAGGAGTCTGCGTAGGGTTTTGTGGTTGGTATACCGTAGCCGCGCATCATGGAGCCGAACGCTTTGATATCGTAGGTGTCTGAGAGCCTGAAATGAATGACGTTGTGGCCCATGGCACGCAGGTTCGCGTCGCGTACGAGGGCAGCTCGATAGGTTTTTGCCGCAGTATGTTCCGGATCATTCTGGGCATCGTCCTCAAACTTGCCCAATCCATGCAGCTCAGCCAGCATCCAAGAGCCGTTTGGCATCTGCCAGCCGTAATCTGCCAAATAATAGCCGGCGTTTCCCGGTCGAGTGATTTCAACCTGAAGTTCGGGAGCGGCAACTCCCGCCAGAATCATTGCCGCCCGTGCTTCGGATTCTCCACCGTTATCCGATCTGCGATCCATGTGTTCAAAAACGTCAAATGCGCGCGCGATGCCGTGCAGTCCGCGGCAGTTCGCTTGTGCATATGCACGCAATTCTTCGCGCTCGACACCGTACTCACGAGCCAACCCGTCGACATAGCCTAGTGCATATCGAAAAGCGCTCGTTCGGGCGATGTCGACCACCGTGCGATATGGATCCGTTAAAGTAAACGGGCCGAGCTGCCATACGTCGCCCGGCCGCCAGCGTCGGTATTCAACGAATTCGTATATATCGCGTCTGGTGGAACGCGGCAGCAGCACTTGCACCTTGTCGAGAAGCGAATATGCAGAACCGATGCCATAGAGCAGTGCCGCCGTTGCTCCACAAAACACGGCATCCGGTTCAACGACCGCAATAGCGGATGCCAATTGGAAGATGCGATCTTCGACGCCGAGGTCATTCCAATACGCGGGATCAGCGTAGACATGGTTGTAGAGTCGAATAATCATCTCTTTTTGCATGAGCGCGTAGGCACAGCGTTCATCCCATTTTTTGGCAGCTACAAACAGGTGCCCGCCATGATGGGCCTCGAATAACCGGAAGAACAGCTCTGTTTGCGGTTTGGAACAGCGTATATCATGACTCATTTTCGACCCTATGGTCTCGAGGGGGAGTGAATGACACTACGCTATCCCATATTTGGTCCGCCAGACCTTGCCATGAACTGACCAAAAGCTTGACGGGGCAGGTCAGAGTCATGAGTTAGAGCCAAACATATCGGCAAACGGATGATTAGTGCCCCTCGGCGGCACTAAAAACCACCCTTACAGAAGGTTGCGGTGAAATAGTTCCTGAAAAGCTCGAATAAGCCTAAATCCAGGAACTATTTCACCGCAACTTAGGTGGGGATGGGGCTGAGGGGCGGGTGATGCCGCTGCCTGCCGGTTAGTGGCGAGATTGGTGGCGGAGCTTGTCGATGGTGGAGTCGGTGCTTCGGCTGCGGGCTTCGGCGGCGCGGTCGCGGACTTCGGCAGCGGTTTGGCGCTTGCGGCGGTAATCGATCATGCCTTGAATGATGGGCTTGCCAAAGCTCACGACATCATCGTTGTAGATGGCGGTTCGGGCTGCGAGGAGGCAGTCGGTAAAGTCCATATGGGTCTTGCCAAAGAGTTTGACGGCAAGGGCGACAACGGTGGGCTCGTCGACCATGACGTCATCGAGCAGCCTTCTCATGGCCGTAGCAATCTCAGCGCGGGGAACCTTATAGACGTCGCGCAGCGTGACCACGACGCGCGTGATGATCTCGGGGTAGACGCGAGCGGTGCGCGTGGCGATGACCTTGGCGGCGCGCGGTGACAGAACTTCGTCGTCGTCAAGCAGGTAGCGTAGGATGACGGTCTCGTCGATGATGGTGCTACTCATGGATATCTACTTCCTCGGGACCCAAAATCGAATCGTCGCTTTCCGTGGCAAGGTATTCAATCCAGGCATTGCGCTCCTCGGCGCGGCGATTGGGATCTCCGTATGCTTTGAGCGATCCATAGGCGGCGGTGCCGTCCTTTGAGCGCACGGCGACCGGCTGAAAGGGAAGCTTGCGCATCAAAATGCTCTGCGCGACAAAAAGGCGGACAGCCTCGGCGAGCGATGTGCCCATGGCGTCGTAGAGGCGCTCGGCATGCTGTTTGTCCTCTTCGCGAATGCGCACCTGCAGGATGGCTCGTTTTTGCGTCGATGACATCACTGCCCTCCCTTAGCTAACGTGCAATATAGTCGGTCAAATGCGGCATGTGCCGACATCATAGAATCTTATAACCATTACTTTATTTTACTCAAGTAAATAACCATTAACACGAATACAAGCGTAGTACATCCAAATTGAGAGCGCGTAAAAATCTCAGAGATGTACGCATGTAATACACTCACCTTTATAGCTTTTAGAGAATAATTCCAACCTGCCAAAACCCCTGCAATACACTCGTATTGCAGGGCCTATGCTCAAGTTTGCCCCCTGCAACTGCGTATATTTAACCTGTATATCGTTGGAGGAATTCTATCGAAGTGCCTGTTTCGCCGCATGCACTCGATACGCCGATGCCGGACCACGGGCGGTCCGGGGCAACGTCGACAGGGTCTCTCCGGCATGGGATTCAGGAGGGAGTGAACAACATGGGCAATAAACGAGTCGTGGCTGATTCTTCACGCTGCATTGGGTGCCAAACCTGTATGGCGGCGTGCATCGAGGCACACGATATTCCCGGCAACATCGCCGCACCTCGCTTGCGCGTAACGCGCACCTACGAGATCTCCGCGCCGGTGGCATGTCACCACTGCGAGGATGCTCCGTGCGCGAAGGCCTGTCCTACGGGCGCCTTGTTCTTTGATCCAAAGAACCATCGCATCGGCGTCAACGAGGACAACTGCATCGGCTGCAAGAGCTGCGTCATGGCCTGCCCCTTTGGCGCCGTGAGCGTGGCTACCACGCAGGTCCCCGTCTTGATGGGCGACGTGCGTGTGGGTTCGCAGACCAAGAGCTTCGTGCTCAAGTGCGACCTGTGCGTGGACCGTCCCGGCGGTCCGGCGTGTGCCGAGGCGTGCCCGACCAAGGGCCTCACCCTGGTAGACGAGGAACGTTTGGCAGAACTGACTGCCGAGCGTGCCCGCGCCACCATCGAAAACGAGGCGTAAGCGTCGGGCGACAGGCCCAATGATTGTCAAATAAGTACCGAGTATTCGGTAGCAGAGAAAGGAAGGAGGGTGTCATGGAGAAGCATAAAGTGATCTGCCCGTATTGCGGCGCCGGTTGCCAGTTTAACCTCTTGGTCCAAAACGGCCAGGTCGTGGGTACCGAACCGCTCAACGGCATCACCAACCAGAGCGAGCTGTGCCTTAAGGGCATGAGCGGCTACGACTTCATCAACGACACCAAGATCTTGACTCCTCGCGTACTGCACCCGATGATCCGCCGCACCAAGGGCGCGGATCTTGAGCGCGTAAGCTGGGACGAGGCACTGGATTTCACCGCATCTAAGATGCAGGCCATAATTGACGAATATGGTCCTAACGCTGTCATGACCACCGGCTCTTCGCGAGGCGGCGGCAATGAGGCGAACTACGTCATGCAGAAGTTTACGCGTGCGTGCATCGGCACCCACAGCGTGGACAACTGCGCCCGTACTTGACACGGCCCTACTGTCCTCGGTCTGATGGACACGGTTGGTTCAGGTTGCATGTCATGCTCCATCCCCGGTATGGAGGATGCGGGCTGCATTTTCCTCTTCGGCTATAACCCTGCCGATTCGCACCCCATCGTCGCAAGGCGTATCGTGCGAGCCAAAGAAAAGGGTTGCAAGATCATCGTCGCCGACCCGCGCCATATCGAAACCGCGCGTATCGCCGATCTTTACCTTCCGATCAAGAACGGTTGCAATGTCGCGTTCCTCAACGCCTTTGCCAACTGTCTGGTCAACGATGGCCTCTACGACAAGGAATTCGTCGCCGAGCATACGAACGGCTTTGACGAGTGGTGGGAGACCATCAAGAACTACACTCCCGAATCCGTACAGGACATCACGGGTGTCGAGCCCGCGTTGATCCATCAAGCTGCCGAGATGTACGCCACGGCGAAGCCCTCTGCCATCATTGGCTGGGGCATGGGCGTATGCCAGCAGAAGCAGAACCTGAAGACGGTGCACACCATCGCCTCCATCGCCTGCGTTGCCGGCCAGATCGGCAAACCCAATTCCGGCCTCGCGCCCGTGCGTGGCCAGAATAACGTCCAGGGCTCCTGTGATATGGGCATGCTGCCCAACCTGTACCCTGGCTACCAGAAGGTCACCGACCCGGCGGTTCGTGCCAAGTTTGCCAAGGCTTGGGGCGTGCCCGAGGAAAAGCTCCCGCTCGAGGAGGGCTACAAGCTCACCGACCTGGGCCACCTGGTCGACGAGGGCAAGGTGCACTGTTTCTACAACTACGGCGAGGACCCGGTGCAGACCGAGCCCGATTCGGCCGGTATGCGCAAGACGCTCTCCGAGCTGGATCTGTTCATTTGCCAGGACATCTTTATGACGCAGACGACCATGCTCGCCGACGTCATCCTGCCCGCTACCTCTTGGGGCGAGCACGAGGGTGTCTTTACCGCATCCGACCGTAGCTTCCAGCACTTTGACGCGGCCGTTCCGCCCAAGGGCGAGTGCCGTCACGACTGGGAGATCTTCGCGGACCTGTCCACGCGTATGGGCTATCCCATGCACTACGACAACACCGAGCAGATCTGGAACGAGTGCATTAGCCTGTGCCCCAACTTTGTGGGCGCGACCTACGAGAAGATGGCTCCCGAGGGTGGTTACGCCCAGTGGCCGGTCAAGAGCACCGATGTGAACGACCACGGTACGCCCGACATGTTCGCTGGTGGCAAGTTCACCACCAAGGACGGCCGCGCCAACCTGATGGCGCACGACTGGGAGGCGCCCTCCGAGCTTCCCGACGATGAGTACCCGCTCATTCTGTGCACCGTCCGCGAGGTCGGTCACTACAGCTGCCGCTCGATGACCGGCAACTGCAAGACGCTGGCGCTGCTCGCCGACGAGCCCGGCTTTGTCCGCATGAATCCCGCGGACGCCCAGGCGCGCGGCATCAAGAACGGCGACATCGTCTCGATTCATAGCCGCCGCGGCCAGGTATACAGCCGCGCCGACGTGAGCGACCGCATCAATAAGGGCACGGTCTACATGACCTACCAGTGGTGGATCGGCAAGTGCAACGAGCTGACCATTCACAAGGTCGACCCGGTCTCGCATACGCCCGAGGACAAGTTCTCCGCCTGCCAGGTCGACGCCATTGCCGACCAGGTTTGGGCAGAGGGCGAGGTAGAGCGTCAGTACACCGAGCTCAAGCAGGCTCTGGTGGACGCCGCTGCTCCCCAGGACGTTGAGCCTGGCGCCGCCAAGTTCGACGACGAGACGCACGTGAACCAAATCGTGTAGTCCCGTTCTCGTTGGCTTTTTGGGCCGGGCGTCCCGTACGTTCGGGAGCCCGGCCCGTTATTTTGAAAGGAAGTGGGGATGAACCGCTTCATCGACATCAACCCGGAGAGGTGCATCGGCTGCGGAACATGCCAGTCCGCCTGTGCCGACGCCCACCGGATGCAGGGTCTTCAGGATGCGCCGCGCCTGGCGCTCGTGAAGACCGGCGGTATTTCGGCCGCCCTTGCCTGCCACCATTGCGAGGGTGCTCCCTGCGCCGAGGTTTGCCCGGTGAATGCCATCGAGCACGATGGCGATCGCATCCACGTCAAGGAGCAGGAGTGCATCGGGTGCAGGCTGTGCGCCATCGCGTGCCCCTTCGGAGCCATCCATCCCGATGGCACGTCTATCGCCGGTGTCGCAGGCATGTGCGACCCGACGCCTTCGTATCCTAAGTCCCTGAGCAGCCTGCTTACGTGGGCTCCCGGCCAGTACACCTGCGCCGTCAAGTGCGACCTGTGTGCCTTCGATCCGGACGGCCCGCATTGTGTGGCGGCGTGCCCCACCAAGGCGCTGACCGTCATGGGCGGCGCGGCCGATCGCGAGCTCGACGAGGCCAAGCGCCTGCGCTCGATCGAAAACGGTCCAGTCGTCGACGTTACCGCTGTGGCCCAGGGCCTGTCCGAGAAAGCAGAAGGGAGCGTAAACAATGGATAGCATGACGCTGTTTATCGCATCGCTTGCCGTCTCGTGCATCGGTGCGCTCGCCTCGGTTCTGCTGATCAAGGCCGATAACGCCGCCAAGACCGCCGGCTGCCTGATCGGCGCCGTCGCGGCCGTGCTGTCGTTCATCGCGGGCCTCGAGGCCGTGCTTGGCGACGTTTCGTCCCTCAACACGGTCTTCTTTTTCCCGTTCGCCCGTCTCGAGCTCTTGCTCAACGGCCTTGCGGGCCTGATCGTGGTCCTCATCTCAATCCTCGCCTTTGCGGGCTTCATCTACGGTCTGTCCTACTTTGATGAGTACCCGGGCAAGGTCGGGCGCGCCGGTTTCTTCATGAACACCTTCGTCGCCTCGATGATGCTCGTCATCACCGCCGACAACGTGTTCTGGTTCCTGGTCGCCTTTGAGCTCATGTCCCTTACGAGCTACTTCCTTGTCGTTATCGAGGAGAACAAGAACTCCATTAGGGGCGGTTGGCTCTACTTCGTCATCGCGCACGTGGGCTTTGTCCTTATCATGGCGAGCTTCCTGCTCATGACCAACGGCGTGGGCGGTTCCTTCAGCTTCAGTGATTTCCGTACGCATGACTTTGGACCCGCCGTCTCCTCCGCGTGCTTCGTCCTCGCGTTCTTCGGATTCGGCGCAAAGGCCGGTATCATCCCGCTGCACTCCTGGCTGCCCCAGGCGCACCCCGAGGCGCCGTCCAACGTGTCCGCCCTCATGTCCGGCGGCATGATCAAGATCGGCATCCTGGGAATCCTCAAGGTCGGTCTCGACCTGCTCGCGGGTTCGGGCGTCCAGCTCTGGTGGGGCCTCATGGTCCTGGTCTTCGGATCCATCTCGTCGGTCCTGGGCGTCGTCTACGCCCTCCACGAGCACGACATTAAGCGCCTGCTGGCCTACCACTCCGTCGAGAACATCGGCATCATCTTGCTCGGTGTCGGCGCGTCCATGACGGCGCACGCCCTGGGCAACGACGTCATCGCGACGATCGCGCTCATGGCCGCCCTCTACCACACGCTCAACCACGCCATGTTCAAGGGCGAGCTGTTCCTCGGCGCGGGCTCCCTGCTCTATGCCACGGGTACGCGCAACATGGAGAAGATGGGCGGCCTGTTCCGCCGTATGCCGGTCACGGCCGTCTGCTTCCTCATCGGTGCCCTTGCCATCTCGGCTATCCCGCCGCTCAACGGCTTCGTTTCCGAGTGGTTCACCTACCAGTCCCTGTTCAACATCTCGACGCTCTCCGACCCGGTCGTCATGGTGTTCGCCGTCGCCTCCGCGGCCGCCCTCGCCATCACCGGTGCCCTGGCCGTCACGTGCTTCGTGAAGGCTTACGGCGTCTCGTTCGCGAGCAGCCCTCGTTCCCAGGAGGCCGCGAACGCCAAGGAGTCCCCGGCTCCGATGTTGTTCTCGCAGATGCTCCTCGCGGCCATCTGCGTGGTGCTGGGAATCGGCTCTCCCGTCATCGCCCCGGTTCTGGGCGACGTCGCCCAGAGCGTGCTTGCCGGCTCTGCCATCACAGCCACCTCGGGCGTGTCTCTGGTGAACGAGATTTCCGGTGCCGCCACCTCCACCCCCGCGATCGCCATCGCGCTCGTGGTCCTCACCGGCCTCGCGTTCGTGTTGAGGTCCTGCCTCGGCACCAAGGCCCCCGCTAAGAAGACCGACCCTTGGGCGTGCGGCTACGAGCCCAACGAGCACATGCCCGTCGTCGCCACGAGCTTCGCGTCAGACGTAGAGCTCTTCATGGGCCCGCTCTACACCCTGCGCGAGGTATGCACCAAGATCTGCTGGTCCATCGCGCACGTGTTCCAGAAGCTCACCGGTGTCGCCCAGGGCGTTGAGCCCCTGCCCGACCGCTTCCTGGTCGATGCACCGAGCGAGGGTGCCGATAAGCTGGCCGGCCTCGCCTCCAAGATCGAGGGCGGCAACTACTCCGTATACATCTGCTACATCGTCGCGGCGCTCGTGGTCTTCCTCGTGCTCGCCGTGGTCATGGTCTAGAGAGGGGAGAGGATATTATGAACATCGTTCTTGCGATAGCGCAGGGCCTCGTGGTCATGCTGGTCGCGCCCTTCTTCTCCGGCCTCGCCCGTGTGATTCGCGCGAAGATGCACAATCGCCGCGGTCCGTCCATCCTTCAGGATTACCGGGACCTCGCGAAGCTCATGGCGCGTCCCGAGTCCGTGAGTTCCGACTCGAGCTTCGTGCTGCGCATCATGCCGCCGCTGTTCCTCGCGGTGTCGTTCATGCTCGCCATGGGCCTGCCCATGTTCACGCTCCAGAGCCCCATGCCCGTCTTTGGTGACGCCATCACCATCATGTACGCGCTCGCGCTGTCCCGCTTCTTCTTCGCGCTGTCCGGCGTGGATTCTTCCAACGCCTACGCGGGCTTCGGCGGTATCCGCGAGCTCCTCATGAGCGTGCTCATCGAGCCGTCCATGCTCATCGCGCTGTTTACCGTCGCCATCGTGTGCGGCTCCACGGACATTGCGACCATGGGTCAGCACATCGTTACGGGCAACGTCTCGAGCGTCGTCGCCGTCATCCTCGCCGGCGTCGCCTTCGCGGCCGCCTGCTATATGGAGCTCGGCAAGCTTCCGTTCGATCAGGCCGAAGCCGAGCAGGAGCTCCAGGAGGGCCCGCTCGCCGAGCTCTCCGGCCCGTCCCTGGCCATGATGAAGCTCGCCATGGGCATGAAGCAGGTCGTGGTCGTCGCTTGGTTCACCTCCATCTTCATCCCCTGGGGAGAGCCCGCGACCATCGGCGTCACCGCTCTCGTGGGCGCCGTCGTCTTCCTTGTCAAGTGCCTGGTCGATTTCGTTGTCTGCGGCGTGCTCGAGAACTCCGTTTCCCGTTCGCGCTTCAAGGTGCTCGGTAACCAGACCTGGGCCGTCGTCGGCATCGCGGTCCTCGCGTTCGTCTTCGTCGTCGTAGGCGTGTAGGGAGAAGGGAGAAACTATGTCAATCGAATCGAGCTTGTCCCTCTTTGCCATGGTGGCGATCGCCGTCCCCATGCTGGGCTCCCTGCTCATCGTCATGCTGCCGCGTCCCTACGCTAAATGGATCTGCGCCTTTGCCGGCGGCATCGCCACGGTCGCTTCCGTTGGCTTGGCCGCGACGTTTGCCGGAAACGGCATGAACGCGGTCGATGTAACCTGGGCGAGTATGGGCCAGACCTTGGTCATGGGCTTCATATTCGACCGGATGAGCACGCTGCTCGCACCCGCGTTCGTCGCTATCGGCCTGCTCGTCGTCATCTATTCGTTCCCGTACATGAGCGATAAGAACAAGGAGCATCCCGACGCGCCCCGTCGCCGCTTCTACGTGTACTTCTCCACGTTCATCGGCGCCATGGCCGGTCTCGCCTACAGCTCCACCATCGTCGGCCAGCTCGTTTTCTTCGAGATCACCGGCGTGTGCTCTTGGGGCCTCATCAGCTACTACATGACGCCCACGGCCAAGAAGGCCGGTATGAAGGCGCTCATCATCACCCATATCGGCGCTCTGGGACTCTACATCGGCGCGGCCTTCCTGTTCGCCGGAACCGGCACGTTCGCGCTGAGCGCGATCTCCCAGCTCGATTCCGGTATGAAGACCGTCTTGCTGCTGCTCATCCTGTTCGCCGCTTGGGCCAAGTCCGCCCAGTTCCCGCTCTACATGTGGCTGCCCTCCGCAATGGAGGCCCCCACGCCCGTTTCCGCCTACCTCCATGGCGCGTCCATGGTGAAGGTCGGCGTGTGCGTGTTCGCCCGCGCTCTTGCGAGTGCCGGCGATATCCCCGAGATCGTCGGTTGGGTCGCCATCATCGACGCCGTCGTGACCATGCTCTTCGGCTTCCTCATGTACCTGCCCCAGAAGGATATGAAGCGCCTGCTCGCCTTCTCGACGATCGCGCAGCTCGCCTACGTGTTCTTCGGCCTGGGCCTCTCCGTGTTCGGAAGCCAGATGGCGTTCAACGGCGCCGTCGAGCACATCTTCAACCACGCGTTCACCAAGACCCTGTTCTTCCTCATCGCCGGCTCCCTCAGCTTCACGCTGGGAACCCGTATGTTGCCCAAGATCCAGGGCCTCATGAAGAAGTACCCGGTCACGGGCGTGGGCTTCGCGGTCGCCGCGACCGCTATCGCCGGCGTGCCCCCCATGAGCACGTTCTTCTCCAAGTTCCAGATTATTTCCGGTGGCTTTGCGGTTGGTGCTTCCAACACGGTCATCTTCGTCCTCGTGTGCGTCATGGTCGTCGAGACCGTCGCCACCTTCGCATGGTTCCTGCGTTGGATGGGTAAGGTCCTGCCCGGTGAGCCGAGCGAGACCGTGGCCGCCGGCCAGCCCCTTCCGCGCGCCATGGCGTTCGTGTTCGTCGTCCTCATGATCATGGTCGTCGTCGCCGGTCCTCTGTCCTCTAGTTGGATGGGTTAGGAGGTAGGACATGGGTTATTCGTTAGTCAATATCCTGGGCGGTCTTCTGATCGTGACCTCCACCATGGTGGTCGTCTCGAAGACCATCCCGTCCGCCATTAAGTGGTACGCGATCCAGTCGGTTGTCCTGGTGGGCGTGCTTCTCACCCTGGGCCTCACCACCGGTGCCACCGAGCTTCTCATGTGGGCCGCGTCGGCCTTCGTCACCAAGGTGATCCTCGTTCCGTTCATTCTCAACCGTGCCTACAAAAAGATGGGTTCGCCTGCCGATAGCACGCTGACCTCCTCCATCAAGCCGGCCTGGACCATCATCCTCACCGGTCTGGAGGTGGCCATCTGCTTCGCGGTGGTCACGCGCCTGAGCCTGCCCACCGCTGAGGTGGCTACTCCGGCCCTCGCCATCAGCTTCGCGCACTTCTTCGTCGGCCTCACGTGCATCATCTCCCAGCGCAACATCCTCAAGCAAATCTTCGGGTACTGCCTTATGGAGAACGGTAGCCACGTGACGCTCGCCCTGCTCGCGCCCACGGCCCCCGAGATCATCGAGATCGGCATCGCCACCGACGCCATTTTCGCTGTCATCATCATGTCCGCCGTCGTCGTGAGGATCTGGAACGACACCAAGTCGCTCGACTCCCACGACCTGACCGAATTGAAGGGGTAGGCCATGGATGTTTCAATGCTGACGGTCGCCCTGCTCGCTTGTCCCCTCGTGTTCTCCCTGATTATGGCTGCGCTCCCCAAGACGACGTCCTACAGCGTCTTTGCGGGGCTCAACACCATCTCCGTCGCGGCGACCCTCGTCCTTTCGGTCGTCACCGCGGGAACCATGCTCTCGAGCGGGCAGAATATCGACGCTTTGGGCCTGTGGCTCCATCTCGATTCGCTCTCGTCGATCTTCGTCCTTCTGGTAGGCATTATCGGGTTCATCACCGGCGTGTACTCCATCTCCTATATCAAGATCGATATCGAGGAGAAGACCATGCCGGCCGAGCGCACCAAGCAGTACTACGCGCTGTTTAGCCTGTTCGTTTTCACGATGCTGCTCGCCTGCCTGTCCAACAACATCATCCTCACCTGGGCGGCGGTCGAGGCCACCACGTTGTCGACCGTGTTCCTCGTGGGCATCTACAAGAACAAGCAGGCGCTCGAGGCGTCTTGGAAGTACGCGATGGTCTGCACCGCCGGCGTGGCCTTCGGCCTGTTCGGCACGCTGCTCATCTACGCGAACGCCGCCGATATCATGCCCAACGCGCATGAGGCAGCCTTCCTCACCTCCATCATGCCCTACGCCGACCAGTTCGACCCGATGCTCGTGCGCCTCGCGTTCGCGTTCATCGTCATCGGCTTCGGCACCAAGGCGGGCCTGTTCCCCATGCACACTTGGCTGCCCGACGCGCACTCCCAGGCTCCGAGCCCGGTCTCCGCGCTGCTCTCGGGCGTGCTGCTCAAGTGCGCCATGCTGGTGATCATCCGCTTCTACTCCCTGTCCATCATCACGGTGGGCGACACCTATCCGCGTACGCTCCTGCTCATCCTGGGCACGCTGTCCATCCTGGTGGCCGCCCTGTGCATCTTTAAGCAGGACGATATCAAGCGCCGCTTCGCGTACTCCTCCGTCGACAACGTCGGCGTGGTCGCGCTGTGCCTGGGTATCGGTGGTCCGCTCGGTATCGCCGCCTGCCTGCTGCACTGCATCTTCCACGGTTTCACGAAGGCGCTCGCCTTCTGCATGGCCGGTAACATCCAGCACATCTACCACACCCGCGACCTGAACAAGATCAAGGGCGTCGTCGAGATCGCTCCCGTCACGGCAGCGCTCACCATCATCGCCCTGCTCGCGCTCGCCGCCTTCCCGCCGTTCGCCCTGTTCATCTCCGAGTTCCTCACCTTCGTGGCCGGCGTCCAGTCCGGTCCCATCTGGGTGGTCGTGCTCGTGGCCATTGGCCTCACCGGCGTGTACTTTGCCCTTACCGGCATCGCGCTCAAGTCCATCTTCGGCAAGGCGCCCGAGGGCATGAAGCGCCACGAGGTGCCCGCCCTCATGATCATCCCCGAGATCGCCCTCGCGATCGTGGTCATGTGGTTCGGTATCGCCACCCCGGTCGCCATCACGAGCGGCGTCGAGGATGCAACGTCCGTCGTTTTGAACCAGAGCGTCGAAGAGCTCCACGAGGCTCCTCTCTACCGCATGGTGTTCAGTTCCCAGACCAAGACAAGCGAGGTGAATTAGCACCATGGCAGAACCTGAAAAGAAGGACTACGCTCGTCGTTGCGAAAGCCACGTCGAGGCCCTGCGCGCCGCAGTGCCGGGCGCTATCGAGAAGGTTGAGTGGCAGTGCGAGGACCAGCTGACGATCACCGTCAAGCTGGACCGTCTGCCCGAGGCCGTCCACTACCTGTACTACGAGCGCTACGGCTGGATTCCCGTGATCATCGGCAACGATGAGCGCAGCCTGTGCGGCCGTTACGCCGTGTACTACGTCATCTCCATGGAGGGGGAGGACCCCGGCTGGGTGACCGTGCGCACCGAGGTCGATCCCGCCAAGATGACGTTCCCGTCCGTGACGCCGTTCGTCCCCGCCTGCGTGTGGGGCGAGCGCGAGCTGCGCGATATGTTTGGCCTGATCCCCGAGGGCTTGCCCGATCGTCGTCGCCTGGTGCTGCCCGATGACTGGCCCAGCGGCCTGTACCCGCTGCGCAAGGACTCCATGGACTACCGCTTCCGTCCCGCTCCCGCGAGCGACATGGAAAACTACGAGTTCTTGGCCGATACCAAGGGCAAGGAGACCACGCTCGTCCCCATGGGCCCGCTGCACATTACCTCCGACGAGCCCGGCCACTTCCGCCTGTTCGTTGACGGCGAGACGATCGTCGACGCCGACTACCGTCTGTTCTACGTGCACCGCGGCATGGAGAAGGTAGCCGAGACGCGCCTGAACTATGACGCCGTGACGTTCCTCGCCGACCGCATCTGCGGCATCTGCGGCTGCGCCCACTCGGTGGCCTATGCCGAGGCCGTCGAGCGCGCCCAGGGCATTCATGTCCCGCCGCGCGCCCAGTACATCCGTGCCATCATGCTCGAGGTCGAGCGCCTGCACTCGCATCTGCTCAACATTGGCCTTGCATCGCACTACACGGGCTTCGACTCCGGCTTCCAGCAGTTCTTCCGCGTCCGCGAGAAGTCCATGGACCTGGCCGAGAAGCTTTCCGGTCACCGCAAGACCTACGGCCTCAACGTGATCGGCGGCGTGCGTCGCGACATTTTGGCCGAGCAGAAGCTCTCCACGCTCGCGACCATCCACCAGCTGCGCTCCGAGGTTCAGGAACTCGTCGATATGCTGCTCTCCACGCCCAACTTTATTGAGCGTACGAGCGGTATCGGCATTCTGGACCGCAAGATCGCTCGCGACTTCTCGCCGGTCGGCCCGCTCATGCGTGGCTCTGGCTATGCCCGCGACGTGCGCTTTGACCATCCCTTCGACGGCTACGCCGATCCGGATGTCCAAAAGATGCATGCTGCCACGGCCGACACCTGCGATGCCTTCGGCCGTTCCGCCGTTCGCATCCAGGAGGTCTACGATTCGATCGACATGATCGAGACCATGCTCGAGAACTGCCCGTCGGGCCCCATCCTCACCACGGATTGGGAGTACACCCCGCACAAGTACGCCATCGGCGCCACCGAGGCTCCGCGCGGCGAGGACGTGCACTGGGCCATGCTCGGCAATAACCAGAAGTGCTACCGCTGGCGCGCCAAGGCCGCCACGTACAGCAACTGGCCGGTCCTGCGCTACATGTTCCGCGGCAACACCGTGGGCGACGCGGCGCTGATCGTCGGCTCGCTCGACCCGTGCTACTCCTGCACCGACCGCGTGACGGTGACCGATGTCGCCGCCAAGCGCGACCACGTGCTTGACAAGGAGCAGTTCGAGAACGTCTGGCGCGACAAGTCGCCGCTTGCGGGCGAGGGCACCATGGCCGCTCC
The DNA here is from genome assembly GCF_025289055.1 of Collinsella aerofaciens. Lineage (GTDB taxonomy): Bacteria > Actinomycetota > Coriobacteriia > Coriobacteriales > Coriobacteriaceae > Collinsella. The sequence goes on from NZ_JAESIQ010000023.1 coordinate 14,605, forward strand.
GCTCGATGAGGAGGCGCTCTAATATGCTGAAGCTTTGGAAGGTTAACGCCAAGGCCGGCGACGCGACGGTCAAGTACCCGTTTGCGCCGTTCCCCACCAACAAGGACATGCGCGGCAAGCCCGAGCACAATGCCGAGCTCTGCATCGCCTGCGGTGCCTGCGGCGTGGCGTGCCCGGCCGATGCCATTCGCATGGACACCGACCTTGCGGCCGATACCATCACCTGGTCGATCGACTACGGTCGCTGCATCTTTTGCGGCCGTTGCGAGGAAGCCTGCCCCATGGAGGCCATCAAGCTCACCGAGGAGTTTGAGTTGGCCGTCATGAGCAAGGACGACCTCACCAGCAAGAGCGTCTACACGCTCGAGCACTGCTCGCGCTGCGGCAAGCCGTTCGCCCCGCACAAGGAGATCGACTACGCCAAGCGCCTGCTGCAAAAGGCCGGCGGCATGGAGGCCGAGCAGGCCGCCCGTACCGTCGGTATGTGCCAGGAGTGCAAGCGCGAGCTCGACGCCCTGCGCGCCGCCTCGGCCGTAAAGACCGGCAACGCGCACGGCATGGCCGCCAACGAGACGCTTGCGTCCGGTGAGCCCCAGGGCCCCGGCATGGAGTATCTGGGCGGCCACGGCGTGAACCCGGAGTATATCGACCGCGAGCTCAACCCCGATGCGCCCGAGATTCCCGCCGGTCCGGCGCCGGTCGAGGGCATCATCATGGATTTTGAAACGAAGGAGGAGTAACCATGGCCGAACCCACGCTTTTGCCCGAGCGGCTTCAGTACCGCCCGACCAAGATCGAGCTCGACGAGAGCATCGAGAAGGCCAAGGCGACCCTTCTTAAGAAGATCAAGCGCTCGGTGTACGTCTACCGTGTCGACTGCGGCGGCTGCAACGGCTGCGAGATCGAGATCTTCGGTTCCATCACGCCCGTCTTCGACGTCGAGCGCTTTGGCATCAAGGTCGTGCCCTCGCCCCGTCACGCCGACGTGCTGCTGTACACCGGTGCCGTGACGCGTGCCATGCGCATGCCGGCCCTGCGCGCCTTTGAGGCCGCACCCGATCCCAAGATCGTGGTGTCCTATGGCGCATGCGGCTGCACCGGTGGCATTTTCTACGACAACTACTGCGTCTGGGGCGGCACGGACAAGATTCTGCCGGTCGATGTCTACATCCCCGGCTGCCCGCCCAGCCCCGCGCAGACCGTCTACGGCTTTGCCATGGCGCTCGGTCTGCTGGACCAAAAGCTCCATGCCGAGACCACGGTGGAGGCCGCCGGCGAGCAGGCCGATATCCTGCACCCCGGCGTGCCGTACAAGCTGCGTGTTGCCATCGAGCGCGAAGCTCGCGCCATGAGCGGCTACCGTTACGGCCGCGACCTGGCCAACGAGTTTATGGATACGCTCGAGGGCGCGCCCAAGGGTGATATCCGCGGTGCCATGGCGCTGCTCATCGACAAGCAGGACGATCCGCGCCGCGTTGAGGTCTACTCGGCGCTGCAGGATCTGGTGCTGGCCGGAGGTCACTAGATGGAGCTCACGGACCGCTCTGGTTACTTTGCGGGTCCCGGTATGCTCGGCGGCTCCTTTGGCGATGCCTCGCGCGCAAGCGACGAGGCCGCCGAGGGCGTCGCCGACCCCTGCCTGGGCCATGCGCCCGACCAGGTGGTCTTCTATGAGCTCACGCGTAAGTTTGTGGAGACCGAGGAAGACGTTCCCCAGGAGGCCTGCGACGTGCTGTACTACACGCTCGCCGTGGGCCACCACACCGGCGTGCTCGATTGCTTTGAGCCGCGCCTGTCGGTGCCGGTGGATGTCTTCTATTCGCTCGTCGATGCGCTGCCGGAGGGGGAGGCCAAGACCAAGTTCGAGGCCATCCGCTCCTTTGGCGAGTGCCAGCTTGACAAGGCGGCGGTGCCGTCGCTGCTCGAGTCCTGCGACACGCTGCTCGACGAGCGCGGTTTTCGCGGCTCGGCCAAGGCCGGCATCTCGGTGTTCGACGACGACTTTGGCCTGCATGCCCAGCAGGTCGCGTTTCTGATGAAGTTCCGCGATCTGGTTGAGCGCGTGCGCGATGTGTCGGGCGTGTACCTGACGGGAAGGTTGCAGTAATGGGTCGCGTTGTGGATGGACGTGTGAACGGCGCCCCGTTTGCGGGTATCGTGCTCACGGCGGGAAGCGTGCTGCGTGCCGACGATGCCGCCGGCCCCGTGCTCTCCAAAAAGATGGAGGACGCGCCCATTGCCGGTTGGTACACCATCGACGGTGGCCAAACGCCCGAGGACGACATCATCGAGGTCAAGCGCGAGCGTCCGCCTCGCCTGGTCTTGGTCGATGCCGCCGACATGGCGCTGCCCGTCGGGTCTATCCGCCTGCTCGATAAGCGCGATGTGGCCCGCAAGTCGATGTTCACCACGCATTCGCTCCCTTTGTCGATTCTGATCGAGGAAATCGAGCAATCGTGCGAAGATATCGTCTTCATAGGGATTCAGCCGGGCGATACGGAGTTTTACAACCCTATGTCCCCGGAGGTCTTTGACGCCGTCGACGCCGTGTACGACGCCGTGGCCGCCAACGACTTTTCCCACTTTGTCCGCTTGGGACAAGAGCAATAGGAGCGCTTGTCCCTGCTGATTAGGAAAGAAGTGATTGACATGGCAGATTCCAAGGCGGAGTACCCCGCTCCTGATTGCCTGGCGCCCGCCGCGATCGAGGCCAAGACCGAGGCCGCCGGCGTGACCAAGGCTAACCTGCCGGTCGCAAAGGCCTTTCTGTTGGCGATGTTCGCCGGCGCGTTCATTGCCTTCGGCGGCCTGTTCTTTACCGTGTTCTTGAGCGATAGCACGCTGGGCTGGGGCGCCCAGCGCGTCGTGGGCGGCCTGTGCTTTTGCCTGGGCCTGGTGCTGGTGCTGGTGTGCGGCGCCGAGCTGTTTACTGGCAATTCGCTTATGGTCTGCGCACTCAAGAGCAAAAAGATCACCCTGGTTCAGATGCTCAAGGCTTGGGTCGTCGTATGGGTCGGTAACTTTGTCGGTGCCCTGTTCATCGTCTTTTTGGTGTATATGGCCGGCATTTATAAGCTCAACGGCGAGGCGGTCGCCAATTCCATGGTGAGCGTCGCCGCCGGCAAGGTGACGATCGACTGGGTGACGATTTTCTTCCGCGGCATCCTGTGCAACATCTTTGTGTGCCTGGCCGTGTGGATCGGTACCGCCGGCAAGACCGTGGTCGATAAGGTTGTGGGCATTCTGCTGCCCATCGCCGCCTTTGTGGCCTGCGGTTTTGAGCACTGCGTCGCCAACATGTACTTTTTGCCCATGGGTGCTGTGATGCATGCATGCGGCTACGGTGCCGACGTCGCCGGCGCCGATGCACTCAACGCTGCGGGCATTGCGTTTAACCTGTCCGCCGCCACGCTGGGCAACATCGTGGGCGGCGCGGTTCTGGTCGCGCTTGGCTACTGGTTTATCTACGCCAAGAAGTCCGAGTCGTAAGATACCGTCTGTTTGACGTTGGGCCTCCCGCGGGGCGTTGCCGTGCGGGAGGCTTTTTTGGCCTGGGGCTCGTTCCCGGGCTGTTGGCCTGTTGTGTTTGGCTTGTGAAAGGGGTAATCGAGATGGCATCTGCTGTGAAGCGTGACGGTCGCGCCGTGGTGACCACATGCGGGGGATGCTATGCCGATTGCGCCTTTGCGGCACGAGTTGAGGACGGTCGCGTGGCGGCCGAGTTGCCGGTGCCAGGGCATCCGTGCGCGGCGCGTGCCCTGTGTGCCCGCGGACGGCATCGCCTGGCAATGCCGTTTGACGAGCGCGACCGCATTGTGCACCCCATGCGCCGACGAGCTGATGGCTCGGGGTTCGATGCGATTTCCTGGGACGAGGCGTTTGCCCAGATTGCCGAGCGCCTTTTGGGGATTGTTGACGGGCATGGTCCGCGCGCGCTGGGCATGACGCTCGGCGTGCCCTCGTTCGACCGTTACTGGGCGTATCGTTTTATGCATGCGCTGGGCTCGCCCAACGTATACGGTGCCGACGGCGCCTGCGAGGTAAGCAGACTTACCGGCTGGGAGCACAGTCTGGGCTACAGCCCCGCCTCCGACCTGGCGCATACCGATTGCATCATGTATCTGGGGCGCTCCATTGTCGATTCGTCGACGATGGGGGCTGTTGATGCGCTCAACGATGCCCGTCGCCGTGGGGCGAAGATTATCGTGGTCGACCCGCGGCGCAGCGGCTCGGCTGCGCTTGCCGACCGCTGGTTGCGCGTGCGCCCGGGCTGCGACCTGGCCTTGCTGTTGGGCATTGCGCATGTCTTGATTGCCGAGGACCTGTATGACCACGAGTTCGTGACCCGCTATACCACGGGTTTTGACGAGCTGGCGAAGGCGGCGAGCGCTTGGACGCCCGAGTGGGCCGAGTCGATGTGCGACGTGCCGGCCGCAGAGATCGCCGCCACGGCGCGTGATCTGGCTGCCGCCGCGCCTGCTGCCGTGGTGGACGCCGGCTTTCATGGCGGCATTGGCATTGCGTATGCCAATAGCACCCAGACCGCGCGCGCTATCTGCTTGGTCGATGTGCTGCTGGGCTGTATTGGACATGTGGGTGGCGCGCTCAATCCGCCCACACCGCTTTCACTGGGCGACCTCGATCCCACTCGCTTTGCGACGCCGCCGGTGCCGCGCGAGCCCAAGCTGGGGTCCGAGCGCTATCCACTGGTCGATCCGGTGCGCGGACTGTGCACGACCATCGGTCAGTCGATTCTTGCCGGCGATTTGCGTGGGCTCATCGTCTATGCCAGTAACCCCGGTGCGGGCTATGGCAATGCACAGGCTTGGTTGGGTATTTTGCAGCAGCTCGACTTGCTTGTGACGATTGATATTCGTTGGTCCGAGACGGCGCGTGCTTCTGACTTCGTGCTGCCCGACGTGACGTATCTGGAGGCCGACCGCGGTGTGGGCACAGTCGTGGGCGTCAACGATTCGCGCGTGTTCTACCGCAACGCCGTGCTGCCCGTGCAGCATGACGGCACACGTCCCGGTCGGGAGATTTTTGCCGGCCTGGCGCAGGCGTGTGGCGTGGGCGAGTACTTTCGGTTTACGTCTGACGATCTGGCGGCTGCCCAGGTGGAGCCTTTTGGGATTGATCTGGACGAGCTCAAGGAGCGCGGCTGGGCCGACACGGGTGTTGCGTTGCCGTCGCGTACGGGCGAGCCGGCGATTCCCTTGGATGGCGGCAAAATTGCGCTGGCAAGCGACGTATGGGAACGAGTCGGCATGGGTCGTGTGCCCAACTGGATTGCGCCCATGGTGGAGCCCGGCCCGGGGATGTTTCGCCTCATTAGCGGCAACCGTCCCTTTGAGTCGCATACTTCGCGCAGGCTCGCGGCCCAAGGTGCCGCCGAGGCTGGATCGGACTTGGACGCCGTGCAGATGAACGCCGATGTTGCTGCACACATGGGTATCGCTGATGGCGAGGTCGTCGAGCTTGTGAGCGATATGGGCCGCGACCGCGTGCGCGTGGAGACGACGCCCTATCTGCATCCGGCGTGCATCTTCACCTCGGCCGCCCCCGGTGGGCGCTCGTTTGGCGCCGATGCCGGTGGCGCTCAAGCCTTGGGCGTGGGCCCGCTCGACCATACACCGTTGCGTTGGGACCCGTTGACGGGCGCCGCGCTCACTCAGGAAAACGCCGTTCGCGTGGAAAAGATCGCGGCGCGCGAGGATAATAGCGATTGATTGACTCAGCCGATCGGATTGGCTGATAGTTTGACGTTCGAACGATTGATTCACCTTTGGTTTTGAAAGGCCGCACATGAGCGATAGCCAGAACATGTCCGATGAGGTGCGCGCCCGCCTGCGCGCCATTCCTTCCGTCAACGAGCTGCTTGCCGAGTGGCCGGTGGTGAAGGCGGCGGGGGAGACCTGCGACGCGGTGGTGCATGCCGCCGTCACGGCCGAGCTCGATGAGGAGCGCGCCGCGATTCGTGCCGGCGCCGCCCCGCGTTCCAAGCGCGAGCTGGCCTCGGCCATCGAGTGGCGTGCGCATCGCTCCGCGCTGCCGAGCCTGCGTCCCGCCGTCAACGCCACGGGTGTGGTTATCCATACCAACTTGGGTCGCGCCCCGCTCGCGGAATCAGCTGCCAAAGCCGTGGCCGAGGTCGCGCGCGGGTATAGCACGCTCGAGTACAGCGTCGACACCTGTTCGCGCGGGTCGCGCAAGGAGCACGCCGCGCAGCTGATCCGCTCACTCACCGGTGCCGAGGACGCGCTCGTGGTCAACAACAATGCCGCCGCGGTGCTGCTGGTGCTTGCCACCCATGCCGCGGGTAAAGAGGTCATCGTCAGCCGCGGCGAGCTTGTCGAGATAGGCGGCAGCTTCCGCATCCCCGATGTCATGGCGGCTTCGGGCGCCAAGCTCGTCGAGGTCGGCGCCACCAACCGCACGCATTTGAGCGACTACGAGCGCGCCATTACGCCCGATACGGCAATGATCCTCAAGGTCCACCCTTCCAACTATCGCATCGAGGGTTTTCATGAGGAAGTGAGCTCTCGGGAGCTTGCCGCCCTGGCCCACAAGCATGGTCTGCTGTTCTACGAGGACCAGGGGTCGGGCGCGCTGTTGCCCGACGACATCTTGGTGCGTGGCGGCGAAGAAACCACGCCGGCTTCGGTTTCGGCAGGGCTCGATCTGGTGTCGTGCTCGGGCGATAAACTGCTCGGTGCCGCACAGGCGGGCATTATCATGGGCCGTCGCGATCTGGTCCAGGCCTGCGGGTTGCATCCGCTTATGCGCGCCCTGCGCCCGGGCAAGCTCGCGCTGGCGGCGCTCGAGGCTACACTGCGCATCTACATGGACGGGGCGGATGTTGCCCATCGCGAGGTGCCGGTGCTCAACATGCTCACGCTTCCGCAGGCTCATCTGGAGCGTCGCGCACGTAAGTTGCGCGATCGTATGGTCGCCGGGCTCGATAAGGCCGGTTGCCCGTGCGCCGTTCAGGTGGAGATCGTCGAGGAATCGTCGACCCCCGGTGGCGGCTCGCTGCCTACCGTGGAGCTGCCCACCATGTGCGTGGCCGTCTGCCCGGTCGACGGGCGCCTGTCCGTCGACGCGCTCAAGCGCTCGCTTGTCCAGGACTTCGACACGCCGGTCGTCACGCGAACTTCGCACGATCGCATTTTGTTTGACGTCCGTACGCTTGTGGGCGACTGCGATATCGAGACGGCGGCATCGACGCTCGTCGCATGCGTTAAGAAGGCGATCGCTCGATGAGTGAGGTTCAAGCGCTGGTGGAGTGTCCCGTTATCGTTGGTACGGCGGGTCACGTCGACCACGGCAAGTCGGCACTGATCGAGGCGCTGACCGGCAAGAATCCCGACCGTCTGGAGGTTGAGCGCCGTCGCGGTATGACCGTGGAGCTTGGCTTTGGCGAGCTGGCGCTGCCGAGTGGCAAGATCGTTGGCCTGGTCGACGTGCCGGGCCACGCGCATTACCTGCGCGCCATGGTGCAGGGTGCGACTGGCATCGACGTTGCCGTGCTGGTGGTCTCTGCCGTCGAGGGCGTTATGCCGCAGACGCGCGAGCACGTGCATGTACTGGAGCTGCTGGGTGTCACGCATATGGTGGTCGCGCTGACGATGTGCGACCTGGCCGACGCCGAGATGACCGAGCTTGCCGAGCTCGATGTCGATGACTTTTTGTCGGGTACCGTGTTTGCGGACGCGCCGATCGTGCCTGTGTCGTCCAAGACAGGCGAGGGGATCGAAAGGCTGCTCGCCGTGCTCGACGAGCAGGTTACCGCTTGCTGGGATGCCTGCCGCGTCCGTGCCGAGCTCACCGATGCCGCACCGCGTCTACCCATCGACCGCTGCTTTACGATCAAGGGCGTCGGCACTGTCGTGACGGGAACGCTGCACGATGCGCCCGTTGCGGTGGGTGACGAGCTGATGGCTTTACCGTCGCGTACGGTCTGTCGTGTGCGCGGGATTCAGGTGCATGGCGATACGCCGCGCGCGCTGCCTGGGCAACGCGTGGCGCTCAACCTGGTAGGTGACGGTGTCGCGGCACTTGACCGTGGCGAGATGCTCGGCGTGGCGGACCGCTTTGGTCAGACGTTGCGCTTTATGATGACGTTCACCTACCTGGGTCGCGAGGGCGCCAAATCGCGCGTGCTCGAGTCGGGCGCGCGCGTGCATGTGATGGCCGGCACGGCCGAGGTCGTCGGCCGCATCATGCTTTTGGAGGGCGAGGCCCCCATGGCGGTGGGCGAGACCCGTACCGTACAGGTGCGCTTGGAGGAGCCGCTGCCGCTGCGCGCCGGAGACCATGACGTGGTGCTGTCGTATTCGCCCGTTATGCTCATTGGCGGCGGGCGCGTGCTGCTTTCGCGCTGCCGTCGCTCGCGCGAGCTTTCGGCGGGGGAGCGCACACTGCTTGCGGCGCTTGAGACCGGCGATGCCGTCGCTGGTGTGGACGCGTGGCTGGCGCTGCAGACGTTGCCAGTCGTGGTCGCCGACGTTGCCGCGGCGCTCGATCTTGTTTCCGGTGAGGCCGATGCCGCGTTGAACGAGTTGGTGGTGCGAGGTGTTGTGCGCGAGCTTGCGGGCTCGGGCGGTACGCTGTATGTGAATGCCGCCGTGCTCGACGCCGCGATGGATGCCCTGGCGGCGACCCTGTCAGCCATGCATGCGGCGTCTTCCAAGGAGACGGGCTTTACGCCTGGCGCCGTTGCCCATGCTGCGTGGCCTGCCGCTGACGATACGGTTGCCGCAGCCCTGATTTCCGAGGGCTGCGCGCGTGGCGTATGCGCTGCCGAGGGGGCCGAGGTGTTCGACCCGCACTCGGCCGCCGCGGCGGCACGCGTGGTGCGCGAGGCCTGCGAACGTATCGTTGCCTTGCTGGATGAAGCCGGCCTCGATGCGCCGACGCTGCCCGAGGTTGGCGAGCAGTTGCAGCTCGATCGCGACACCATGACGCGTGCCCTGCGCGAGCTTTCGCTCAACCGCTCGATCGTTAAGGTCGAGCGCGACGTTGCCCTGTCTGCCGCCGCCGAGGCCCATGCGCGTGAGCTTGTCGCCGCCGCCATTGAGGCAGCCGGCGGCGCTGCCACCACGAGCGTGCTGCGCGAGGCCCTGGGTGTGTCGCGCAAACGTGCCATCAGCATCTTGGAACACCTGGATGCCGCGCGCTTTACGGTGCTCGACAAAGACGCCGGCGGCCTGAGGTCCCTGCGCTAGATCGGCCGCCCCGCCCCACCTCCTCAGTTGCGGTGAAATAGTTCCTATTTGGAGGCTTTGGCAGCAAATACAGGAACTATTCCACCGCAACTTCTTGTTCGTCTTTTTGGGATGGAGCCGTTTCGGTTTGGTAAAATACCGCCGCACTTGGGAACGGATGGGCTCCGGTGGGCTCCGCGGTCCTCAAAACCGTTGCGAGGCGTGCAAAACGTCTTGGATGTGTTCGATTCACATACGTTCCCGCCATACGCTACCAGCGCTTTTGTGCTCGCGGTCTTGCTGCGTGCCGCAAAGGCGCTGTTTTGTTTTTGCACGAGCTTTTCGTAGCGCCGCTATTTCGGTGGCTGTATTTAGCTTCGTGCACCGGGTTTCGAGCATGCCGATGGAGGTGTTTTGCCGTATGACTACCGTAAGACGTGCCGATCTTTCTTGTGTCGTCCAAGCGGGTGGGCTGTCCTCGCGCATGGGCTGTGATAAGGCTCGCATGGCGTTTTGCGGCGAGCCGCTCATCGAACGCGTGCTGGGTCGGCTGGCGCCAGTTGCCGGCGAGTTGGTCGTGACGACGTCGCGTCCCAGCGAGCTTGCCTACCTTGAGGAGCGCGCGTTTGGCGGCCTGGTACCGCGAATAGTGTCGGACCTTGAGGGGCCGGCGGGCGCCATGCGCGGCATCGCGAGCTCGCTGGCTGCGGCTCGGCTTCCTCATACGGCTATCGTCGCCTGTGATATGCCGTTTGTCTCGCCGGAACTCATCGGCGCGCTTGCCGATCGTGTCGAGGCCGAGGCGCTCGACGTGTGCGTGCCGCGCGAGGAGCGGGGGATTGAGCCGCTATGCGCCGTCTGGCGTCGCGAGGCCTGCGCGCCGATCGCTTGCGAGCTGCTTGCCGGTGACCGCCAGCGCATTCGCTGCCTAATCGATCGGGTGAACGCTGGATATATGGATGAGCCGCAGATCGTTAAGGCCGCGGGCTCAACGCTCTGCTTCGAGAACGTCAATACGCCCGAGGAGTTTGCGGCGGCCGAGTTACTCGCCTAGACGATTGGAGTTGCCATGTCTCACGATATCTGTCCCGACACGGGAGAACCTTGCACCTGCGATGGGTCCGAGCCCTGTACCTGCGGTTGCGGTGGTTGTGGACATACCGCGGAAGAGGAGGCTGCTGCCGCGGCGTATCGCGAGTCGCACCGCGAAGGCCCGTCCGGTGATGCCCTCGACCACGAACACAAGATCATCGTTTCGTTCGATAGCACTTACGATGTGATGGAATGCGAACAGCTGTGTCTTGCCGCCGGTGTGCCCGGGCGCATCATGCCGCTGCCCGGCTCCATCACCGCCGGCTGCGGGCTGTGCTGGGCCATGCCGTTCTCGGGCGATGCACTCGCCGCCTTCCGCGCTGCCACCGAAGGCCGCGTAACCCCCGCCGACTACCATCAGCTCGTCCTATAGCCACCAAAACCACCACATTGGGGACAGGTACCTTTGTGGTGGTTTGGAACACGTGGACGAAACAGGTTTGAAACACGGGTTTTGCACGTCAGGCATTCAAAAACGCCTCTACCTGCATCGTAATCAAAACGAAACATCTGCTCGTCCGCTTATGCGAAACTTTGCCGCAACAGTGCGATATTATCCATACTCGATAAAGTTCGCGGCGCATAGGGTGCCGCGACCAACATTTTTCGTTTCCCATCATTGGAGGAAGCATGAGCTACACGCAGAAAGTTCTCGAAGAGCTCAAGGCCCGCTATCCCGAGCAGCCTGAGTTCATCCAGGCCGCGACCGAGATCCTCGGCACCATCCAGCCGGCGCTCGACGCCCACCCCGAGTACGAGGAGGCCGCCCTGCTGGAGCGCCTCGTCGAGCCCGAGCGCATCGTCATGTTCCGTGTTCCCTGGGTCGACGACCAGGGCAAGGTCCAGGTCAACCGCGGCTACCGCGTCGAGTTCAACTCTGCCATTGGACCCTACAAGGGCGGCCTGCGCTTTAACCCGACGGTCACCCTGGGTATGCTCAAGTTCCTGGGTCTGGAGCAGATCCTCAAGAACAGCCTGACCACCCTTCCCATGGGCGGCGGCAAGGGCGGCTCCGACTTTGATCCTAAGGGCAAGTCCAACAACGAGATCATGCACTTCTGCCAGTCCTTCATGACCGAGCTCTATCGCCACATCGGCCCCAACACCGACGTTCCCGCCGGTGACCTGGGCGTTGGCGGCCGCGAGGTTGCCTACCTGTTCGGTCAGTACAAGCGCCTGACCAACGAGTGGACTGGCGTCCTTACCGGCAAGGGCCTCTCCTTTGGCGGCTCGCTCGCTCGTACCGAGGCCACCGGCTACGGCCTGGCCTACTTTGTTGACGAGTACCTCAAGAGCCGCGGCGACTCTTTCGAGGGCAAGAACGTCGTCGTTCATGGCTCCGGCAACGTCGCCATCTACGCCGTCCAGAAGGTCTCCCAGCTCGGCGGCAAGGTGCTCGCCTGCTCCGATACCCACGGCTGGGTCGAGGATCCCGACGGCATCGACTACACCGTGCTCGAGCACGTCTACAATAAGAAGCGCTCCGGCCACGACAAGGGCGTCACGCTCGCCATGTACGTTGACGAGAAGCCCAACGCCGTGTGGCACGAGGGCGACGGCCGTGGCGTTTGGCAGCTGCCCTGCGACATCGCGCTGCCCTGCGCTCGCGAGAACACGCTGCTGCTCGAGGACGCCCAGGCGCTCGTCGCCAACGGCTGCAAGGTGGTCGGCGAGGGCGCGAACATGCCCACGACCATCGAGGCCACGACCTACTTCCAGGAGAACGGCGTCGCCTTTATGCCCGGTAAGGCTGCCAACGCCGGTGGCGTGCTCGTTTCCGGCCTGGAGATGAGCCAGAATGCCGAGCACCTGTCCTGGACCTTCGAGGAGGTCGACGGCAAGCTCGAGCAGCTCATGCGCGGCATGTTCCACAACGTGGACGACACCGCCAAGGAGTACGGCCAGGAGGGCAACTTTGTCATGGGCGCCAACATCGCCGGCTTCCTGAAGGTCGCCGACGCCATGCTCGCCCAGGGCGTCTGCTAAATCTTCGCTCGACATAGCATCGCAGAAGGCTCCCAGTCATTCCGGCTGGGAGCCTTTTTCTGTGGTGGTGAGGGTCGTGCGCCCTCGTTTGGTACACTTAGAAACACTGGTCAAGTGAAGAGATGGGGGAGAACGTGCTCAAGTTCGGTACCTACGTCCGTGTTGGAAGCGCGGCCGAAGCCTATGAGCTCTTACAGAAGAACCGCAACAACAAGATTGTGGGCGGCGGCATCTGGATGCGCCTGGGTTCGCGTCGCGTGGCGACGGCGATTGACCTTTCGGCCTGCGGACTCGATCAGATCGAGGAGACCGAGACCGAGTTTCGCATCGGCGCCATGTGCACCCTGCGCCAGCTCGAGCGCCATGTCGAGCTCAACGCGCTTGTCAACAATGTCTTTGAGTTCGCCGTCCACGATATCGTGGGCGTGCAGCTGCGCAATACCGCCACGGTGGGCGGCAGCATCTACGGTCGCTTTGGCTTCTCGGACGTGCTCTCGGCCTTTTTGGCGCTCGATTCCTATGTTGAGCTGACGGGCGCCGGCCGCGTGCCGCTCGCCGAGTTCGTGGACATGGGCTATGTGCGCGACGTGATCGAGCACGTCGTGGTCGTTAAGCACGACTACCGTGCGAGCTATGAGGCCGTGCGCAAGGCCGCGACCGACTTCCCCTCCTTAAACGTCACCGCCGCCTGGTGGGACAACAGCTGGCATGTCACCGTAGGCGCCCGCCCGCTGCGCGCGACCCTGCTGCAGGGCGAGGCATGTGGCCTTACCGCCGAGCAGCCTTCCGAGGACGAGCTGCGCGCCCTGGCCGCATCCGTGCGTGCCCTGAGCTACGGCACCAACATGTGGGGCTCGGCTGACTACCGCCGTCGCATCTCGGCCCCGCTGGCGATTCAGGCCGTGCGCCGCGCCGCCGGCATCGAGCTTTCGGCTGCGCTTGCCCGCGAGCTCGAGACCGTGCAAGCGCCCAAGTTTGCCACGGACGAGTATTCCTGCCGCCGCGTGCCCGGCGTCGATTCTAGCGAGGTGCGCTAATGGCTGCCAAACTCATCGATCTTTCCTTTACGCTCAACGGCCGCAAAGTCAAGGTTCAGATTGCCCCCGACACCATGCTCTTTGCGTTGCTGCGAGAGCAGGGTTGCGCGTCGGTGCGCTGCGCCTGCGAGACCACCAACTGCGGCCTGTGTACGGTGTGGCTCGACGGCGATCCGGTGCTGAGCTGCTCGGTTCCCGCCGCTCGTGTTGAGGGCCACGCCATCACCACGCTCGAGGGCCTTAAGGCCGAGTCCGAGGCACTGGCCCGTGCGATGGCTGCCGAAGGTGCCGAGCAGTGCGGTTTTTGCGCCCCCGGCCTTATTATGAACGTGCTGGCGCTCGCCCGCGCCGCCAAGGAGGACCCAAGCCTCGTCGCCACGCGCGAGGAGCTCTCGCGCCAGCTCGCCGGCAACCTCTGCCGTTGCAGCGGCTACGAGAGCCAGCTGCGCGCCATCGTCCGCTTTCTCAACGAGTTCGGCGTGCAGGTGGGCTTCGAGATGCCCGAGCTGCCGGTCAATAACACCAGCTCCGACGGTGTCGCGTACAAGCAGATTACTCATAAGCAGCCCAAGAAGGACTCGAAGGCGCTGCTCGAGGGACGTCCCGTCTACACGGGCGACCTGGTGCCTGCCGGTGCTCTGATCGTCAAGCTCAAGCGCAGCCCGTATGCCCGCGCCAAGATCCGCTCCATCGATACGTCTCGCGCCCTTAAGGTGCCGGGCGTCGTGGGCGTCTACACCTACGAGGACGTGCCCAAGCGCCGCTTTACCATCGCCGGACAGAGCTATCCGCAGCCGAGTCCCTACGACCGCCTGATTCTCGAGAATCTGGTGCGCTACCAAAACGAGGAGGTGGCGATCGTTGCCGCCGAGACCGAGGAGGCCGCCGACAAGGCGCTCAAGCTCATCAAGGTCGACTACGAGGTGCTCGAGCCGCTGCTCGACTTTACCCAGGCACTCGATAACGACATCGTGGTCCACCCCGAGGGCGACGTGACCTTTATGTTCCCGCAGGGCGGCGATGTTTCGCGCAACCTGGTTTGCAGCGGTACCAGCGATTTTGGCGACTTGGACGAGGCCTTCGCCCAGAGTGACATCGTCTTCACCCGCGCCTACACCAGCCAGGCCACGCAGACCGCGCCCATGGAGACCTTCCGCGCCTTCGCGACGACCGACGCGTTCGGGCGCATCTCGGTGACCACCTCTACGCAGGTGCCCTTCCACGTGCGCCGCATGGTCGCTCAGTCGCTCGACATCCCGCAGTCGCAGGTGCAGGTCATTAAGCCGCGCATCGGCGGCGGTTTTGGCTCCAAGCAGACGGGCTGCTGCGAGATCTTCGTGGCGTTCGTCACCCAGCAGACCGGCCGTCCGAGCTATTGCTGCTACACCCGCGAGGAGACCATCACTGCAGGCAACTCGCGTCACCAGATGCAGATGACCGTTAAGCTGGGCGCCATGAACGACGGCACTATCACGGCCATCGACCTGCACACACTGTCCAACGCCGGCGCCTATGGCGAGCACGCCACCACGACGATCGGCCTTTCGGGCCACAAGAGCTTGCCCATCTACAACCACGTGAAGGCGAGCCGCTTTAGTTGGGACGCCGTCTACACCAACACCAACCGCGGTGGCGCGTATCGCGGCTACGGTGCCACCCAGGGCCAGTTTGCCGTGGAGAGTGCCGTCAACGAGCTCGCCGACATGCTGCACATGGACCCCGCCGACCTGCGCCTTAAGAACATCGTGCGCGAGGGCGAGGTCATGCCGCAGTATTACAACGAGAAGCTTAACGCCTGCGCGCTCGACCGCTGCCTGCTGCGCGCGATGGACATGATCGGTTGGCGCGACAAGCCTCTGGCCGTGGACCTGGGCGACCGCGTGCGCGCCCTTGGCTGCGCGCTCACCATGCAGGGCTCGGGCATCTCCAACGTGGATATCGCCGGCATCGACATGCGCCTGGAAGAGGATGGATTCATTACCATCGGCACCGGCGCCACCGATAACGGCATGGGCGTCGACACGATCCTGGCGCAGATTGCCGCCGAGGAGCTGGGCGTTGAGAGCTCGCTGATCGTGGTGCGCGGCGTGGACACCGACGTGTCGCCGTTTGATGCCGGCTCGTACGCGAGCTCGGGCACGTACGTGACGGGCCTTGCCGCCAAGAACGCCGCAACCGAGCTGCGTGAGAAGATTTGCGCCAAGGCTGCCCAGATGTGGGACGTGGACGCCGCCGACGTGGTCTTTGATGGCCAGTACGTGCGCCTGTCCGACGAGCGTGCCGCGCGCGAGCAGAACCGCTATCTCACGCTGCGCGACTTTGCCAACCTGTGCGTCAAGAACATCGCGGGCGGCGACGCGCTCACCTCGCATGCCTCTGCCTGCCTGCCCGTTTCGCCTCCGCCGTTTATGGCCGGCATTGCCGAGGTCGAGGTCGACAAGGCCACCGGCAAGGTGACTGTGGTGGACTATGCGGCGGCCGTCGACTGCGGCACCGTGATCAACGAGGCGCTCGCGCGCGTCCAGGCCGAGGGCGGCATTGCCCAGGGTATTGGTCACGCGCTCTACGAGATTGTCGAGCACGACGACCGCGGCCGCCTGCGCACCGGCAACTTTATGAGCTACAAGCTGCCCACGCGCCTGGATATCGGTAGCATTCGCGTGGCCTTTGAGCCGAGCTACGAGCCGACGGGCCCGTTTGGCGCCAAGTCGATCGGCGAGGTCGTCATCAACACGCCGCTCGCCGCCGTGGCCTCGGCCGTGGCGCACGCGACCGGCCATCAGGTCCGCTCGCTGCCCATCACGCCCGAGAAGGCCCTGCTGGGGGAGTAGCGGGTCAGCGAACAAGTCGTAATTGGCGGGGCGGGGCAACTCGCCCCGCCTTTTGCACTCATGGTGAGGTCGTGAGCTAAAAACGTGTGCGTGCGCTTGCCGCTCGTATCTGCTATCATTCCAAATCTGTGCGCTCATGCGGGCGTGGCGGAATTGGTAGACGCGCCAGATTTAGGTTCTGGTGGGATTCCCGTGAAGGTTCGAGTCCTTTCGCCCGCACCAACGCACCCGCGTCGGCCCTGGCCGTCGCGACACTTTGTTGCATATAGGTACCAGCACCTCAGATAAGCTGGGCAGTATGAGGAGGAACGTGTTGAACATCACCGCTTCTGACGTCAAGGACGCCAAGCTCACCGCTACGGTCACCATCCCGGCCGCCGACGTCGACGCCGCGATCAAGAAGGCCTACAAGGACACCGCCAAGAAGTACCGCTTCCCGGGCTTCCGCGCCGGTAAGGCCCCCCGTCCGGTCATCGACTCCGCTCTTGGCGCCGAGGCTACCCTCGCTCAGGCCACCAACGACCTGATCGCCGCCAACGAGCCCGCCGTCCTCAACGAGCTGGACATCGTCCCCACCAAGAACGGTGACTACAAGGAGCTCGACCTCGCCAAGGATCACGAGGACTACACCTACACCGTCGAGTTCTCCCTGCGTCCCGCCGCTGAGCTCTCCTCCTTCGACGCCGTCGAGATCGAGATGCCCCCTGCGGAGGTCACCGAGTCCGAGATCAACAACCAGGTCGAGATGCTCCTCAACTACCGTGCCACCTTCGAGGACGTCGAGGGTCGCGCCGTCGAGGCCGAGGACTACGTCACCGTCGACCTCAAGGCCGTCGAGAACGCCGACAGCTTTGCCGCCGAGGGCCGCATGCTCATCGCCGGTAGCGACAGCAACCCCAAGGAGTTCAACGAGGCCCTGATCGGCGCTAACGTTGACGACGTCAAGACCGTCACCTGGACCGACGAGGTCGAGGAGGGCGAGGAGGCCGAGACCCACACCGTTGAGGTCACCGTCAAGGGCATCAAGGTCCGCAACACCCCCGAGCTCACCGACGAGCTCGTCAAGTCCGACTTTGGCTTCGACAGCATCGACGCTATGCGGGACGCCATCGAGATCGAGATCGAGCAGGACAAGGCTTCCCGTCTCCCGGCCGAGAAGGAGAACCGTTGCGTCTCCGCTCTCGCCGAGCGTCTGCAGCTCGACGAGATGGACGCCGACTACGAGCAGTCCGTCTTTGAGGAGCTTGGCCAGAACTTCCTGTCCAACCTCGCTGCCCGCGGCATGACGCTGGACACCTGGCTGCCCGCTTCCGGCCTGACCATGGAGCAGTTCATCGGCGACCTGCACAAGCAGGCCAACGACGTTGCCCGCGAGTCCCTGGCTCTCGACGCTCTTGCCCGCGAGCTCAAGATCGAGGTCACCGAGGACGACATCAACGCCGAGTTCGAGAAGGCCGGCGTCAAGGACGTCGAGGCTTCCAAGGCCGAGTTCATCGCCGATGGCCGCATGCCTGCCGTCCGCGAGTCCATCCGTCGCTCCAAGGCCGTCGACCACCTGGTCGAGAACGCCAAGGTGACTGAGGTCGACGAGACCGCCAAGGACGCCGAGTAATTCTCGCCACCTTGCCCGCGAGCGCTTGCGTGCGCCCGTGATGGGGTAAAGTTATACACCGGTTATCCGGTTGCTTCGTACGGTGCCAGCCAATGCATAGCATGCGGGCACCGTACGTTTATCTAGAACCAATTTGGTCCGCAAGAGAGAAATGGAGATGCGTATGATCGCTAAGTTCGATTCCGCCCTCGTGCCATACGTTATCGAGCAGACGCCGCGCGGTGAGCGCAGCTACGATATCTATTCGCGCCTGCTCAACGACCGCATCATCTTCTTGGGCGAGGAGATCAACTCCGTCAGCGCCAACCTGGTCGTTGCCCAGTTGCTGCATCTTGAGAGCCAGGATGCCGAGAAGGATATCTCGCTCTACATCAATTCGCCCGGTGGCGAGGTCTACTCCGGCCTGGCGATTCTGGACACCATGAACTTTATCAAGCCGCAGGTCTCCACCATCTGCGTCGGTATGGCCGCGTCTATGGCCGCCGTGCTGCTTTCGGCCGGCGCCAAGGGCAAGCGCTTCTGCCTGCCGCACTCCAAGGTGATGATTCATCAGCCCAGCGGCGGTGCCCAGGGCCAGCAGACCGAGATCGAGATCGTGGCCGAGGAGATTAAGAAGACCCGCCGCGAGCTCAACCAGATCCTGTCCGACGCCTCGGGCCAGCCCATCGAGAAAGTCCAGGCCGATACCGAGCGCGACAACTACCTGACCGCTGCCGAGGCCCTCGACTACGGCCTGATCGATCGTATTGTCACCTCGCGTGACCTTGCCGCGAAGGACGCCTAGGATGGCCGGTAACATGCAGGACGGCTTCGACGAGAACGGCAACCCCATCCGCTGCTCCTTCTGCGGAAAAGAGCAGGGCCAGGTCCGTCGTCTCGTAAAGGGCCCGACCAACATCTTTATCTGCGACGAGTGCGTCGCTGCCTGTTCCGAGATCCTGGAGGAGTCGCTGGCTTCGGACTTTATGGACGCAGCCCGCAACGGCAAGCTGCCGGGCTTCCTCAACGATCACGGCCAGGCTGCCGGGCAGCCCGCCATGGATCCCGAGGCCGAGGGCTTTGAGCTCGAGGACGATGCCCGCCAGGTCATTACGCATGTGCCGACGCCGCACGAGATCTATGACGAGCTCTCGGCTTATGTCATGGGCCAGGAGGACGCCAAGCGCGCCATGTCGGTTGCCGTGTACAACCACTACCGCCGCGTGATCGAGGGCGGCGCCGCGCTTTCGGCCTTTGACGACGGTTTGGACTCGCAGCTTGACGATGATATGGACGAGGTGGAGCTCGCCAAGTCCAACATCTTGCTGCTCGGTCCCACCGGTACCGGTAAGACCCTGCTCGCCCAGACGCTTGCGCGTATCCTCGAGGTGCCGTTTGCCATCGCCGACGCCACCGCGCTTACCGAGGCCGGCTACGTGGGCGAGGACGTGGAGAACATCCTGCTCAAGCTCATCAATGCCGCCGATGGCGATATCGAGCGCGCGCAGGTCGGCATTATCTACGTGGACGAGATCGACAAGATCGCCCGCAAGGCAGAGAACCTCTCCATTACCCGCGACGTTTCGGGCGAGGGCGTTCAGCAGGCGCTGCTTAAGATTCTTGAGGGCACGGTGGCAAGCGTTCCGCCCACCGGCGGCCGCAAGCATCCCCAGCAGGAGCTGCTGCAGATCGACACGACCAACATTCTGTTCATCTGCGGCGGTGCCTTTGTGGGTCTGGACAAGATCATTGCCGACCGTGTGGGCAACAAGGGCGTGGGCTTTAACTCCGAGATCGCCGGCCCCACCTCGGTCGACGAGAACGACCTGCTGCGCCAGGTGCTCCCGCAGGACCTCAACGCCTTTGGCATGATCCCCGAGTTCGTGGGCCGTACGCCCGTCGTCACCCAGACGCAGGCGCTCGACGAGGACGACCTGGTGTCGATCCTGACCGAGCCCAAGAACGCCGTGGTGCGTCAGTACCGCAAGATGTTCCAGCTCGAGGACGTTGAGCTTGAGTTTGAGGACGCCGCCCTGCACGAGATCGCCCGCATGGCGCTTGCCCGCAAGACCGGCGCCCGCGGCCTGCGCTCCATCTGCGAGGACGTGCTGCAGCAGACGATGTTCGACCTGCCCAGCGAGGAGGGCGTCACCAAGGTCATCGTGACCGAAGCCTCCGTAAAGGGCGAAGAACAGCCCCAACGCATCTACGGCTAAAACCTGCCAAAACGTGTTTGCAAATAGCCTCCGACCACCCGCGGTCGGAGGCTATTTTATAGATACGCAATAACCCCAACTACCTGTGCTATTCTGTGTGTTTGTTTAAGCCTCGGCAAAGTCAATTCAGACTGAAGTAATCGATACCTAAGGGGAGGAATGTAGGCCCGATTTTCGTAGATTCCGCACGAGCCGAAGACCACGTAATGTGGTCTTCGAGCGAGCCCAGGACCTGACCGAGCGAAAATCGGCCCTACATTCCTCCCCGACGGGCAAGGGAGAGATATATGGAAGAAATGCCCAAGAACTACGATCCGTCGACCAACGAGCCGGCGATCCTGCAGAAGTGGCTCGACGGCGGCTACTACAAGCGCCGTGAGGGCGTGGGCGACTGCACCGTCACCATTCCGCCTCCCAACGTGACCGGCAAGCTCCACATGGGTCACGCCACCGACGACTCCATCCAGGACGCCATCATCCGTATGGCTCGCATGCGCGGCAAGTCCACGCGCTGGGTACTGGGCACCGACCATGCCGGTATCGCCACGCAGACCAAGGTCGACAAGAAGCTCAAGAGCGAGGGCATTAGCCGCCTGGAGATCGGCCGCGATAAGTTTGTCGACGCCTGCTGGGATTGGACCCACGAGTACGGCGGCATCATCGTCGAGCAGATCAAGCGTATGGGCTGCTCCGTCGACTTCGACAACGAGCGCTTCACCATGGACGAGGACTACGCCCAGGCCGTGCGCAAGGTGTTCTGCGACTGGTACCACGATGGCCTGATCTACCGCGGCAAGCGCATCGTTAACTGGTGCCCCAACTGCACCACCGCCATCTCGGACGACGAGGCGGAGTACAAGGACGAGAAGGGCCACCTGTGGCACCTGCGTTACCCGCTGACCGAGCCGGTCAACGGCCAGGACTACATCGTCGTCGCCACCACGCGCCCCGAGACCATGCTCGGCGACACGGGCGTCGCCGTCTCCCCGAAGGACCCCGAGAAGGCTGCCTTTGTGGGTAAGACCGTCAAGCTCCCCATCGTCGACCGCGAGATCCCCATCTTTGAGGATTGGCATGTCGACGCCAACTTTGGCTCCGGCTTCGTCAAGGTCACCCCGGCCCACGACCCCAACGATTACGCCATGGGTCAGGCCCACGACCTGCCGCAGATCAATATCTTCGACGAGCACGCGGTAGTCGTCGAGGGCTACGGCGAGTTTACTGGCATGAACCGCGACGAGTGCCGCGAGGCCGTCATCAAGTGGTTTGAGGAGCACGACCTGCTCGATCACGTCGAGGACCTCGACCACTCCGTCATGCACTGCTACCGTTGCGACTCCGCGCTGGAGCCGTGGCTGTCCGAGCAGTGGTTTGTGGCTGTCGACAAGCTCAAGGGGCCGGCGCTCGACGCCGTCAACTCCGGCAAGGTCACCTTCCACCCCGCGCGCTGGACGCAGACCTACACCACCTGGATGGAGAACCTTAAGGACTGGTGCATCAGCCGCCAGCTGTGGTGGGGCCACCGCATCCCCGTGTTCTACTGCGAGGACTGTGGCTGGGAGGACGCCCTGACCGAGGACACCGACGTGTGCCCCAAGTGCGGCGGCCATCACGTGCATCAGGACGAGAACGTGCTGGACACCTGGTTCAGCTCGCAGCTGTGGACCTTCGCCACGCAGGGCTGGCCGCAAAAGCCGGAGCTGCTCGAGGGCCATCACCCCACGACGGCGCTCGTCACCGCGCGCGACATCATCGCGCTGTGGGTCGCCCGCATGGTCATGAGCTCGCTGTACTTCCTGGACGAGGTGCCGTTTAAGGACGTCGTCATCTACCCGACGATCCTGGCCAAGGACGGCAGCCGCATGTCCAAGTCCAAGGGCAATGGCGTTGACCCCATGGACCTCATCGGTATGTACGGCGCCGACGCCATGCGCTTCAACCTGCTCACGCTGTGCACCAACAACCAGGACGTTAAGTTCGACGCGAACATCGACAAGAAGACCAAGAAGCTCATCGACAGTCCGCGCACCGAGCAGGCCAAGTCGTTCGTCACCAAGATTTGGAACGCCAGCCGCTTCCTGCTCATGAACATGGAGGGCTACACGCCCGGCGAGCCCGTTGTGGAGACGCCGGCAGACGCCTGGATGTTCAGCCGCCTGGCCAAGGCCGTGAAGATGGTCACCGAGGGTATTGAGAACTACACCTTTGGCGATATGGCCCGCGGCGTGCAGCAGTTCTTCTGGAACGAGGTCTGCGATTGGTACGTCGAGGTCACTAAGGCCCGCCTGAAGGGCGAAGGCCGTCTGCAGGCGCAGCGCAACCTGATCTTTGTGCTCGACACCTCCATTCGCCTGATGCACCCGCTTATGCCGTTTGTCACCGAGGAGATCTGGGACAACATGCCGGCGAGCGTGCTCGATCTGGACGCCGAGGGCAACGTGCACCGCGCCGAGGCACTCATGATCGCCAAGTGGCCCGAGCCCGCCGACTACGCCAAGTATGTCGACGAGGAAGCCGAGCGCGCGTTTGAGCTGTGCCGCGCCGTCGTTTCCGCCGCCCGCGCCACGCGTTCGCGCTATCGCCTGAGCCCCAAGGCCGAGCTCGACGTGGTCGTGCGCGCCGGTGCCGAGGACATCGAGAAGCTCGAGAGCCTGCGCTCCACGATTGAGCCGCTGGCCAACACGGCTTCGCTGGTCATGGGTACCGACGTCGAGAAGCCGGCTGCGAGCATCGCCGTGGTCGATAGCGGCGTCGAGGCCTTTGTGGTGCTCGAGGGCAAGGTCGACCTTTCGGCCGAGAAGGCACGCTTGGAGAAGGAGATCGCCGCGGCTCAGAAGGAGCTTGCCGGCTGCGAGAAGACGCTCGCCAACGAGGGCTTTGTGGCCAAGGCCGCGCCCGCGGTGGTCCAGAAGAAGAGGGACCGTGCAGCTGAGCTCAAGGAGATCCTGGCGGCGCTGACTGCTCAGGTTGCTGACTTCTCGTAGGTCTTACTGAGGGGCGCGTCCCGACGCTTTGCTCGCTACTGCGGACAGTCCTGCGCAAGACGGACAGCACATTAAGTGCTGTCCTTTGCGTGCGGAACTTGTATCGAGCAAAGCGTCGGGCCGCTCCTAGTGCGGTTACGTGGTTGTTTGCAACTGGTAGGTTGGGGCCACTGGGTTGTGGTCTTGATCTTGCTGCAAGCGGATAAAGGCTGATATTGTCAACGCGAGGGGCTCATTCTTTTTGGTGGGCCTCTTTTTCTGTTAAGGGGGACTTTGGGTTATGGCTAAGCGTTCTGGGTCGTATGTCGTTCCTTTCTCGTTTGAGTTGCTTTCGTTTGGTGAAGCTGTGGGACTTGCTGCTGATACGGGGCGGATTTCTGGGGATGCTGGTCCTCTGCTCGAGACGGTTGTCGATATGCTCGATGAGTTGGGGCGTCCGGACGAGTATTTCGATTGCATTCAGGTTGCCGGTACCAATGGCAAGACTTCGACTACGCGTTTTTCGGCTGCTATTCTTCGCGGCGAGGGGCTCAAGACCGCGCTGTATACGTCGCCTCAGCTGGTGCGCTATCCCGAGCGCATGGAGGTTGACGGGCGCGTTGTGAGCGATGAGGCGTTTGCCCGTGGCGTTTCGGCCGCTGTTGAGGCGGGGCATCGAGTGAATGCCCGTCGTGTGGCGGCGGGGGAGCGCGCCTATACCATCACGCCGTTTGACCTGCTGACGGCTGCTGCACTGGTGGTGTTTGCCGAGGCTTGCGTGGACGTGGCCGTGCTTGAGGTCGGCATGGGCGGACGCTGGGATGCTACGAGTGCGACCGATCCCGTCGCCGTTGCCATTACGGGCATTGGGCTCGATCACACACGTATTTTGGGTGATACGCTCGAGGCCATTGCGGGGGAGAAGGCTGCGGTCATTAAGCCCGGACGCCTGGTTGTGCTGGGCGAGGGCACGCATGAGGCGAGCGTTCAGCGCGTGATGGATGCCCGTTGTCGAGAGTGCGGCATTGTGCCGCTCGTGGTGAGGCATGCCACGACTAAGGTGCCGGTGCATGTGGGCGACACGGTTGAGTTTAGCTGCACCACGCCACGTGCGATCTATACGTCGAGCATGGTCAAGCCGGCCTATCAGCCGCAGAATGCCGCGTGCGCGATTATGCTTTGCGAGGGGTATCTGGGTCGCGAGCTCGACCACGATGCGCTGGATGCATCGCTTATGGGTTGCCCCACACCGGGTCGTTTTGACGTGCTGGGGACCGATCCGCTTAAGCTGATTGACGCCTGTCATAACCCCCAGAGCTGCGAGAACTTTGTGAGCGCGCTGGACGAGATTGATCCGTGCGTGGAGAATCGCCCCACGCTGCTGTGCGCCGCGCTGGCCGACAAGGACGTGGCGGGCATCGTCGACGTGCTGATCCCGGCT
This sequence comes from Collinsella aerofaciens, assembly GCF_025289055.1. GTDB lineage: Bacteria > Actinomycetota > Coriobacteriia > Coriobacteriales > Coriobacteriaceae > Collinsella. Next base: position 38,968 of record NZ_JAESIQ010000023.1, read on the forward strand.
TTCCCGCGCGTGGTCGTGACCCAGACCGATTCCGATCGCGCCCTGCCGGCGGAGGAGCTCGCCGCACTTGTTGATGCCGATAAGCTCGCGGGCGTATACCCCAGCGTTTCCGAGGCCCTCGCAGCTTTCAAGGCCGCGGGCGAGCCCTTCGTAGCAGCCGGCACCATCACCCTAGCCGGCGAAGTAGCCGGCCTGCTGCGCTAACCCATCCCCTCATCAGTTGCGGTGAAATAGTTCCTGTTTTTGGGTTCTGGCAGCCCATCCAGGAACTATTCCACCGCAACTTAGTTTGGGGGCTTGGGGACCAGGCTAGTCTAGGCGGACCGGATCATGGGTGTAAGCATTGAGAATCTCGACGCCGTTCTCGGTCACCAGGGCTAGGTCCTCGATGCGGACGCCGGTGCGGCCGGGGAGGTAGATGCCCGGCTCGATAGAGAAGGTCATGCCCGGCTCGACAACCTGCTCGTTGACGAGCGAGACGTCGCCCGGCTCGTGGTCCTGCAGGCCGATCGAGTGTCCCAGGCGATGCGTAAAGTACTGCCCATAGCCCGCATCCTCAATCACGTTGCGTGCGGCGCGGTCCAGGTCACACATGCGCACGCTCGGTGCGATGAGCGCCTCGGCGGCCTCGTTGGCGCGGCGCACGATGTCGTAGATGTGCGCCGTCTCCTCGTCCGGCTCGCCCCAAAAGAACGTGCGCGTCATGTCCGAGCAGTAGTTGCAGCGTCGCCCGCCAATGTCGAACAGCACCACGTCGTCGCGCTTGAGTACCGTATCGTCGGGCTCGTGGTGCGGGTCGCCGGCGTTGGCGCCAAAGCTCACGATGGGCGGAAAGCTAAAGCCCTCGCAGCCGTGCTTGCGATACAGTCCGAGCATCTGGTCGGCAATTTCGCGCTCCGTCACGCCCTCGTGAACGAGCTTGATGGCGTCGGCCATCACGGCGTCGTTGGCGGCCGAGGACGCGCGCATCAGCTCCTGCTCGGCGGCATCCTTGTGGGTGCGTGCGGCGGTGACGGAAAAGTCGCCCAGGAAAAACTCGCTGGCGGCATGGCGCTCCATGAGCGGCATCAAAAAGCCGGAGCGCATAACGGTATCGATGCCGAGCGGCTTGGTCGGATCGAGTTCGCGTGCGATGGCGTCGGTCACGACATCGGTATCGGCGTGATAGGCGACGTGGGCATTGTCATACTCGGGCAACTGATGCAGCGCGTTGACCAAGATCACCGGCTCGCTACCGCGTGCGAGCAGCACGCCGCAAAAACGCTCGAACATATCGGCATAAAAGCCGGTCAGGTAATAGATCGACCACGGGTCATTCACAAGCAGCTGCGCGCCGGGGTGCTGAGCCTCGAGCGCATCAAGCACGCGCGCCACACGCTGGTCATCGACATGTGCCATACATCGTCCTTTCGCTAGGGTGCCACCATGGTATCCCAAGCCCGGCAGATAGGGACGTTCCTTTTATGCCGGCACTCCGGGACACTCCTTTGCATCCCATGCGCGCCCTCACAAGTTGCGGTGAAATACGGACTGTTTAGCGGCCTGAAGCCATAAAACAGTCCGTATTTCACCGCAATTGAGGAGGGGCGGGGTGGATGGCGGGGTAGCTAAAAGAGCCCCGTCCCTAATTTGCTACTTTGGCTCGGTCGATGTCCATGCTGGCGACGAGGTCGATATTGGTGTTGAGGAGGTCCTTCAGCACGACGTTGCCCATGCGGATGGGGGCGTTGACGACTAGGCCTCGGATGAGGGCCATGGCTTGGGCGTGGAGCTCTAGCGGGATGGCTTCGGATGTGCGCACGGGGAGCAGGGCTTCGTCGCCGCCGGAGACGGCCACGGTCGTCGTGAGCACGCGCATGGGGCAGGTGAGTTCCTGATGTGCGAACTTATCACCGCGCGGGCAGCTGTTGCCGGTCACGGAGCGCACCTCTACCACGGCGCCGTCTGCGTCACGCTCTACCTCTACGGTCAGGAGGCACTCAGATGGGCAGGTGGTACAGTTGAACTTGAGTGTTTCTATCGCGTTCGTGCTCATAGTTTACGTCTCCTCAACAGGGTCAACGGACAGGACAATCTCGCTGGCACCCAGGTCGAGCGCTTGTTTGATGACCTTTGCCGGCAGCGGGAAGCTCTCCATAACGCTCGGCTTAAACGCGCGGACCTTGCCGGCAAACAGTTCCTCGTCGCCTGCCAGAATGCGCATGCGGGCGGCGTCGACGGGTCGGCGCACGCGGAAGTTGAGCTTGGTGAGCGCCACGGCCGTGATGCGTCCCGGCAGCGCGTAGCCCGCGATGCCGGCAGGGGAGACGGTGAGCTCGCAGTCCGGAACGGCGCCCGCGCCGGTCCCCAGAGCCCACGCCGCCGCAGCCGTGCCGGCACGTTCGGACTCGGTTGTCACGTTGTCGGCCAGGTCGTGTACGTGCAGCACGTTGCCGCAGGCAAAGATGCCCGGCACGCCCGTCTGCAGGCTCTGGTCCACCACGGCGCCCCGCGTGCGTGGGTCAAGCTCTACGCCCGCGGCAACCGAAAGCTCGTTCTCGGGAATCAAGCCCACCGAAAGCAGCAGCGTGTCGCACGGAACAATGCGCTCGGTCCCCGGAATGGGTGCCAGGTGCTCGTCGACCTGACTCACCTCGACGGCCTCCACGCGATCGTGTCCTATCACGCGCGTGACGGTGGTGGACAGGTGCAGCGGAATGCCAAAGTCGTCCAGGCAGTTCTTGACGTTGCGGCGCAGACCGTTGGCGTATGGCATAAGCTCGTACACGCCCTCGACCGAAATCCCCTCGAGCGTGCAGCGACGTGCCATGATCAGCCCGATATCGCCCGAACCCAAAATGACGACGCGCGAGCCGGGTTTGAGGTTCTCGATATTGATGTATCGCTGCGCCAGGCCGGCCGTAAACACGCCAGCGGGACGACTGCCGGGGATCTTGATCTCGCTGCGGGTGCGCTCACGGCAACCCATGGCAAGGACGACCGCGCGCCCGGTGAGCTGCAGCATGCCGGCAGGACTCATGAGCGTGACGGCATGGACCGCGGTGTCTTCCGTAGGCTCGCCTGAATCAATCCCAATCACCATGCTGTCCAGGAACAGTGCAATGTCGGTTGCGTGCACCTGGTCGATAAAGCGCTGCGCGTACTCGGGACCGGTGAGCTCCTGTTTAAAGTGCGAAAGGCCAAAACCAGGGTGGATGCACTGGCGGAGGATTCCGCCCAAGTGCTGCTCGCGCTCCACGATGGCCACGCGTGCGCCTGCCTTATGCGCGGCCATCGCGGCCGCCATGCCGGCAGGTCCGCCGCCGATAACGACCACGTCGAAAGCTTGCGTTTGTACGGCTTCTACGACGCCGCAATCAATAGCGCTCGATTTGAATTCCGCCATCCTAGCGCACCCCCTTCAGCGGTCCCTCAACCAGCCAAGAACCTGCGTCCTCCAACAACACCTCGCTGGGGTCGCAGCCCAGCTCCCGCGCCAGGATCGCCACCACACGGCTCTGGCAAAACCCGCTCTGGCACCGGCCCATGCCGGCACGACAGCGGCGCTTGACGCCCTCGACCGAAACCGCGCCCGGCTGGCGTCGGATCGCGGCCACGATTTCGGCCTCGGGTACCGTCTCACAGCGGCAGACAATCTGTCCCCACGCGGGATCGGACTCGATCAGCTCCTCCTTGCGCGCCAGCGGTGCGCGGTCAAAGTCGTCCGGCGCGCGGCGAATTGGGTTCCAGTCCGCCCGCTCGTGCAGTTCCACGCCCGCCTCGCGCATCACGTGCTCCATGCGCTCGGCAATGGCCGGCGCGCTTGCCACACCCGGCGACTGAATACCCGCCGCCTGGAACAGCCCCGGCACCACGGCCGACTGTCCAATAAAGAAGTCGTTCGTTCCCTGAATGACCGGACGCCCGCCGGCAAATGCGCGCACCACGCGGCGCGTATCCAGATCGGGCACCAGCTTGCGCGCGCCGGTCAGCAGCGCGTTCACATCGCTCGCATAGGTCTGCGTGTCGCCCGGCTCGCGCACGGCAGCCGTGGCGGTGATCACGGTGTTGCCATGCACGGTGCCCGTCACGATAACGCCTTTCGACACCGGCGTCGGCACGGGGTAGAGCGGCATGAGCGTGCGCGGCTCCTTGTCCAGCACCACGATGTTTCCCTGACGCCAGACCATCTGGAATTCCTCGGCGCCCGCCATATGCGAGATGTCGGCGGCGCCGTTGCCCGCGGCGTTGATCAGGTAGCGGCAGCGCACGTTGCCAGCGGGGGTCGCCAGCGTAAAGCGCGCGGTTCCGTCATCCGAGTCGGCAACTTCAATTGCCTCCACCGGCGCAGACCGCATAAGCGTCACCCCGTTGGCCACGGCGTTCTCCAGCGCGGCGATGGCAACCTCAAACGGGTCGACAAACCCAGTCGAGGGGCACCACAACGCGCACGTTGCATCGGCACTGGCGCGCGGCTCTAATTCGTGGATGCGGTCGGGTCCGACGATCGACAGCTCGGGCACGCCGTTGGCAAGGCCATTCTGGCGCAGCTTCTCCAGGTGAGCGCGGTCTTCATCGTTGAAGCCCAGTACCATCGACCCGGTGCGGCGGAACAAAAAGCCTAGCTCCTGGGCCCACGTGCCATATAGCTCGCAACCACGGGCGTTGACCTGCGCCTTGACCGTGCCCGGCGCCGGATCGTAACCGGCGTGCACCAGGCCGCCATTGGCCTTCGATGCGCCCAGCGCAATATCATTAGCCGCCTCGACCACGCAAATGGACAGGTCAAACCGCGCGAGCTGCCGCGCGATGGCGCACCCGGTGATGCCCGCGCCCACAATTGCGATATCAAACGTTTCTGCCACGGTGCCTCCCAGACGAGTTGACAGGCTGTCAATAGGACTATCCTACGGTCTGCGCGCCCACAGCGCGGCGGCAATGCGGCGAACAGCCCCGCAGCATCCGCCAACGGCAGACGAGGGGAGACCCGGCAACGTCGACAACCTCGTCTGCCGACAACTACGGCAACCGTTCGTCTCGATCTGTAACAGTTAGACGAGGATTTGGGTTCCAGACGTTACAGATTGAGACGTTAGTCTGGCGGGTCCTCCGTTTGTCTCAATCTGTAACATCTAGACCCGGAGTCCGCTCCCACCTGTTACAGATTGAGATGTTTGTGTCCGCGCCAGCCCCGTACTCAGCCGTGGTCCCATATAAACAAACCCCGTGGTAAACTTGACCGAACTGTTAATATTCCGAAAGGTACCCGTAATGTCCAAGTACATCTCCGAGCTCATGTCGCCGCAGCTTATGGGCGTCGTCTATGCCTTTGTTGGCTTTATCATCGCCCTGTATGTGCTGTCGGTCGTCTATGTGTTTATCGACGCTCGCCGCCGCGGCGCCAGCGCCTACGTGGCATGGGGCATCATTGCCCTCATCCCGTTTGTGGGTCTCATCGCCTACCTGGTCCTGCGCCCGCACTCCTATGCGTCCGACCGCGAGGAGCAGGAGCTGGACATGGCCCTGCGCGAGCGCCAGCTTGCCCAGTACGGCACCTGCCCGCAGTGCGGCGCGCCCATCGAGAAGGACTTCGTCGTCTGCCCGGTGTGCGATACCCAGGTTCGCAACGTATGTCCCAGCTGCCATCGTCCGCTCGATGCGCACTGGAAGGTCTGCCCCTACTGCCGAACTCGCATCCAGTAACGCATCCATCGTCGGGCTGGCCGCAAGCCACGGGCGCCGCGCGTCTCGTGCAAGCCGCGCGCGCCCCACACCCCGCCCCACACGATGAAGCATGCGTAGAAAATCGCCCGCCGTGCCATTAAGGTGCGGCGGGCGCTTGTATACCAAGGCAACCTGCCTATAATGATGCAAGTCAAAAACGACGAGCGCATCGCACGCACTTGCATCAGGCATCCGAGAGGAGAAAACATACCCATGAAGGCACTCTACAATGACGGTTCGGTGGCCGAGCTCCCGCAGGACGAGGTCACGCACGTCATCCGCCACTCCGCCGCGCACATCATGGCGCAGGCCATCAAGCGCCTCTATCCCGAGGCCGACTTTGCCTACGGCCCCGCGACCGACAACGGTTTTTACTACGACGTCGACCTGCCCGAGGGCGTCAAGATCAGCGAGGACGACTTCCCCGCGATCGAGGCCGAGATGAAGAAGATCGTCAAGGAGAACCTCAAGTTCACTGTCTTTGAGAAGCCCCGCGCCGAGGCCATCGCCCTTATGGAGGAGCGCGGCGAGAAGTACAAGGTCGAGCACATCGGCGACTTGGACGACGATGCCCGCATCACCTTCTACCAGCAGGGCGACTACATCGACATGTGCGTCGGCCCCCACATCTGCTACACCAAGGCGCTGAAGGCCTTTAAGCTCACCGGCGTCTCGGGTGCTTACTGGAAGGGTGACAAAGACAACAAGATGCTCACCCGCATCAACGGCGTCGCCTTTGCCACCAAGGAAGAGCTCGACGAGCACATGCACATGCTGGAGGAGGCCAAGAAGCGCGACCACCGCAAGATCGGCCGCGAGATGGACCTCTTTATGATGCGCGACGAGGCCCCCGGCTTCCCGTTCTTCCTGCCCAACGGCATGATCCTTAAGAACACGCTGCTGGACTACTGGCGCGAGATCCACCACAAGGCCGGCTACGTGGAGATTTCCACGCCGCTCATCATGAACAAGCAGCTGTGGAAGACCTCGGGCCACTGGGACCACTACAAGGACAACATGTACTCCACCGTCATCGACGACGAAGAGTACTGCATTAAGCCCATGAACTGCCCGGGCGGCGTGCTGGTGTACGCGAGCAAGCCGCACTCATACCGCGAGCTGCCTATCCGCGCCGGCGAGATCGGCCTGGTGCACCGCCACGAGCTGCGCGGCGCCCTGCACGGCCTGTTCCGCGTGCGCTGCTTTAACCAGGACGATGCCCACCTGTTTGTGCGCCCCGACCAGTTGACCGACGAGATCGTGGGCGTAGTCAACCTCATCGACTCCGTGTACCAGAAGTTTGGCTTTAAGTACCACGTTGAGCTTTCCACCCGCCCCGAGGACTCCATGGGTTCAGACGAGGACTGGGCGCGCGCCGAGGAGGGCCTGCGCACCGCTCTGGAGAAGCTGGGCATGGACTACGAGGTCAACGAGGGCGATGGCGCCTTCTACGGCCCCAAGATCGACTTCCACCTGGAGGACTCGCTCGGCCGTACCTGGCAGTGCGGCACCGTCCAGCTCGACTTCCAGATGCCGCTCAACTTTGATCTGGAGTACGTGGACGCCGACGGCACCAAGAAGCGCCCCATCATGCTGCATCGCGTGTGCTTTGGCTCCATCGAGCGCTTCATCGGTATTCTGATTGAGCACTTTGCGGGCAAGTTCCCCACCTGGCTGGCTCCCGTGCAGGTCAAGGCGCTTCCCGTCTCTGAGAAGAGCCGCGACTACGCCCACGAGGTGTGCGCCAAGCTGGAGGAGGCCGGCATTCGCGTGGTCTGCGACGACCGCGACGAGAAGATCGGCTATAAGATCCGCGAGGCCCGCAGCATCGACCGCGTGCCCTATATGCTCATCCTGGGCGAGAAGGAGGTCGAGGCCGGCAACATTTCCGTCCGCGATCGCTCCAACGAGACCGTTCAGATGAGCGTTGACGAGTTTGTTGCCAAGGTGCTCGAGGAGATCAAGACTCGCGCCTAGCACAAACAATACAAGAATTAACAAAGGCGATCGTCCTCGCGGGCGGTCGCCTTTTTTGTTGTCTATAGAAGAGAAGCCGCTGGTTAGAGTGGCTTTTTTGTTGTGCAAAAAGGTACAGGTTTTTGTATCTTTCGACGTTGTTCATTATACGAGCAAACTGCTCGCGTTTTCCCAGATTGCACAAAATCCTTGATTGTCATTTTCATTGCAACAGCCTCAGGACTCAGCGCAACGCGTTGCGCTGAGTCCTGAGGCGCGAATCCGGGTAGGCAACCCCAGAGGGGCCGGAATCCCCCGGCCCTCGATGGAGGGAGGCCGGCATGTCCAGACCGAGACCGTCCGGAAGGTCGTACGGGAGGCTCACGAGGCACGAGAGGAACGCGGTCGAGAGGATGCTCGACCGCAACCGAAGCGCCCGCGAGATCGCCGCGGAGCTCGGCAGGTCGCCCTCGACCGTGACCAGGGAGGTGGCGGCGCACCGCTACGTCACCGCGCCGCGCTCGCGCTACGGCGAGCCCGCGCCCGAGGACCTCTCGGGGGCCTGCCCCAGGCTCGCCGCATGGCCGAGGTGCTGCAACGGCTGCTCGCACAGGAGGGGCTACGGCTGCTCGAGGAGGCCCAGGGTGTTCTACAGCGCCAGGAGGGCGCAGGAGGCGGCCGACGCAGAGCTCTCGTCGAGCAGGTCCGGGATAGACGAGACCGAGGAGGGCGCCGCCGCCAAGCTCGCGGCCATCAGGGGCGGCCTCGCGCGCGGGCTCTCCCCGCAGCAGATAGCGGCGACGACCCCCGGCCTCAGCGCCTCCACCGTATACAGGTGGGTGGACGCCGGCTACGACGGCATGACGAACATGGAGCTCAGGCGCA
>NZ_JAESIQ010000024.1:0-41580 GCF_025289055.1 Collinsella aerofaciens
GCCGTGCGCTTGAACTGAGAAGGGGGAGGCCTCGCGGCCTCCCCCTTTTTGCGTTGTATACACGTTGTACTTTGGGACCTAGCTCCCCCGTATTCGCTCTTACTGTTTGGCTGTATTTTGAGTTCTTCTAGTGTATTTGAGCGATAATTACTCGCATTGGCGTTAGGGAGGGCTTGATGTTTACCGTGTTTGTCTTGGGCAATATTGCTTCGGGTAAGTCGACTGCCTGCCGCTATTTCGAATCTCGTGGCGCTATGCTTATCGATCTGGATGAGCTTGCAAAATCTCTGTATGTGCCGGGCTCTGATATCGTCAATACTCTCGCGGATGAATTCGGTTGGGACATTTTGGATGAGGAGGGCGGCATTCGCCGCAGCATCCTCGCTTCTCGGGCTTTCGCTTCTCCTGATTCGGTCGCACGACTCAATGGCATCGTGCATCCCGTTCTGATTGAACAGCTTTCGCTGAGGATTCTCGATCCGGTTTGTTGTACGGTTTCATCTCCCCGTTACCCCTTTGCGGTGGTCGAGGTTTCTGCTCCGACTGGTTTTGAGGATGCATTTGGCTTGGCTGATGAAATTCTGGTCATTAGCGCCCCTTTGTCAGTTCGTCGCGAGCGCGCTATTCAACGTGGCATGGAGCCATCTGATTTCGATGCCCGTTCTGCTTGCCAGCCCGAAGAGTCTGCGCTGTGCAATCTCGCTACAACTGTGATTGACAATGCGGCAGACGATAACTCGCTCTTTGAACAACTGGACGCATGGCTTTCGCGCCATGGGTTCGGGGATGTAGTGGATAAGGAGGAGGCCGATGCCTAAGACACGTTTCCTTACGTGGTATCGCCTTATACCGCTGGCTGCCGTTTTTGCCTTCGGCCTTATCTCATTCGTTTACTCGTATGCTCCTGCCGCTTTCTTTAAGCCGCTGTATCCGATTGACTACGAGGCGTATGTAAAGCAATCCAGTATTTCGCATAATCTGGATCCGTATCTGGTGTGCGCTGTCATTAAGTCTGAATCGAATTGGGATCCCGAGGCCGAGTCGAATCAGGGTGCTCAGGGATTGATGCAGCTGATGCCCGAGACTGCCCAGGATATGATCGCCAAGGGCCTTGTCGACGGTGGCGAGTATTCGGCCGACAACCTTAACGATCCGGCTACGAATATCGAGTTTGGCTGTGCGTATCTCTCGTATCTTCTAGCGTATTTTAACGGGTCGACTGACAGTGCCATTGCTGCCTATAACGCCGGCATGGGCAATGTCGACGGATGGGCGCAGCAGAGTACGTCGCTTCATAATGCAATCACCTTTCCCGAGACGCAGGCGTATCTGATTCGTGTCAATAATGCCTGGGTTCGCTACAAGACCCTCTATCCCGATCGGTTCGTATAGGACTATGCCTGCCGCCTGCGTATACTGCAGATATATGAGTTAGGAGTATCCATGGCGGAATTTGAAGTAGAACGCGTTGGTGGTGAACTTAAGCGCTTTGGCGTTGAAGGCTCTGACGTGCCGTTTAAGGTCGTGTCTCCCTATGAGCCTGCCGGTTCCCAGCCTAAGGCCATTGAGTCGCTTGTGCAGGGCGTGAGGGACGGAGACCGCTATCAGGTTTTGTTGGGCGTGACTGGTTCGGGCAAGACCTTCACGATGGCAAAGACTATTGAGGCCCTGGGAAAGCCGACGCTGGTCATGGCTCCGAATAAAACGCTCGCCGCTCAGCTTGCGAGCGAGCTCAAAGAGTTCTTTCCCAACAACGCTGTGGTCTACTTCGTCTCGTACTACGACTACTATCAGCCCGAGGCGTATGTGCCGCAAAGCGATACATATATCGAGAAAGACTCCTCGATTAACGAAGAGGTTGAGATGCTGCGACATCAGGCGACCGCATCGCTGCTCTCTCGACGCGATGTGATCGTTGTCGCATCGGTCTCGTGTATCTATGGCATTGGCTCTCCTGAGGACTATGCGGGTCTGGCTCCAAACGTCGACAAGAAGGTGCCGCTCGAGCGCGATGACTTTATCCATGCACTTATCGACATTCAATATGATCGCAATGACTATGACCTTGCACGCGGCACGTTCCGCGTGCGCGGCGATGTTGTCGACGTGTATCCGCCTTATGCCGAGCATCCGTTGCGGTTTGAGTTCTTTGGCGACGAGGTCGAGCTGATTGCCGAGATCGATGAGGTCACCGGTGAAATGCTGCGTGAGTACGAGGCCATCCCCGTATGGCCGGCATCGCACTACGTGACCGAGAAGCCGAAGGTCAAGGCGGCTCTGAAATCGATCAGCGAAGAGTGCGAGAAGCGCGTGGCGGAGCTCAAGGCGACCGACAAGTTGCTCGAGGCGCAGCGTCTGCAGCAGCGCACCGATTATGATCTTGAGATGCTCGAGACGATGGGCTTTTGCAACGGCATCGAGAACTACTCGCGTCATCTGGACGGTCGCAAGCCGGGTGAGCCGCCGTTTACCCTAATCGATTACTTTCCCAAGGATATGCTCTGCATCATCGATGAGAGCCATGTGACGGTGCCGCAGATTCGCGGCATGCACGAAGGTGACCGCTCGCGTAAGGTGACGCTGGTGGAACACGGTTTTCGCCTGCCCTCGGCGCTCGATAACCGCCCGCTTCGTTTCGATGAGTTTGAGGCAAGGATACCCCAGTTTATCTATGTTTCGGCCACGCCGGGCGATTACGAGCTGCGGGTGAGCCAAAACGACGTGGAGCAGATTATTCGTCCGACCGGTCTGCTCGATCCCAAGATCGATGTGCGTCCGGTTCGCGGTCAGATTGACGATCTTGAGGACGAGATTCGCGAGCGCGTTGCCCGCAAGGAGCGCGTGCTGGTGACCACGTTGACCAAGCGCATGGCCGAGGACCTGACCGACCATCTGCTTGATGCGGGCATTAAGGTCAATTACATGCATTCTGATACGGCGACAATGGACCGTGTCGAGATCCTGCGAACGCTGCGCGAGGGCAAGATCGATGTTCTCGTTGGCATCAACCTGCTTCGCGAGGGCTTGGATCTTCCCGAGGTCTCACTGGTGGCAATTCTCGATGCCGATAAGGAAGGCTTCTTGCGCAACCGCCGTTCGCTGATTCAGACGATTGGCCGTGCGGCCCGTAACGCCGATGGCGAAGTCATCATGTATGCAGACGTTGTGACCGATTCGATGAAAGAGGCCATCGAGGAGACGCAGCGCCGTCGTGAGATTCAGATGGCATATAACGAAGAGCATGGCATTGTGCCCAAGACAGTGCGCAAGGCCATCAACGACATCTCAAGTTTTATTGCCGAGGCCGAAAAAACCGTGGGTTCCAAGGGGCGCTCGAAGGGCGACTCCCTTGGCCATGGCGCATTCTATACGCCCGATGAGTCGGGCGAGGGCGGCGTGCCGGAAACGGTGGCACCCGAGCAGACACTTGCGGAGCAGTTGGAAGAACTGCCGCATGACGAGCTTGTGCGGATCGTCGAAACCATGGAAGAGGATATGCGCAACGCTTCTGCCGCCATGGACTTTGAGGAGGCGGCGCGCCTGCGCGATGCCGTCGTTCAGATTCGGGCGATGCTCGAGGGCGCGTCTGAGGACGAGACGATCGAGCGCTTACGTTCGCAGGCCCGCAAGGGTTCCACGTTCGCATCGGGCAGAAAACGCCAGGGTGCACGGTTTAAGAAATAGCGAACAGGCCCCGAGTTCCCTGTGGAGCTCGGGGCCTGTGTCTTTTGCGCGCTGGAATTCGTGCGCTAGAGGTCTGCGATCAGGGCTTCGGCACAACGGATGCCGTCGGTGGCCGCGCTCATGATGCCGCCAGCATATCCAGCTCCCTCACCACAAGGGTAGAGGCCCGGGGTCGACACGGCATGGCACGTTCGGTCTCGGGTGACAGTGACAGGTGAGCTCGAACGAGTCTCCACGCCGGTAAGAACGGCATCGGGACGGTTGTAGCCTCGTAGCTTTTTTCCGAGTAGGGGAAGTCCCAGGCGGAGCGACTCGACGATATGCTGCGGCAGGGCTTCGTCAATTGCCGTCCAGGTCACACCGAGCGGATAGGTGGGCTTTACCTTTCCGGGCGCCTTGCTGGCGCGTCCTGCGAGGAAATCTCCGACGAGTTGTGCCGGTGCGTTCCAGTTGGAACCGCCCAGGCGATAGGCGGCCGCCTCGCAGGCACGCTGGAGCTCGATGCCGGCGAGCGGGTCATCGTTGGGAAGGTCCTCAGGCGTGACGTTAACGAGCAAGGCGGCATTTGCGTTGCGTCCGTCGCGGGCATTGAGGCTGGCGCCGTTGACGCACAGGTGGCCCTGCTCGGAAGAGGCGGCGACAACCTGCCCGCCGGGGCACATGCAAAACGAGAACACGCTGCGGCCGTTGGGAAGATGGGCGACGAGCTTGTAGGGGGCTGCTCCGAGGGCAGGATGTCCCGCCAAGGCTCCATATTGGGCTCGGTCGATGTCGCGCTGCGGATGCTCGATGCGAACGCCCATGGCAAAGGTCTTTTGTGCGAGGGCCACGTTGTGGTCCTTAAGGAGCTCAAAAATATCGCGAGCAGAATGCCCGCAGGCGAGGATGAGGTGCTTTGTCTCGATTGGCTCGTAAGCGGCGTCTTGGGACGATTGGACATCAATACCGGTGATGGCGCCAGACGCGTCGATGTGAATGTCGACGAGCTTTGTTCGATAACGGACGATACCTCCGAGCTGCTCGATGCGCTGGGATATAGCGGTGACAACCTTGGGAAGGATGTCGGAGCCAATGTGCGGCTTGGCATCCCACAGAATATCGCGGGGCGCACCCGCCTCGACGAAGGTTTCGAGGATAAGGCGATGGGCGGGATTTTTTGTTCCCGTATTGAGCTTGCCGTCCGAGAAGGTCCCCGCGCCGCCCAGACCAAACTGAATATTGCTCTCGGGGTCGAGGATGCGCTCCTTTAGAAAGAGGTCGATCGCCTGCGAGCGGCGAAATGCCGGGTCGCCGCGCTCGATAAGCAAGGGCTTAAGACCTGCTTTGGCGAGCGTGAGCGCAGCGAAAAGGCCGGCGCATCCGGCGCCGACAACGACAGGGCGTTCTTGAGGTGCGTCGGAGACGGGGGAGGGGAATGAAGGCTCATCGTCTTCTATCGCGCGTACGCGCGAGCGGTCACGCTCGGCAACGCTGTCGACCGCTTCTCGCTCGAGGTGGGGACTAGTCAGCTCAACACGAAAGCTCAGGATAAAATGGACGTCTCGTTTTTTGCGAGCGTCGATTGACTTGCGGTGGAGTTCGATGGACTTGATCTCGGAGTCCTTGCAACGTAGGATGCGCTTGGCGACTCGCTTGCCAACAATGAGGCAGGTATTTTCATCGCCGGCTTCATCGAGCGACGCGTTGACTTGGGTGATTTCGATCATCGAGGTCTCCTTAGAGGCAAGAAAGAGGCCGTCCGGTATCCCAGACGGCCCGAATGCGTTTTTGATTATAGACTGCGCGGCTACAGGCTGCTTGCAGCGCGAATGCCCGAGAGCCAGGCCCACGCAAGGTTAAAGCCTCCGCAATCGGCGTCGATGTCGAGCGCTTCGCCGCAGACGTAAAGCGGGGCGTCGACAACGCTGCGCGCGCGTAGACTGAGTGTTGAGATGCTCTCGACAGATACGCCACCACGCGTGACCTGCGCCGAGCGCTCCTCGGCTGTTCCCTCGACGAGCAACTTAAAGTGCTTGAGGATCGAGACCAGGTGGATGACATCGTTGGAGCCTGGATGGCACTGCTCGAACGCTGTACAGACGACGCGGGAGAGTTGCGGGGCGAGCATGCCGTCGAGCCAACGGGGATCGCGGGGCGAAAAGCCGCCGAGCAGCTTAACGCGCCGGTTGAGCATATCGAGCAGCTCGTCTTTAGAGAGGTCGGGGAAAACGTCGAGCAGGATCGTATCGCCGCGCTGGATACGACGGGAGAGGTTGAAGACAGCGACGCCCGAGATGCCGAAGGTTCGAAACAGTACTTCACCGTCTTCGTGCCAGAGCTCACTATGGTTACGGGTGAGCGTCAAGCGGGCGCGGACGCGCAGACCATCCAACGTCTTGAGTGCTGCCCGATCGCCAACGACCGTTGCCGATACGGGGCAGAGGATGGGGCGCAGCGAAGTGAGGGGGAGACTAAACGTATCGGCGATACCGGTGGGGTTGCCGCCCGTAGCGATAATTACGGCATGTGCCTGCAGGGCCTCGTTCTTGCGAGGGACATCGGCGAGCGCTTTCCGAAGCGAGCGGAGCTCCGATTTTCGGTCGTCGTGCTTTTTTGCCTTGAGCGCCCGCGCTGGACGGTCTATTTGGAGTGCCCAGCCTTCGGAAGCTTTGTGCGCCGAGGCAACGTTGGCTCCGCAGATTAAGGTGATACCTAGGCGGTCGCAAACGTTGAGAAGCGCGTCGCGCACCGATTCTGCGCGAAGGGAGCGCGGGTACAGCCGGCCTTCCTCAGAGGTTGTCATGATGCCCAGCGAGGAGAAGAAACCCATAAGCTCTTGTTCGGGTTGGGGGCCCATGACGGATTCGACGAATGCGGGGTGGTTATACCGCTGAGAACCAATCGATTCGTTGGAGAGGTTGCAGCGGCCGTTACCGGTCGCAAGGAGCTTAAGGCCGCAGGCGACATCGCGCTCAACGATGCAGACGCTTTTGCCAGCACGTGCGGCCGTAATGGCGGCGGCGAGGCCTGAAGCCCCGCCGCCGATTACCAGGACGTCATAGAAGGCGCTCGTGTTCACTTAGGCCTCGTCGGTCTCGTGCGGGGTAATAGCCTCGACGGCAGAGACTGCCTTGGGCAACATGCCATCGGGCAGCGCGGTCTCGACCTCGCCCTTATCGCAGGCCTCGGCGAGTGCCGGATTAATGGGAAGCTGGCCCAAGATGTCGAGGTTATAGCGCTCTGCGACCTCGGGGAGCTTGCTCTTGCCAAAGACCTCGATCTTCTTGCCGCAGTCGGGACACTCAATATAGCTCATGTTCTCGACAATGCCCAGAATGGGGACGTTCATCTTCTCGGCCATGTTGACCGCCTTGGCGACGATCATCGAGACCAGATCCTGCGGGCTCGTGACGATGACGATGCCGTCGACGGGCAGCGACTGGAAGACGGTGAGCGCGACATCGCCTGTTCCCGGAGGCATGTCGACCAGCAGGTAGTCGATGGGGCCCCACGAGGTCTCGCTCCAGAACTGCCTAATGGCGCCTGCGATGACCGGACCGCGCCAAAGGACGGGGTCGGTCTCGTTTTGGAGCAGAAGGTTGGAGCTCATGACCTTGACGCCGTGCTCGGAGATTTCGGGCAGCATGAGGTTGCCAAGGGCATGGACGTGGCGTCCGCTCATGCCGAACATCTTGGGGATAGAGGGACCGGTGATGTCGGCATCGAGGACGCCGACCTTGTGGCCGTGACGGGCAAGCTCGGTGGCGATGGCACCGGTGACAAACGACTTGCCGACACCGCCCTTGCCGGAAAGCACGGCGATGACGCGTTTGACCTCGGACAGCGTGTTCTCCTCAAATTGCGACGGCGACGTTTGTCCGCCGGCAGCCTGTGCGTGCTCGCAACCCATGTATGACTCCTTTGTATATGTTGGGGCCGGGGCCCCGTGATGTGACACGAGCGTCATTGTACCCTCGTTTGCGAGCGGGAGTCATTTGCGATGCATTTGGGCCGAGCGTGCTTGCAATACGATGGGTCCAAGCGAATGGGCGGGCTTACTGAACTTTGCTGGCGAACTCGAGGTATTGCATGCGCTGCAGCTTGTCGATCGTCGAGGCGTATGGGCTGTCTTCAGATTCCAAGTCGTAGCGCAGCCCGTCGGCACCAAGGTAGCCGGCAACATTGATGGTGGGCACATCTGACCTTGTTGCAAGCAGAGCCTTTTGATAGTCGGTGAGCGGGGCGCCGATCTTATTAAGGGTAATGGCTGCAATCTCGTTTGCCCCGACGGTGTCGTAGACGTTGAGCTCGGTATTGCCGGCGATTTCATAGTTAGCCCAGACGAAATAGGTCGACTGATAGATACGGAAAGCGTGGCTTGCCGTATCTTCCTGAGGGTACAGCTCGTCGTTGAGAGCCGTTGCGGCGCTCGGCTGATGGTCGCCAAAAAAGACAAGGACAACCGGTCTGCCGATATTGCGGAGCTCGTTGATAAAGTACTCGAGGTCCCGGTCGGATGCGTTGATGCAGGTAAGATAGGTGTTGAGCGCGCTATTGGCACCCTCGCTGGCTCCCTCGACCCAATAGTTTGTCAGCTCCTCGGCGGGAACGGTGCCATAGTCGTAGCCGCCGTGATTTTGCATCGTGACGTCAAAGATGAACTGTGGGGCTTCGTCGGTTCTAAGCAGGTCGAGTATCTTGTCGTAGGTGGCGTAGTCGCATACGCCGGCATGGTAACAGGGCGCACCTTCGAAATCGCCGATTGAAAGAAAGTCTCCAAAGCCCAGCTGCTGATAGATTTTATCTCGATGGTAGTTGACGGGGTTTTGCGGGTGCATAGCGGTAGCGGTATACCCAAGCTCCTTAAGGTCCTTTGCCAGGCTGTTGACACCATTCATCTGATATAGCTGATAGGGGATTTTGCCTAATCCGACAAAGGCCGTTGTCGCTCCGGTCAAAAATTCGAATTCGGAGTTCGCCGTTCCGCCACCGGCGACCGAAGCGAGCATGGTGCCGCGAACAAGTGTGTCGGGAAGCGAGTTGTAGAATGCGGGGCCGGTGTACCCGGCCGCCTGGAGCTGCTCAAAGCACGAAAGGTCGCTAAAACTCTCGTTCATGACGGCAACAATCGTCGGCTTGATTTCATTGAACTGGGCAACGGCCGCCGCGCGCTGCTCGCTCGAGCCATACGTACTGTCGTAGGTGGCGGCGAGCTCCTGCTCGATGCTCTGCGCCTCATCGGGCGTATAGTCTTCGGGCTTCTCAATGGGCAACTCGTTGACCATTTCGGTGAACGAAGTGATAAAACCCTGAGACGCATACGTGGTGATGGGCTGCCAACGGTCAAATCCAAAATTCAGCGCCTGCTCCAAGTCGATGCTGGAAAAGCCCGAGAGCCCCACAACGGCCACTAGCAGAAAAGCGCAGAGGTTGGCGGCGATTGCGGGGAAGACATGGGTGGGTGTACGGAGCTTTCTCGGTCGGATAAGCGAAAGAAGCCCCAGGGAAATCTCCAGCAGGGCTAGAGAGGTTACGATTCCGGCGGTAAAGGTAAACTCGTATCCCTCGCTCACTTCCATTGCGGTGCCAAGGGCCAAGATATCGCTTGGCAGGATGGCCTCGCCTTTAAACGTTATGACGAAGTGCTCGGCAATGCCAAGGATGCAACAGACGACGGGTACGAGGGCCATGACGACTCCATGACGTTGTCCCAGCAAATAAAGGGAGAGCAGGACCGTCGCGAGCAACCCGACGGAAAACCCAAATGAGTTGGCGGGAATGCGATAGAACGTTTCGTTGCAGGCAATTTCGAGTGAAACGAACGAGAGCGCTGAAACAGCGGCGATGACAAGGATGTCACGGCAAATACAGGCAACCGTTCCCGTCGCAAGATCGGTTTGGTCAATAAGTCCCGAAACCAAGGGCTCGACAAGAAGTATGACGGCGGCAGCACCGAGCGCCGAATAAGAAAGGACCCATAGGGAACTGTCCTCATTTACGAGCAATTGATTCGTAATCCATGCAGCTACCATGCCGAGCGGGATGAGGAGCGTCGCGCACCAAAAGACGCGGGCAATGGGCGGCTTTTCATTGTGTTTGATTGAAAAATACACGCGCACGACGACGGTGGCCACGATAAGGGCGGCGATGAATATGGGCAGATTGGCCATGTCACTCGAAGTGATTTCAAGGGGGATATCTTCGGTCATGGACGTTCTTCTGTTACAGCAAATTAAGTTCAGTATTAGATTACTGTAACCTTTCCACGACATTTCGAGAAACAAAGCGCCCGATACGCAAAGCTAAAGGTCTGCGAATCTTGTATTACGAACATCTGTGCGCGTCGAGTGCGCTAAACTCATCGGCAGTATGATTCGATGCAATAGGAGGCAAGGAGCTTCCATGTCTGATTCTTCTATCGTTATTCGCGGCGCTCGTGAGCACAACCTCCGTGATATCGATGTTTCCATTCCGCGTGACCAACTCGTGGTCATTACCGGTCTTTCTGGCTCGGGCAAGAGCTCGCTGGCATTTGACACTATCTATGCCGAGGGCCAGCGTCGATACGTCGAGAGCCTTTCGAGCTATGCGCGCCAGTTCTTGGGTCAGATGGACAAACCCGACCTGGATTCAATCGACGGCCTTTCGCCGGCAGTGTCGATCGACCAAAAGACGACGTCTAAAAACCCTCGCTCGACGGTTGGCACCGTAACCGAGATTTATGACTATCTGCGCCTGCTGTTCGCCCGTGTGGGCACCCCGCACTGTCCCGAATGCGGCCGCGTCATTGAGCGCCAGACGACCGACCAGGTTGCCGACAAGGTCTTGGCGGCGGGGGAGGGCCGCCGCGCGTTTGTGCTGGCACCGGTGGTGCGCGGGCGAAAAGGCGAGTACACCAAACTGTTTGAGGACCTTCGCGCCGAGGGCTTTAGCCGCGTGCGTGTCGACGGTGAAGTGCGCTCGCTCGACGATCCGATCGATCTGGACAAGAAGTTCAAGCACGATATCGAGGTCGTGGTCGATCGCATCGTGATCCGTGAGAACTCTCTTGGCCGTATCGCCGAGTCTGTTGAGCAGGCGACCGCGCTGGCTCACGGCAATGTAAACGTGTACATGCTGCCCGATCGTGATGCTCCCGAGGGGACCGAGGGCGAGCTTCTGGAGTATTCGTTGGCCTTGGCGTGCCCGGAGCATGGACACTCCATTGACGATCTTCAGCCGCGTGATTTTTCGTTTAACGCTCCCTATGGCGCATGTCCTGAGTGCGACGGCCTGGGCTTTAAGAAAACCGTTGATGCCGAGGCGCTGATCGAGGACCCCTCGAAGTCCATTGCCGACGGAGTCTTTGGTAGCCTGTTTGGCAATTCGAACTACTATCCGCAGATTTTTGCTGCGGTCTGCAAACACTTTAAGGTGAGCGCCGATACGCCGTGGGAGGACTTGCCCCCTCGCGTGCGTCGTGCATTCTTGGATGGCCTGGGCGATACGAAGATCTCGGTCGACTACCAAAAGCTCGACGGACGTCGCAGCCAGTGGGATACCAAGTTTTCGGGCGTTCGCAACATCCTGTACGAACGCTATACCGAGACGACGAACGAGAACACCAAGGCGCGCCTGGAGAAGTACATTCGCGAGGAGCCGTGCTCGACCTGCCACGGCGCTCGTTTGCGCCCTGAGATGCTCGCCGTCACCGTGGGCGGCAAGTCCATTTACGAAGTTTGTTGCCTGTCGTGCCGTGAATCGCTCGAGTTTTTTGAGGGCCTGGAACTCACCGAGCGCCAACAGTTTATCGGCGGCCGTATCGTCAAGGAAATTCTGGAGCGCCTGCGTTTTCTGGTCGATGTTGGACTCGACTATCTGACACTCGATCGCGCCTCGGCGACGCTTTCCGGTGGCGAGGCACAGCGTATTCGCTTGGCAACGCAGATCGGCGCGGGTCTCATGGGCGTGCTCTATATTCTGGACGAGCCCTCGATCGGTCTTCATCAGCGTGACAACGAGCGCCTGATCAAGACGCTCGAGCGCCTGCGCGATATCGGCAATACCGTTATCGTTGTCGAACACGACGAGGATACAATCCGTGCCGCCGACTACGTGATCGACATGGGGCCCGGCGCCGGTGTCAACGGCGGACACGTAGTCGCGGCGGGAACGCCTGCTGATATCATGGCGTGTCCTGAGTCGATGACGGGCGCTTATCTGACCGGCAAACGAATGATTCGGGTGCCTGATGAACGGCGCAAGCCCGGTCGCGGCTGCCTTAAAATTACGGGCGCTCGAGCCAACAACCTCAAAAACGTTACCGCCAAGATCGAGTTTGGTACGCTTACGGTTGTTACCGGCGTGTCGGGATCGGGCAAGAGCTCCCTGGTTACCGACACCATTGCGCCTGCCCTTACGAATGCTATTCACCGTTCGACGCGCCCTGTGGGTCCGTATAAAAAAATCGAGGGCATCGAGTGTATCGATAAGGTTATCGATATCGACCAGTCGCCGATTGGCCGCACGCCGCGTTCCAACCCTGCTACCTATATCGGCCTGTGGGATGATCTTCGCGCGCTGTTTGCGAGTACGCCGGAGTCGAAGGCGCGCGGCTACTCGCCGGGTCGTTTCTCCTTTAATGTGAGTGGCGGGCGCTGCGAGGCGTGCAAGGGCGACGGGCAGATCAAGATCGAGATGCACTTCCTTCCCGATATCTACGTTCCCTGCGAAGTTTGCGGCGGTAAACGCTACAACCGCGAGACACTCGAGGTCACCTACCGTGGCAAGACCATCTCGGACGTGCTCGACATGAGCGTCACCGAGGCGCTGGCCTTCTTTGGGAATATCCCGCAGATTAAGCGCAAGCTCCAGACGCTGTACGATGTAGGCTTAGGCTACGTGAGCCTGGGCCAGCCCGCCACGACGCTCTCGGGCGGCGAGGCGCAGCGTGTGAAGCTCGCCAAGGAGCTTCATCGACGCCAGACGGGCAAGACGTTCTATATTTTGGACGAGCCGACGACCGGTCTTCATTTTGAGGACGTCCGCCAGCTGCTCGATGTGCTGCAGCGCTTGGTCGATGCGGGCAACACGGTGCTGGTGATTGAGCACAACCTTGATGTCATCAAGGTTGCCGACCGCCTGATCGATATGGGTCCCGAGGGCGGTAACGGCGGCGGAACCGTCGTGGTTTCGGGCACACCGGAGCAGGTTGCGGACTGTCCGCAGAGTTATACGGGCAAGTTTTTGGCGCCGTTGCTCAGGCGTGACCGGGAGCGTCAGGCTCAACTTGATGCTCAATAAATAGGCGATTCAGTTTATGGGCGCCATCGACTCCTTGTGATTCGATGGCGCTTGCTGTGCCGAAGTGACGTATGCAGCCGAATTGGACATATACTTAATCCTTGCGTCCGAATGCGAGAGAAAGGATATGTCATGGCAAAGGCTGTAAAGACGCCAAAAACCAATGCGATGCGCGAGCAGGAAAGTGCCGGCATTTCCTATGTTCTACATACGTACGAAGACGATGGTGATGAGTCGGTGGGCCTGGGGGTCGCGATTTCGGAGCAGCTTGGCGAGGAGCCCGGTCAAGGATTTAAGACTTTGGTCTGCGTGACGCCGTCCAACGACTATGTCGTGTGCTGCATCCCTGTTGCCGACGAGCTCGATCTAAAGTCCGCCGCGCGTGCCGCGGGGGAGAAGTCCTTGGCCATGATGCATGTGAAGGATTTGCTTGCGGCGACTGGCTACGTTCGCGGCGGCTGCAGCCCGGTCGGTATGAAAAAACGCTACCGGACGCTCATTGACGAGACATGCGTCCTTTGGGATACCATTTTTATTTCGGGAGGCAAGCGTGGTTATCAGCTCGAGCTTGCACCCGATGATTTAATTGCATTTTGCGGGGCGACGGTTGCCGCGATTACGAGAGAGGACTGAGCGATGCCGCAGGAAGAATTGAAGTGCGGAGCTCATTTTGCAAAAGAATCTGCGCCTCAGACACCCTCATCCGAAGTTTCTTCGTCGCGAGATGACACTGACGACATGGGCTCGTCGGACTACTCCACGGTTGGTCGTTCCGCCGGGCTTATGACCATTCTGACTATCGTGTCTCGCGTCACCGGTTTTATCCGCACGTGGGCAATGGCGGCCGCTATCGGCATGTCGCTACTCTCGTCCTCCTATCAGGTCGCCAACAACCTGCCCAATATGCTCTACGAACTCGTGATGGGTGGCATGCTCGTGACGGCGTTTTTGCCCGTGTACATGGGCGTGAGGCGTGAGCAGGGTCGCGAGGCCTCGAACGAGTACGTGGGCAACCTGCTTGGCATTCTGCTTTTGGTGCTGGGTGGCATTTCGTTGCTGGGGACCGTGTTCGCCCCGGGCTTTATCTGGACGCAATCGTTCCTTTCGGGTGACGGCGGCAGCATGGATACCGCTGCGTTCATGTTCCGTTTCTTTGCCATCCAGATTCTCTTTTATGGTTTGGGCTCGGTGTTCTCGGGCGTTCTCAACGCACACCGCGACTACTTCTGGTCGACGTTTGCCCCGGTCCTCAACAATGTGATCGTCATTGCGAGCTTTATGGGTTTTGCGCCCGTGTCCGCACAGTTTGGCGAACGTGCCGGCATCATCTTGATTGCGGCCGGTACGACCCTCGGTGTCTTTGTTCAGATGGCATGTCAGATTCCCGCGCTTGGCAAGCACGGCGTGCATCCCCATATCCATATCGACTTTAAGGACCCCGCGCTGCGCCAGACGATTGCGCTCGGTATCCCGACGCTGCTCGCCACGGTGTGCATGTTTGTCTCGACTTCTATCACCAACGCTGCCGCGCTGGTGGTCCAGCCCGAGACGGGTCCTTCCGTCATCGCCTATGCGCGCCTGTGGTACACGCTGCCCTACGCGCTGATTGCCGCCTCGCTTTCGACGGCGCTCTATACCGAGCTCTCTCATGACGCACAGGAGAAGGATTACGACAGCGTTCGCACGGGCATTTCGCGTGGCGTCGCCCAGATGCTGTTCTTCCTGATTCCGTTCGCACTGTACCTGATTGTCTTCGCACGTCCGCTCAACATGATTTACTGTGCCGGCAAGTTCGATGAATCCGGCGTGGCGCTGGTGTCCGAGTACCTTGTCTACCTGGCGCTCTCGCTGCCGCTCTACGGCGTGGTCGTGTTGATGCAGAAGAGCTTCTCTGCCTTGCTCGACATGAAGCCCTATAGCCGCTATTGCCTGTATTCCGCCATCGGCCAGGCTGGCTCGGTTCTGCTGTTTGGCGTTGTGCTGGGCTTCGGTATGCCGGCAATCGCGCTTTCGTATGTTGTCGACTACGTGATCTTGGTCGGCTGTTCGCTGTGGTGGCTGCGTCGTCGCCTGCGTGGCCTTCAGGTCAAATCTATCCTGCATGGCGGTTTCTTTGGCCTTTTGCTCGGCGGCCTAGGGGCTGCCGCAGGCGCCGGCGTCATGTGGGCGCTTGAACACTTTGTCGGGGTACTTGGCGGCTCGATTCTGATTACTCTTGGCTATGTTTGCGTTGCGGGTGTCGTCTCGCTTGCTGTTACCTTTGGCCTTGCCGTCGTTCTTAAGATGCCCGAGGTCTCGGCGCTGCTTCGTCGCAAGTAGGTGCGTGTGGCCGGTCACGACAACATTCCAACACTCGCCGAGCAGGTTTCGCGCGTTCCCACGCAGCCCGGATGTTACCTTTGGAAAGATGCCAAGGGCGATGTCATCTACGTTGGCAAGGCGAAAAACCTGCGTTCCCGTATGCGCCAGTACGTGACGCTGCAGGATGAGCGCCAAAAAATACCGCTCATGATGCAATTGGTTGCGAGCTTTGACTACATCGTTGTCGAAACCGAGCATGAGGCGCTTGTACTCGAGCGCAACCTGATCGGCCAGTACCATCCGTACTTTAACGTCGACCTCAAGGATGACAAGAGCTACCCCTTTATCGCCATTACAAAGGGCGACCTGTATCCCGCTATCAAATACACGCGCGAGCGTCATAAGCCGGGAACGCGTTATTTTGGTCCCTATACCGATAGCCGCGCGGCGCGTGAGACCATTGACACGCTGCGCAAGGTGATCCCGATCTGCTCGGCTTCTTGTGCGGAGTGGCGTCGTTGTCGTCGTATCGTCGAGTCCCACAAGGGCGAGGAAGACATCGTCAATATGATTTGCGCGCAAAACGGGCGTCCCTGTTTTGACTACCATGTCGGGCGCGGGCCGGGCGCATGCGTCGGCGCGATTTCCCCTGCCGACTATGCCAAGAACGTCAAGCGTGTCGAACGTTTCTTGTCGGGCCATCGCAAGGATGTCGTCGACGAGCTTACGTCCGAGATGACGGAGGCAGCCGAGACGCTCGATTTTGAACGTGCGGCGCGCGTCAAGCGTCGCCTGGAAGTCATTAGGGGCCTGGACGATCGCCAACAGGTCGTTTTTCCATCGAGCGTCGATATCGACGTCATCGGCTTCTATCGCGAAGAGACTATCTCTGCCGCCTGTGTCTTTGTCGTTCGCGAGGGCCGAACGGTTCGAACTTGTGAGTTCATCCTCGATAAAGGCCTGGATGTCGACGAGGAAGAGCTTCAATCGGGCTTTCTTAAGCGCTATTACGACGAGACGGCCGATATTCCAGCCGAGATCAATCTCTCTGTCGAGCTTGAGGATGCTGAAGCGTTGGGGGAGTGGCTTGCGGGCAAGCGCGAACGCTCTTGCCATCTCCATAGGCCGCAGCGCGGCGAAAAGCACCGCCTGCTCGATATGGCTTCCAAAAATGCGCGCCATGCCCTCATGCGCTACATGATGCGCACGGGGTATGCTGACGATCGCACCAATCAGGCGCTCCTGGAGCTCGAAAGTGCGCTGGCGCTGCCTGCGCCGCCGTTGCGCATCGAGTGCTTCGATATCTCGACGTTGCACGGCACCTTTACCGTCGCTTCGATGGTGGTATTTACCAACGGCCGTGCCGACAAGGGCCAGTATCGTCGCTTTAAAATTCAGGCCGAATTGGACGAGGCGAACGACTTCGTATCGATGTCCGAAGTTCTGGGGCGTCGCTATGCTCCCGAGCGCATGGCGGACGAGCGCTTTGGCTCGCGCCCCGATTTGCTCGTTGTCGATGGCGGCAAGCCGCAGTTGACCGCTGCAATTAAGCAACTTGAGGCGCTCGGCCTCGATATACCAGTTTGTGGCTTGGCAAAGGCCGATGAGGAAGTTTTCGTGCCGTGGGACGAGACTCCCGTCGTGCTACCGACCGGCTCCGCTTCGCTTTATCTGATCAAGCAGGTTCGCGATGAATCCCACCGATTTGCGATTACGTTCCACCGCGAGTTGCGCGATAAGGCTATGACGGTTTCGGTGCTTGACGACGTTCCGGGCGTGGGACCCACTAGAAAACGTGCCATTATGCGCCATTTTGGCTCGATGAAGCGTTTGCGCGCGGCAAGCGAGCAGGAGATTGCGGAAGTTCGAGGCGTTCCGGCCGATGTCGCCAAAGCGGTCCACGAGGCACTTGTTGCATGGAATGCCGAGCGCGCCCAGGCATCGGCCAGCCGTTCCGAAAACTAAACGTGCTTCTAAACAACTGATATACATGATTGGCCGATTTTCAATCATTTATTTCGCGGCGATTACCTGTCGATTTCGGGTTTTATTAACGCTAAAACGTTTGACTAGCCATGGTGAACAACCCTGCTATCCTGCGGGTTGACGAAGACTGATATCTCACCTCGTCGATACATACTGTCTGGCGAATCGTTTGTCAATGAATTCGGTGAACGGTAGTAAATACCGTTCAAGCGTATGTATGTATCGGTCGCCGAGCGCGGCACCTCAGTTGGGTCCGTCGGTAGGTAAGGTATATATCGTCCGCAAGTTGCGCGGGGGCAAGTCTAGGTGCTCCCGGGTAAGATTCTCTATTGATAGGAGAAGACATGGCCATCATCAACAAGGGTATGTCCAGGCGTTCGTTCCTCGGCCTCACCGGCAGCGTCGCTGCTGTCGCAGGGCTTGGTCTCACCGGCTGCGGTGGCAGCTCCAACGACGAGGGTTCCGCTTCCGGTTCCACCGATTCCGCCAACCGTGGCGGCGGCGTGATCACCGCTGGTTCCGCTTACGCTCCGTCCAGCTTCGACCCCGCCAGCACCGGCTCCGCTGTGGGCCTGGGTGCTAACTGGCACGTCATCGAGGGCCTCTATGGCATCGATTACCACGACTACAGCACCTTCAACGAGCTCGCCACCGACGATCCCAAGTCCGTGGACGACACTACCTTCGAGGTCACCATCCGCAAGGGCGCCAAGTTCTCCGATGGCACCGAGGTCACTGCTGATGACGTCGTTGCCTCCTACACCGCTTGCGCTGCTTCTGCTACCTATGCTCCGTTCTTCCAGCCCTTCGAGTCCATCGAGGCCAAGGACGCCAGCACTGTAACGGTCAAGACCAAGGTCCCCAACTTCTCCCTGCTCAAGGATCGTCTGGCCATCATCCGCGTTACCCCGGCTACCCAGGCCGAGGAGGATCGCGCTAAGCAGCCGATCGGCTCCGGCCCCTGGATGTACGACTCTATCTCCGATACCGAGATCACCCTGGTTCCCAACCCCGAGTACAACGGTGAGTATGCTGCCGAGGATAAGAAGATCCAGTACAGCATCCTGACCGACCCCACCGCTCGCGTTACCGCTCAGCAGGAGGGCTCCACGCTCGTTATGGAGCTCGTCACCGCTGACGCCGTCGACCAGCTCGAGAGCGCCGGCTGCAAGATCGATAACGTCCAGGGTTTCGGCACCCGCTTCATCATGTTCAACGTCGCCAAGGAGCCTTGGAACAACGTCAAGGTCCGTCAGGCCGTCATGTACGCGCTCGACACCGAGAAGATGATTACCAACACCTTCGCCGGCCTTGCTACCGCTGCCAGCTGCTACCTGCCCAAGAGCTTCACCAACTATCATGAGGCTTCCACGGTGTACAAGACTGACGCCAAGAAGGCCAAGAAGCTCATCGAAGAGTCTGGCATCACCCCGGGCGCCATCACCCTGCGCACCACCGACAACGAGCAGATCAAGGGCATGGCCGCTCAGGTCAAGAACGACCTCGACGCTCTCGGCTTCGATGTGACTATCCAGACCGATACCTCGCCGGCCACCTACGCTGCCATCGACGGCGGCGAGGCCTACGATATCCTCCTTGCCCCTGGCGATCCGTCCTGCTTCGGCGCCGACCCCGACCTGCTGCTCAACTGGTGGTATGGCGACAACGTCTGGATGCAGACCCGTTGCCCGTGGAAGGATTCCGCTGAGTGGGCGAAGCTCCACGGTCTCATGGACGAGGCTCTTGCCGCCGAGGGCGACGAGCAGCAGAAGAAGTGGAACGAGTGCTTCGACATCATCGCCGACAACGCTGTTCTGTACCCCGTTGTCCACGTCAAGACCGTTTCCGCTTCCTGGGACGATCCGTCCACCGCGCCCAACGGCGAGGCCCTCGATGGCTTCAAGGGCATCGGCACGACGAGCATGTCCTTCAGGGGCGTCGCGACCGTCAAGGCCTAAGACTCGCTTGAGTCATATGTGGGGCGTCGGTCGTAAGGCAACGTCCTCATAGTTGAAACAAAGACCCGGGCGGCCTCGATGTCGCTCGGGTCTTGTAATGAGTATCCATACTCATATACCAGTTGGTCCTACCGACAAAAGAAAGGGGAGAGAACGTGAACAACTTTCTACGTTTGATTGGAAGGCGTCTCGTGGCGCTGCCGATCATGGCATTGGGCGTCACCGTCCTGGTGTTCTTCCTTATGTCGTTCTCCAAGACCGACCCCGCCTATACGGCGTTGGGTGACGGTGCCTCGCCCGAGGCGGTTGCCGAGTACCATGAGAAGTATGGTCTGGACGACCCCTGGCCCGTGCGCTACGTGCGCTACATGGGCGATCTGATCCATGGTGACATGGGCACCTATGGTGCTGCTCGCAACTCTGTTGCCAAGCGCATCTCCACGGCCCTGCCCGTCACGATGCAGCTGACCTTCATCGGTCTAGCCATCGGCGCGGTCGTCTCGTTTTTGCTCGGCGTCATCGCGGCACTGTATCGCGATAAATGGCCGGACCAAGTGATCCGCGTCTTCTCCATCGCCGGCTTGGCAACCCCGTCGTTCTGGCTTGCCGTTCTGTTGATCCTGCTGTTCTCTTCCTACCTTAAGGTGCTCCCGGCGTCCGGTGCTCTGCCTCACTTCACCACCAACCCGGCTGGCTATCTGGGACGTATGATCATGCCCGCTATCGCTCTGGCATTCCCGCTGACGGGCCAGATGACTCGTATCGTGCGTACGGCCATGGTCGAGGAGCTCGATAAGGACTATGTCCGTATGGCCCGCGGCGCCGGCGTTCCCGAGAAGGTCGTCGTCGGCATCAACGTTTTGCGCAACGCGCTGATCACCCCGGTCACCACCCTCGGTCTTAAGATCGGCTACCTCATGGGCGGCGCCGTCGTCATCGAGGTCATCTTCAACCTCCCCGGCATGGGTACTGCGATTCTGCAGGGCGTTCAGGGCAACGAGGCGAACCTGGTTCAGGGCGTCGTCATCGTCGTTGCTCTTGCCTTCATCATCATCAACATCGTGGTTGACATGCTCTACCTGCTCATCAACCCGCGCATCAGGACGGTGTAGATTATGGTAAAGATTCGAGAGAAGCAAACCGAGCAGCTCGAGAAGGCTGCCTCCAAGGGGCTCAAGCTCGGTGGCTGGAAGAAGATGACGCTGTCTTCTAAGATTGCCGCCGTCGTGCTGGTGCTGGTCGCCCTGACTGCGATTTTGGCGCCCCTTCTTGCCCCCTATAGCCCGGTCGAGATCTTTACGGCTCGCCAGGCTCCCGGCAACGGATTTATCTTCGGTACCGACGATAAGGGCCGCGACATTCTGTCGCGTATGCTCTACGGTGGTCGTTACTCGCTGATTATCGGCTTTGGTGCTACCGCCATGGCTTTGGTCTGTGGTTCCGTTGTCGGCGCTCTTGCAGCGGTTTCGCGCAAGTCTATCTCTGAGGCGATCATGCGTATCCTGGACATCATCATGTCCATCCCGGGTATCGCCCTCGCAGCCGTTTTCGTCTCCATCCTGGGCAATTCCGTGCCGTCGATCATTTTCGCCATCGGCTTTATGTACACTCCGCAGATCGCCCGTATCGTGCGCGCCAACATCGTGTCCGAGTACGGTGAGGACTATGTCCGCGCGGTCATCGTGTCCGGCGCCAAGGCTCCGTGGATTCTGATCAAGCATGTTCTGCGCAACTGCATCGCTCCGATCATGGTCTTCACCGTTACCCTGGTCGCAGACGCCATCATCTTCGAGGCCTCGCTGACCTTCATCGGCGCCGGCATCCAGGAGCCCACCGCTACCTGGGGCAACATCCTCGCCGACGCCCGCGGCGGCGTGCTCGCTGGCCGTTGGTGGCAGGCACTGTTCCCGGGCCTGGCCATTATGATCACCTGCCTGGCGCTCAACATCCTCTCCGAGGGCATTACCGACGCTATGGCTGCCGCTCCCTCCGCCGCCCTGGATCCGACCGATTCCTCCAAGCGTCGCGAGGCCGACCTGCTGGTCTCTGACCCCGTTCGTGCCTACAAGGAGCAGGCTCAGTCCCTGTCCGCCCGTCTTGGCGCCCTGCGCGATGTCGAGCTCAAGCGTAACGACCGCCATGTGCCCGATGAGTCCGTTGAGCCGATTCTTTCGGTCCGCGATTTCTGCATCCAGTTTGAGCACCACGGTGACATCAACGTCGTCGACCACGTCAACTTTGACGTCCGTCCCGGCCAGACCATGGGCCTGGTAGGCGAGTCCGGCTGCGGTAAGTCCATCACCACGCTGGCCATCATGGGCCTGACCGACGATGACGAGCATCTTTCCGGTGAGGTTCTCTGGGAGGGCCGCGACCTGCTCAAGATGAGCAAGAAGGAGTGGTTCGGCCTGCGCGGTACCGATATCGCCATGGTCTATCAGGACGCCCTGTCCTCGCTCAACCCCTCTATGCTCATCTCTGCCCAGATGAAGCAGCTCACCAAGCGCGGCGGCACCCGTAGCGCCGAGGAACTCCTGGAGCTCGTGGGCCTCGACCCCAAGCGTACGCTCGAGAGCTATCCGCACGAGCTTTCCGGTGGTCAGCGTCAGCGCGTTCTGATCGCTATGGCCCTTACCCGCGACCCCAAGCTGGTCATCTGCGACGAGCCCACGACCGCTCTGGACGTTACGGTCCAGAAGCAGGTCATCAAGCTGCTCAACGACCTTCAGGCCAAGCTCGGCTTTGCCATGATCTTCGTTTCGCACGACCTGGCTCTGGTCGCCGAGGTTGCCCATAACATCACGGTTATGTACGCCGGCCAGGTTATCGAGCAGGCGCCCACCAAGGAGCTGCTCACCAACCCGATTCACGAGTACACCCGCGGCCTTCTGGGTTCCGTCCTGTCCATCGAGAGCGGTTCGGGCCGCCTGCACCAGGTGCCCGGCGCCGTTCCGAGCCCGCGCGATTTCCCCAAGGGCGATCGCTTCGCGCCCCGCTCGAGCCATCCGCGCATTGGCCTGGACACCCGTCCGGTCTTCAAGCGCGTGCCCGGCACCGAGCACTTCTATTCCGAGCTCCCCGATGAGGTGCTCAAGGCAAATGGTTTGACCCCTCACGCGGAGGTGATGTAGATGAGCGAGACCGCAGTCAACGGCGTCGAGCCGATCATCTTCCTTGATGACGTCCACGTCACCTTTAGGACCCGTACCGGCTCGATTCTGCACCCCAACCTGGTTCACGCCGTCCAGGGTGTAACGATTAAGCTCATGCCCGGCCAGACGATCGGCATCGTCGGCGAGTCCGGTTGCGGAAAGTCAACCACCGCCAACGTCATGTGCGGCCTGCAGGCCCCCACGAGCGGCAAGGTCTACTTTAAGGGCAAGGACGTTACCAAGCGTACCGCCGAGGACCGTCGCCACATGGGTCGCGTCATCTCGGTCGTGTTCCAGAACCCGGCCACGGCGCTCAATCCCCGCATGGTCGTTCGCGAGCAACTGCTCGACCCCATGCGCGTCCACAACCTGGGTACCGAGGCCGAGCAGGAGAAGCGCGTCAAGGAGCTCTTGGAGCTCACCGGTCTGCCCAGCTCCGCCGCCGAGGTTCTTCCCGGCCAGCTTTCGGGCGGCCAGCGCCAGCGCGTCGCAATTGCCCGTGCCCTGTCGCTGAACCCCGATGCCATCATCGCCGACGAGCCCACCTCGGCTCTGGACGTTTCGGTCCGCGCGCAGATTCTGAACCTGCTGACCGACCTTAAGAAGGAGCTCGGCCTGGCCATGGTGTTCATCAGCCATGACATCCAGACGGTCCGCTATATCTCTGACGACATCATCGTTATGAATGGCGGCAAGATCGTCGAGCAGGGCGAGGCCAAGCAGGTTTTCCAGCACCCTCAGGACCCCTACACCAAGATGCTGCTCGGCGCTGCGCCGTCGCTGCTGCATCCCAAGCTCGGCGAGTAGCCTCGCTTTCCCTCCCGTGCGCCCGGTTCCCTTACCGGGCGCACCTCCGTTGCGATTTCGAAAGGTTGGGTTCACGAGCCATGCCAAGTGCTCAGGAGCTACAACAGCAATTTGGTGAATATCGAGGCGCTATGCCCCGTCCATCGGATTTCGATTTCTTTTGGAAGGACCGCATGGCCGAGGCCGACGCCGTCGAGCTCGATTATGCGATTGAGGCGGCTTCGGTTGCGGATTCCGCGACCTGTCGGTTTTTCGACCTCTGGTATACCGGCATGTGTGGTGCACGCCTGCATGCCAAGTACCTTAAACCTGTCTCGGACGAGCACGTGCCATTGGTACTTCAGTTCCATGGATATCCGGGTGCGAGCCGCAGCTGGTTTGAGCAAGCGTCGTTTGCGGGCATGGGCATGGCGCTCATTGCTCTCGATTGTCCTGGCCAAGGAGGCCCCTCCGAGGACATTGGTGGATTTGAGGGCACGACGGTCGCGGGCCATATCGTCGCCGGTATCGACGGCGACCCAGCCAACCTCTACTATGTCCGCCTACATCAGGATATCCGCATTCTGTGCCTTATCGTTCGCGAGCTCGAGGGCATCGATCTTGCCCGTGTGTTTGTGAACGGCGCGTCGCAGGGCGGCGGTTTGGGCATTGCGACCTGCGCGCTTAACAGCGAGCTCATCAATCGCGCCGCCATCCTCTATCCCTTCTTATCGGATTTCCGCCTGGTCTGGGATTTGGATGCCGACGACATTGCCTACGAGGGTCTGCGCTACTGGTCTCGCTGGTTTGACGAGGACTCGACTCGTATCGAGGAAGCCTATGCCAAGCTGGCGTACTTCGATTCCAAGAACTTTGCCCCCATGGTCAAATGCCCCGTGCTGTTTGGCACGGGCACAGCCGATATCGTCTGCCCGCCGGCGACGCAGTTTGCGGTCTACAACAACCTGACCTGTGAAAAGCGTCATGAGTTCTTTGAAGGTTTTGGCCACGAGGAGATTCAGGACTTTGATGATCTGATCATTCCGTTTTTCTGCGAGGGAGGGGAGGCTCATGTCTAAGTGCGAGAGCAATATCGAAGAGTTGATTGTCCCCGAGCTTGCGGGGATTCCTGGGACGGTTTCGTCAAGGCTCTCTGATTTCCGGGATTGGCGCGGCGATGCTTCTGTGGATGTTTCCGAGTTGGAGACAGCCGCTTCGGACCTTGAGGTTTGCGGGCTGACCGTTACGGCGATTGATTTCGCAAATCCGTGCGCGCGCTACTCCGAGGTTTCCTTTGAGCTCGGCGGGTATGTCGTGCACGGCCGTTTGATTGAGCCCTCTGGTTGCGCCCGAAGATCCGAGCTTGTTCCGCTGTGTCTGATGTTCCATGACATCGACCGACCCGTGCGGGGATGGCATCACATGACGCGGTTTGCCGCCATGGGATATGCCGTGCTTGCGCTGGACGATGAGACTATTGGATCCAGCGATCTGCAGCAGGGGATTACCTCGCCTGCTTTTGTCGAGCGTGTCCGTTGGGGCTGCGCGTTGGCGAAGGTTGCGCGCAACCTTGATGGCATGGATCCCGACCGCATCTTTGCATGGGGCGAGGGCCTTGGCGGCGGTGTCGCGCTGGCGGTTTCTGCTCTGGACGAGCGGGGCCTTGCCTGCACGGCGCTTGCCAATCCGCTTCCCAGCGGTCTCGAGACGCTGTCGCCTCGGGTTCGTGGCTCGGTGCTCATGGGCACATCGCTCATGGATACCGTGAGTGATCCCAAGGGCCAGTTTGCCGTATTCAACGGTCTTGAGTGTGACCGGAGGCATATCATCTATGCCAAATACGCTCACGAGCGCATCAATGCGTTCGAAAACGAAGTCGTCGACTTCTTTAACCAAACGTTCTATCCGTGTTCTTTGGCCTAGGCGGCCTGGACACTGCCAACAAGAGTGGGCGGCATAGGGCCGCCCGCCAGACAACTAAGGAGATTCTTGTGGCAACTCAGAAATTCACCGGCGTTATCCCTCCCGTCGTTGTTCCCGATACCGAAGACCACCAGCTCGATGTTGCCTCCTTTGAGCGCAGCATCAACCGCATGATCGATGCCGGCGTTGATGGCCTGTTCTTCCTGGGCTCTTCGGGCGAGGTCGTCTTCTCCACCGACGAGCGCCGTCGCCAGATTGTCGCCGAGGCCGTGCGCATCGTCGACCACCGCGTTCCCGTTCTGGTCGGCATCATCGACACCGAGACCGAGCGCATGATCGAGCACGGCAAGGTCGCCCAGGAGCTGGGCGCCGATGCGCTCGTCGCCACCTGCCCGTTCTATGCCCTGCAGGGCATGACCGAGGTCGAGGAGCACTTCCGCATCCTTCACGAGGAACTCGACCTGCCCATCTTCGCCTACGACATCCCCGTGTGCGTCCACACCAAGCTCCCCTGGAAGCTCCTTGCTAAGCTCGGCGCCGAGGGCGTCCTGGCTGGCGTCAAGGATTCCTCGGGCGATGACATCTCGTTCCGCTACCTCATTCAGGAGAACGAGAAGAACGGCCATCCGATGAGCATCCTTACCGGCCATGAGGTCGTCGTCGACGGTGCCTATCTCGCTGGCGCCGACGGTTCCGTTCCGGGCCTCGCCAACGTTGAGCCCGAGGGCTACGTTCGTCAGTGGAAGGCCGCTCAGGCTGGTGACTGGGCTACCGTCAAGGCCGAGCAGGATCGCCTCAATGAGATTTCGCACATCTGGGATGTCACCTCGGGCGTCCAGGGCTATGCCGGTGGCGTCGGCGCCTTCAAGACCGCTATGAACCTCATGGGCATCTTCGACAGCCCGACCATGCCGCGCCCGGTGAAGGCCATGACCGGTGAGAACGTCGAGGCGATTCGCAAGGTCCTCCAGGACAACGGTCTCCTTTAAAGCTTTCCCAGGCACCCGACCTCGCCGTTCAACCGTGCGGCCATGACCCATTAGGTCAATGGCCGCACGGTTTCTCGGCGATCTCGGGCACCTGGAAAACCTTTACCGCGCTGTGACGGCTAGCCTGACGGCGCATTTCCTGTAGTTGTTTTTGTCTCCGAAGGAGAACGACATGGAGAACAAGTACGTCTGCTCTGTCGATATCGGCGGAACTAAGATCGCGACCGCCATTATGGAGTACCCGGCTGACGGCAGCGTGCCCCATCCGGTCTTTGAAGCTGAGGTTCCCACCGAGGCCCAGGAGGGCGGCGAGGCTGTCTTCCAGCGTATCGAGGCGTCCATCAAGGCCGCTCTTGAGGCGAATCCCGATGTCGAGGTCCTTGGCGTCGGCATCGGTGCCGCCGGTGTCGTCGATCCCAAGACGGGCGCCATCGCGTATGCCAATGAGATTATGCCCGGCTGGTCCGGCGTTCAGTTGGGGCCGCGTCTGCGCGAGGACCTCGGCCTTCCCGTTGCCGTTGTAGGCGACGTGCAGGCTCATGCTCTGGGCGAGGCCCACTGGGGCGTCGGCAAGGGCAAGTTCTCCGTCTTGTGTTTGGGCATCGGTACGGGCATCGGCGGCGCATATGTCGAGAACGGCCGCGTGATGCAGGGCTTCCATGGTGCTGCCGGCCATATGGGCCACATCGAGTGCTCGGCTGCCGCCGGTATTCCCTGCGCCTGCGGGCGTTCCGGCCATCTGGAGTCGGTTGCTTCGGGCACTTCCATTGGTCGTATGTACGATGAGCGCTTTGGTCGCGTCGACCCCAGCCGTCCTTCGGTCGGTCGCGATGTGAACGACCTGTGCCGTGCGGGCGACGCAAAGGCGACCGAGGTCATCCATGACGCCGGCTTTGCGCTGGGTGCCAGCTTGGGCTCGCTCGCTAACATCCTGGACCCTGAGGTCATCGTGCTTTCGGGTGGCGTGATTCACCAAGGTCCCGATTGGCGTTCACAGACGTGGAAGGATTCGGTACACGAGGGCTATGCCAGCCAGGCGCTCGATCCGCTTCAGGACACGCCGATCCTCATCGGTTCTCTGGAGGGCGATGCTCCGCTCATCGGTGCCGCTGAGCATCTTCTTGCCTCGTTGAAGTAAACGTATCTTCTGTAGGAGCCTCCCGAGACAACACGCCTCGGGAGGCTGTTCTGAGAAAGGTTACAGCCTTATGACCGTCGATCCTTTGATTCAATCCCTGAAGGGCAAGCTCGTCGTGAGCGTTCAGGCGTATATGGGCGAGCCGCTTCGTACGCCTGAGACCATGGCTCAAATGTCTCGCGCTTGCGAGCTCGGCGGCGCCGCCGCCATTCGCTGCCAGGGCCTTGCCGACATTGCCGCCATTAAGGGTCGCTGT
The DNA here is from genome assembly GCF_025289055.1 of Collinsella aerofaciens. Taxonomy (GTDB): domain Bacteria; phylum Actinomycetota; class Coriobacteriia; order Coriobacteriales; family Coriobacteriaceae; genus Collinsella. Next base: position 27,435 of record NZ_JAESIQ010000024.1, read on the forward strand.
GAGGTTCCTGTTATCGGCCTGTGGAAGGATGGGCACGAGGGCGTTTACATCACGCCGACGCTGCGCCACGCTCGCGCCTGCGTTGCTGCGGGTGCCGATATCGTGGCGATCGACGCCACCGATCGTCCGCGTCCCGATGGCAAGACCGTCGAAGATACTTTCCGTCCGCTGCACGAGGAGGGCGTGCTCCTGATGGCCGACTGTGCCACCATCGAGGATATTCGTCGTGCTGTCGACATGGGCTTCGACCTGGTGTCCACCACGCTGTCTCATGGTGTTGCCGCCATCGACTGCACCAAGGCCGATGGCCCCGATCTGCCGCTCCTGCGTCAGGCGACCGAGGAATTCCCCGGCCTTCCCATCATTTGCGAGGGTCGTGTGCATACGCCCGAGGAGGCTCGCGCCGCGATCGATGCTGGCGCCTGGGCCGTTGTCGTCGGCACCGCCATCACGCACCCCACGAGTATTACGAGTTGGTTCAAGGCTGCGCTTGAGGCGTAAGACAGGCCTCGTATCCGCTCGGGGCGGTATACTCAATATAGGCAATTGACCGCGCGGGATCCGGGTTGCTGGGTCCCGCGCTTGTTTTCGGGAGGCAACACATGCAAAAGGGAGATGCCATGGATGCGGCGGAGCGCTCGGAGCGCATCCCCGATATCGTCATCATCACCGGAATGTCCGGATCAGGCCGCACACAGGCCATGCACGTGTTCGAGGACATGGGCTATTTTTGCATCGATAACCTGCCTCCGCGTCTCATCGCCCAGCTTGCCGAGCTCGTCGGCATCAATACGGGCGTGGGCAGGCATCTCGCCGTCACCTGCGATTTGCGTAGCCAGGGACTGTTTGACGAGTTGCTCGATGCGGTCGCCGCTCTCGAAGAGCGCGAGATGAGCTGCGACATCGTGTTCCTGGAGGCTTCTGACGAGGTGCTGATTCGTCGCTACAGCGAAAATCGCCGCCGTCATCCCATTGCCAAGCCGGGGGAGACTACGGCCGATGCCATTCAGCGCGAGCGCCTTCAGCTGCAGGGCGTGCGCGACCGAGCCGATATGATTATCGACACGAGCCGTCTGCGCACCTCTGCGCTGCGCAACAAGCTGCGTATGGCATTTTCCGAGCTGTCCGACCAGCAGCTTATGGATGTCCACGTGTTCTCGTTTGGCTTTAAGCACGGCATGCCCGTCGAAGCGGATATTATGATCGACGTCCGCTTCCTGCCCAATCCGTTCTACGATCCCGAGATGCGCACGATGACCGGTCTCGATAAAAAGGTCTCCGATTTTGTTCTGGACCATCCCAAGACGCAGGAGTTTTGGAAGGCTTGGACACAGCTGCTCGATACGGTCATGCCCGGTTATATCGCGGAGGGTAAGCCGCAGCTTTCTATCGCCATCGGCTGCACGGGCGGCCAGCACCGCAGCGTTGCCATTGCCGAGGCCACGGCCCGTTACCTGGAAGGCGCTCAGTATCATGTGAGCATCTCCCACCGCGACCTGTCGCGCGCCAACACGAAGGCATAGGCCTGCATGTCGTTTACCGCTGAGGTGCGCGACGAGCTTGCGCGCTGCGAACCCGAATGTGAATACTGCGACTTGTCGACGCTTGCCGCCCTCACGCGCGTGAGCGGTACGCTCTCGCTTACCGGCTCTGGGCGGTATCGTTTGACGGTTGCGACTGAGACGGGAGCCGTCGCGCGCACGATGATCACGCTGACGCATCGTATCCTTAAGCTCAAAACGGAGTTCACCGTCCGTAAATCTGTATTGCATAAGGTTCGAAACTACCTCATCACCTTGCCTGATCAGCCAGACCTGGATAAGGCCTTGGTTCTGCTGGGTATCCTCGAACGTAGGGGAGGACTTGTCGCCGGCGTACCCCGACATATCGTTGCCCGTCCTTGCTGTAGACTTGCCTATATCCGCGGCGCGCTCATCGCGGGCGGCTTCGTGGCCGATCCACGCGGCGATTTTCATTTGGAGATTGCTGTGCAGGGCGAGCAATATGCCAAGGGGCTTTGCGATCTGTTGGAGCAGATTGGGGTCCATGCTCGTGTTAATGCACGGCGGGGGTCATATGCCGTGTACATTAAGAGCGCCGAGGAAATCGAGCATCTATTAAAGCTGATTGGCGCCAAGCGCAGCGTTGCCGAGATTGAGGAGGCGCGCGCGGTCAAGTTGGTTAAGAACGATGTGAACCGTCGCGTGAACGCCGAGCTCGCCAACCAGACCAGAAGCGCCGGTGCCGCCCAACATCAGCTTGCGCTTATCGATGAGCTCGAGCAGCGTGGCCTTCGTGATACGCTTCCGGATGCCTTGGCGGTCTTTTGCGACCTGCGCGAGCGCTATCCCGATCTGTCGCTGCGTGATTTGGGGGAGATGGCTGACCCTCCCTTGTCGAAGTCAGCCCTCTACCATCGTGTTTTACGGCTTGAAAAGCTCATTGAAGCAAACAAGTAGTTTGAAGTAACGACTTATATATGGATTTAGCTGCTATTTTAGTATTTAAAACGTTTTAACGTAAATTTGATTTTCAATTTCGAGCATTCTCGTGAAATTCAAGTCAAAAAAAAGGTATATTAGGCGAGTGGTTAGTTTGTGGGCCTCAACGGCGGGCGCTGTAGCTCGCGGGGGCCTTACGAAAGGAGACACAATGGCAGTAAAGGTTGCTATTAACGGCTTCGGTCGCATCGGTCGTCTGGCTTTCCGTCAGATGTTCGGTCATGAGGGCTCCGAGATCGTCGCTATCAACGACCTCACCTCTCCCGATATGCTCGCTTACCTGCTGAAGTACGACTCCACGCAGGGCAACTACGCTCGCGATCACGAGGTCGTTGCTGGCGAGGATTCCATCACCGTTGACGGCAAGGAGATCAAGATCTACAAGGAGGCCGACGCTAACAACCTGCCTTGGGGCGACCTTGACGTCGACGTCGTTCTCGAGTGCACCGGCTTCTACACCAGCAAGGCTAAGGCTCAGGCCCACATCAACGCTGGCGCCAAGAAGGTCGTCATCTCCGCTCCGGCCGGCAGCGATCTGCCCACCATCGTGTACAACGTCAACCATGAGACGCTGACCGCTGAGGACAACATCATCTCCGCTGCTTCCTGCACCACCAACTGCCTCGCCCCGATGGCCAAGGGTCTGAACGACTTCGCTCCCATCGTGTCCGGCATCATGACCACCATCCACGCCTTCACCGGCGACCAGATGCCGCTCGACGGCCCGCAGCGCAAGGGCAACTTCCGTCGCTCCCGCGCCTGCTCCGAGAACATCGTCCCGAACACCACGGGCGCTGCCAAGGCCATCGGCCTGGTTCTCCCCGAGCTCAACGGCAAGCTCATCGGTGCCGCCCAGCGCGTCCCGACGCCGACCGGCTCGCTGACCAACCTCTACGCCGTCGTTGACAAGAAGGTCACCGTCGACGAGGTCAACGCTGCCATGAAGGCCTACGCCGAGACCATCCCCGAGACCTTCGCCTACAACGAGGACCAGATCGTCTCCCGCGACATCGTCGGCGAGACCCACGGCTCCATCTTCGACGCCACTCAGACCATGTGCTCTGACCTCGGCAACGGCCAGACCCTCGTTCAGGTCACCTCTTGGTACGACAACGAGAACTCCTACACCTCTCAGATGGTCCGCACCATCAAGTACTTCGAGAAGTTCGTTGCTTAATTTAGCTTTTAGCGAATAGCTCGTTGAGCGTCTAAAGAAGGGCGCGGCCTTATAGGGCTTACACCCTAGGGTCGCGCCCTTTTTATAAGAAATCGTCTGCCGTAATGGGAGGCAGACACGTACGAAAGGTAGAAGCAAACATGGCCTTTACCAAGAAGACCGTCCGCGACATCGATGTCGACGGAAAGCGCGTTCTCGTCCGCGTTGACTTTAACGTGCCTATCAAGGATGGCGTCGTTGGCGACACCACCCGTATCAAGGCTGCCCTGCCCACCATCAACTACCTCGTTGAGCACAACGCTCGCGTCATCCTCATGAGCCACCTCGGCCGTCCCGAGGGCACCGGCTTCCAGCCCGAGCTGTCCCTCGAGCCCGTCGCCAAGAAGCTCGCTGAGCTCTCTGGTCTCGACGTTGCCTTTGTCGCTGACACCTACGGCGAGAAGGCTGCTGAGGCTGTCGCCGCCGTCGAGCCGGGTAAGGTCCTCGTTCTCGAGAACGTCCGTTTTGACAAGCGTGAGAAGAAGAACGATCCCGAGATCGCCAAGAAGCTCGCTTCCTATGGTGACGTCTTCGTTCTCGATGCCTTCGGCACCGCTCACCGCGCCCAGGGTTCCGTCGTGGGCCCCGCCGCTTACCTGCCTGCCGTCGCCGGCTTCTTGCTCGAGAAGGAGGTCGACACGCTGACCGGCATCTTCGCCGAGCCCGAGCGCCCCTTCGTCGCCATCGTCGGCGGTTCCAAGGTTTCCTCCAAGATCGGCGTTCTCGATCACCTCATCGACTCCGCTGACACCCTGATCATCGGTGGCGGCATGGCCTACACCTTCTTCCTGGCTCAGGGCCTGTCCGTTGGTCAGTCCCTCAAGGAAGAGGACTGGGTCGAGCGCGCCGGCGAGATGCTCAAGAAGGCCGAGGAGAAGGGTGTCAAGATCCTACTCCCCATCGACAACCGTGTTGCCGATCACTTTGGCGAGGACGCTGTCCCCGAGGTTGTTGCTTCCGACGCTATCCCCGACGATCGTGAGGGTATGGACATCGGTCCCAAGACCGAGGAGCTCTATGCCGAGGCTGTCAAGGGCGCCAAGACCGTGTTCTGGAACGGCCCCATGGGCGTCTTCGAGTTTGACAACTTTGCTCACGGCACCCAGGCTATCGCCGAGGCTCTCGCCGAGGCTGACTGCACCTCGATCATCGGCGGTGGTGACTCTGTCGCAGCTGTCAACAAGTTCAACCTGGCCGACAAGATGAGCTGGATCTCCACCGGTGGTGGCGCTTCCATGGAGCTCGTCGAGGGTAAGGCCCTACCCGGAGTGGAGGCGCTTCTCGATGCCTAATCGCACCCTTCTTATCGCTGGTAACTGGAAGATGAACAACGACGTCGCCGAGGCCGCCAAGCTCGCCGACGAGCTGGCTCAGGCTCTGCCCGAGGTTCCGGCTGGCGTCGAGGTGCTCGTCTGCCCTCCGACCATCGACATCACCACGGTTCATGACCGCATTCAGGCTGCCCCCATCGCCCTCGGCGCACAGAACGTGTACTGGGAGGCCAAGGGTGCCTTCACCGGTGAGTCCTCTTGCGACATGCTCAAGTCCGCTGGCTGCACCTACTGCATCATCGGTCACTCCGAGCGTCGCGACTACTTCCACGAGACCGACGAGGATCAGAACAAGAAGGCTAAGGCTCTCGTTTCCGCCGGTCTTGTTCCCGTCTTCTGCTGCGGCGAGTCCCTCGAGGTCCGCGAGGCTGGCACCTATGTCGAGCACGTCGTGAACCAGGTCAAGGCTGGCCTTGCTGGCCTTGAGATCACCTGCCCCAAGCAGGTCGTCGTCGCCTACGAGCCCATCTGGGCCATCGGCACAGGCAAGACCGCTACCGCCGAGGACGCTCAGGAGGTCTGCGGCGCTATCCGTGAGACCCTCAAGGAGATGTTCGGCGAGGAGCTCGCCAACGGCATCCGCGTGCTGTATGGCGGTTCCGCCAAGCCCGGCAACATCGCCGAGCTCGTCGCCAAGCCCGACGTTGACGGCGCCCTCGTGGGCGGCGCTTCGCTCAAGGCTGCCGACTTCGCCTCTATGGTCGTCAAGGCAGGCGAGTAGGACATATGGCACAACGTCATCTTCCTGCACTCCTGATCATCATGGATGGTTGCGGCCTTGCTCCGGCCGATGGCGAGAACGCCGTCGCCGCTGCCAAGACGCCCTTCCTTGATGGCCTGTACGAGAAGTACCCCCACACCACGCTCGGCGCTTCGGGCGAGGACGTGGGCCTTCCCGACGGCCAGATGGGCAACTCCGAGGTGGGTCACCTCAACATCGGTGCCGGCCGCATCGTGTTCCAGGAGCTTTCGCGCATCAACAATGCCATCAAGGACGGCTCCATCGCCAAGAACGAGGTTTTTGTCAAGGCTATGGACGATGTCAAGGCTGACGGCAAGACTCTCCACCTCATGGGCCTTATGAGCCCTGGCGGTGTTCATTCTCATATGAACCACGTTGAGGCTCTGGTCAAGATGGCTGCCGAGCATGGCGTCAAGACCGTTCGTGTCCACGCCTTCATGGATGGCCGCGACGTCGACCCGCAGTCCGGTGCTGGCTACATGAGCGAGTTCTGCGCCTTCCTGGCCAAGATTTCCGAGGAGACCGGTTGCGACGCTCGCGTTGCCACCGTCTCGGGTCGTTATTGGGCGATGGACCGCGACAACCGTTGGGAGCGCATCCAGCGCGCCTACGACGTCATGGTCAACGCGTCCGATGCCGATGTCGACCCCGTTGCCGGTATCAAGGCCTACTACGAGAAGGACCCGCGCGGCGACGAGTTCGTCGAGCCCTTCGCTGCCCACAACGAGGGCATTCACGAGGGCGACGCGGCCATCTTCTTCAACTTCCGTCCCGACCGCGCTCGTCAGATGACCCGCGTGTTCACGGACAAGGAGTTCGACGGCTTTGAGCGCGAGCAGATCAAGCTTTCGCACTTTGTGACGATGACCGAGTACGATCCGACGTTTGACGTCGAGGTCGCCTTCCCCAAGACGTTCCCCGAGAACGTCCTGGCCGACGTTATCGCCGCCAATGGCCTGAAGCAGCTGCACACTGCCGAGACCGAGAAGTACGCCCACGTGACGTTCTTCCTCAACGGTGGCATCGAGGAGCCCAAGGAGGGCGAGGAGCGCGTGCTCGTCGCTTCCCCCAAGGTTGCTACCTACGATCTGCAGCCCGAGATGAGCGCTCCCGAGGTTACCGAGAAGCTCGTCGCCGCCATCAACGAGGATCGCGCTGATTTCTACATCGTGAACTTCGCGAACTGCGACATGGTTGGTCACACCGGTGTCTTCGACGCTGCCGTTAAGGCTGTCGAGGCTGTTGACGATGCCCTGTCCAAGGTTGTCCCGGCGATTCTCGCCAAGGGCGGCTTTGCACTGATTACCGCCGACCACGGCAACGCCGATCACATGTTTGACGTTGCTTCCGACGGTTCCAAGCATCCGTTTACGGCTCACACCACCAACCGCGTGCCGTTCATCATCGTTGATGAGAAGGCACAGCTCACCGGTATCGAGGACGGCCGTCTTTCCGATATCGCTCCGACCATGCTCACCATGGCTGGTATTGAGCCTTCCGCCGAGATGACGGGCCGCGTGCTCGCCACCGAGGCCTAAGAGAAAACAAATACCGTTTTCTAGTAAGGGGGTTGTCCACAACCGGACAACCCCCTTTTTGGTATTTCTGCCATTTCCACCTCGTCCTTGAGTGGCAGGTAGGGGAGAGCGGGGGATTGTGGTACAGTACTGGAGTTTGAACTGTTCTATTAAGGAGCTTATCTATGGGTCCGTTCCAGATTCTTCTGTTTGTCGTTTGGGCTGTCTCTGCCGTGGCGCTGACGATTCTCGTCCTGATGCATTCCGGTAAGGGCACCGGCGTTTCGGATATGATCGCTAGCTCGCTGTATAACTCCAGCTCTGCCACGGGCGTCATGGAGCAGAACCTCGATCGCCTGACGGTAATTATGGCCGTTGTTTTTGCCGTGTGCGTCGTCCTGTGCATGTTCTTCTTCCCGCAGGGCATCGTGGGCTACTAAGCATCGGCGTATATACGTTTGCAATGGGTCTCGCATGTGCGGGACCCTTTTTGTTTACATATTTGTAACAGAGTCAAAATATCCCCACATACTTCGCCCAACTAAAGAAATTCTCGACCGTTAACCGGAATTAGCCCCAAATCGTGCATAAAATGCGCTACTGTATTGCGAAACGTTGGTTCGTTGTGCATAACCAGCCATAGCAGCGGGCGGCGTTTTGATGGTTCGGATCGGATTGTCTCGACATATGTCCGACTGAACATTTCTTTGTTCTATCTCATAAGGAGGATGGCATGGCTGATTCTATGTTCCACCAGCCCGTTATGGGTCGTCGCGCCTTTGTTGGCGGCACCCTCGCTGCGAGCTCCATGGCTTTTCTTGCCGCATGCGGCAAGAAGGGCGGCGACACTTCCGGTTCTGAGTCCGGTTCGACGCTGAACTTCTACATCAACAACCCGGTCTGCATCGACCCCTACAATGTCCAGGAGGACCAGGGCACTCAGGTCGAGTACCAGCTCTTTGACGCTCTGACCTCTTATGACGCCGAGAAGGGCGAGATCGTTCCGCTGGCTTGCGAGTCCTTCGAGGCCAACGACGACGCCACCGAGTTCACCTTCAAGATCAAGAAGGCCAAGTTCCACAACGGTGACGACGTTACCTCCAAGTCCTTCAAGCTCGGTTGGGAGCGTCTGGTCAACACCAAGTCGGCCATCGCTACCGAGTATGGCCCTTCCGAGGTCTCCTATCACCTTTCCATGGTCGAGGGCTATGACGATCTGCTTGCCGGTAACGCTACTGAACTCAGCGGTGTTACCTGCCCCGACGATGAGACCCTCGTCGTCAAGCTGTCTTCCGCTTACGCCGACTTCCCCTTCGTCGCCTCTCACCCGGCTCTGGCCCCGGTTCCCGAGTGCGCCGAGTCCGATGCCAAGAGCTTCTACCTTGCACCGGTCGGTAACGGCCCGTTCATGATGGACGGCAAGTGGGAGGATGGTCAGGAGATCAACCTCAAGAAGTTCGACGATTACTATGGCGACAAGGCCAAGATCGATGGCATCCACTTCCAGGTCATCAAGGACATGGAGACCGCTTACAAGGAGTTCCAGGCCGGTAACCTCGATGTCTGCGACGTTCCCGTTGCTCAGATCGACGCCGCCAAGAAGGATCGCGGCGTGTCCAAGGACGGCTACACCATGGGTGACGGCGAGCGCATGCTGCTCGGCTCCGAGCCTTCCACCTACTACCTGACCTGCAACAACACGGCCGAGCCGTTCAACAACGCCGACCTGCGCAGGGGTATCTCCCTGGCCATCAACCGTGAGGCCATCTGCAAGACTATCTTCAAGGGTACCCGTACCCCCGCCGACGGCATTGTTCCTCCGGGCATCGATGGCTACAAGGAGGGCGCATGGGAGTTCTGCGCCTACGACGTCGACAAGGCTAACGAGTACCTGGACAAGGTTGCTCCCGCTGGCGCTAACGGCGATCGTGGCATTAACGTGACCCTTTCCTACAACCAGGATGGTGGCCACAAGGAGATCATGGAGTCCATCATCGGTGACCTCGCCAAGGTTGGCGTTACCGCTGTCTCCGATACCCCTGAGTGGTCTGCCTTGCTCGAGCAGTACCAGAACTTTAACTATCAGTTCGGTCGTCTGGGTTGGATTGCCGACTACCCGATTATGGACAACTTCCTGTATCCGCTGTTCCACTCCGACTCCCTCGGTGGCGACAACCGCTCCGGTTACAACAACCCCGAGTTCGACGCCAAGGTCAACGAGGCTCGCACCACGGTTGACGACGAAGAGCGCGTTGCTAAGATGCAGGAGGCCGACGCTATGGTCGCTGCCGACTGCCCGGTCATCCCGGTGATGTTCTACACGCACACCATCGTCGGCTCCGATCGCATCAAGCACCTCTATGTCGATCCGCAGAAGCACGCTGAGCTGGGTACCGCTGAGCTCGCCTAAGAGTTTGCAGCTTCCGTGAGGGTCAAGTATTTACGTAGACCTCATGGGAAACATACAGTTCTCCCTAACCTGGGGTAAACTGGCTGATGGTAATTTTGGGATGCCGGTCTGGCGATCGGCATCCCATTTAGGTTAATCCCTAGATAGGGGAGTGGTATGGGTAAGTACATCGTTAAACGTGTGCTTCAGTTCATCCCGGTATTTTTGGGCGTTACGCTGATTCTGTTCGCCCTTCAGAATATCGTGCCGGGAGATCCGATCAAGCTGATCGGTGGAGACAAGGCTCTGTCCCCCGAGGTGGAGCTTCAGCTTCGCGTCCGCTATCACCTGGTCCAGTCGGACGAGGACGGCAACGCGATCCTTGACGAGAACGGCGACCCCGTTCAAACGTCGCTCGTGGACCGTTACTTGTATTACATGAACGGCCTGCTTCATGGCGATCTGGGCAATTCGTATCAGCGCAAGCTGCCGGTTACGGAAATTTTTGCCCAGAAGTATCCGTATACGGTCAAACTTGCCGCGTGCGCCATCGTGCTCGAGGCAATCATGGGTATCGGTGCGGGTATCATTTCGGCGGTAAAGCGTTATTCCTTCTGGGATATTTTGGTAACGCTCACCACGTCGATCCTCGTTGCGGTCCCGGCCTTCTGGCTCGGTATGTTGCTGCAGCTGTTCTTTGGCGTCATCCTCAAGGACGCTACGGGCGGTGCAATCTCCATGCCGATCTCGGGTGCCGGCGGTTCCAGCTCTCAGTATCAGGATTGGATGCACTATGTGCTTCCGACCATTACGCTGGCTTCGGTTTCGACCGCTTATGCCGCCCGCATTATGCGCTCGCAGCTGCTTGACGTCATGAACCAGGATTACATCCGTACGGCAAAGGCCAAGGGTCTCTCCAATCGCGCGATCATCGTCAAGCATGCGCTTAAGAATGCACTCATCCCCGTCGTTACCTATATTGGTGTCGACTTTGGTGGCATGCTTTCGGGCGCCATCCTGACCGAGACGGTTTTTAACTGGCCCGGTATCGGCTATGAGGTCTATCGCGCCATTAGCATGCGTGACTGGCCCATCGTTATGGGCGGCGTTACGCTCATCGTCGTCGTCGTCATGGTGATTAACCTGCTCGTCGACATTAGCTATGCATTCCTCGACCCGCGCATCCGCCTTGGCGGTCCGTCGGATAAGGCCTAAGGGAGGTACGTCTCATGCAGGAAACTGATTCTCAGTCTCAGGAGCAGGCTACCGCCACCAAGGCCGCATCTGCTCCCGCCAAGTCCCGCACGCTGTGGGGTGACGCTTTTAAGCGTCTTCGCAAGAACAAGCTCGCCGTTATCGGTGTCTGCTGGATCATCATCGTCGTTTTGGTTGCCCTGACCGCAGATCTGTGGGCTAAGCCCTGGCTCGGTTCGCCGACGGCTTCCGACTCGACCACCATGGCCGAGACGTCGCTGTTGGCTCCGTGTGCAGAGCACCCGTTTGGCACCGACGCCCTTGGTCGCGACATTCTCGTCCGCGTTATCTACGGTGCACGCGTTTCGCTGTCCGTCGGCATTATGGCCACCGCGATCTCCACGGTGATCGGTCTGGTCATGGGTGCTCTGGCCGGTTTCTACGGCGGGATCTGGGATACGATCATCATGCGCTGTGCGGACATCTTCCTGGCGTTCCCGTACGTGCTGTTCGTTGTCGCCATGATCGCCGTTATCGGCCGTGGTCTTCAGAACGTCTTTATCGCCATCGGTATTCTCGGCTGGCCTTCGATTGCGCGCGTCTTCCGCTCTGCAATCTTGACGGTCAAAGAAAACGACTATGTTGACGCTGCGCGCGCGATGGGTGCATCTGATGCTCGTATCGTAGTGCGTCACATCTTCCCGAACTCCGTCGCCTCCATCGTGGTCTACGCGACCATGAACATTGGTGGCGCCATTCTGACCGAGTCCGCTCTGTCCTTCCTCGGCATGGGCGTTATTCCGCCTACGCCTTCGTGGGGCTCCATGATTCAGGACGGTCAGCAGTATCTTCTGACTGCTCCCTGGATGATGATCATGCCCGGTCTGGCAATTCTCTCGACGGTGCTCGCCTTCACCCTGCTGGGTGACGGTCTGCGCGACGCCCTCGACGTCAAGATGAAGGACGCATAAGGATGAAGAAGAACAAGAACTATGTGGACCTGAAGGACCAGCCGGTTCCCGAGGGCCAGCATCTGCTCGAGGTCGATGACCTTAAGATGTATTTCCATACCGAGGATGGTGTCGTTCGCGCTGTCGACGGTGTGTCCTATACGCTCGATCGCGGCGAGACCCTGGGTGTCGTCGGTGAGTCCGGCTCCGGTAAGTCCGTGACCGCCATGACCATCATGGGCCTCATCTCGATGCCTCCGGGAAAGATCGAGGGCGGCGACGTTCGCTATCGCGGTCGTTCTATCCTCGAGATGACCGAGGAAGAGATGCAGCACATTCGCGGAAACGACATCGCGATGATCTTCCAGGATCCTATGACCTCCTTGAACCCGGTCTATAAGATCGGCAAGCAGGTGGGCGAGGGCCTTCGTCTGCACCGTGGCTACTCCAAGCAGGAGGCGCTCAAGCGCGCTACCGAGCTTTTGGACCTCGTGGGTATCCCCGAGCCCGAGAAGCGCGTCAATGAGTATCCGCACCAGTTCTCCGGCGGTATGCGTCAGCGTGTCATGATCGCTATGGCTCTTGCCTGCGATCCCGATATCCTGATTGCCGACGAGCCCACGACGGCTCTGGACGTTACCATTCAGGCTCAGATTATCGAGCTCATGCAGGAAATGCAGGAGAAGAACGGCAACGCCATCATCATGATTACCCATGACCTGGGCGTCGTTGCCGATATGGCCGATAAGATCATGGTTATGTACGCCGGCCGTCCCGTCGAGTTCGGTACTGCTGAGGAAATCTTCTACGAGAGTCGCCACCCCTACACCTGGGGCCTTATCCGCTCCATCCCGGAGCAGGCCATCGAAGAGAAGAAGCCGCTTACGCCGATTCACGGCAACCCGCCTTCGCTCATGAACCTGCCTGAGGGCTGCGTGTTCTCGCCTCGTTGTCCCTATGCGACGGACAAGTGCCGCAAGCAGCGCCCCGAGCGCGTTGTCACCGAGTCTGGTCATTACTCTGCGTGCCACTACTCCGGTGACCCCGAGTTCCTCAAGAACGCTCCTGAGACGTCCCGTACGCGCAAGGATTCCAAGAAGGGAGGCGAGGCGTAATGGCAGATACCAACGAGCGTACTCCGCTGCTGAAGGTCGAGCACCTCTCTAAGGAGTTCCCCGCTGAGTCCGGCATGTTCGCCAAGCGCTTCTCCAAGCGTGTTGTCTCTGCAGTAAATGACATTTCGTTCGAGATTTATCCGGGCGAGACCTTTGGTCTGGTTGGTGAGTCTGGTTGCGGTAAGTCCACGACGGGTCGCACCATCATGCGCCTGACCAAGCCGACCGCCGGTAAGGTGTTCTTCCAGGGTAAAGATGTTGCCGAGATGAGCAAGCATGAGATCAAGGACATGCGTCGCGAGATGCAGTTCATCTTCCAGGATCCCTATGCTTCGCTCAATCCCCGTATGACCATCGGCGAGATCGTCTCCGAGCCCATGACCATTCATGGCGTGGGTACCAAGGAGGAGCGTATCGAGCGCGTCCGCGAGCTGCTGGACGTCGTCGGTCTGAATCCCGAGCACATCAACCGTTATCCGCACGAGTTCTCGGGCGGCCAGCGCCAGCGTGTCGGCATCGCCCGCGCGTTCGCTCTGAAGCCCAAGCTGATTATCTGCGACGAGCCTGTCTCTGCACTTGACGTATCCATTCAGGCCCAGGTTCTGAACCTTCTTAAGGAGCTCCAGGACAAGTTCGGTACCGCGTATCTGTTTATCGCTCACGACCTGTCCGTCGTGCAGCACATTTCCGATCGCGTTGCCGTTATGTATCTGGGTAAGATGGTTGAGGTTTCGGACTGGAAGACGCTCTACAGCGAGCCTCACCATCCGTACACGCAGTCGCTGCTGTCTGCCGTGCCGGTTCCCGATCCTGATATCCAGAAGACCCGCAAGCGCATCATCCTCGCTGGCGATCCGCCGTCGCCGCTGGATCCGCCGACCGGTTGCCGTTTCCACACTCGCTGCCCGATCGCTCAGGGTATCTGCTCTGAGAAGCTTCCCGAGTTTAAGGAAGTTGCACCTGGTCACTGCTGCGCGTGCCACTTCGCGGAGCCGTTCCCGATCAAGGAATCGCACATCGACCTGTAGTAGGTTGTTTGTCCGGGCCCGTGCTGGACTTAGTTTTCAGAACGTCCTCGACCATGGAAACCCCCTTATCCTGCTCCTTCGGAGCCGCGGATAAGGGGGTTTCCTGGTCTGACGCTCCTATTTGGCAAGGTGTTTTTTAGAATCCATTTTGCGCTCGGCCTCG